>JBFMCU010000171.1:0-69921 GCA_040754415.1 Planctomycetota bacterium
CCCCGCTCCCTCCCCGCCTCCCTGCCAGCCGGCTACGCCACTTGTACAGCGACCAGGGCGACACCCCCCGACCCGCCGCGAACTCCCGCACCCCCTGCCCGCTCTCCTCCTGCTCCGCCACCAGCCGCCGCCATCGATCCACCGTGCTCCTGCTCCTCATGCCTCCCAGCGTCCCCCATCCCTCACGAGCAGCCAAGCCGTGGCGTCAGCATCAGCTCGGACGGATACGGAGGATGGGGCGAGCTCCGCGCGATCTGCGGCTCGGAGATGTTCGACCTGTGGAAGCCGCTCGTGCCCGCCGGCATGGAGGGAACGTGGGCTCCGGTCCGGGAGCTGGATGGCGCGGGCCGGATCGTGCGCCAGGCGTGGTACTTCAACGGTTACTTCCCCTGGCTCGGCATGCTCTCCTGCGCGCCGATCATCGGGCTGTGGTACTGGTGCACCGACCAGTACATCGTGCAGCGCGCCCTCGGCGCCCCGAACGAGACCCAGGCGCGCCGCGGCAGCATTTTCGCCGCGCTCTTGAAGCTCCTGCCGGTGTTCATCTTCATCGTGCCGGGCATGATCTGCTTCGCCCTGGCGGGGAGCGATCGCGTCCCCGCCCTGCGCGAGGCGCTCTACGCCGGCGGAGCGCTCGACCCCGAGAAGGCGCAGGCGGCCTTCCCCCTGATGGTGCAGCACGTCCTGCCCGCCGGCGTGCGGGGCATCGTCGTCGCGGGGCTCCTTGCCGCGCTGATGAGCTCGCTCGCTGGCGTGTTCAACGCCTGCTCGACGCTCTTCACGATGGACTTCTACCGGCCCTTCCGGCGGGAGGCGACCGAGCGGGAGATCGTCTGGGTGGGCCGAATCGCCACCTCCGTCATGGTCGTGCTCGGACTCGTCTGGATCCCCGTCATCCAGGGCTCGTCGGGGCTCTATTTCTACCTGCAGAGCGTCCAGGGCTACCTGGCGCCGCCGATCTTCGTGGTGTTCTTCTTCGGCGTCCTGATGAAGCGCCTGAACGCCCGGGGATGCCTGGCGGCCCTGATCGTCGGCTTCGGGCTCGGCCTCTTCCGCCTGGCGGCCGCCACGCCGGTGGCCCTGAAGCTCGCGGGCTACGAGCAGGGCTACCCGGCGGGCTCGCTCCTGTGGATCGTGAACTCGGTCTACTTCCAGTACTACAGCCTGTTCATCTTCGTGGTGAGCGCCCTGGAGATGATCGGGGTCAGCTACGCGACCGCCGCCCCCTCCGCCGCGCGCCTGGACGGCCTCACCTTCGGCACCCTCACCGCCGAGCACCGCGCCACCTCGCGCCAGAGCTGGGGGGCCGGCGACGTCGCGACCTCCCTCGTCGTCCTCGTCCTGATCGCCGCCGCGTATCTGTACTTCCGCGGGTAGGCGAGCCGAGCGGGTCCCGTTCCGCGCCGCGAACGACGCGGGCGAGCGGAGGGCCCGGTGGACCCGCCGCTCGCCCGCCGTCCTCGTCGCGGATCAGCCCTTGAGCTGCGCCAGCGCCTCCTCGGGCACCTCGTACTTCGTCGCGCCGAGGTCGGCGAAGGTGAAGGTGCGCGTGATCGTCGTCTCGATCGTGCGCTCGCCGAAGTTGCCGGAGCGCTTGATCTCGACCTTCAAACCGACGACCGCGCCGTCCTTGGTCTCCAGGCGATAGGTGCCGGCGGTCTCCATCGGGGGCCCCTCGCCGCCGCCCGCGGGCCCGCCGCCGGCGCGCATCCCGCGCGGGCCGCCCCGGCCGCCGATCTTCTCGGCGCCGTCCGCGGTCAGTTGGCCGGTGAAGACGACGAGGCCGCCCTCCGGCTTCTTCTCGACGTCGGCCACCATGCTGCCGAAGCCCGCGAGCATCTCGTGGGGCGCGACGACAGTGCGCAGGGTGAAGAGCCCGCGCATGCCGCCGCGGTCCGCCATGCCGGCGCCGCGCGCCCCGGGCTCGCCGCCCTGGCCGGCGCCGCCGCCTTCGCCGCCTCCAGCACCGCGGCCGGCGCGGCCGCCGCCCTCACCGCCCGCGGCCCCGGGGCCGGACCTTGCGAAGACCTGCCACTTCCCGTCGGCGCCCTTGTAGACGACCTGCTCGCCCTCCTTGTAGGCCTCGGTCTCGCCGGTGGCGAGCTGCATCGGGAGCCCCTTGCAGCACGCGCCCTTCACGGGGGTGTTCTCGAGGCCTTCCCCCCGGGCGCCGGGACCGCCGCGGCCGCCCGACTGCTGCTCCTCGCCGTCGACGAGGCGTTTCGTCTCGGTGGCGATGGTGAACCGGTAGCTCTCAGCGGCGGCGAGCTTCTGCGCGACGGCGGAAAGCTCGGCCTTGGCATCGGTCGCCTGGACCGCCGCGGTTTCCTGGGCGAAGCCCAGGGCGAGCAGGGTGCTCGTGATCAGGGTCAGCATCGAAGTACTCCTTCTATTCCTTCCGTTGGCTATTCCTTCCGTTGGCTATTCCGTCCGTTGGGGGCCCGCGACCCGCGGGCCAGGGGTGTTCGGTGGAGCGGATCCCCGGCGGCCGGGCTCGCCGGCGGTTCGGGGGTCTCGCGCCAGGTGGGCAGATGGTACGCCGCCGGGGGGGCGAGCGTTGGCCGGGGCGTGGGTTCCCGGACCCCCGGAACCCCCCTCCGGCCGGAGAGTTCCGGCGGCCCGGACGGCTTCCCGCCGGCCCCCGGCCGAGTGCGAGTATGTCTTGCGTAGCTCCGGGCCGGACGGAAGGCGCTTGCCAGGAGCGGCGCGGAGTGGGAAGAAACGGGCTTCCGCCGGCCCCGCTCCCTCCTCCCGCGCTCCTCCCCCTCTCCTCCCCCCTCCGCCACCTCCCCCATGCCCCCCACCCCGGCGCTCGGCGCCGATCGCATCGAGCGCACCCTCCTGCTCTCGCGCCTCGAGGGCATGGCCTGGGCGTTCATGGTGGGCCTGGGCGAGGTCTTCTTCCTGCCCGACGCGATCCGGCTGGGGGCGAGCACGGTGCTCGCGGCGCTGGTCGTCAGCCTGCCGCTCTTCGTGGGGGCGGCCGGGCCGCTCCTCGTGGTGGGCCTGCTCAAGCGGGTGCGGCGGCGCAAGTGGATCGTGTGCGCCGCGGTCCTGGGGCAGACCGGCGTGCTCGTCTTCCTCGCCGCGACGAGCACCGGGCCGCTGGCGACGCCCATGACGATCCTGATCGCCGCCAGCGTCTACCAGTTCTGCGGGCAGGCGGGGGGGACGGGATGGAGCTCGTGGTTCGGCGACCTCGTGCGCCAGGAGGTCCGCGGGCGCTACTTCGCGAGCCGCAACCGCGGCGTGCACCTGGCGACGCTCGGCGCGCTGCTCGCCAGCGGTCTGATTCTCGAGAATCTCGAGCCCGGCCGGGCGGGCGAGGTGGTCGCGGGCGAGCTCGGAGGCACGGGCTATCGGCTCGCCTTCTCCCTCGCCGCGGTCTTCCGGCTGATCTCCTGCCTGCTCCTCGCCCTCTCCGTGGAGCCGCGATTCCAGGGGCTCTCGAGCCGCGATCGCGTGTTCCGTTTCCTGCGCACGGCGCGGGGCTCGGACGCCTGGCGCCTGCTCGCCTCCGGCGCCGCGCTGCACCTCGTCGTCTACATCGCCTCGCCGTTCTTCTCCCCGTTCATGATCGAGGAGCTCCAGTTCAGCTATCTCGAGTACACCGCGGCGACGGTCTGCGTCATCGGGGCCAAGGTCTTCTTCCTCCCCTTCTGGGGCCGCATGGTCGATCAGCATGGCCCGCGCCCGAACTACGCGGTCGTGGTGTTCCTGATCGGGCTGATCCCCCTGCCGTTCTTCTTCGCCCACGGCCTCGGCCTCGTCGTCGTCGGCCAGGTCCTCTCCGGCCTCTCATGGGGCGGCTACGAGGTCGCCCACTTCTCGCTCCTCCTCCAGTCGACCTACAAGGGCACCCGCCCCGTCGTCTTCGCTGCCCTCTGCCTCGTCCACGGCGCGATGCAGGCCGCCGGCGCCCTCCTCGCGACCCCCCTCCTCGCCCTCCTCGGCGGCCACGTCCGCTTCCTCTTCGCCATCTCCATGCTCGGCCGACTCGCCCTCGCCCTCGTGTTCCCGCTCGCCCTCCCCGCCTCCGCCGGCGACATCCCGCCGCGCCGGATCCTCCTCCAGCTCATCGGCGTCCAGCCGAGCGGCGGAATGGCGCAGCGGCCGTTGGGGTTGGGGGAGGGGAAGAGCAGGGATCCAGCGGAGCGGCGGGGGGAGTGACGGGCGGGCGGGCTCTCTCCTGCGGTCCATCGGACAACGGGAGCATGCTCCCCCTCGGACCGCGTCGCCCCGCGGCGAGGGCTCACACCTCATCCGCGCTGACAACGACGGCGAAGGGGATGTCGATCGTCTCGAAGTGCTTCTGGCCGCAGCGCACCTTGTCTGCCTCCGCGGTCCGCAACTTGAGGAAGTCGCGCGTTCCCTTTGTCTCCCGCACGAGATAGAGAGCCTGGCCGTCGTGCTTGAGGATCGCCCAGTCCGGGTTGTACTTGCCGATCGGCGTGTCGATCTCGAACCACCTCGGCAGTTTCACGAACAGTCTGATGTCGTCGCGCTCATCGAGTTTCTTCGCGAACTCGCGTTCGACTTGCGAGTCGTAGACGACGTACTCATAGACCGATTTCTTCACTTGGAGGGCCTCGAGGTAGCTGATCAGCTCCTCGTTCTTGAAGAGGACCATCTCCCATACGACGTCGACACCGTCTTCGGAGAGCCGCTCGTACTTGACCCCCTCCACGAGCAGACGGTGTAGCTCATGCTTCAGGATCGCCGTCACCTGGTCGAGGAATCGCTGCGGGTTCACGAAGACCTCGGCCAGGCGGCCGGACTGGGTGAGGATCCGTACGAGAGTCGAGCGGGTCAGCTCCGTCTCGTTCTGCAAATGCGCCAGCAGGTCCGGCAGCCCGTGCGGGCGGTGGGTCGGCGGCTCCTCGGCGACGCTCATCGCCGTGGTGGTCACTCCGCCCTTGCCGACCTCGACCTGCCCCGCCGCTACTCGAATCCGAGCCGGCTCGACCCGTTCCATGCGGCGGATGGCGTCGACGGCCGCGCGCACGAGCACATCCGTCTCGAACTTCACCCGATAGGTCGTCCGCGGCTTGATCCTCTCCCATAGCGCCTGGAACTCGGGGCTCAGGACGATCTCCTTCCGGAGGCGGTTCGGGCCCTGATCGCGGTCGCGACGAACGTGCCGCTCGATCTGATACGAGGCGAGGAGGTCCACGACCGCCGGTTCGAGATCCTGTTGCCCCTCCGGCAGCTCGAGCGCGAAGTCCCTGCGCCGGGGGTCGAAGGCGGGTTGGATTCTGCCCTCGGCGTCCAGCATCCCTTGCTCCACGAGGGACGTGCGGATGGCGGCGGCCGCTTCTTTTCCTATCGGCTGCTCTCTCCCGTCGACCACGCGAGTCAGCCGGACGAGCGCGGTGAGGGGGACCTTCCCGAAGGTCACGCCACAATCCTCCTCGTACTCGGCCTGCAGGGCACGGGCGAAGTCCTCGTAGCTCTCGTTCGCTATGACGTAGAGCCGGTTCACCGATTCGTCGAAGACGCGCGCGCCGTTCTGGTCCACGGGCAACCGCAGGCCGCGCCCGATCTCCTGCCGCTTCTTCACGGCACTCCGCGTCTCGTTGAGCGTGCAGATCTGGAACACGTTCGGATTGTCCCAACCCTCGCGCAAGGCAGAGTGGCTGAAGACGAACCGGAGCGGCTCCTCCATCGACAGGAGCCGCTCCTTGTCCTTCATGATGAGGTTGTAGACATCGTCGTCCGCCTGGCTGTCTCTTCCCTCCCGGGAGTCCCTCAGCACTCCCCTCTTGTCCTGGGCGAAGTACCCGTTGTGCAGACGTTCCGCCGGTTCGGAGAGCCAGGGAAGATCGCGGTAGCGGTCTTCCTTCGCGAGTTGCATGAGCTCGCCTTCGAAGAACGCGGCGAACTTCCCTTCTACCGGTTGTCCATCGGATCCGTAGTCGCGGTAGTTCGCCACGCGGTCGACGAAGAACAGCGAGAGGACCTTGATGCCGCGCGAACGAACCTGTAGCTCCTTCTCGAGGTGCTTCCGGATGGTGTGCTTGATCTGGACCCTCCAGACATCCTCCCGCAGGCCGCCGATCTCCTCTCCGGGCCGGAGCGCTATCCCGTTCGCAAAGCGAATCAGCTCGCTTCCCGGTTCGGCGCTGATCTCGGCGACCTCGAAGCCGTCGCGGTAGCAGGCGCGCTCGCCAGAGAGCTCGAAGAGGTCGGCGCCCTGCTTCACGGTGACCGTTTTCTCCTTCGGACCAGCGTTCGTCTGCGCGTGGATGCGGAGCCTCGACTTGATCCCCTTCTTGTAGTCGATGCCCTCCACCCGGACGAAGGCTTCGTTCGCCGCGCCGTCTGTCGTGGCACTGGCCACGACGATCTGCTTGACGAGCCTGAGCTCGAAGGCGCGCACGGGATCGAGGCGGTAGACGAGGTTGTACGGATTCCGGTGCGTGGCCGAGTAGCGCAGGGTGCAGAGGGGGTTCAGCGCCCTGATCGCATCCTGCGCCTTCTCGGTCGAGTCCACGCTCTGCGGCTCGTCGATGATCACGATCGGGCGCGCCGCTTGCGCGAACTCGATCGGCTGTCGGCCGGAGAGCCGGTCACTCTCCTTGTAGATGACGTTGCTCTTCCGTTCCTCCTCGCTGCCGGTGAAGTTCTTGCGAAAGGCGTCGATGTTGATCACCATCACCTGCAAAGTGCTGCTCGTGGCGAACTGCCGCAGCCGGTTCACGCGCTTCGCGTCGTAGACGAAGTGCTCGAAGGGCAGGTTACCGTACAGCGCCCGGAAATGGTCGGCGGTGAGCTCGATGTTCTTGAGCACCCCCTCGCGGATCGCCACGCTCGGGACGACGATGACGAACTTCTGGAAGCCGAAGCGACGCGAGAGCTCGTAGATCGTGCGGAGGTAGACGTAGGTCTTGCCCGTGCCGGTTTCCATCTCCACGGAGAAGTGGGGGCACGGGCGGGTCCGGCCGGCCGGGACGTCGCAAAGGTCCCACGCTTCGGGCGCGGCGGCGGGATCGGCCACCTCGACATCGTTGCGCTCCTGGACCCGGCGCAGATTCTCGCGCAACCGGTCCGCAGGAAGGAGCAGGCGGTTTCCGACGCCCAGCTCCGTGGCCGTCTGCCCGGCGAAGAGCTCCCCGAACCGGCCGGACTTGGTGATGGCGTACTCCGGAGCCCCTTGGGGCTGGCTGTCGAAGAGATCGATGACGGCGGCCACGGCCGCGAGCTGGAATCCCTGGTTCGGGTCGAACTGGAGCTTCATCCCATCGCGGCCTCGTTGGCGGGAGCGCATGGGATCGCTCCCGCTGGCCGAGGCATCTCGTTCCAGGTCCGGCCTTCGAGGATCCGTCCCGTGAGCCTCTTGTTGCGGCCGCCCCACTGCTTGAAGAAGAACGGCACCTGCGCCCGCCGGCACTGGTCCCGCAGATCGGTCACCCACCTGGGGTCCACCGCCCGCGCCGCCGGTCCGGACTCTCCCCCGACGATCACCCAGTCGATTGCACGCAGATCTAGGTCGGGCAGAGGCCCCAGGAGCGGCTCGAGCGAAAGGAACTTGACATGCGCCCCCGTCGCGCGCAGCCGATCGATGCGGCCCCGGTAGCGCGTCGTCTCGACGCTGACGCCCATCCAGACGTTCGGCGGCCACTCGAGCCGGGGCCTCAGTTCCCCCAGCCGGTCGGCGCGCTTGGTCAGGACCTGGAACCGGTGCCAGTGGGCCCGCGACATCACGGCGAAGACCTCGCCAACGTACGAGAGCGGCACGCCCGGGTGGAACAGATCGCTCATCGAGTTCACGAAGACCGTCTGCGGTCGCTTCCACCGGAGCGGGAGCTCCAGCATGTGCGGTTGGAGCGTGAGCGCGAAGCCGTTGGCGTAGTTCGGCTGCCCCACGGCCTGCAGCCGCATGGCCATCCGCTCGGCGTAGCAGTACTTGCAGCCGGGGCTGACCTTCGTGCAGCCGGTGACCGGGTTCCAGGTAGCCTCGGTCCACTCGATGCCGGAGCCCTGGGCCATCAGCGCACCTCCCTCAGCAAGTGGTTGGCGATCCGCAGCGCGATGTCCTTGCCGCGCGAATTGCCGACGGTGAAGCACAGCAGGTAGATCGGGACGTTGCGCGAATTGCGCAGGACCGCGGGCTCGGGCGCCACGACTCAGGAATCTCGCCGGACTTCGTGAGCAACCGGTTCACCCCGACTCCCAGCGGGAAGAGAACCCAGAGGTCGATCGCTTTCGTCTGCGCCACGGCCTCGATCGTCACCCACTCGACTTGCATCCCGTAGGGGTCGAGGAAAAGCACCTTGCGCCGGGCCTCGCGGTATCCGGTGCCGGCAAAGGCATCGATGTAGAGCTTCGTGAACGGGGTCTTCTTGAGTGCCGTCGTGTAGGCCTTCAGATAGCCGGCGAGGACGTCGAACTTGCGGGTGGTCCACTCCCCGCCGAATCGATGCCCCCGATCCCCTGCCCTTACGGTCATTCTTGCTTCGCCTACACGGTTCGGAAGCTGGTGACCCCATTGGCCCGGAAGATGTGCACGGCGTTGGCCTTGAGTTGGTCGTTGCCAGCGAAGCCTTCATCCAGGCAGACGACGCGCCGCGGTTTTCGCGCGGCCATGGCGCGGAGCAGCTCGAGCGTGAGCCCCTGGTCGAGGCAGAGGAGGAGTTCTTCCCCGTCGACGCTCCAGACCGTCTTGCCGGCGAGCATCAGGGTCTCGACCGGAGCGGTGAGCGAATAGCCGCTCTTCAGCAGGATCTCGAAGAACAGGTCGCTTTCCGTCCGGCGCGGGCGAATGTGGTCCGCGTGCATCTCGAGCTGGTGGACGAGCCCCGTCGCGTCCTTCGCCTGCTCGGCGTCCCAGACCGTGAAGTTCGACTCCGCCAGCTTGAAGACGCGGAACCCGCGGTCCGGCTTCCTACCGCTGTCGAGGTCGAGCTGGCCCGCTGCCTCGTCGTTGAGCATCCTGATGACGCGCCGCACGCGCTCCTTCGCGATATCGGCGATCGTCGGGTAGTCCTCGCGGCCGGTGGGCTCGGGGAGCTGGACGAGGATGAACCTGCGGTTGCCACCGTCCTGCTTGTTCAGGTCGAGGACCGCGTGTGCGGTCGTTCCGGAGCCGGCGAAGAAATCGAGGATAATGCCGTCAGGAGTCGAAGCAATCTCGAGAATCCGACGCAGGAGTCTCGTTGGCTTAGGGGTGTCGTAGATCGTTTGTGACCCAAAGATTGCTCGGATCTCCTTCCGAGCTTCGTCCGTGTGGCCGACATCCTTGGACGGCCACCACGTCCATGGAACGAGACCCTCGACTTCACTCAGATACCGGATGACACCAGGCTGAGAGCTTCCGTTCTTCCCGAAGTAGATACGCCCCTCGGCCCTCAGCTTCAGGTACTCCGGCTCTGTCATTGACCAACATCTGCCCTCGGGTGGCTTGTGCAACACGCCTGCCGGCGTCTCGATCTCATACATCTGGTTCGGGCGATAGCCTTGAGCCGTCATCGGAACGGCGCGCCAACGCCCCTTGGGGTCGTTGTTGGGGTTTTTGTAGACACGAGCCTGCTCTTCAGTCATCGGGACGAGGTTGCGAGTCGCCTCGAACGCGTCGGCATGGGCCGCATGTACAACCAAGTAATCGTGTGCATCCCCAATCGCTCCGCGGTTCTCGCGCGAGTATCGCTTCTGCCAGATACAGCTCGCGATGAAGTTCTCCTCCCCGAACACCTCGTTCATCAACCCGCGCAGGTTGTGCACCTCATTGTCGTCGCACGAGACGAAGATCACCCCATCCTCCCGCAGCAGGTTCCTCGCCAGGTACAGGCGCGGGTACATCATGTTCAGCCACTTGGAGTGGAAGCGGCCGTCCGTGTCGGTGTTCGTCCCGAACCTCCGACCCTCGCTGTCCGCCTGCCCCGTGTACTCGAGGTAGGTCTGCAACGACTCGGTGTAGTTGTCCGGGTAGATGAAATCCTTGCCGGTGTTGTAGGGCGGGTCGATGTAGATCATCTTCACCTTGCCCAGGTAGGACTTTTGGAGGAGCTTCAGCACCTCGAGGTTGTCCCCCTCCAGGATGAGATTCTCTGTCCTGTCGAAGTCGACGCTCTCCTCCCGGCAGGGGCGCAGGGTCCCGAGGCTCGGGGCCTGGATGGTGCGGAAGCAATCGGCCTTGCCCGGCCACGTGAGCCCGAAGCGCTCCTTGCCGGCGTCCACCGCCTCGCCGAGGGCGAGCTTGAGCCGCTCGAAGTCGAGCTTGTCCCCCTCCGTACGAGCCTCCGGGAAGATCCGTAGGAGCTCCCGCCGCCGCTCCTCGGCGAGGTCGGGAGAGCGGAGATCGAGCCTCTCGGGTTGGTCGGCCTTCATCGTCTGCCTCATCGTCCTGTCGTCCCCCCCCGCCTGTTGGCGGGGCAGCCCGGCCTCGGACGGGCCGCCCGTGCCGGCAGTTGCCTCGGAACCGGCTGATTCCGAGGTTATCACGGTGAGCGCCAAGGTACTCGCCATCGGGGAATAGTTCATCCCGGGTCTTCCTCGAGAAGCCAGGCGGGGTCGGCCAGCAGGTGGAGAGGCGCCGCCTCCATCCGGTCGCCGAGCGCGAACCACAGTGCCCCGGGGTACGGCCCAGCCACGCGCTCGAGGCCGAGGTCGTCAATCGCGAGACGGTTCGACTTCGCCAAGCCCGGTGCGTCGTGGCGCTTGCACTCGACGCCTAGCTGCCGCCGTCGCGGAGGCAGGGTGAGGTCCATCTCGCCTCCCCCGTGCCAGGGCAGGTGAGGGAGCGGAGAAGGGCTCGGAGCCGTCCACCCCTCAATCCCGATACTCCTCGTGGCAGCTCGTGCAGGTCGCGGTGACGGCCGCGAAGGCCGACTCGGCCGCGGCCCGCTGCTCCTCCCCGCCGCTCTTCTCCCCCACCCCGCTCGAGAGGGCGCGAACGAGCGCGCCGGCACCTTCGCACGCCTCCGCGAGCCACGCGCGGAAGTCCGCGGGCCGGGCGGCGGCTTCCTCGAGCGCAACGGCGGCGGCGAGGAGCTGGTGGGCCTGCGTCGCCTCCTGGAGCGGATCGACGTCGGGGTGCGCGGGGTCGACCGCCCAGGTGCGCGCTCGGGCGGCCGCGAGGAGATCCCACTTGCGCCCGAGCTCGACCATCAGGGGCCGCAGGCCCGCGAAAGCATGCGCGGGGGCGAAGTCGAAGGCGCAGGCGCGCGTCTCGGCGGCGGAGGGGAGCGGGGCGGAGGCGATCGCGGCGTAGAGGCCCTCGTACTTGGCGGCCGTCGCGCACCACTGGCGCATCTCGGCGATCGCTTCCTCGCGCGAGGCGCCGTCGAGCACGATTCGGCCGACGGCGGCGGCGGCCGGGCCGCGGTGCTGGCCGTGGTAGCAGTGGACGTAGAAGGGCCCGTCGAGCTCGCGGAAGGTCTTGGCGATCTTCTGGAGCTCCTCGGGAGCGAATCCCCGGTACTGGATCGGCACGTGGACGGTGCGGAGGCCGTGGCGGGCGGCGGCCGCCGCGTCGGGGACCTTGCCGTCGACCGAGAGGATCGTCTTCACGCCCCACGCGGCGAGCTCCGCGAACGCCTCCTCGCCCTCCGGCTCGGAGCCCGAGAAGATCCGCTCGCTCAGGAAATAGACGTTGTGCAGGCCGGGGAACTCGCCGGGAGGCACCGCCGGCAATCGCACGCTCGCCGCCGCCTCGTAGGCCGAGCCGGCGAGATCGAGGGGAGGCGAGACCTGGACCGCGGGCGTGGCGGCGGGACGGGGCTCGGCGGCGCAGGCGGCGGCCAGGCCGAGCGAGAGAAGAGAGAGGAGGCGCGTCTGCATCGGATGGGGCACCGGGGAAGCGAGAGGATCGCGCAGGGTACGGTCCGCGCTGGCGCGCGCCCGTCAGAAGCCATGCCACGGACCAGGACGGCCGGAAAACGGCCGCGGGAACGCCGTTCGCCCGGGCGCGGGGGCCCGCCGCCCGGCGACGGGCGGCCAGAATCGTGCGCCCGCGTCACCCCCGCGTAGCGGGAGTGCGCGCCCTCGCCCGCCGTGTCCCTCCCTCCGGGCTGCGGATCTCGCGATCCGGAATGCGACCGCCCCCTCCCGGCTGGCGGGTTTCTCGGCGAAGCTCTCGTCACCGAGGGGCACCGCGGGGTGCCTCCCGGCGAGGACGGCCGGTGGAAAGGGAGAAGGCGATCGAGGAGGAGATCGAGGTCCACCGGCTCGCGGCGGCGGCCGCTCTCGCGGTGGCGATTGGCGTCCGCGCGTGGCGGGCGGACACCGCGCCGGCCGGTTCTGCGCGCGCCGCGCCCGCGGTCGCCGCTTCCGAGGCGCCCCCGCCGGATCGCGCGGCGGACCGCTCGCTCGCTCCGGTCTCCTCGCCCGCCTTCCCCGCCGCGGGCGCGCGGGTCGTCGCCGGCGCGGATCCGCCGGTCGATCCGCCGGGTCCGGCCGGCAGCCTGACCATCCGCGCCACGTTCACGGATCCGGAGGGCCTTCCCCTCCCCGGGGTCCGGTTGCGGGAGGAGGAGAGCCCGGAGGGAGCCGTGAGCGAGATCGACGGCTCGGCCCTGCTCCTGCTCCCCGTCGCGCTGGCGGGCGAGGAACCGGCGGTGCGGCATCTCGTCGCGGAGCGCGCCGGATTCGCCAGCCTCTACCGGGCGATCGCTCCGCTCCCGGGGGAGGACGTACGGCTGGGCGTCCTGGCGCTCCCGCGGGCGGGCCGGGTGGCGGGGCGGGTCGTCGATCCCGCGGGAAAAGCGGTCGCCGGGGCAGAGGTCGGGATCGAGGAGCAGGAGATCGCCCCCGGGGAGTGGGACGTCTTCCGCCGCCGCCCGAGCCGTCACCCCTATCGAGGCCCGGAGGCGGTGACGGATGCCGCGGGACTCTTCACGCTCGAGCGCGTCCCGGCCGGGCGGCTCCGGGTCTGGGCCCGCACCGCGGACCGGCCTTTCTCCTACAGCGCGCCCGTCGCGTGGGACGCGGGGGCGGATCCCCTCGAGGTTCTCGTCGTCCTCGCGTCGTGGGACCCCGAGGACTGGCTCGTGGGCCGGGTCGTGGCGCCGGACGAGAGCCCGGTCCCGCACGCGGAGATCGCCGGCCGGTACTCGGCGCCCGGCCGGAGCGGCACGCTCTCGTGGACCGCGGACGAGGAAGGCCGCATCCGCGTTCTCGCGCCGGCCCCCGGGACTTGCGTGCTCTCCGCCGCGGACCCCCAGGGGAAGCTCGGCCCTTCCCCTGCCCAGGAGGTCCCCTCCGGCGAGGAGGCGGTCGTGCGGCTCACCCCGGCGCGCCGCATCGAGCTCCGGGTGACCGCCGCCGGCGGAGCCCCGATCCCGGAGTACGGCTTCCGCACGACCACCGTGGAGAGCGTCCCGACCTCCTTCGCCTCCCCCATCGCGGAGCATGCCGGCGGCATCGGCGAGCTCCTCCTCCCGGGGCAGAGATTCGACCTCACGGTCCACGCCGCGGGCTTCCTCTCGGCGGTCCGCACCGGTCTCGATCCCGCGCGCCTCCCGCCGCGGCTGGAGATCGAGCTCGGCCCGGCGCCCGTCCTGGCGGGGCGGGTCCTCCACTCCCGGGTCCCCGTGGCCGGCGCGGCCGTGTCCGTGCACCGCGCTCCGCCGGACGGCACGTACTTCGTGGCCGCCGGATTCCCCTGCCTCCTGGATCCCCGGGCCACCGCCACCGCCCACACGGATCGGGAAGGGAGGTTCCGGATCGAGCTGGAGCGGGCGGATCCCGTCTACCTGCGCGGCACGGCGCCCGGCTTCGCGCCATCGACGGTGGGTCCGCTCTTCCCCGGCGTCCCCAGGGCGGAATCGACCGGCGACATCACGCTGTACACCGGCGGGACGATCCAGGGTCTCGTCCACGCCCAGGCGGGCTTCGATCCGGCCGGGCGGTTCGTCCTCGCCAGCCACGGCGACGGCCTCGTGCGCAGCACGACGGTGGGGCGGGATGGCGGCTATCGCTTGGAGGCACTGACGCCGGGCTCCTGGCGGGTTGCGCTCAGCACCCGGGACCTCCCGGAACTCGCCCGACACGTGTCGCTGGGGAGCTTCGACGACCCGTTCCCGCGGGACTGCGAGGTCCAGGACGGCGCGGTCACGGTCCTCGACATCGGCCGGCCCACGCCGTACTCGCTGGCGGGCTCGATCGACCTGGGCGGCACGGATTGCACCTCGTGGTCGCTCACGCTCGTCCCGATCGGAGACGACGTCGTGGGCGCCGGCGTGCCGGAACGGACCGCCACGGGGGGGGCGGAGGGCGCCTTCGCCTGCACCGTCCCGTTGCCGGGGCTCTACCGCCTCGTCCTCCGGGACCCGCGGGACGAGTCTTCCTTCCGGATGGAGAGAGTCGTCGAGGTCTCGGCGCGCACCGCGCCCCTCCCGATCGAGATCCCCACCGGCCGCCTGCGGGGCTAGTGCGGTCCCGAGAGCCTCGCCCGGGCCGGGCGCCTCTGCTACCTCCGCGCGCCGGAGCCGGGCCTGGTCTTCTACGCGCCGATCCGTCCCGACGACGCCGGCCGTTTCGAGCTCCCGATCCTGCCCGCCGGCCCGGGCTCGATCGCCCTCGACCCGGGCGCCGCCTCCCTGGCCCGGAACTTCGCCTGGGAGCGCCTGCTCGAGCTCACCATCCCGCCGGGAGGCGTGGAGACGGTGGTTCTGCCGTAGCGGGCCGCGCGCGGGGCTCGGCCGGCGCTCGCGCCGGAGCGGGCGGCTGGTCAGCGCTCCCCTGGCGCGGCGCAGAGCAGATCGCGCGCGGAGAGGACGAGCGCCGCGACGCCGGTGCGGATCGTGCGCTCGCGGTCGGGGGCGAAGAGCGGGCTGTGGGGGCCGGGCGGCGACTCGCCGGCGGCCTGCGCGCGGGCGAAAGCGGCGGGCTCGATGGCCCCGACCCGGAGCTGGACCCCCGGCACGCCGGCCAGGCGGCCGTAGACGCCGAAGTCCTCGGAGGTGGAGACGGGCTCGCTGGCGACGACGCACGCCTCGCCCAGGGTGCGCTGGAGCGCCGCCATCAGGCGGGCGGCGAGGGCGGGATCGTTGATCACCACCTCGGTCGCCTCCTCCGCGTGCACGACGACGTCGGGATCGCGCGGCGCGTTGGCGGCCATCGCCTCGGCGCGGGCGATCCGGTCGATCGCCGCCAGGAGGTGCGCCTGCACCGCGGACGAGTAGGAGCGCACCGTGAGCTCGAGGCGAGCCTCGTCGGGGATGATGTTGCGCTTGGTGCCGGCGTGGAAGGTGCCGACGGTGATCACCGCCGGCTCGAACGGGTCGACCTCGCGGGCCACGATCGTCTGGAACGCCACCACCGCCCGTGCCGCCATCACCACCGGATCGACCGTCTGATGCGGCATCGCCCCGTGGCCTCCCCGGCCGTGGAACGTGATGTCGACGGCGGTGGAGGCAGCGGAGGCCGGCCCCGCGGTCACGCCGACCTGTCCGGCGGGGAGGGTGCTCGCGACGTGCAGGCCGAGGACGAAGTCCGGCGGCGGGAACCGGGTGAGGAGCCCGTCGTCCACCATGCGCTGGGCGCCCTGGCCCCGCTCCTCGGCGGGCTGGCCGACGAAGACGAGCGTCCCTCGCCACCGCTCGCGATCCGCCGCCAAGAGCGTGGCCGCCCCCACCCACGCCGTCATGTGGACGTCGTGCCCGCAGGCGTGCATCACCGGCACGGTCTCCCCCGCCTCGCTCGTCGCGGTGACGCCGCTTGCGTACGGGAGCCCCGTCTGCTCCCGGATCGGGAGCGCGTCCAGGTCGGTCCGGACGAGCACGGTCGGACCGGTGCCGTTCTCCAGCACGCCCACGACGCCGTGCCCGCCGACCCCCTCCGTCACCGTGAAGCCAGCGCCGCGCAGGCTCGCCGCCATCCGGGCCGCGGTTCGTTCCTCCTGGAACGAGAGCTCCGGGTGCTGGTGGAGATCGAGGTAGAGGAGCTCCAGCGCCGGGTAGAGCGCGTCGAGGCTCTCGAGCGGCGAAGCGTCGGCCGTCTGGGCCAGCGGCGCGCCGAGCAGGAAGAGGGAGAACAGTTCAGGCATCAGAAGTCCTCGGAGGGGAAAGAACTCGAGACGATCTCGTCCGACGATCGGATCGCCGACGTCACTCTGATTCCTCGCGACCGGGGCCCACCGCGGAGGAGGCACTTTCCAAGGGGTTCATTCCTTCGATGGGGCCACCCGTTGCTTGTACACCTCAGCGATCTGCGTTGCGCAGACCGCCGCATCTTTGAGGATCGTGCGGCCCCAGTAGGTCAGGACCACCCAACCGTGCGAAACGAGGAAGTTGCGCTTCCGGGCGTCGAGTTCCAAGGTGTCGCGATTTCCATGGATCGCGAAACCGTCGCAGTACACCGCCACCTTGACATCAGGCCAAGTAAAATCCGGCACCGTGACCAAGCGGCCCTGGTCATCTCGGACCTCAAAGTCGCGAGCCCCCGGGGGCAATGTGCGGATGCCCTGCAGTGCTCGGCGAAGGGGCTCCTCGATCTCGCCTTTCGGATACTTCCTGACGGACGGATCGCGACCTGATTCCCGCTCCTCGAGCATGCGCGCCAGAGTCGCAACTCCCATCCCCGGCGACGCATCCTGGGGCGAGATGGGATCCTGCTGGGAGAGGATGACGAGCAGGTCGCGTACGCGCTCCTTGTCGAAGAAAACGTGCCAGCGCTGGTTTCGGTAGTGCTTGAGGCAGAGGTAACAGCTCCCCCGGCACGCATGGCCGTACAGGCGGTGCATCGCAGTGGTCGCAACCTCCGGCAGGCGTCTCGCCATCTCCTCGAGGTATCCGGCTCCGCCCGGCGTGATCTCGTAGAAGACGATTTCCTCGGCGGCGGATCCCGCCGGGCTTTGTCGGACGAAGGCGGCGAGTTCTCCGGGCTCGAGCTCGAGAAGTCCTCCCGCACCCAGTAGGAGGGTCTCGGCAAGCGTTACCATGGTCGGCGAATGCGACCGGCGACCGATCGTTTGAGCGTCTCCTCGCGTGGGGATGGATAGGACCAGGCTGTCGGTCGCGAATCGATAGGCGAGGACGAGGGAGGCGAGTTCCCCGGCGCAGAACCGAGCGTGATCGTTGCGCCAGTCCTTCACTGGGCGGGCTTGCGAGGGGTCATTCGGGTCGTGAGCAAGGTGGCGACCACAGTCCGGGCACAGCCAGAAACGCGCCGCCCCGCCGAGCTTGCCCTGCATGCGGCCCCAGTTCGTCACGAGGACCTCCGTGAGATGCGTGAGCTCGACCGGGGTGAACGGGTAGGGGAAGAGCTGGCACCGGCCACCGGAGCCGGCGAGAAGGCTCTCGCGCCGCTCGTAGCTCTGCCGTTGACGGGACTCCTCTTCGGACCCGATCTTCAGGCTCTCCTCGGCCTCGAAGGCATCGACGAACACGACGTTCGTTGCCGGCGGAAGCGGCGCCGCACACCGAGGGCAGGCATTCCGCCCGGCCTCGACCGCCTCCTCGCACTGCCCGCAGAAGTGGAAGGCCTGCAGCCGGCCCGACGTCTCTGCGTCCGTCCGGCCCGGCTGTCCCGTTGCGCTCCCCGGTCCGCCCGGGAACAGCACGCGGATCGATCGCAACTTGCGTCCGTTGGCGTAGACGAAGTTCCCCGGGGCGAATTCCTCGATGGCGATGGCGGACGGTCGATAGAGCGTCGGCGTGTCCTGAACGCCGGGATCCAGCGTGAAGGTGTCCACTGGGAACTGGTACGCCGGAAGCAAACCTCGCGTGGACAGGTAGTTCAGAGTGTAGGCGCGTTCGGGATCCTGAGTGATCTCGAAATACGCGCGCTTGCGTGCCAGAGCCTTCTTCTCATCCTGCCGCGGCGATCCTACGGTCGAGTACTCACGGAACTCGCGGTCCAACTGCCGAACCCGTTGCCACCACCCTTCGAGGATTGCCAGCAGCTCCGCGTCGAATCCATCCACGATTCCCGCGGATTCCGCGGCATCGTACCGCTTCGTCCGGCCCGATCGGCGGTCGTCCTCCAGGACCCCCGCGAGAAGAGCCACCAGCTCGTTCCGGCGATCGCGGATTTCGAGGCGGAGCGCCTCCAGTTCCTCGCTCTTCCAGCGCGTGGGCGTACGCAGGTCGTCGAGGAGGCGGCCGAGTTGTCGTGGCAGCTCGGCCTCGACCCGCTCCAGGAGGTAGGAGCGCAGGTGACGGTGAACGATCTTGGGGTTGTCGAGCCGCACCTGAGGCGGGTCGAAGCGGCCGGCGACGAGCCAACTCGGATCCTCGAAGGCGTGCCGGTCATGGGCGCCGCCCGCGCAGAAAGTGGAGGCAAACCCGATGCGCAGCCGGCGGCCGGCTCGTCCCACGCGCTGGGCATAGTTCGCGGGGGTCGGCGGAGCGTTGCGGAGGACGACGGTCAGCAGCGGGCCGATGTCCACACCGAGCTCGAGCGTAGGAGTGCATACGAGGACATCGATCCGTCCGTCCTTGAAGTTCGTCTCGCGCTTGGCTCGTTCCTCCCCGTCAATCTGTGCACTGTGCTCCGCCACCGCCAGGCGCCGCGGGCGCCGGTCCAGATAGAGCCGCACGTAGTAGTTGTCCTCGTCGAGCGCGATCGGGATCAGCCGTCCCCCTGTACAGCGGGGGGTGGGACACGTTGGCAGCTCGTACGGTCTCCACGTCTGGCAGGCGTTGCAACGGTATCCGTCCGGCACGTGAACCAGCCGGACGACCCTCGGTGCGAGCTGCATCGGTTGGAGGCCGGGCACCCGCTCGGCGCGGGGGATAGGGAAGTTCGGAACAGGAACGAGGATCTCCAGATCCAGGAGGAGCTGGACGACGGCGCGCAGGAGCTCCTCGGCCTCGCGGCGATCTCCGACCAATCTGGCGGCGAGCTTCTGCGGGGCGGCTAGCTGGCCCGCCCGGGGATTCTCCTGCACGAACCCCATCAGCCGCCCCGCTTTCCGGATGTGATCGGGGCGATCGAGGGCAAAGGCGCGTGGCGTTCGATCCCGGTCGGGTAGTCGGATGTTGTACGGCTCGGCTTCGAGCTCGCGATAGCGGCGCTTGCGGTTGGGATCGATGTACTCCTGGAAGAAGTCATAGGCGACCGCCCGGCTCTTGCGAACGATATCGAGCACTGCCCGCACGAACTGCGCGGTAACGGCTTCGTCGAGACCGGCCCGCCGCGCCGCTTCACCGAAGCGCGGATCCTGCCTGAGCTCGTTGAGGAACTCGTAATCCACGCCCACGAGACCCAGATTCTCGAGCGAGGCGCGCTGCCTGCTGTATCGCGTGAACTCGCCAGCCGCCTCGTAGGTCAGCGCGTCGAGCCACCGTTCGCGCTCCGCCCGGGTCGGGCGCGTCGGGATGATCCCGAGCGCCCGGTAATGGTCGAAGAGCCGCTCCGGGAGTTCCGTCAAGAAGATCCCTCGGTCGCCAGCCTCCCAAACCTCGTGGGCCACGAGATGCCGCAGGGCGAAGTTGCGATGCTTGTCCGCCGTGTACCCCGCCTGATGGGCCGCATCCTGCCGGTTGTCGGCGAAGACCAGGAGCTTGTGGTCTTCCCCTTCCAGGCGATCCAGATGGTGGCTGGCGAGCACCGAGACGGTCGAGGCGGTCCCCGTCCGCAGCGGGGTCACGATGTCGCCGCGCGTGTAGACGTCGCCGCACGCCGGGCAGGTGTTGAGCTTGCCCCGGTACAAGAGCATGGGAACGAGCCGGCCGTTGCAGTGCGGGCACGTGTCCCCGCTCCCGTCAAGACGCCGGCAGCCGAGACAGACCGCGGTCGATTCCAGGGACGTTTCGCCGGTCGAGCGCCGGCGCGGGCGATTCACGCGCCGTTCTTCGCCCTGTTCCGAGACCTCCTCTCGCTCCTCTTCGTCTCCGTGGGCGGCCTCGGGAAGCTCGCAGATGCGATGGGTCAGGAAGGCGGTCGCGTCGTCGCTGTAGAAATCCCCGGTGGCGGTCGGACGGTCGTTCTCGTCACCCTCGAAGCGGACCTTTACGAAGTCCTGTCCGCAGGTTCGGCAGAGCGCAGCTTGGAAGGCAGCCGATCCGCAGCGTTCGCACTGGGCACCGCCGTGGGGCACGAGGGTGCGGCACTCCGGGTTGAGGCACAGGGCCACGTCGTAGACGCCGTGGAAGAAGGCGTGGAGCTTCGGCCGCAGCCGAGGCGGGTGCTCCTCGTCCCCGACGCTTCCCACCAGGAGGTAGGCCTCGATCTCCCGGCGGACGGCAGCGGGGGATTCTCGGGCGCGCGCCTCGAGCCTCTTCCGCAATTCGCTTGCGGCGGCGTCCAGATCGACAGGCTCCGCGAAGATCGCCTCCAGCGTCCGGACGAGGAGGTTCCCGGCAAGCACCGCGGCGACGCGGTGGGCGACCGGCCCGTCCCGGGGGCAGCGCCGGCCCGTGAGCCGCTCGGCGAGGGAGAGCACGGCCGCATCGCTCGCCGGATCCAGGCCGCGGAGGTCCTCCTCCGCGAGCTCCGGGAGGGGGGGCATCCACGAATCCGCGTCCGTCGCGGGGGGCACGAAACGCTCGCTGACGATGTCCCCTTCCGCGAGCTCCTCGCCGAAGAGCGTCGTGGCAAAACGGGCGAGTGTCCCCTGGCCTCCTTCCTTGGCCACCACCGTGGCCGAGGTACCGATGCCGACGAGCTCGCCCGACCGCAGCCCTGCGTGCGCCTTCAACCGGCGGATCAGGCACGTGATCTCCGTCGCGAGGGCTCCCCGGTAGCTATGGATCTCGTCGAGGACGAGATAGCGGAGGGATGGCGTGAAGAGGCCGCGGTCTTCGCGCCGAACAAGAAGGAACTCGAGCTGCTTGTAGTTCGTGAGCAGGATGTCCGGGGGGTCGCTCCGGATCGCCTTGCGGCTGAGCCGTTCGGTTTCTGCAGGCGCCTCCCGGAGGTTCTGTGACGTCGCGTCGCTGTCGCCCGTGTAGAGGGCAAACGAGAGATCGAGCCCGGCGCCGCGGAGCAGCCGGCGAAGGCGCTCGAGCTGGTCGTTGGCCAGCGCGTTCATGGGATAGAGGAGGACGGCCTGGACCCCTCGAATCCCCTTCCGTTTTCGCGCGAGGATTCCATCGAGCACGGGGAGCAGGAACGCCTCCGTCTTCCCCGAACCCGTGCCCGTCGTCACGACGCTCGATCGGCCGGCCCGGACCACCTCCAGCACGCGCTCCTGGTGCAGGAAGAGAGGTTCCTCCCCGAAGGGCCATCGCACCCGGGCGAGATCGGAATGCAAGCGCCCCAACTGGATGAGCGCCGCCAGCGTTCGGCCGCGTTCATAGTCCCGGGCCAACGTGACGTAGGGTCCGCGCACGAGGACATCCGAACCTTCGACGTGCTCCTCGAACTGACGGCGGAGGTCGTCGTCGAGGAATCGGTAGGACGTCCGCAGGAAGCGCCGGTACTGGGCGACGAGCTCGCGGACCGCCTGCGGGATGTTGGGATTCATGGCGAGGTCCTCGGGGGGAGTCCCCATGGAATGCACCAGATGGCGCATTCCTGGCCGCGAACGACCCGGATTGCGCCCGAAGCTCGTTCTGCCGCATGGCCTGGGCGCATTGCGGAGTCCTCCCGCCGGCCGCCGGAGCGGTCGATGTCAATCCGGAGCGCCACGACCCCTCCTGCCGCCCTCCTTCTTGGTTCCGGGTCCCGGAGAGAGCTTGGACCCCGGCACATAGTGGGCCGCCCGCCCCCGCCCCATCATCCGGGCGAGGTCCTCGGCCCGCAACACGCGCATCAGGCGCAGGGTCTCGCTGCGCGAATACCCCGAAATGCGCCTCACCTCGGCATTGGTCAGCCGCCCTCGTTCCCGAAGGACCGCAAGGACCCGCAGGCGGACCGCCTCGTCCTCGAAGGGGAGCGGCTCGTCCGTCGCCGATCGGCCGCGGAGCAGGTCGGAGAATGCCCAGGCGAGCCGATAGCTCGTCCCTCGACCGCGGCCACGCGGGGTGAGGTATCCCCGTTCCCGCAGGGATACGAGCCGCTCGGACGCCTCGTTCTCGTCCGCCTGGAGGAACTCTGCCCCCGACCAGCGCTCCAGGGAACCTCGGTCGGCGATCGCGCGCAGGAGGATGAGATCATCGAGATCGAGCGAGCGTCCCTGGCGCGTTTCCTCGGCCACGAAGCGCGCAAACGGGGCATGCGTTCCCGTCGGGAGGATGAGCCGCACGGTCCCTTCATCGGCCTCGAAGCGCGGGAGTGCCTTGCCGAGGCGCAGGAGCTCTTCATAGATGCGATCCACGCCCATCCCGGCGCGATTCACCAGCCCCGCGGCCTCGAGCGCGTCGGCGAGCTGGGGATTGCGCCGCACGGGCGCATGGCGCAGGGCGTTGGCCGGCGACACACCGCCGATGAATCCGCCGGGGCTCGAGACCTCGACGCGATCCGGCCGGAGCTCGACGTAGATCGACTGGCGGAGGAAGTAATCCCGGTGGACCAACGCGTTCAGAACCGCCTCGCGGGCCGTCCACCACGTGAGGTCCGGAACGGTCAACTCGCCGAACCGATCGGTCTCCAGGGTGGCGACCCGCAAGTGCGCCGCAAAGAGCTCCCTCATCCTCTCGAGGAGCGGCAGGAACGGGCCCTTCAGATCATGCCGGACGTCGTAGCGGGTGCGGCTCGGGTAGCGGAGGAAGACGAGCTCGTGCTGCGGAGCCCAGCGCGCGAGCGCCGCCGAGCGACCGACCAGGAGGACCGCGGCGAGCGTCGGCTCGCCGTCGCGCACCAACCCGAGGTTCTCGAGCAGCTCGCCCGGGGAGAGCCGCGCGAGCTCGGGCTTCCTTCCCTCGGTCGCCAGCAGCCGCTGGAGCTCGCGGATCGGATCCGGGTCGAGGTCGGCGATCGTCGCCCCGGCGAGGGGCAGGGCCGTGCGATCCGTGTCCGGTCCCCCGCTCAGGCGCTGCGCGAGCATGGAGCCGGTCAGCGGCTGGCAGTCCTTGCCCACCCGGATCTTGGCTACCCCCTCGGAGGTCGTGTGCACACCGATCCCGGGGGGCACGTGCAGGACGAGGAGCCGGCCCTCCGGCTCCACGATCTCCTCCGCGTCGACGAGGAGATGGGGATCGGTGCCGTCGTAGATCGCCTTGCGGAGCGCCTCGGGGCGCAGGTTCCCCACCCCCGTGATGGCTTCCTTCCGGGTCCGTTTGCGCTCTAGGACTCCCAGGACGACGGCCCCGCCGCGGGCGTTGGCCAGCGCCACCACGGCCTCCCTCACTTCCCGAATCTGCTCTTTGAGCCGCCGGGGATCCGGGTCCCAGGGCTTGCACTCCAGGACCTCGGACTCGATGGCGTCCGCCGGGGCGCCCTCCAGCTTCCGCAGCAGGGCCCGGATCTCGGGGGCCGTGAGGCGCATGGGCAATATAATAGCGCAATCACGGAATGAGTCCATACTCAATAAAATGGAAGCCGTCTCGCGCGGCGGGGCCCCCGGCCCCGGGACGTCGCGAGAGGATCAAGAACTTCGCGTCCAACCCTTGGCAGATCGCGTCCGATATCCTAACATCACGCAGAACCGGTCCAGCCGGGGCGGGTCTCCCTGCCCTGCCCCGACGAGAGGCCCCGTCGCCAAGGAGACAAGCCCATGCCCCTCACTCCCGGAGAGCTCGCGCGCCGCCTGCGAGCGGCCCGCGAGGCCTGCGCCATGAAGCAGGAGGACGTGGCCCGCCATCTCGGCGTCTCGCGCTCGACGATCGCCCAGATCGAGCTTGGCCACCGGGCCGTCTCGAGCCTCGAACTGGACAGGCTGGCCTATCTCTTCGGGCGCGACATCCGCGAGCTTCTGGCCGACCAGTTCCAGGAGGAGGACGCCCTGGTGGCGCTCTTCCGCCGGCATCCGGAGATGGCGGACCATGAACAGGCCTTCGACGCCCTCCGCAAGTGCGTCGCCCTCGGCCGGGAGATCACGGATCTCGAGAGCGCCCTGGGCATCGACCGCGATCTCGCCGCGCTTCCCGCGTACCCGGCCCCTCCCCCGAAATCGAAGTGGGACGCGATCCTGCAGGGGGAGCACATCGCCATCGAGGAGCGCCGGCGTCTCGGCCTGGGGGCCAACCCCGTGCCGAGCCTCGTGCCCCTTCTCGAGTCCCAGGGCGTCCGCACGGCTCAGGTCCCCCTCCCCCCGGACATCTCGGGCCTGACGCTCGTCGAACCTGGGCGGGGGGCGCTCGTCGTCGTCAACCTCGGTCATGCTGTTTCCCGGCGCCGCTTCTCCTTCGCCCACGAGTACTGCCATACCCTCCTCGACCGCGATCAGCGCGGCACGATCAGCCGGACGGGGGACCAGGACTCCCTCCGGGAGACGCGCGCCAACGTCTTCGCGGCGGCCTTCCTCATGCCGCGCGAAGGGATCGGAGAGTTCGTCCGTGGCCTCGCCAAGGGTCGTCCGAGCCGCCTCCAAGCCGAGGTCTTCGACGGAGAGGAGGCGTTCGTCGCCGAGGCGCGCACGACGCCGGGCAGCCAGGCCCTTCAGCTCCACGATGCCGTCCTCCTCGCGCACCATTTCGGAGTGAGCCGGGTCGCGGCCCTCTACCGGCTCAAGAACCTGAAGCTCCTCACCGACCCGGCCTTCGACGAGCTCAAGGCGCAGGAGGATCAAGGGCTCGGCAAGGCTCTCCTTCTTTTCCTCGGCCTTCCGGATCCGGACGAAGAGGCGGCGCGCAACGAGTCCCGCCACCGCTTCCTAGCTCTCGCCCTGGAGGCGTTCCGCCGCGAGGAGATCTCCCGCCGGAAGCTCTTTGAGCTGGCCCGGATGGTGGAGGTGACGGAGGAAGCCCTCGAGGCGATCCTGGTGCGGGTCCACCTCGACGAATCCACGGCGGCTGCCGGGGTGCTCGTTCCGGAGGAATAGTTGTCCGAGCCATCGAGGGTCGTCGCCACGGATGCGAGCGTCCTCATCAATCTCATCCATGTCGGTCAGCTTGACCTCCTGGGCCACCTGGAGCGCTGGAGGTTCGTCGTCCCAAACCAAGTGGCCGAGGAGATCATCCGTCCGGAGCAACGGACGGCGCTGGCGGAGGCCGCTTCCCGGCCTTCGCTCCGTCGGGAAGCCAGCACGCATCCCGAGGAGCTCCAACGCTTCGCCGAGTTCCGCCGGCTCCGGCTCGACAGGGGCGAGGCATCTTGTCTCGCGATGGCGGTCCAGCGGGGATGGGTCGTGGCCAGCGACGAACGCGGCCGGTTCCTGCGCATTGCTCGCGAACGAGTGGGGGCCGGTCGGCTCCTCAACACGCCAGGCATCCTGCTCCTCGCCATCCGCCATGACGTGATCTCCGTGGACGACGCGGACCGGATCAAAGCCGTGCTGGAGACAATGCGATTCCGGATGAGGTTCCGGTCTTTCCGGGACCTCATCGGGAACCCCTGACCCCGGGCGAGACGAACCATGCCCCTGGAAGTCTTCCCAGAAAGCGTGATCGAGCAAGTAGCGCGGATTCTCGCCGATGCCGCGACCCACTCCGAGCTGACGGACCTCCTGCGCAGATGCGAGATCCCCGGTCCGCCTTACGGCGCGGGTCCGAAGTGCTATCGCATCCAGCAGGGGCTCTTGGCAAGACAGCAGCAGGACGGCTCGGGCAACAACGTCGCGGCCTTCCTCCAGGCGACGATGGACCCGGTGCGCTTCATCGGAAGAAGAGATGCGCTCGATAGCCTCCGCGATGGATTGAACAACGTGCTCGCGTTCTGCGGCCTCCGGATCGGTCAGGACGGCAAGCTCGGCCGTGCCCCGCAGGCGAGAACACTCCCTGAGGCCGAGCACCGTGCCCGGAGCTTGCGGCAACGCCTCGAAGCGCGGGGCGTTCATCAGGATGTGCTGCGTTTCTGTCGCCCTGAGCTTCTCGACGGGAACTACTTCCACGCCGTACTCGAAGCGGTGAAGAGCGTCGCCGACAAGCTGCGCGGCCGGAGCGGGCTCACCGGAGATGGCGTGGACCTCGTCCAGCGCGCCTTCGGCGGGAGTCACCCGCGCTCGCCGTCAATTCGCTGCGGACCGAAACGGAGCAATCCGAGCAGCGGGGCTTCCAGAACCTCTTGGCGGGTGTGTTCGACGTCTTCCAAAACCCAACGGCGCACGCACCGCGGATCGCCTGGCCGGTCTCCGAGCGGGATGCCCTCGACCTGATGTCCCTCCTCTCCTACCTGCACCGGCGACTCGATGCCGCGGCGCGGACACCATGGGCGGCGGAGTCTTGATCGGAGGACGATTGCGGGCAGGAGCTCGAGGAGGGGTCACGCATCCGATGGGGTGTCGAGCTCACGATCCCGGCGTCCCCTCCCCTCCGTAACGGCCGCTCTCGCTCTCCGCGACGCGCCGCACGGGATCTTCGCCTTCGCCGGGATTCCCCGCCGGGATCCGCTCGCCGCACACCGCGGACCACTCCGCGAGGCGGGCGTGGAGGTAGGCGAAGAACTCGGGGCGTTTGCGGGCGAAGACGGGGAAGGTGGAGAGAATATGGGCGAAGTCGGCGGGGCCGAGGCCGTAGGCCTCGGCGACGGCGCGGTTGGCGTCCCACAGGAGCGGCCAGGGGTCGCGCCGGTTCGCGACGTGGTCCACGCCCTCTCGCCAGGCGAGGAGGGTCGGGAGGCGCGGGAGCGCGTTGACGACCTCCGCCGGGGGGACCGGCATCGGGAGGATGTAGGTGAAGCTCACGTGCGTACCCGCGGTCCGCAGGCGCAAGGCAAAATCGAAGCAGAACGAGTTGAGGAGCATCGCGGCCGCCGCGGGATCGACGCGGCGGCAAACGACGCCGGTCAGTGTGTGCGAGGCCGCCGAGCACGAAGGCAGGACGGCGGCGATGCAGGTGCGTTCGTTCGTGTTGCTGGCGGTCTCGCGGAAGACGAGGGTTGGCTCGGCGCGGGGAGGCTTGCCGTACTTCGCCTTCGCCTGCTCGACGCGGAGCCACCACCGCACCGGCTTGGTACCCACCACGAACTGGTCGATGTGCTTGCCCTCGAACACCGGCCAGAACCCGCGAGCCCGCATGGCGGAGAGGAGCTCGTCGGGGTCGAGGGGAACGGCGTCGAGTACGTCCGCGGGTTGATAGAGCTTCGCGGTCGATGGGTTGGAGAAGAGATCCCGGTCCTCTGCTGAGTTGAAGATGACTTCGTGTGTTCGCCAGCTCAGGAGGCGTGCTGCCCAATCCCCGGGACGCTCGGTATCGAGCCGGGCATTCCCCCGATACATCCGATGGACGATCCTTTGGTCCTCTGGCCCCCGATACTCCAGAAACGCGAACGTCTCCGGGGACAGCCGCTGGATTTCCTCCCGCGTCATCCGTACGGTCCACGGCTGCGGGCCCTCCTCCTCCAACTCCGCAAGGTCGTGCCGCATGAAGGCGGCTTCGAAGCCCTCGGTCGCCGTCCGGCCGGTGCGGAAGACGAGGCTCACGAACTTGTAGCGCGAGTCGATCGGGAAGATCTTCCGCCGGTTCTCGAAGCCGTAGAAGCGCTCGATCGTGGCCTCCTCGACCAGGAAGCGGCGGAGCCCGACGCAACCGTCCCCGTTGTAGAGGACCGAGGGCACGACCATGCCCACGGCTCCCCCGCTCGCCGCCAGGCGGGCCGCGCGATCGACGAAGTACTTCGAGACGTCCTCGTGCGCGGCGGCGGAGCGGGCGCGGGAAAGGGGGAAGTCGCCGCTCTTGCGCAGCACCTCGGCGCGCGTCCGGGTGTGGATGCGATACTCCGCGAATCCGTCACGAAGCTTCGGCTCGACGTCATGGAGCTCCTGGATCCGCCGATCCACGGCGTTCCCGGTATAGGCGCGGATCAGCACGTCGTGCCGGCCATAGAACTCCTTCTTGGTCGGCAGGACCTTGTCCCACGGCGGATTGCTCAGAACCGCGTCGAATCCCGGTCGCTCGCCGTCCAGGAACACCTCGGGGAACTCGAGCTCCCAGTGGAAGAACCGCTCCCGATCGCGGACCGCCACGAAGGTTTCCCACCAGGGCCGGCGGCGCGCGTGCGCCGCGAGGCGCTTCCCGTCGCCGATGAAGCTGCAGAGCGTCTCCCACTCGCGCCAGATCTCCGGCACGAAGGCGGAGGCCGAACGCAGGTCGAAGAGGAGCTTCGCCGCGGCCAGGGTCTCCCCGGCCGTGCGCCGCAGGTGCTCCTTGAGCTCCTGCTCCTCGACGCTTTCCGGCTCGACCCCTTCCCGCCGCAGCCCCTCGGCCTCCGCCTCGTCGATGAGCCGCCGCGAACGCGCCGCCGCCGCGATCGCCGCGCGGACCGGCTGCTGGAAGGGGAAGAGCCCCGTCAACTCCCGGCGGAAGGCGCTCGAGGTGAGCACCGGCGCCTCGAGGCGCCCGCTCCAGGTCCCGAGGAGGGAGTTCCCGTTGCGGACGTGGTGCTCGAAGTAGGTGAGCGGCCGGTCCCCCGCCACGGACTCGATCCACAGCGCGACCCGGGCGAGCTGGACCGCGGTGGGGTTCAGATCCACGCCGAAGAGGCAGCGCTCGGCGATCCGGCGCTTGCACCAGGCGCGCGCCTCCGAGTTGGCCGCCCGCGCCTCGCCGTCCGTCGCGCGCCAGTCGTCATCCCAGCCGCGGCCCGTGGTGCTGCGGAACTCCGAAGGACCGTGGCCGGGAAACTCCTCCGCGTACGCTCGGTGCAGGGCCCGGCCGAGGAAGCGCATGGCCTCCACGAGGAAGTGCGCGCTCCCGCACGCCGGATCGAGCACCCGGAGCCGCAGGATCTCCGCCGCGGCCCTTCCCGCGACGAGCGGTCCCAGGGCGTGGCGGACGAGATCCTGGACGAGCGGGCGGGGGGTGTAGAAGGAACCGGAGCCCTTCCGCCCCGGGCCGGGCACGAAGTGGAACTCGCCAGCCTCCCGGCGGCGCAGGAGCCGCGCCCCGGTTCCCCGGCGCACTCCCTGGTCCTCCTCGCCGGCCTCACTCTCGCCGCCCTCGGCCTCCTCGTCCGGCTCCTCGTCCTCGCGGCCTTCCCCGCCGAGAGCTTCCTGCTCGTCGTCGGCGACGGCCCCGGGGTGGAGCGCTTCCGCCTCCGTCCCGGCGACCAAGGCGAGCTCGCCGCGCAGCGCGAGCGACTTCTCCCGGCACAAGCGCACGAGCTCCGCCGGAACAAGGGCGAAGACCCGCCCCTGAACGCTCACCTCCAGCGTCATGGCGCGGGCGATCCGGGGCTCGTACTCGAGGAGTCCTTCGTAGACCGCGCCGAGGTTCTCGATGTCGAGCTGGCGAAAGGAGACCCGCTCGCGGCCCACTCCCCGGCGGGGAGCGGTCGTCGCCAGGTCGAGGATCAGACGCGTGACGGCGCGGTCGGGAAGGCGGGCCTCGTCGAGGAGGCGTCCCTCGGGCGTTTCCCGGTGGAAGAAGTCGCCTCCCCGGGGGGGGATGTTCTGCCAGGGCGTGATCGGCGGCAGGCCCTCGTCGTAGATGCGGAAGAGGGCCCGCAGGCGGTCCCAGTGCGCCGAGCGGTTCTCCGCCCAGTCGCGCGCGGGATCGGCGAGGATCTCCTCGAGCAATCCCTGGGCCGAGTAGGACTGACGGTAGACCCCGTGCTCGTCCAGGCGCGGGTCGCGCGCCTCGGCGTAGAGGATGAAGAGGATCCGGTAGAGGGCGAGCAGAGCCGCGTCCCGGTAGATGCGGAGCTCGGGCTCGGTGAGGTCGAGGGAGGAGGCGATGCGCCCGCGCGCCGCCGCGTCCTGGAGGAGTCCGGCGACGAGCGATTCCGCGGCGGCGAAGACCGCGCCCTTCAGATCCTCGGAGACCCGCTCCGCGTGCTCGCGGCTCTCGCGCTCGATCCTCTCGATCGGGGGACGCCCCTCGGGGCCGGGGAGGAAGCTCGCGGCGGAGAAGAGGCGGAGCAGGGCGGCGAAGGACTCGGGGTCCTCCTCCTCGGCGAGCCCCACCAGATCCGCCTCAAGGCAGGCGCCGCGCGGTCCCTCGCCGGGAGGACGGAGGAGACGCAAGCGCTCGCCGGTGACGAGGATGCCGTGGCCGAGCCCGCGGCGCGCCAGCGCGTCGCCCAGCCGCCGCGCGGGCTGGACGGCGCCGCGGCCCGCGTCGAGGTCCTCGTCCCAGCCGCCGCAGTAGGCGAGGAGGAGGGGCGGAGCGCCGCTCGCCTCGTCGGCGGCGGAGGCGAAGAGCCCGTGCAGGCGCTCCTCGCCCGCCCCCAGGTGGAAGTCGAGGACGTCCCGCAGGAGAGGCCGGGTGAAGTGCTCGCGGCAGGAGGCGGCGTCCATCGCACGGCTCTCGGCCCGTTCGTGCAGGCGCTGGAAGCGCCCATAGGCGCGGTCGACGTCGCGGTCCGAGGGCCGACTGCGCCGCCCGCGGCCCGCTCCCCGGCCGAACACGCTGCCGAGGTAGTAGTCCGAGAAGAATCCGCGGACGTTGCGAAGGTGGCGGAAGGTCATGGCGGCCCTCCCTCCGGGACCAGGAAGAGCGCTCCCAGCGGCTGGGGCGGCCCCGGCTCGTCGATCGCCTCGAACGCGGCGATCTCCTTGCGGCGCGCCTCTGCCCCGGACTCGATGGCGGCCCGGCGCGTGGCGAATCCACTCACCCGGGGGTCTTCTTCGGCGAAGAGCCGCCGCTGTCCGGTGGCCTCGAGCAGTCCGCAGGTGCGAGCTTCCTCTTCGGCGATCTCCTGGAGGCGATCGGTAACGTCCCTCTCGAGGTCGCGCCGCAGCAGGGCGGCTTGCTCGGCGCGGCGCTCTCGCAGCGTCTCGCTTCGCGAGCGGAACCATCGATCGGCCTCCTCGTTCGCCCGCCCGCGCATGGCCTCGAAGCGGGCGGCGAAGAGCTCGGCCAGCGACGCGGATCGGCTCTCTCCGGCCCGGGCCGGCTCCTGGAGCAGACGAAAGTTCTCGTCGGGGGTGCCGAGGAGCTCTCCGGTCGTGGCGACTCGGACGACGAGGATCCGCTCCTCGAGCAGACCACCGCCGCCGGTGACCCGGCCCAAGAAGGTGAACAGGACGGAAGCCGGATCGCGGGAAGGAACGGTGCAGGCAGCGAGCCGCCGAGGCGGCAGGCCGCGCACCGATGGATACACCTGGAGAAGTCGGCGCCGGGCATCGGCGGCGATCGCTCGGATGAGCGGATGGAGCGGCGTGAGGTACTCGACCTCCTGCGAGCGGTAGCGCACGGCCACCGACCGCCGGAAGGTCGCCGCCGGGTAGAGCGGGAGCACGCCGGGGCCCCGGAACGACCAGGGGACCTCGACCCGCAGCACTCCCTCCCGGGTAACGTCCGCCCGGAGGGCCGCCGCGCCGAGGCAGGCGCGCACGACAGCTTCGAGCGCGGTGTCGTCCGGCAGAAGAGGCGTTGGGGAATCGAGAAGCTCGAGGATGCCCTCCCCGGCCACGGGATCTCCCCCGCCGGCCGCGAGGATGGGCTGGACGTTGCGCACGAACTCCGCGGTGCGATCGTCGAAGAGCCGCACGAGCGAACGTTTGCGGGCCTCCACGTCCGCCGCCTCGGGATCGAGCTCGACGAGCCCTCGCTCGATCTCCCTCTCGCCGGCGAGGAGACCAAGGATGTCGGGCGTGGAGATTCGCTCCTCGGTCATCCTCTCGATCTTGGTGATGAGCTGGTGGAGGACGTCCTCCTCGGGGCTGTCCGGGTAGAAGAGGTAGCGGAGATCGGGCTCTCGGGTCTGGCCGTAGCGGTCCACCCGCCCGTTGCGCTGCTCGAGGCGATTCGGGTTCCAGGGGAGCTCGAAGTGGAACACGCGGCGGCAGTGCCGCTGGAGGTTCAGGCCCTCGCTGGCGGCATCGGTGGCCAGCAGGAGACGGGTCCCCGGGTCCTCGAACTCCTCCTGGCGTTGCAGGCGCTGCCGCCGGCTGAGGCCGCCGCGGAGCACGACGCAGCGCCCCGCGAGCTCCGGCTCCTGCTCGAGAGCAGCCCGGATGGCCTCAAGGGTGTCGCGGTACTCGGTGAAGACGATCGCCTTCTCGGCCGGATCGGCGGCGAGGACGGCGCGGAGCTCGGCGAGGAGCGCGTCGATCTTCGGATCGCGGGGCGGCAGCTTCTTCAGGATGCGGCGGATCCCGTTGAGCGCCGAGATCTCGCTCTTGCGCCGGCGCTCCTCCCGGGGAATGGCGGAACGCAACACCCGGCGGGCGGTCCTCTCCGCCGCTGCTTCGCCGAGAGGCAGATCGGCCTGGAGGTCGCGTAGCTCCGCGCGATCGGGGGGCGCCTCCCGGGCGTCCTCCTTTCGCAGAGCCTCGAGCCGGTTCTCCAACGTCTTCGCCAGGGCGGCCCGGCTGGAGAGCGCGCGCTTCTTCACGATCTGCATGGCGAAGCCGACGAGCTCCGCCTCCTCTGTCTCCGCCGCCTGGCGCGCCGTCCGCGAGCAGTAGGACGCCACCTTCCGGAGAAGCTCGCGCTCGACGTCGGTGAGGCTGGTGACCGCGATACCGCGCACCGTCCGCGGCGGGAAGACCGGTTGCTCGGAACCGTCCGGGAGGCGGCGCCGGATCTGGACCTTCATTCGCCGGATGCGCGTCGCCTCGATCCGGCGCTCGATGTCGGCGCGGGATCCGTGCAGGGAGGCCAGGGTGGGTTCGACGAACTCGAGGAGGGACCGGAACGAGTGCGAGTAGCCGTTGTGGGGGGTCGCCGTCAGTAGAAGCAGCCCCCGCGCCGCCGCGGCCAGCGCCGCTCCCAGCCGCGTTCGCTGCGTGTGGTACGGGTTCTCGGGCGTGCCCGATTCCGCCAGGGCGTGCGCCTCGTCCACGATGATGAGGTCCCAGCGCTTCCGCAGCGCCCGGCTGCGGATGGTCACCTTCTTGATGAAGTCGATCGAGGTGATCACTCGCGGGAGCGCATCCCAGGGACTCACGCCCGCTGGGAGGTCCGTTTGCGCGCGGGCGAGCCCGCTCGCGTTGTCGAGGATCGCGAACTGCAACCGGAACTTCTCGTCGAGCTCCTCCTGCCATTGGTCCATCAGACCGGGAGGCGTCACGACGAGGATCCGCGTTGCGAGCCCACGCGCGAGGAGCTCGAGCATCGCCAGACCCGCCTCGATCGTCTTACCGAGCCCGACGTCGTCGGCGATCAGCAGCCGCGGCCGCGGCTTCGCGAGGAGACGCAAGGCCGGCGCGAGCTGGTACGCCTCCAGCGCCACTCGCCCGTAGCGCGCACCGGTGATCAGACCGGTCTCCTGCACGAGCGTGGCCCCCAGGATGCGATGGGCTGCCGACCAGGCCGCGAACGAGTCGAGGCCGCCGAGGTCGAAGGCCACCTCGCTCGCGGGCAGGAGGCTGGCTTCTTCCGGGGGGACGACCACCGACAGGGAAGCCGGATCGTCCCCGTCCAGGGCTTCGATCTCGACGATCCGCAGGTCGCCTGCCCCGCCGGAGACCCTGCGGACGGCCCATGGCCGATCCCGAAGCAGGATCCGGCGGCCTGGGTCGAGCGGGACGTCCATGTGCCGAGCTCCGCTCCTGTCAGAGCGCCTTGAAGAACGTCTCGATCTTCCGCGACATCAGCAGCCGCCGCTCCTCCAAGAAGTCATCGTAGGGCGGAATTCTGCCGTCCAGGAGTGCTTCGGGCACGCAGTTCATGCTCAGGTTCGCGCGGAGCTCCGTTGCATCGGTGATGCCACCGTACCGCTTCTTTCCGCCGGCGCACTGCTCCGCGAGTTCCGCGAAGTACCGTTCCGGGGCCTTGTCCCCGATCGCGATGTTGATTTCGCTCTGGGCGAGAACGAAGTTGGCGATCTGGTTGTAGCGACCGCGCGACAGACCCTGCATCTTCAGGTGCTTCCTCGGGTAGACGTGATGGACGTCGCTGCGGTTCATCAATAAGTCCAGCACGGTGATGTCGCGCGACAGGAACCCCTTGTCGCCAAGCTTCACCTGGGCCGCCTGATAGGTGAGGAAGTACGGACTTTGGGCCGACGAGGTGTCCATGAGCTGCGGGAGCATCCCGGTCCAGAAGCTCGCGGGCAACTCGTTGTCGACCACGGACTCCGTGTAGCTCGCGAGGCCGCGTGCCGCAATCTGGCGGATGTCAAAATCGAAGGCGGTCTCCGGACTGCCCGTATAACGCCCGCGGAGAACGGACATGACGTACCACCGCCGGACGAATCGCTCCAGGTCGGCGGCCGGCAGACCTTCTTCCCGGCCGCGCAGATACAGGATGTAGGCGAAGTTGACGGCGTTGCGACCGCCGATCAGGTCGCTCGTAACGAAGCCCCCCGACCGCAGGATCATCATCATGCGATCGAAGTGGGTCTTGTTGATGAAGGCGAGGATGCCCTTCTTGAGGCGGCCGAAGGACTCCTCCGCGATGGCCTCCTCGTACTGCTTCGTCTCGAAATTGCGTCCCGAGAGAAGCGCCACCAAGTCTTGGAGCTTGCCCCGCTGGAATTCCGACGTGAAGGCCACGCGCAGCATGTCGGTGTACGTTGGATCGTAGAGGTCGTCGTTCGTGTCTCTCAGCCAGCGCATCTGCGGTAGGAATTCGGAATCAGCGAACGCCTTGTCGCACTTCTCGATGTTCGACAGGAACTCCGGCGCGATCGCCAGGTGGCAGAAGTAGTCGATCGCCTTGCGGAGAAGGTTTCCGCCGTAGGTCTCGTTGACCGCGATCTTCGACATGGCGAAGTCCGCTTGCGAGAGCTCCGTGCCGGCCGAGTTCACCCGGATGAAGATCTCCGTGACCGTCTCGATATCGAGGTCGTCAGCGAGCTCGATCACGCCGACGTGATTGTTGATGATCTTGCGGAGCTTCTCCAACACGAGGGACACTCGCTTGCGGTCGACGCCCGGATTCCTCTCGGAGTATGAGTCCGTCAGCTCCGTGAGGCTCGCGTCCGGGGCGAAGACGTCCGCTACATCCTCGATCCAGGCAACGTCCTTCCGGATGGCGGGGTTAGACACCTCGAACCGTTCCTCCTGGGGCTGGAAGGCGATGCGGATGCGGACGGTCTCGTAGTTCTTGGTCAACACCTCGCGGCCGAGCAGGGACGCCATGAGGGCCGTCATGCGCTGCTGCCCATCGATGAGGATGCGCTTTCCGGCCGACGACGTCCCATCCTTGAGCCGAATCGTCGGGTTGCGCCAGGCGATCAAGTAACCTACGGGGTATCCCGCGTAGAGCGAATCGAGGAGGTTCCGAACCTTGGTCGCCTCCCACACAAACGGCCGCTGAATCTCCGGAATCGCGATTTCCCCCGACTTGACCCACGTGAGAAGCGTCTCGATCGGATGTGGGGTGACTGAATAGCGCTGGGTGGTCATGCTTCGTCCCTCGCGGGAAGGTGTCCATGTCGCTGGCCACAGAAGGGGGAGGCCCCCCTCTGGGGCGGCGAGATTGCGCCGAGAGCCTGGCCTTTGGCGCCCCGAGCGAGCACGGACAGGAATCGGAGGATAACGCCGGGCCAGACCCTCCCCAAGCCCGAATGCAGGGGGAACGGCCACCGGCGAACCAACTGCAGAATCGTGGACGATCCGAGAAGGGTCGCCGGCCCGGCCACGCACCGGGTCCACGCCAGTGCCTCCTCCCGGGACTTGCCCTAGAGCCGGACCGCGGTCTCGGCTTCCAGGCAGTCCACGCCCCGAAGGAACACTGCCCTGGACCAGCACGGAACAGGCCCATGTCCGGTCTCCCGACCCCCATTGACCGGGCGGCGCCTTTCGGTTCTGCTGGTACGATTCGCGGCGCCACCGGCACCGGGTGCAGCAGGGGCCCGCGGTAAGATCGACGATTCTATGTCCCTGCGCGACGACGTCGCCGCTTGCTTCACGGATCGCTACGGCGAGCCGCCGCGGTTCCTCGTGCGCGCCCCGGGCCGCGTGAATCTGATCGGGGAGCACACGGACTACAACGACGGCTTCGTCCTGCCCATGGCGATCGACCGCGACACGTGGATCGCCCTGCGGCCGCGGGACGACGGGGCGGTGCGGCTCTACTCCATGCTCCACGAGGAGGAGGCGGCGCTGGCGCTCGCCGATCTCCGGCACGGCGAGGGATGGCCGGAATACCCGGCGGGCGTCGCCTGGGCGCTCCAGGAGGCCGGGAATGCGCTCGCGGGTTGGGAGGGAGTCACCGGCTGCGACGTGCCCCTCGGCGCCGGTCTTTCGTCCTCCGCCGCCTTCGAGCTCGCCGTCGCCCGGAGCTTCGCCGCCGTCTCCGATCTCGCCTGGGACGCGCCGGCGATCGCGCGCCTCTGCCAGCGGGCCGAGAACCGCTGGGTGGGGGTGAACTGCGGCATCATGGACCAGATGATCTCCGCCGTGGGCCGCGCCGGGCGGGCGGTCCTGATCGACTGCCGGTCGCTGGAGTGCGAGGCCGTTCCCCTGCCGCCGGGCACGGCGGTCGTCGTCCTGGACACCGCGACCCGCCGGGGGCTCGTCGATTCCGCGTACAACGAGCGGCGGGCCCAGTGCGAGGAGGCCGCCCGCGCGTTCGGCGTGCCGGCGCTGCGCGACGTCTCGCCGGCGGCCTTCACCGAGCGTTCGGCCGCGCTCGCGCCGACCACCCGCCGGCGCGCGCGCCACATCGTCTTCGAGAACGAGCGCACCCTCGAGGCGGCCGCCGCCATGCGCGCCGGCGACGCGCAGCGCCTGGGCGCGCTGATGGACGCGAGCCACGCGAGCCTGCGCGACGACTTCGAGGTCTCCTCGCGCGAGCTCGACCTCATGGTCGACGCCGCGCAGCGGATCGAGGGGTGCCTCGGGGCGCGGATGACGGGAGCGGGATTCGGCGGCTGCGCGGTCGCCCTCGTCGAGGCGGACGCGGCGGAATCCTTCTCGCGCCGCGTGGCCGCCGACTACGCCGCCGCCGCCGGCCGGGAGCTGAGCATCCACATCTGCCGCGCCGCCGGCGGGGCCGAGCTCGTGCGCCCCGAACCGGCGAGGAGCCGGCCGTGACCGCGCCAGGCGCCGCCGATCCGAGCGAGTCGCTGGAGGTCCCCGAGCTCCCCCCCTACCGCCCGCCGAGCGAGGCCGACTCCATCCTCCTGCGCGTGACGCGGGGCTGCGCGTGGAACCGCTGCCGCTTCTGCGCCATGTACGGCGAGACGCCGTTCGAGTGCCGGCCGCTCGCCCACGTGCTCCGCGACGTGGCGGGATGGGCCGCGCTCCACCCCCGCGCCGGCAGCGTGTTCCTCGCCGACTCGGACGCCCTCGAGCACCCGGAGCTGGCGGAGATCGTCGCCGCCGTGCGCCGCGCGTTCCCGGCGCTCGAGCGCGTCACCTCCTACACGCGCCTGACCACCCTGCGGCGCCGGACGGCCCCAAAGCTCGCCCTGCTGCGCGCGGCCGGGCTCACCCGGCTGCACGCCGGGCTCGAATCGGGCTCGGCGGAGGTGCTGCGGCGCGCGCGCAAGGGCCTGCGCCCCGACATCGCGATCGAGGGGGCGGAGAAGGCGCTCGACGCCGGTTTCGAGCTCTCCCTCTACGTGCTCTCCGGCCTCGGCGGAGAGGACGCCTGGGAGGAGCACGCCCGGGAGTCGGGGCGGCTCGTCGCGGCGGTCTGGCCCCATTTCCTGCGCCTGCGCTCGCTCCTGCTCTTCGCCGGCACGGACCTGCGGGAGGAATGGGAGCGGGGCGCGTTCCGGCCCGCGTCCCCGGGGACCCGCCTGCGCGAGGTGCGCGCGCTCCTCGCGGAGCTCGCGCCCGCCGCGCCGCCCGCCCGCGACCTCGTCGTGACGAGCGATCACTTCAGCAACGTCGTCTGGGCCGACCGCCGGCAGGTCTACGCCGGCGTGGAAGGCCGCCTGCCGGCGGAGCGCGCGGCGATGTTCGCCCTGCTCGATGGCGCGATCGCGAGCGTGGCGGCGAGCGAGGTCGCGGCCGATCCCACCGCCTTCTCCCTCACCGGGCGGCTGCGGAGCGGGTAGGCAGCGATACGGCGCCGGCAATGCGGCGTCGGCAATGCGGCGTCCGCTACCCGGCGAGCAGGCCGAAGCCCCAGCACGCGACACCCAACGCCGCGGCGCCGCCGAGGGCCCAGCGGGGGCGGCGCGCGGCGCGCGTGGCGAGGCGCTCTCCGATCCAGAAGCCGAGCGGCACGGCGACCAGCCCGGCGAGCGCGGCCTCGGTGCCCGAGAAGAGGACGTGGTCGCGCACGCCGGCGAGGCCCCGCTCGGCCCAGCGGCCGTAGGGGACGATCCACGTCACGCTCGCCGCGAAGAGGAAGCAGCTCACGTAACCGGTCGCCAGCCCCGCGAGGGCGCCGCGGAGGACGAGCCGGCGCTCCGCGGGCCGGAACAGCATCGCGGCGACGTCGAACGCGACGCCGTAGAGGGCGATGCCGAGGAGGTGGCAGAAGAACGGCGCCGCGTTCGCCGCCCGGAAAAGGACGGCGGCGAGCGCCACCGCGGTCGAGGCGCCCGGCCGGTCGACGAGGGCCCGGGCCGCCGCGAGGGCGAAGAGCGCCACCGCCGCCCGCCACGGGCCACCCGGCCCCGCGAGCTCGTTGCACCCCCACGCCGACGCCAGGACCGCCAGTCCTCCCCATCGCCAGCCGGCCGTCGTGCGTTCGCTCCCCATCGCTCGCTTGGACGCCGCCCAGCGGCGGCGGAGCACAAGCGTAGAATGCCGGCCCGGAACCCGCCAGCCCCGCGCGAGGCCCGGGCGATCATGGCCCAACCCCTCCTCCACGGCTGCCACGGCCGGATCCTCGAGATCGATCTCACGCGCGGCGGGGTGACGAGCCGGCCGCTCGCGGCGGAGGTCGTCGAGGACTACCTCGGCGGCCGGGGCCTCGCCACGCGGATCTTCGCCGATCTCGCCGATCCCGCGTGCGACCCGCTCGGGCCGGAGAACGTCGTCGTGCTCGCCACCTCGCCGCTCCTCGGCACGAAGGCGCCCACCTCCTGCCGCGGGCACATGGTGTTCAAGTCGCCGCTGACCGGGGTCATCGGCAGCGCCAACTGCGGCGGGTCGTGGGCGGCGTTTTTCAAGGGAACGGGCCACGACGTCCTCGTCCTGCGCGGGCGGGCGGCGGAACCGACGCTGCTCGACATCACGCCCGCCGGCGTCGAGTTCCGTTCCGCGGCGGACCTGTGGGGGCTCGACGTCCACCAGACGAGCGACCGGCTGCTCGAGGACGTGGCGCGCGGCCAGAAGGCACGGGTCCTTTGCATCGGCCCCGCCGGAGAGAAGCTCGTCCGCCTCGCGGCGGTGATGAACGAGAAAAACCGCGCCTACGGCCGCGCCGGCCCGGGCGCCGTCTTCGGCAGCAAGAACCTGAAGGCGATCCGCGTGCAGGGCGAGGAGCGGACCGCGATCCAGGACGAGGCGAAGTACCGCGACGCTCTCGAGCAGTCGCGCTACCTCTTGAAGCAGGCGCCGGTGACCAAGCGCCTCCTGCGCGAGCTCGGCACGGTGGGGCTCTTCAAGCTGATCGACATCATGGACATGCTCCCCCACCGCAACTTCCAGGACAACGTGCACGACGAGGGCCGGCTCGATCGCATCTCGGGCGAGACGGTGCGCGACGAAATCCTCGTGAAGCCGGGGGCCTGCTACCGCTGCCCGATCACGTGCCAGCGGCACACGCGGATCGGCGAGCGGATCGGCGAGGGGCCGGAGTACGAGACGACGGTGATGCTCGGGCCGTCCTGCGACGTGTACGACCTCCCGTCGATCACCCTCGCCAACTACCAGTGCAACGAGCTCGGCCTCGACACGATCAGCACCGGCGGCACGATCGCCTGCGCCATGGAGCTGTGGGCGAGCGGGGCGCTCACCGCGGCGGACACCGGCGGTCTCGACCTTTCCTTCGGCAACCACGCAATCCTCGAACGGCTCGCCGGGATGCTGGCCCGGCGGGCGGGGTTCGGCGACCAGCTCGCCGAGGGGTCGCGGCGGCTCGCGGCGCGCTACGGCCGCCCCGAGCTCGCGATGCACGTGAAGGGGCTCGAGATGCCGGCCTACGACCCGCGCTCCTCGTACACCCAGGCCCTCGGCTACATGACCTCCCCCACCGGCGCCTGCCACCTGCGCGGGGGCTACGCGGTCTCGCTCGCCTTCTTCGGCGGAAGCCGGGAGATCCCCCGCTTCAGCGTGCTCCAGTCGCCGATCGCCATCCGCAACATGCAGAACCACGGGATCCTCCAGGACAGCCTGGGGATCTGCCGGTTCACCGGCTTCGCCTTCTCGGTCGAGCCGTGGGCACGGATCGTCAGCGCCACGACCGGCCTGGACTTCTCGACCGCCCACCTCGAGCGGGTCGCCGACCGGATCGCGGCGCTGGAGCGCCTCTTCAATTTCCGTGCCGGCTGCACGGCGGCGGACGACTGCCTCCCCCCCCGGTTCGCCCGCGAGGCGATCCGGGTCGGCGGCGAAGAGGCCTGCGTGCCTGCGGGCGTGGCCGAGCGCCTGCGCGCCGACTACTACGAGCTGCACGGTTGGGACGCGGAGGGTCGGCCGCGGGCGCGCCACCTGGCGGAGCTCGGAATCCGGGCGTGAGAGGGGCCGGGGCCGAGGAGCCGCGGCCGGATTCTCCCCCCCAACTCGGGCCTCCCACGCTAGAGTTAGGCCGTCCGGGTCCTCCTGCTCCCCCCCCTTCGGTCGCCGCATGTGCCACGTGTCCCGGCGGACGCGCTTCGCCCTCCTCGTACCCTGGCTCCTCCTCGTCTCCGCCGCGGCCGCCGCCCAGCAGACGAGGGGGTTCGCCGCGCTGCCTCCCCCCGCTGGCCCCATCCTCCATCTGGATGCCGGGCAAGGGGTCGACCTCGAGCTCGGCAGCATCGCTTCCCGGTGGAGCGACGCGGGCGGAGGCGCGCTCGACCTCGTCCAGTCGAGCGGCGCCCGCATGCCGCTCCTGGGCCGCCACCTCGTCAACGGGCGGCCCGCGCTGCACTTCGACGGCGACGATCTCTTGTCCCGCGCGGACGGCATGCCCACCGGGGACTACACGAAGGTGGCGGTCGTCGTTCTCGACGACTACGGCGCGAACAACAACGTGCTCTCGGGAGCGACCGAGCACGCGCTCTTCTACGGCGGCACCGACCGGGCGCAGCTCTACCATTCGGGCACCTTCGTGACGAGCGCGGTCCCCACCCCGCCGGGCGAGCCGACGATCCTCGTCGCCACGTACGACGCCGACACCGGCGAGGGACGGCTGTACCAGAACGGGGAGCTCGTGGGCACGGGGGTCGCGCCTCCCAACACGGACGAGAGCCTCCAGATCGGTGCCTTCGCGGGCGGAAACTTCCTCCGCGGCTCGATCCCCGAGCTGATGCTCTACGACCGGGTCCTGAGCGCGAACGAGCGGGGCTGGATCGAGGCCGTCCTCGACACCCGCTACCGGACGCGGCGGGCGCCGGAGGTCGCCTTCTCGCGGCTGCCCCGCCCCGGTCAGATCCTCCAGCGGGATGCCAGCGATCTGGCGGTGGTGCTGGTCGAGGGCTCCGTCGAGACGCCGTGGTACGACGAGATCGAGCTGGAGGTCCGCCAGGACGGCCTGCCGTGGCAGATGGAGAGCGCCAACCTGGCCTACGCCGGCTCGAGCGCGCCGTTCTCCCTCTCCGCCACCATCGCCGCCGGCCTCCACGAGTACGACCTCATCGTGACGCTCGTCGCCGGACCGTGCCGCGTCACGGTCCGCGAGGTCGATCGCCTCGCCTGCGGGGACACGCTCCTGGTCAACGGCCAATCGAACGCGGTGGCGGGGGACTACTGGAGCGAGGAGCTCGCCAATCAGTCCCAGAGCCCGTGGATCCGCTCCTTCGGCAGCGCCAGCGTCTCGGGCGACCTGACCCTCGATCTGCACTGGGCCATCGCGGACGGCGAGGGATTCAACGATCACGGCACGATCGGGGCCTGGGCGCTGCGCGCGGCGGCGGTGCTGCTCGCCCAGGAGCAGGTGCCGATCGGCCTCTTGAACGGCGGCGTGGGCGGCACCGCGATCGCGAGCCACCTGCGCAACGACGCCGATCCGACGGACCCGGCGACGATCTACGGCCGCCTGCTCTACCGCGCGCAGGAGGCCGGCATCGACACCTGGGCCCGGGCCCTCCTCTGGTACCAGGGGGAGTCGGACGGGGAGGACGTCGCGGGCTACACGGCGAGCTTCGCCATCCTGCACGGCGCATGGCTCGAGGACTACCCGGCCCTCGAGAAGATCTACCTCTTCCAGATCCGCAAGGGATGCGGAGTGGTCGGGCCGGGCGTACGGGAGTTCCACCGCACGGCGCCGGACATCTATTCCGACGTCGAGGTGATGTCGACGACGGCCGCGCCCGGCCACGACGGCTGCCATTTCCAGTACGCGGGCTATGCGGAGCTCGGGGACCGGATCGCTCGCCTCCTGGCGCGCGATCTCCACGGCTCGCTCGACACCCAGGAGATCGATCCCCCGAACATCAGCTCCGCGTGGTCCGTCGGGGCGAACGATGACCAGATCCTCCTGACCTTCCGCGATCTGGACGACGTTCTCGTCTGGGAGGCCGGCTCCGAGGCCTACTTCTACTTCAACGACGCGACCACCGTCGTGTCGGGAAGCGTCCTCGGCAACGCGATCCTGCTCCAGCTTTCCGGCTCGTCCTCGGCGACGCGGATCTCCTACGACGGTCACGCCTTCGACGGCCCCTGGATCAAGAACGCCCGCGGCGTCGGAGCCCTGACGTTCTTCGATGTGACGGTCCATCGCTGATCTGCTGCGTCGAGATCCTCCGCGCCCCGCGGAGAATCTCGACGCAGCAGATCCGAGGATGCTGGCCCAACATCGGACGATGGAGGCCGGCCGCCGGGCGCGCAGGAGGCGCGGCGGCCGCGCGGTGCGCCGGCGGCGGGAGGCCGGCGGACTCGATTCCGACCCCCGCCCGCCCGACGAGCGCGGCCGCCGCCGAGACGATCGCCAGCACCTCGAGTTGGAACTCCGTGAGTGAAGCGGTGGCTCCTCCTGGTGTAGGCGGCGCGGCGGAAACGTGCATTACGCGGCGATGATGCCGCCGGGATTCCGCGGGCCGGGTGCCGAGGCCCCCGTTGCGGCGCGCTCCGCGGGCGGGTATCACGTTCCGATCATGCGCGCGGTCCTCGCCCTGGTCCTCGCCCTGGGGAGCGCCTGCACGGCGCGGACCTCCGACGCGGTGACCGTCTGCGCCGCCGCCAGCCTGCGGGAGGTCGTGACGGAGGTCGCGGACGGGTGGAGCCGCTCCGGCGGAACTCGCGTCGAGGCCCGATTCGATTCCTCGGACACGCTCGCCCGCCAGATCCGCGCGGGGGCGCCGTGCGACGTGTTCCTGAGCGCCGATCCCCGGTGGACCCTCGAGACGGAGCCCATCGAGAGCTTCCCCTGGCTCGGGAACCGCCTCGTCCTCGTCCGCCGGAAGGGAACGACCCTCGCGGACCTGGCGCAGGCGACGAGCCTCGCGCTCGGCAGCGAGGGATCGCCGGTCGGCCGGTACGCCGCGGCGGCGATGGAGGCGATGGGCGTCGCGCCGCCGGAGCGCACGATCCGCGGCAGCCACGTGCGCGACGTCCTCTCCAAGGTGGCGGAGGGGGCCGCCGAGGCGGGAATCGTGTATGCGACCGACGTCCCGATCGACCCGCGGATCGAGGTCGCGAGCGAGATCCCGAGCCCGGACATCGTCTACCCCGTCGCGCTCATGACCGAGCGGGGCCGCGGGCTCTACGACGCCTTCCGCGCGCCGGCGGCGCGCGAGATCGCGAAGCGGCACGGATTCGCCGAGGTCCGGTGAGCCACAGCATCGCCCTCTCCCTCGGCGTCGGCGCGGCGGCGACGCTCCTCTCGCTCCCGATCGGCATCCTCGTGGCCGTGCCCCTCGCTCGCTCCCGGGCGCTCTGGGCGACCGCCCTCCAGACCGTCGTCTGGCTCCCGCTCGTCCTGCCGCCCGCCGTGACGGGCTATCTCCTGCTGCTCCTTCTCGGCCCCCGCCGTCCCCTGGGGTCCGCCCTGGAGGCCGCGGGGATCACCGTCGCCTTCGATCGCCTCGGCGCCATCGTCGCCGCCGCCGTGGTCGGCTTTCCGCTCCTGGTGATGTTCCTCGTCCTCGCGCTCCGATCGATCGACCCGCGCCTGGCGATCGTCGGGACGAGCGGGAGCGGCAAGACCACGCTGCTCGACGTCATCGCGGGCATCGAGCACGGGTACGTCGTCCTCGATGGTCAAGACCTCTCCCACGTGCCTCTCCACCGCCGCTCGGTCGGGTACGTGATGCAGGATGCCCCGCTCTTCCCATCTCGACGTGCGGCAGAACCTCCTGTACGGCCCGCGGGCAGCGGGCGTCGAGGACGTCGCGCGGCGCCTTCGCATCGCGCACCTCCTCGACCGGATGCCGCGAAACCTCTCGGGGGGAGAACGGCGGCGCGTGGCGCTCGCGCGCGCACTGGCGAGCCGCCCGCGTCTCCTGCTCCTCGACGAGCCCTTCGCCGGCCTCGACGAGGCGTCGCGCCGGGAGGCCATGTCCCTCCTCTACGGGGTCGGCGATGTCCCCACGATCCTCGTGAGCCATTCGCCCGCGGAGGTCCTCGGCCTCGCCGAACGCGCGGTCCGCCTCGAGCACGGCCGCATCGTCGCCGAGGGGCCGAGCGCGTCGCTCCTCCGCGCGGGCGAAACGGGGATCGACAACTGCCTCGTGGCCTGCGTCTCCGGGCCCGGTCGCGTCCGCGCCGGCGGCGTGGAGCTCGCGGTCCGCCTGCCGGAGGGGATCGCGGGGGCCGTCCGCCTCGGGTGCTACGCCCACGACGTGATCCTCGCCCACGAGCGTCCCGCCGCGATCTCCGCGCGAAACGTCTTCCCCGCCGTCGTGCGCGAGCTCACCGGCGCCGGGGGCAACGTCCTCGCCACCCTCGCCGACCCGCCGCTCCGCGTCCTCCTGACGGCCGAGGCCGCGCAGGAACTCGTGCTCGCGCCCGGCGCGGCCGTCTTCGCGATCGTGAAGACCACGGCGATCGTGTGCCTCGAGCCGGCGTGACGGGCAACGCTCCCGTCCGGGTCGGCGATCGGCCGCGCGCGTCCCGCGATCCAGCCCCTCCCGCCCTATTCGCTACCGATCGGTGAGCTCGATGTCGCGGGTCCAGCTCTCCTGCCCCACCGGCACGTCGAGCCGCGCCGTCCACGATTCGTCCTCCGGGCTGGTGACGAAGCAGCTCGCCGCCGGAAGGAGCACCTCGTAGCGGCCCTCTTCGTCCGTGAAGTCCCAGTCGACCTCGGGGCCGTCCGGACCCGCGGTCCGGAATTCGAGGTCCCAGCCCTCGACGGACCAGCCGCCGCGCAGGACGCGACCCCGGACGCGGACGGCCGGCATGGACGCCGCCGCGTCCGGGATCGCGGTCCGCTCTTCGTCGCGATCCTCCCCGGGCGGGACGGTCGTTCGACCGCCCCCCGCGGGAGCCGCGAGCTGCGCCGCCGGCCCTGGCGCCAGCGCCGCCGCGGGAGGAGAGCTCGGTCCGCCGGCCGCGGGCACCGCCGTCCCCGCCGCGCCGGCGGATCCCGTGCTCACCGCCGCCAGCCCGGCCAGCGAGGCGGCCGCGGTCCCCGCGAGCAGGAGCACGACCGTGCGCGACGAGCGAATCATGGAATCGCGCTAGAACGTCGTGAACTCCGTCTCGGAAATGGTCCGGTTGCCGCTCTCCTCCTGGACGATCACCTCGAACTTGTACTCGAGACCGGCCTTCAGGAACTCGGGGGGGACGGTCGCCGAGGGGCTCGCCACGTCGCCCTCGAGGACGAGGCTGAAGACCCGGAGGATGTCGTTCTCGTTCTCGACGACGAGCTCGTACAGCTCCGGCTGCAGCGGATTGCCGTCCAGGTCCTCCGTGACGGCGTCGAAGCTCACCACCAGCGGGAGGGTGGAGTCCACGGCCGCGCCATCCGCGGGGTAGAGATTCGCGGGCGGAGCCGGGAGGGTATGCGTGAACTCGGTCTCGCCCTCGAGCTCATCGCCCTCGAGGGTGCGGCCCTCGAACTCGTACACGCCCTCCGGGAACCTCTCCAGGAACTCCTCCATGGAGAGCTCGTCCAGCGACGGCTCGTCGCTCTCGAAGAAGCCCTCGGTGAGCCCCTGCGCGGCGACGTTCCGGTAGGCCCGCACGTTCAGGACCGTTCGCTCCTCGGGTCCTTCGACCTTCATCTTCTTCCACGCCTCGCCGTCCCAGAAGAACTGGATCCCGAAGTCCCCGTCGGTCGAGTTGAACTCGATGAACACCTCGGCCTCGTCGAGCTCGATCTCCTCGTCGCCGTCCCGGGCGGCTGCGGCGAGGGTGAGCGCGAGAATGGGCGCGAGGACGATGGCCGGTGCGAATGAGTGCATCTTCATCTCGATGGCTCCTTGCGTTCGATGCTGCGGTGGGGGATCTCGTACACTGAAGGCCAATCTAGGGCACTTCCGGCGCAGTGCATTACCCCCCGGTTACCCCTGGCCCGCCGGCATTCCTCGCGCGCCGGAGGACGCGATGGCCCGTCCCCGGCGGCGGCGAGCGATCCTGGACCGGGTCAAGATTACGGGAAGATGATCCTCGCTCGCCTCCGCGGTCGATTCTCCGCCGCCGCTCGTCCGCCGGCCTACACTGGAAGCCGGGACGGAGGGCGGAACCCTCCCCGCCGCCTCCGGCCCCCGTACCTCGGCCCGCGGTCATGACGTCCATACGCCAGCGGCTCACGGTCTCCCTTCTGGCCGGATCCCTCGTCGCGCTCGCCATCGCGGCCGTGGTCCTGCACACCACGATGGCGCGGGCGCTCGTGGCCTCCTTCGACGAAACGCTGCTCTCCAAGGCGCGCAGCGTCGGGATGCTGCTCGAGTTCACCGGGGACGCGATCGAGTTCGACTACTCGCCCGCGATGATGCCCGCCTACGAGGGTGGGCCGGAACCCGAGTACTTCGAGCTGTACTCCGATGGCATCGACGAGGGCTTCCGCTCCGCCACCCTGGGCGAGGCCGACCTCCCGCTTCGGGGCGGTCTCCCCGAGGCTCCGGAGCGATGGGATCTCGTTCTCCCCGACGGGCGCCAGGGGCGCGCCCTCGGCGTGCGGTTGATCACGACCGCACCCGATCATCCCGAGATTCCGCCGGCCGAGCTTCCCGGGGTGACGGTGGTCGTCGCGCGCTCGCGCGAGAGCCTCGACGCGCTCCTGAATACGCTGGTCCTGGGTCTCCTGGGGGCGGCGGGGGCGGCGCTCGGACTCCTGGTGTGGGGGGTGCGGATCGGCGTGAAGCGGGGACTGGCCCCGATCGATCGGCTCGCGGAGGAGGTCACCGGAGTCGACGCCACCTCCCTCTCGCGCCGGGTCGGCACCAACGGCACGCCCGTCGAGCTGCGACCCCTCGCCGAGAAGGTGAACGAGCTGCTCGGCCGCATCGAGGCCGCCTTCGCGCGGCAGAGCCGGATGACCGCCGCGATGGCGCACGAGCTGCGAACGCCGATCGCCGAGCTCCGTCTCGCAGCCGACATCGCGCGCCGTTGGCCGGACGACGAGCCGATGGCGATGGACGTCGTCAAGACCGCCGCCGACGTCAGCCTGCGCATGTCCAGCGCCGTCGAATCGGTGATGCGCTACTGCTGGATGGAGGCCGGCCAGGCCGATCCGGAGCTCGAAGCGATCTCGCTGCACGCGTTGCTCGAGGAGCTCTGGGCGCCGCACGACGCGCCGGCGCGCGAGCGCGACGTGGTCCTCGACAATCAGGTTCCGGAAGGCGCGGTGACGCTCTCCGATCGGGGTCTGCTCTCCCTCATCCTGAGCAACCTCCTGAACAACGCCGCCAGCTTCGCCTCCGCGGGCCCGGTCCGCGCGTCGGTCGCCGCCCACGGCGCGACCCTGACCCTCCAGGTCGCGAACCGGACGGACCACCTCGCGCCCGAGGATCTCGATCACCTGGGCGAGCCCTTCTGGCGCAAGGACGGCGCGCGGACGAGCGGCCGCCACAGCGGGCTGGGTCTGGCGCTCGTGCGGTCCGTGGCGGGCGTGCTCGGTCACGAGACCTGCTTCTCGCTCGAGAACGGCGAGTTCGCCGCCTCCCTCGAGCTGCCCGCGGCATAGCAGGTCGCCGAGGGCCTTGAACGCGCGGGGATGGTTCTGCCACTTGCCGGCGTCCGGCGCGGCGGTGAACGATTCCGCGCCGACGATCCCGATCCCGTGGGTATGGCCGACGGAGGAGGCGAGCTTCACGGAGGAGGACTCGCCGCTCCCGACCCAGAACTCGCCCATCACGATGTCGGCCGGCGCCGCGACCTCCAGGCACTCGAACGGCCCGTCGTAGGGCTCGACGGAGGCGAGGAGGCCGTGGGTGTGGCACAGATCGACGAAATAGCCGTAGTAGTTCGCCGCGAAGAGGTCGGCGATCGTGCGCCGGAAGTCCCAGAGGAACCGCTCGGTCGCCTCGCTCCCGTCGACGACGCGGCCGGCGAGCGCCGGCAGGAAGGGGAGCGGGTCGTAGCCGCGGCGGGCGAGGAACTCCTCCCGGAAGCGCGGCGTCCAGTTGTTGTGCCCCACCTCGTAGCTGTCGACGAGCGCGTTGTCGAGCACGCGGCCCGCGAGGGGCCCGAGGCGGTCGAGGATCGGCTGGATCCCGCCGGCCCAGTGCACGTCGAGCGCCGCGCGGGAGAGCTTGTCGCACTCGAGCCCGCGGCCCGCGTCCGGCGAAGGGTGGTTCTCCTTGCCGGTCGGCGTGTGCCCGAGGCGGAGAATGGTCCAGTCGCCCGCCGGCACGTCCCACGCGAGCCGCCCGTCCGCCGCCAGCCGATCGGTGAGATCGACGATGCCCGCGCGCGGCACGACGGCGCCGGCGGGGACCTCCGCGGCGGCGGGTTGCAGGCCGTACTGGGCCTCGAAACCCGCCTTGGAGCGGAGATCGGCGAGCCGGTACTCGTCATCGCGCGGCGTCGGGAAGGCGAGCACCGCGACGTCGCGGTAGTAGTCGCGCCGGATCTCCGGCGCGGGCAGGACGGCGTCGAAGCGGGCGGGCCCGGTGGCGCGGGCCTCGCTCGTGACGACCATCTGCATCGCGTGCGGGGGGTCGATCCACGGCCCGCCGCTCGACGACCAGCCGGCGCAGTTGTGGAGGCAGAGCTCCATCTCGAGCCGATCCACCTCGGCGGCCGCGTGGTGGACGAGGTCCAGCCACTCCGGGCTCATGAAGGGGGCGGGGCCGGGAGGAATCCCCGTCCCGTCGTCGAGCTACTCGATCTCCTTCAGGAGCGCGGCGAGGAACTCCCAGACGCGCCCGATGCTCCCGATGTGCACCCGTTCGTCCGGGCAGTGGGGGTCCTTCAGGTCGGGCCCGATGGAGATCATGTCCATGCCCGGGTTGCGATCGGCGATGAGGCCGCACTCGAGCCCGGCGTGGATGACCTCCACGACCGGCTCCTTGGCGAACATCCGCCGGTAGAGCGCCTTGCTGCGCGCCAAGAGCGGCGATTCCATGTTCGGGGTCCACGGCGGGTAGCCCGTGCCGCGATGGCCTTCGCCGCCGGCCAGCCGCGCCACGCCCTCGATGCGCGTGGACAGCGCGTCGATCTCGGAGACGACCGAGCTGCGCTGGCTGGTCAGGGCTTCGATCGCGTCCTCGGCGCGCCGGATGCGGGCGAAGTTGTTCGAGGTCTGGACGAGGCCCGGGATGTCGGCGCTCATCGCTTCGACGCCGTGGGGCACGGCGAGCAGGAAGTCGATCGTCCGGTCGGTGGCGATCGGCGTGAGCACGCGGGCGGGCACCGTCTCCGCCGCCTCCTCGAAAGCCACCGCCAGATCGGGATCGGTGCGCCGGAACTCGTTCCGGAAGGTCTCGCGGCACCGCCCGACGATCTCCGCCGCGCGCTTGCGCCTCCCGCGCCGCACGAGCACGAGGGCCGCGGCGTCGCGCGGGATCGCGTTGTGGGCGCTGCCGCCCTGGAGCGCGGCGATCCGCACGTCGAGGCCCTCTTGCCGGAGCGCGCGGAGGGTCCGGCCGAGGATCCGGATCGCGTTGGCGCGGTTCTTGGCGATGTCGAGGCCGGAGTGGCCGCCCTTCAGGCCGCCGGCGCGGATCCAGGCGAGCGCGCGGCCGGCAGGCGGCGCCTTCGCCGCCACGGGGAGGCGGAGCTCGCTGTCGACTCCCCCCGCGCAGCCGACGGTGAACACGCCCTCGTCCTCCGAGTCGAGGTTGACGAGGAGCTTGCCGGCGAGGAAGCCCGGTTGGAGCGAACGGGCCCCGGTCAGTCCGGTCTCCTCGTCCACGGTGAAGAGGAGCTCGAGCGGCGGATGGGGATTCGCGCGATCCGTCGCGACGACCATGGCCATGGCCAGGGCGATTCCGTTGTCGGCGCCGAGCGTCGTGCGGTCGGCCCGCAGCCACTCGCCGTCGTACACGAGGCGGATCGGATCCCGCGTGAAGTCGTGGGGCGAGTCCGGCGTCTTCTCGCAGACCATGTCCATGTGCCCCTGGAGCACGACGATTGGGCGCGTCTCGTATCCGGGCGATCCCGGGACCTTCACGAGCGTGTTCTTCACCGCGTCCGCCTGGACGGCGAATCCCTGCTCTCTCGCCCAGTCGCCGATCCACGCCGCGATCCGCGCCTCGTTCTTCGATCCGCGCGGGATCCGGCTGATCGCCGCGAAACGCTCCAGGATCTCCCGCGTCTTGGCATGCTCGATCTGGTTCATGTCCCTCCTCGCTTTCTCCGGATCGTCCGCCGTCCGGCGGCGGGCCGGTGCGGCGCGAGCACGATAGCTCCCCGGCGTTCCGCGGGCTAGGATCCTCGCCGCGGCGATCGAATCGGCAGGCGACGGGAGGCATCGAGTCGTGACCGGAGCGAGCAAGTGGCGGACGAGCGAGGAGATCGTGAGCCTCTTCCAGCGGGTGGGACGCGCGCTGCTCCTGATCGACGCCGAGGACAGCCACAGCGGCAACATCTCGATGCGCTTCACGGACGATCGCGGCCGGGAGCGCATGGCGATCACCGCCACCGGCTCCCAGAAGGGCGACCTCGAACCGAGCCACATCTGCATCCTCTCGCCGGCGGCGACCGACACCGGCTACTACAAGGCCTCGTCCGAGACCGACGTCCACGCCAGCATTCTCGCCCTCCCCGGCGCGCGCGCCTCCGTGCACGCCCACACGAAGGACCTGACGATCGTCACCCTCGACCGGGACGAGAAGCCGAGCCGCCCGCGCCCCTTCGTGCCGATCGACCCGCTGGGCTGGCACCGCTTCGGCGGCCAAGTGCCGGTCGATTGGGTCGAGGTGCCGAGCGGGGGCACGGAGATGGCGAAGGTGATCCCCGAGCGGCTCGCGGAGCACCCGGTGACGATGATCCAGGGCCACGGCGCCTTCGCCCGCGGCCGCACCGTCGAGGAGGCCTTCCACCTGATCTCCGTCGCGAACCACGCGGGCTACGTCGTGCGCCAGGCGGAGCGGATCGGCCTCGACGTGGCGGGGATCCGCGCCCGCATCGCCGCCGATCTCGCCGCGCACTTCGCCCATCCGCCCGATCCCTTCACGATCGGCGACGACGAGGTCTGCGAGTTCCCCCTCGAGAAGGAGATCGTCCGCGAGTTCCGCAAAGCCGGCGCCCGCATCTTCGAGAGCCGCCTCTCGCCGTATCACACCGGCTCGCTCTCGGTGCGCGGCATCCGCTCGCTGCTCTACGCGCCGAAGGCCGCGATGCCGCGCGAGCTCCCCGGCCCGCTCCGCGAGATCCCCCTCGCCCCCGATCCCGCCGATTCGCGCGAGCTCGCCATCCACAAGGCGATCTACGCCGCCGGCAACTTCCAGACGATCGCCCACTGCTGGGTCCCCGAGGCCGAGGTCGCCGCCTGGCACGCCCCCGCCGGCGGCGAGCTTCCCACCCGCCTCGTTCCCATCGACGCCGAGGGGAGCTTCCTCTACCTGGTCGTGCCGATCCTGCCGCCCGACGCCCCGGTCGGCCGCCTCGCCGACCTTCTGCACGACTACAAGGTGGCGATCGTGCGCGGCGGCGGCGTGTGGGGCGCGGGCATGCAGTCGCTCTCCGAGGTCCTCCACCACCCCTCGTCCGTGCGCGAGATCTGCCTCTACCGCTTCGGCGCCGTCGAGCGCGGCCTGGACCTCGCGAAGCTCGAGCCGGCGAAGGCGAGGACGTGGTAGATCAGGGGGTTTCCCAGAGCGCCCGGATCGGCACGGCGTGGAGGCCGTCGCCGAAGCTCGCGCTCGTCTCGCCGTCGTACAGCACCACCCCCGCCGCGAAGCGCCGACCCGTGGCCTCGGCCAGCTTGCGAAGCCCGCGGAAATCGGCCGCGGTCACGGTGGCGGCCGCCTTCACCTCGACGCCGGCGACCTCGTGCGCCCCCCGCTCGAGCACGAGGTCCACCTCGCCGCCGTCCTTGTCGCGGAAATGGTGGAAGCGGATTTCCTCGTCCCGCCAGCTCGCCTCCCGGCGCAGCTCTTGATAGACGAAGGACTCGAGGAGCTGGCCGAAGATCGCCCGCTCCCGGGCCGCCGCGCTCGCGTCCAGGCCCAGGAGCGCGCAGGCCACTCCCGTGTCGCCGGCGTGCAGCTTCGGTGTCTTGACGAGGCGGCTCAGCCGATTGCTGTGCCACGGCGGCAGGAGGTCGATGAGGAAGAGCCGCTCGAGCAACGTCACGTAGTCGCGGATCGTCGGCCGGCTGATCCGGAACGGGCGGGCGAGATCGCTGACGTTCAGGAGGCGGGCCGTCTGGCCGGCGGCGAGCTCCAGGAGCCGCGGAAGCACGTCGAGCGCGCGGATGCGGGCCAGGTCGCGCACGTCGCGCTGGACGAGCGTCGCGGCGTAGTCGCGGTACCAGGTCGCCCGGCGGCGCGGGTTTGGGCGCGCGAGCGCCGCCGGAAAGCCGCCGGCGACGATGCGCTCCGCCAGCGCCGTTCCCAGGCGCTCGTGCTTCCGGGTCCGGAACGCCGCGGCAAAGAGGGCATCCAGGAAACGGGGCTCGCGGCCGGCGACCTCCCCCTGGGCCAGCGGGAGGAGCCGGAGGATCTCGATCCGCCCGGCGAGCGAGTCCGCGAGCCTCGGCACGAAGAGCACGTTCGCCGAACCGGTGAGGAGGAACCGCCCCGCGGTGCGACTGCGGTCCACGGCCGCCTTGAGGGCGGTGAAGAGCCCCGGGGCCCGCTGCACCTCGTCGAGAATGGCTCGCTCCGGCAGATCGGCCACGAAACCCACCGGATCGGCGATCGCCGCCGCCAGCAGCACGTCGTCGTCGAAGGTGAAGTAGGCGTACCCTCGGGGATCGCCGGCCATCCGCGCCAGCGTCGTCTTGCCGGCCTGCCGCGGCCCGTGGATCAGGACGACCGGGGAATCGTCCAGCGCCTCGAGCAGGCGCGCCTCGGCGAAGCGGGGATGGAGCGGGTCCGGCCGCACGGCGGCGGATCGTAGGGGCGGTCCCCGGCTGATTGCAAGGTTAAGGCCCGGCTATTCGAAGCTTCGCGGCCGGACCCCCCGGGCTGGCCCGCCGCTCCTGGGGGGCCGCGCGAGGTCGCCCGGCGCCCTCCGCCGCGTATCCTCGTCCGGAGCGCCATGGGCCGGCCCGCGAAGTACCTCTATGCCCTGCGGTTCCGCGCGCTGGATCGGATCTACGATCCCGTCGCGCGGTGGACGACGCGGGAGCGGCGGATCAAGGGGCTCCTCGTCGCGCAGGTCGCCGCGGGGGAGGGGCGCGCGCTGGACATCGGCTGCGGGACGGCGACGCTGCTCCTCCTCCTGCGGGCGCGCTATTCCCAGGCGCCGCTCGTCGGCTTCGATGGCGACCGGCGCATGCTGGCGATCGCCCGCCGCAAGCTCCAGGCGGCCGGCGCGACGGTCGCGCTCGTCGAAGGGCTCGCCGGCACGCTCCCCTTCGCCGCCGCCTCCTTCGACCGCGTCGTGTCGAGCCTCGCCTTCCACCACTTCAATCGAGAGACGAAGCGGCGCGCCCTGGCGGAGATCCGCCGGGTGCTCCGGCCCGGCGGCGAGCTCCACGTCGCCGACTGGGGGCGCCCGCAGAACCTCCTCATGCGCGCGGCCTTCCTCGGCGTGCAGCTCCTCGACGGCTTCGCGACGACGGCGAGCAGCGTGCGCGGGGAGCTCGTGGGGATGATGGCGGCGGCGGGGCTCGTGGACGTCGCGGAGACGTGCCGGGAGTGGACGATGTTCGGGACGATGTCGCTCTATCGCGCGCGGCGGCCGTAGGAGGGGGCGATCCCGCCGTCAGTCGAGCGCGAAGGGGCCGTAGGCGATGTCGCAGTGCCCGACGTAGGGAACGACCGTGGCGAAGCGCTCGGCGCCGAGATCGGCGATCTTGATGGTCCACTTCGACCCGGGGCCGACCATCCGGAAGCCGCGGAACGGCTCCTGCACGGTGCCGGTCGTCGGCCAGCCGTCGTAGAGGACCGTGCACTCGTCGAGCACGGCGACGACGCGGTCCTTGCTGCCGGGAATCGTCAAGCCCTCCCGCAAGATCGTCCCCTGGAGGTCGAGGAGCTGGAAGGAGTCGTAGGATGCCGAGTGGACGAGGAGGAGGTCGGGATCCGTGCCGGCGGCGGCGAATGCCCCGTCGAGAATGCGCACTTCCCCGGTCTCGATGTCGAGGAGAACGGTGTGGAATCCCCGGTCGAAGGGAGCGTCGAAGGCAACGATCCGGCCGGCGGCGGCCAGGCCGGCCCCGGCCACGGCCGAGCCGCCGGCACGAGGTGGAGGAGGTTCCCGGCGAGATCGAGGATCTCGAGCTGACCTGGAGTGTACTGGTAACCGCCCAGATGGACGGCGCTCTGGAAGGCCACGCGCCCTCCGGTCGGCGAGAGCGACACGCTGCTTCTCTCGTAGAGATCCACCGACTCCCGGCGCAGGATCGACTCGCGGTGCTCCGGCGCCTCGAGCAGCACGAGGCAGTAGTGTTTCTCCTTACCGCCTTCGACGACGAGATACACGAGGCGTCCCTCTGCGTCGAACGCGCTGTGCGCGTCGGCGGGGTACCGCAACGGGATCCGGCGCTCGGCGAGCGAAGGCAGCGAGACGACCTTGAGCTCCCGGTAGTCGCGGTACTTGTCGCCGATCACCAGCGTGCCGCTCAGGCGCTCGAGAAGCTCCGGGGTCTCTGGGCCGTCGACCGTCGGATTCGGCTCGCCGGGCGCCTCCAAGAGCTCGTACGCCACGCACGCGACGAACGCCCCGGCGCACGTGAAGAAGAGGATCGCCACGACGAGGCCGATCCAGACCGCCTTCCGCCAGGTGACCGCCACCTCACCCTCCGCTGACCGGCACGAAGGGTCGCAACTCGTCGCCGTCGGAGAGCACGTACTCGAGCTCGCGGGGGTCGCCGTTCACGTAGGGGACGACGTGGTGCTGGAAGCTCCCCTTCACGCCGAGACGCGAGTAGACGTCGCGGACGGTCGTGCCCTCCTCGAGCTGGAGGCGGTCGCCGCTCTGCACGCCCGCGAACATCGACGGGCCGGCGAAGACGATGCGGATCTCGATCACGGCCGGCGCCTCCCGGCGAGAGGGACGATTCTACCGCGCCGGGCGCCCTGGCCGGGTCCGGCGGCGGGCGATATCCTCCCCCCCCTCCCCCCGTGCCCGGCCGGCGCCCTCCCCGGAGCCCTCGCCATGACCCCCGCGAAGAACGCGAAACCGAAGAGCGCACCCTCCTCCGTCTACCGCTACGCCGGCCGGCCGCCCCGCGTCGGGATCCGCCCGGCGATCGACGGCCGCCTCGGCGGCGTGCGGGAGTCGCTGGAGAGCCAGACGCTCGCCATGGCCCGCTCCGTGGCGAAGCTCATCGCCGCCGAGGTGCGCCACCCGAGCGGGCACGCCGTCGAGTGCGTGCTCCCCGAGCGCTGCATCGGCGGCGTGGCGGAGGCGGCGGCGACGGCGGAGCTCTTCGCCCGCGAGGCGGTCGGCGTCTCGCTCACCGTCTCGCCCGCCTGGTGTTACGGGGCGGAGACGATGGACATGGATCCCCTCGTCCCCAAAGCCGTCTGGGGCTTCAACGGCACCGAGCGGCCGGGCGCGGTCTACCTCGCCGCCGTGCTCGCCGCCCACGGCCAGAAGGGCCGGCCCGCCTTCGGCATCTACGGCCGCGACGTGCAGGACGCCGGCGACACCTCGATCCCCCCCGACGTGCGGGAGAAGATCTTGCGCTTCGTCCGCGCCGGGCTCGCCGTGGCGACGATGCGGGGCAAGTCCTACCTCGGGATGGGCGGGGTCTCCATGGGGATCGCCGGCTCGATCGTCGACCAGCCCTTCTTCGAGCGCTGGCTGGGGATGCGGGTCGAGACGATCGACATGATCGAGTTCGTGCGGCGGATGGAGCGCGGCATCTACGACGCCGCCGAGTTCGAGCGCGCGCTCGCCTGGGTGCGCCAGCACTGCCCCGAGGGCCCCGACGTGAACCCGGCCGGGAAGCAGATGACGCGGGAGCAGAAGGACGCGAACTGGGCGGCGAGCGTGAAGATGGCGCTCATCGCCCGCGATCTCATGATCGGCAACCCCACGCTCGCCGAGATGGGCTACGGGGAAGAGGCGCTCGGCCGGAACGCGATCGCCGCCGGTTTCCAGGGCCAGCGCCAGTGGACGGACCACCTCCCGAACGGCGACTTCATGGAGGCGATCCTCTGCAGCTCCTTCGATTGGAACGGCGTGCGGGAGCCCTTCGTGCTCGCCACGGAGAACGACTCCCTGAACGCGGCTTCGATGCTCTTCGGCCACCTCCTCACCGGCGCCGCCCAGATCTTCGCCGACGTCCGCACCTACTGGAGCCCGGCCGCGGTCGAGCGGGTGACGGGCCGGAAGCTCCCCCCCGCCGCCGCCGGCGGGATGCTCCACCTGATCAACTCCGGCCCCCAGGCCCTCGACGGCACCGGCCGCCAGACCGGCCGCGACGGCCGCCCGGCGATGAAGCCCTTCTGGGAGATCACCGCGGCCGAGGCGCGCGCCTGTCTCGAGGCGACGGCGTGGCCGACCTCGGTCGTCGAGTACTTCCGCGGCGGCGGCTTCTCGAGCTGCTACCGGACCCGCGGCGGGATGCCGGTGACGATGAGCCGCCTCAACCTGATCGCCGGCCTCGGCCCCGTCCTCCAAATCGCCGAGGGCGAGACGGTGGAGATCCCGCCGGAGATCCACGGCCCGCTCGATGCGCGGACGAACTCGACCTGGCCGACGACGTGGTTCGTCCCGCGCACGACGGGCCAGGGGGCGTTCCGCGACGTATACAGCGTGATGAACCACTGGGGTGCCAACCACGGCGCGATCGCCGGGGGGCATATCGGGGCGGATCTGATCGCCCTCGCCGCGATGCTGCGGATCCCGGTGTTCATGCACAACGTACCGGAGGAGCGCACCTTCCGGCCGGCGGTGTGGAACGCGTTTGGGACAGCGGATCGCGAGGGGGCGGATTTTCGGGCGTGTGCGAGCTTCGGGCCGGTGTACGGGTGAGCGGTCCGGCTCCTGCCGAGCTCGGTCCCCGCCATCGCCCCCGTTTCCTCTCCTTCCCGAGCACCCAGCCCGCGGGAGGCCCCTATTCGATGGTCCTACGCACCACGACCTGGCCGCCCGCGGGTACTTCCATCCTCCCGCGCACCGCATTGCCCGCCGCATCGGCCACCTCCCATTCGTATGTGCCATGCGGCAAGCCACGCACAAGGAGCTTCCCCTGTTCGTCCGTGATCAACCCCCCCTCCACGTTCACCCGTCCTTCTTCGACCCACTCCGCCACATCCGTGTCGAGCTCCACGCAATGCAGACCGACGGACCGTCCCGCGGCCGGCATTCCCTCCGCGGTCCGCATCTCGAGCATCGCGTCCCCGAGGCGTCGCAGCACCGCTTCCGTCTCCTTCCCGCCTTGCACGGCCTCGGCCTCGAAATCGACCGTCCAGTAGCCGCTCCGCTGCGCCCGGAAGCGGTACATGCCCGGAGCGAGGGGGCCGTAATGTACGCGGCCTTCCACGTTCGTCGTCTTCGTATCAAACACGTCCCCCCACGGATCCCACATCGCGCTTCGTGCGTCCACTACCGGTCGTCCTTCGTCGACGAGGCGGAGATCGAGCTCGGCCCCGCTCTTGAACACTAGCTCAATCTCATCTCTTCTCCCGTCCGCTTCGAGATCGTAGCACCTCCCGAGCGTCGCGTGGAACAGGTGAGCCCGGTATGTTGCCTTCTCCGCCCCCAGGAGAGAGCACATTCCATCATCATCCGTGACGCCGTAAAGCATGCGGTGAGAATCCACAGGATCGGCCAAACGCACTTCTGCCTGAGAAAGCGCATCGCCGTCCTCCTCTACGACTCGTACGCGGAGTACTCGCCCCCCTAGCGCCACATCGATGACGAGGGCCGAGCTCCCAGAGAATACCGCTGTGGCCCGCGCCCGGAGTGTTACCTCATCGTTTTCGAGCACTTGGATGTCGATGCGCTCCGCGTCGATTCCCCGGAAGACCGCTATACCCTCTTGGTCTGTCTTGGCTCGCTGCGCGATCGATGTCTTCGGAAGAACGGTGTATGTGACTAGAATGGGGACATCAGCGCCCAGCGCGTTACCATGCTCGTCTCGGACCCTCACAGTTGCAGTCTTATCTCCAGCCACCCGCAGGCGAAGCGACCACTCCTCGCCAGGGACCAACTTGATGGCTGCACCGTAGACGCTATGATCTGGACGACGAATAGAAAACTCGTACGCTCCTGCGCTTACTTCTTGCTTACGGAATACACCGTCATTGTCACAGCTTGCCAGGGCGAAATCCGTGGCGCCCATGGCATCCAGGGTGTAGCCCCCATACGACGACGTTCCTTCGTCACCGTCCTGGCCTAGGAGGTGTATCTCCAGTGGTTGGGTGCCGCTCAGCGCGATTCTACCGAGCTCGACAGGTCCCCCCTTGTCGGGAATCAGCGCGGCATGAAACTCCGAGTACCCGGGAGCGGTCACTGTATAGTAATTGCGCCGCGGCGTGAATCCGAGAATCTCGAATGATCCGTCGGGACGCACGGGATGAGGAAGACCCCAGGGGGCAGCGGCCTCACTCGTACCGGCAACGTGCATCTGAATGGTGGCGTTCGATATCGACTCACCGGATGTTGCGTCCACGACGATTCCGCGCCCGAGAATTCCCTCTTCCAAGGCCAGGACTATGTCGGTCTTCCCCTCCCTTCCGACCTCTACGAGTATGGGTTCGCAGGCCGGCAACTCGGCCGAAGACGCTGTAACGTATACGGGTCCCGCAGGCGCGTCCTCCACCGTAAAGGACCCATCCTCCCGGGCATGAAAGGCTCGCGTCTGGCTTATCCCAGCCGTCCCTGCCACCCAGAAGGTCACTTGGAACTCCTCCACCGGCACCCCCGCATGCAGACACCGGCCGGCGAGGATCCCCGAGCGTTTCAGCGAAACTACGAGGGAAGCGGGTTCTGGTAGAGGATTGAATAGGGAATTGGGAATACAGGTGGCGTACCCGGGCGCTGATGCCCAGTACGTAATAAGTCCAGGCGGAGCGTTTCCAACGTACACGTAACCATCCGGTCGAGCCAGGGCCTTGAGGGTAGTATTGTCGTCCCCCTGGCCCCACACCAGGGTCAGCACGGCATCTTCCACGGCTTCGCCGGTATCGTCGGCGACGAAAAACCATAGCTCGAGGGGCGCTTCCGGTTGGAAATCGAGAAAGACATGGCCTCCCGGGTCGGGCGGAAGGAACCCCCGTTCCTGCGGGATCAGTCTCGTGCTCTCGAAGCGGGCCCGATACCTGGCGCCTTGGATCCATGGAACACGGACGGGGCCCCAGGAGCCGGGAACCTCGAGCGGAATGGTCGCAATCTCGTTCCACGGATTCCACGTCTGCATGAACAGACTAACTCGCTCGCCCCCATCCGGTCTGTCTTCAAGCGACGGGAGGATCAGACGTCCTCCCACGGTGAAGGACGCCGCCAACCGCAATTCCACTGTCGCGCGGGGCATACCCCGCCATGGAGGAGATTCCAAATCGTCTTTCGAGGCGGAGAGTATCTGCTCCCCGGGAAAGGACCCCAAGACGGCCGTTCCTTGGAAGTCGGTGTCCATCTCTCTACGCAGGTAGATCCGCAGACGATCCCCGACGATTCCCTCGACGGGGCCTGCTGTCTGCACCGGAGGGGCGACCCCGAGTTGCGTGACTCGGGCCCCCGGAACGGGGCGACCATTCGAATCCAGCACGCGTACGCGGATGGGAATGCCCGTGGAAAGGAGGAGGGCTGGCGGCGCCTCCGGACCTGTAGCCGTCTCTCCGATGGTGACCGACGTGGCCACGTATCCCGGACGGGATGCCCAGAGGACAGCGCCTAGTGCAGAACTACCTGCTGGCGGGACATCGAAGGTGTACACCCCATCGGGACCCGACTCTGCCTCCAGCGATACAGCGTCCCCGGGTCGTCCCGCGGCGACTTCTGTGCAGGGGTTCAGCGACAAGTCCCGGGGATTGATCCAGGTCCAGGACACAAGCGCCCCCGGAAGCGGTGAGCCTGAGGTTGTCTGAACCAGCCCCCTAAGCACGGGAACGGTCAGGACCTCTCTTTCCTGTCCTGGTGGTGGGGCTTCAGGCTCTGTCATCGCGGTGCCGTCCAGTGGTGCCTCGTGCTCCGAGGCGTCCCCTCCCGCGGCTGCTGCAACATCGGGCTCTGCCTCCAGAGCGGGAGGTTCTCCCTTCTGGGCCCGACACGCGGGGAACCATCTCTGAGCAGCAAGAAGGACAAGGGTGACCGTACAGGCCACGGCAAGACACGCTCCGACGAGATGTGTTCGGTTACTCATGCGCCCTCGGCGGAAGGCCGTTGGGTCTAGGCGAACCGCCGGGCCCTACAATCTCGTGGTACTTGGACATCGAGGCATGCTGGGGCTGTTCGAACTTTGCGATGCCCTGCGCCAACGATGGCCAAGGACGACCGGCCGCGAGACGGATCGTAGTGTGCATCTCGCGTCACGGCTTCGGATTGTTGTTCTGCCCCTGGACAATCTTGCTTGGTGGCGCAGCCTTAATGGGTGGACCTGCCCCCTGCAGGCCATGAAGAACACCCGGCCCCCCCACTGCCAGGAGTGCGATCAAGACCCACAGCAATCTGGCAGGCCGAGGTCTTGAGTCAGGCGATGAGTACATTGACAATCCTCCCTGCGATAGCCGGGTGGGCCTCTCGGATCCGTAGCGCTAGCGCTGTCACCTCGGAGGCAAGGTATGATCCCGCCTTCTTGACCAGTCGGTGTAGGTTGTTCGCGCATTCGTCGATCACTGGGTCATGGGGCCAAGCGGCATCATCAAGAAGCCTGGCGGTCATCATAGCGAGTGTGGTGTCTGTGGTCAGCACTGCAATGCAGAGTCTATAGGCGCTCGGCATTACAGTCAGCTCCTCCTCAGCCGCTGCCAGGCTGTACAGATCCTTGGCCCTGCCTGTTCGTCCCATCGCCCAAGCAATCCAGGCATGGTTAAAGTGGCACAGAGCCTGATTCAGTGCTGTCGTATGGTGGCAGAGCACGGAATCCAGCATGCTGATAGCTGGCGCGTACTGGGCCTGCGTTAGCCGGCAAAGTGCCAGCCATATCCGTGTCTCGTCCCGGGGAACCAACCGGAGGCTAGTGAGTGCGAGGAACGTCGGGTCGATTGTGTCCTGCAGGTGAGCAGGAAGCCTACGGATAGCGATGGAGATGGAGGAGGTACGATCTGCCTCGGAAGACAGCGTGGCGGCCTCAGCGCGACGAGAATAGGTGGCTGCCGTGGGGAGTGTAATCCTCTTGTTGTTCCCCAGATGCTCGTGCACGGCAAGGGCACCCCTTCCCTCGCGGAGAAGCCGGTGCTGGCACGCCTTGTAGAGCAGCCACGCCACTTCCTCCCGGTGCACATCCAGCAGGTGCCGCTCCGCCGCGGTCAAGGCCGCCTGCCGCGAGCTCACGCAGGGGATGTGGCCGCGGAGGCCGAGGGCGAGCTGGCGAGGGGTAGTGTGGAAGAGGCTCGCGCGAGGGTCGCGGGCGATGTCCGCCAGGACTTCCTCCAGGGCGGGATCGAGGGCGGGCTCGAGAGCGGTCACCAGACGTCCTCCTCGCCCAGCTTACCATCCTCCACCAGGAGCACGAGACGACGGGTCGCCTCATCGAGCTGGCGGACGACCTCGTCGATTGGGCGATCGTAGCGCAGAGCGTATTGCTCGATGGAAAGACCAGTCACGACGATGCGGAAGAACGGTATGCGCAGGGCTTGCGGCAGGGTGTTGAACTGGATGCAGGTCAGGCGACTCAGCTCCGGGGCGATCCCCACCTCCGCGGGGATCAGCTCCTGGTAGCGACGCAGGCTCTCCTCCTCCGGCGGGACGCCGGTCCGCTCCTCCTCGATGTCCTCGCTCAGGAGCTCGGCGATCGATTGATCCACGCAACCCGTGAGCCAGGCCGCCAGCGGGGGATCGCCGCCATAGCCCAACGCGGCCGCATAGGCGACGCGGGCCAGCGACCGGGCCACCAGGCGATCCGGGTGAATCAGGAAGGCCTGCTCCGCCAACCGATGCTCGCACAGCTCCACGATCTGCAGCGACTCATCGGCGCAGATCTGCTGGAGGATGGCGCGCGGGCTCTCGCCGCGCAGGAGCTCCCGCCACTCAGGCTCCGGGGCCGGCTCGCGCAGGAACCAGGGCTCCTTCCGGGCGTCCGGCTCGCCGGCCGCCGGATTCCCCGCCCCATCCTCGCGCTCGGCCATGCCTCCTCAACAGCCACCCTCGAGAGGGGCAGCGTACACGTGGCACTCCCCAGGACCCGGCATGGTTTCTCCAGCGGCGGTGTGCCCATGGTAACGGCGGGCTTACACCCGTCAACGCTATTCGACCGCGAAATCAGCACGCCGACCGCCCGCGGAAGGCGACAAGGAATCTCACGTGAGCGTCCGACTCGCCCGTTCCTACCGCCGTTCGAACACCCCCACCACCGCCGGCGCGGCGAGCTCGACCAGGAGCTCGTCGTCCGCCGGGGAGGGGAAGGCGGGCAGGAGGATCGGCTCGCCGGTCGCCGGATCGAGCCCGCGGATCTCCACTCGGCCGGGATCGAGCCCCGGGTCGAGCCGCACGGCGAGGAGGATCGGCCCGGCGAAGGGGCTCCCCTCCGCGGAGGGCAGGAGGCCGTGCAGGCGGCCGACCGACCCGGCGTCGGCGAGGACAAGCGGCGGGCCGGCGGTGCTCGCGATGCAGAAGGGGACCGGCGCGGCCAGCGCCCCGGCGGGGATCCGCAGGCGCAGGGAGCCGTCGAAGGAGTGGAGCTCCGTCTCGATGGCGGCGGGGAGCTCGACGAGGACGGCGTCGGTGACGAGCGTCAGGTCGCCCCGCACCGCGTCGGGGAGCACGGTCTCGAAGCTCGCTCGCCCGGCGGGGAGCGCGCTGGCGGGGAGGAAGCCGACGAAGCGCTCCCGGCCATCGACCTCGCGCGGCTCGAGCTCGATCGCGCTCCCCGCGGCGTCGAAGCGCGCGAGCACCGGGCGGCCGGCGAGCGGGATGAGGGGGAGGAGCTCGACGGAGGCGCCGAGGCGGGCCCCGCCGGCGTGCTCGGCGCGCACCAGGACGAGCGGGGGCGGGCCGCGGTCGGCCGCCGGCTCGCTCCCGAATTCCAGGGTGTAGCCGGACTGCCGGGCGCCGATCACGAGCTCGGCCCGCGCGCCGTCCTTCAGGCCGCGGACGCGATCGCCGGCGTGGACGCCCATGAGCTGCATCTGGCCGTTCGCCCACGTGACGCCCTGGTACATCGTGCGGCCCTCGGCGGGGAGGTCGGTGTAGACGAGCGCCCCGCCGAGCGCGGTGCCGAAGGGGCCGGCGAGCTGCAGAGTCGCGTCGAAGGCGCCCGTGTCGTGGTCGTGGATCACCGCGACGACCTCCTCCCCGATCGACGAGGAGAAGTCCGGCGGCACGACGCCGCCGCGCTCCATCGGCGTCGTGATCGGGGCGTAGAAGCCGCCGCGCAGGCCCTCGTGCCACTCCTCGACCTGCCGCCAGCACGAGCGGCCGTTCCACATCCCCTGGGCCGTGTAGGCGTGGTGGTTCGCGTCGCCGCAGATCTTGTGGTCGGCGTACTGGTAGCCCATGATGCAGCGGCACATCTCCCAGTAGGCGAGCCCGCGGAAGGCGCCCTGCGGCGCGCCGAGGTACTCGTCGAAGAGGCCGAGCCCGTAGTGGCCGAACTCGTGGACGACGGTGCAGAAGAGGCCGTGGGAGTCCCAGGTCGCGTCCCACTGGCGGCCGAAGTTCATCGCCGTGTTCCACGGGGCGTGCACCGGGTCGTAGCGATGGCGCATGCCGGCGACGTCGGCGTTGGGGTGCACGGAGTTGTTCGTCCAGTCGTAGAGGTCGGCGCTCGTCCAGTTCTCGGCGGCGTCGGCGACGATGACGCGGTGGTAGGTGAGCTGGCCGTCGCTCGCCACGTAGAGGAACTCGGCCGCGCGGCGCATCCCGCGTACGATGCTCTCGAGGTAGACGCGCGGGGCGTCCCACTCGACGCTGACGAAGATCGTGTAGCGGGTGAGCGAGCGGGCGAGCACAACGTCGCGGCCGGGGCCGGGGAGCACGACGGGCAGCACCGGCCGCGCGTCGTTCCCGATCGTCTCGCTCGTGAGCACGACGTCGTAGAGGAGGTTCTCGAGCTCCTCCCGGCCGGTCTTGGCGGCGGGCTCGCGGTGCACGACACACCGGGCGAGGACCTCATGCGGCGCGGGCGCGACGCCGCCGAAGGCGTAGCCGCCGTCCCCGCCGGCGAGAGTGCGCGCGACCTCGCGCCCGTCGCGGCGCAGCACGACCTCCGCCCCCGCGACCGGCCGGCCCTGGACGTCGAGGATCCGGCCGGAGATCGCCGGGGTCGGCGGGCCGGGGAGCGGGACGGCGAGGGTCCGCTCCGCGCGGCCGGCGCCGGCGCGGGCCGAGACGTCGAAGGCGACCTCGTAGGGCCCGCCGCGCTCGAAGGTGCAGCGCAGGAGGAGCACGCGCTGCGCGATCCCCCCCGGGGCGAGCGTGCCGAGATGCGCGAGATCGGCGGGCGCGGAGACGAGGACGAGCCCCGGCCCGGGCCGCGCCGCGACGCGCAGGTCCTCCACCGGCCCCGCGGCGCCCCGCGCGGCGTTTTCCAGGGCGAACACGACCCGCACGAGGTCGGGTGCGCCGGCGACCGGCTCCGTCCAGGCCTCCGTGGCGACCGGCGGCGCCGCGTCGCGCTCTTCGCCCGCGCCGGCGAGCTCCGCGGCGAGCAAGCGCGCCTCGCCGGGGGCCAGCGCCACCGGCTCGAGATAGACGGCGAGGACGGAATCGGGGCCGAGGGGCTCGCCGTTGGGCACCGCGAAGTCGAAGGGCGCGGCGAGGGCCCGGGCGAGGGGCGCGAGGACGGCGCGCTCGACGCCGGGGGTGCCGAGCCCGCGCAGGACGACGCGGCGGCCGGGGCCGACGGCGAGGGCGCGCGGGACGGCCTCGCCAGCGAAATCCTCGCTCGTCGCCAGGACCTCGCGCGTCCCGCGGCCGACGACCGGGGCGTCGGAAAAACCGTCGGCGAGGTCGAGGAGGAGGCGCACGCCGACCGCGTGCGCGACGCCGCCGCGGTTCGTCGCCGTCGCCTCGATGCGCACGCTCGTGCCCGCCTCGACGGCGGGATCGCCCACCGCCCCCGCGCGGCCGCGCAGCACGAGCGAGATCTCGACGTCGCCTTCGCGCGCGGCCAGCGCGAGCCCGTCGCCGGTCCCATACGGCGCGCCGCGCGGCGAGAGCATCACGGCCTCTCCGTCGATCGAGAGCGAGACGCGGCTCGTCCAGGCGCGCGGCCAGCCGAAGAGGAGCGGGCGGTAGCCGCCGGGGCCCGCCTCCGGGCAGAGGGCGGCGGAGAAGGCGCCGTCGGAGGCGAGGGCGAGGCGCAGGGCGCCGGAATGGTGGGCGGCGGCGCCGGGTTCGGGCGCCGGCGGCCCGGCCTCGCCGGCGAGGAACGCGCCGAGCTCGGCGAGGAGCCCCGCCTTGCGCGCAAAGGGAGAGTCGGGCAAGAAACCGGCGGCGAGCTCGCGGGCGCCGGCGAAGTCACCGCGCTCGAGGGCCGCGCCGAGGGCCCGATAGCGCTCCCCGTCCTCGTCGGAGACCGGCGCCACGGCCCGCGCGGCGGCCGGGGCTACCGGTTGCGCGGCGAGGAGCAGCGCGGCGAGGAGCCAGGCGCCCATGAGCGGCGATCAGAAGAGGTTCTTCCGGAGCCACTCGATCTCGACGATCGTCTCCTGGCCCGCCGGCAGCGCGGCCTGGATCTCGATCGCGTCCGCCTTCTTCCGCTCGTAGGGAGCGGAGCAGGAGACGATCTCCAGCGGCGCGCCCGGCGTCTCGAAGAGGGTCAGCGTCGTGTCGTGGGAAAAACCGTTGCGGACCTTGAAGCGGACCTTGGCGCGCTGGTCGTAGGCGACGACCTTGTTCCAGCGGTCGCGGCGCTCGTTCTCGTTCCCGACCTGGAGCACGATCCGTTCCACGACGAGGTCGCGGGCGTTGCCGGTCGCGAGCTTGGCCTTCTCGCCGAGCGGCGTCGCGGGGAAGACGTCTTCCCCAAGGAGCGCCGGGCCGCCCTCCGCGCGCGCCGCGAAGATGCGGATCTTGCCGGCGGGCAGGAGCTCGCGGGCGATCGGGCCGCCGGGGGCATTCTCGATCTCGAGCTGGATCGCCGGCGTGCCGCCGAAGCGGGCGGGATCCCAGAGGTAGCGGCGGATCACCGGCACTCCTTCGAGGCGGAAGACCTCGACCTGCCGGCGCTCGCCCGGGCGGAGCGAGAGGTGGTCGATCTCCCCGCCCTCGAACCGGACGCGCGCGTCCTCGAGGTCCTTGCCCGCGTTGTTGGTGACCTCGACGTCGAGGCGCAGGGCGAGCGCGTCGGGCGCGCCCTCCGACGGCAGCAGGCCGACGTAGTCGACGCGCCAGCCGACGCCGTAGAGGAGGTAGCGCGTGGCGAGGGTGGCGGCCGTGTCCTCGCTCGCCTCGACGTCGAAGTAGAGCATCCCGCCGAGGCGGTGGATCTTCGTGCGTGCCGCGATCTCGGCCGTGCCGGCGGCGGGCTGCACGTCGAAGCGCACCGAGCCCTCGTCGACCCGCTCGCGGCTCCAGTCGAAGCGCAGGCGGTTCGTGCCGCGGACCAGCGACACGGCGCGGGTCTCCACGACGCTCGCCGGGGCGTCGCTCGTGAGGAGGAGGGTGGTGGCGTCGGGCTTGGCGGGCACGGTGAGCTCGACGAAGCCCTCGTCGGGCGCGGCGGGGCGCGCGAGAGCGGCGAGGAGGGCGAACGGGGCGAGGATGGCGGTCATGGCGGGACACCTCACGGCTGGACGTTCGTCTTCTTCACGCGATAGCGGAGCTCGAGGGTGCCGCCGGCGGGCACCTCGGCCTTGAACTGGAGCGTGCTCTGGTCCTTGCGCGTCGCCGGCACGGTCGACTCGACGACCTCGAAGGTCGTCGTGCCCGCGACGTGCTCGGTCACCACGAGGGGCCGGGCTTCGGCAGCGTGGTTGCGGATCTCGAGGCGATACCCCTCCTCGACGGCGTAGGAGACGAGCGCGCGGTTGTACTCGCCGAACACGAGCTCGGTGCGGGCGAGGTCGAGGAGCTCGCGCTCGACCGCCATGTCGCTCGCGACGCCGGCCTCGAGCTCGAGCTCCTTGCCGGGGGGGAGGTGGGCGACCGCGCCGGTGCGCAGGAAGCGCTCGCTCCCATCCGCGCGTCGCTCGGCGAGGTAGAGGCTGCCCGGCTGGAGCGTGACGCCCCCGAGGCCGGCGCCCTCGCGGTTCTCCACCTTGAGGACGCGGGTGATGCGGGGGTGGACGGCGGCGTCGTAGCGGTACTCGATCGTCGCTGGCGCGGCGGCGTGCGCGAGGGTCGGGCGGCGGATCGTGACGCCCGCCGGCAGCGCGACCGACTCGCCGAAGGCGACGGTGGTGTGCTCGGCGAGCTCCTGGCGCATCGGCGGGGCCGGGAGGCCGGCCGGGGCGGCGGGATCGGGATCCGGCGCGCGCCCGTGGAGCACGGCGGCGGGGCTGACCGTCTTCACGTCGCCGAAGACGGACTGCACGTCCGCGGCCTCGAACGACTCGCCGCTCCCGTTCGTCACCTCGAGCCCCTGGAGGAGGTCGAGCGTCCTCGCGCCCGCGTCGTGGACGGCGAGGTAGTGGACGGCGGAGGAGAGCCCGTGGGCGGCGTAGGAGATCCGCAGCCGCTCGGCGACCGCCGCGTCCGCCTCGAGCTCGACGAAGGTCGCGTTCGGCAGGTCGTCGCGCCGCTCGAGCGCCACGACCCGCACCGCGGCGGGGTGGTCGAGGGGCACGACGTCGAGCGAGGCGACGTCGGCGTTGCCGCGCACGAAGTCGAGCCGCACCCGCGTGCGCCCGGCGGGCAGGCGTACGGTCTCGATCTCCTCCACGAGGGTGAGGTCGCCGGGGTAGATGGCGAGGCGCGGGGGCGGATCGGAGGGGGCGGAGGGGGCGGGGACGGCGGGCGCGCGCGGCGCGGCGGCGAGGCAGCTCGCCAAGAGGGCGGCGGCGAGGAGGGAGTGCTTCATGGCGCGTTCCAGGGCCAGGGTGATGGCGGCGCGAATCCTAGCGGGCTGCGGGGAGGGGCGCGGGCCGGCCGGCGCCTTTTACGGGGGTTGCACGGGCCGGGTCCGCCACCGCGGGCTTCCCCGGACGCGAGGTTCCCGGCCGGGGGCCGGGCAGCGGGGCGTTCGCGCCCCCCGGCTTCCCCCGGAGGTAGAATCCGCCCCTGGAGGCTTGCCGCGATGTCGACTTCCCCTCGTCTCTCGGCCGTGACGCTCGTTGCGCTCGTCGCTCTTCCCGCGATCGGCTTCGCCGCGCCGCAGGCGAACCGGCGCCTTCCCCTCGCCAGACCGCCGGGCCGTGTCTCTTTGAACCTCGCGACGGGCGAGGAGGTCCGCGGGGCACCGGACCGGGCGGCGACCCTCGTGCCGGTGTGGATCAACACCGACTGGTCGGGGTACTACTCCTCCGCGTACTACCCGGCGGAGGAATGGTTCAACTGGGGGACGATGCCCGGCGGCGGCTTGCCGCCGGCCGCGACCGACATCGTCGGCCACTTCGAGTTCGCGTATGGCACGACTCGGCTCGACACTTCGGTCGGGGGACCTGGCGTGACCATCTGCATGGGTTTCTACGGCGGGGCGACGGGCTGCTGCGCGGAGTCGGGCCTGGGCCTGCTCCCCGACGCCGAGTTCTGCTTCAGCGGCCTCGCCGGCGCCACCAACTCGTCCACCCCGGCCAGTTGGATCTACTCCATCACGGCGAGCGGTGGCCACGAGTTCGTGCTGCCGGACGGCGCCTTTGCCTACTCGCTGCGCATGTTCGACACGCAAACCGGCCCTCTTCTGTGCTACTGCGGCGGCACGTGGGCGAGCGACCGCGACGCCAACGGCCAGCAGGGCATGTTCGACGTCTACGTTCCCGACGTCGCCACGGGCACGTGCGGGTGCTACTGGTTCCCGACTCCCCCGTTCGTCACCTCGTGGTGGAACTACATCATGAAGGAGAACGGCCCGCCGGCCTCCTACGCGTGGTACTGCGGCTCGGGCACGAACTGCAACGGCTACGTCGTTCTGGCGCCGGTGAGCCTCGGCGGGAGCTTCGTGAGCTCGGTCACCGCCTGCGGCGGCAACACCGGCGCCTTCCTGGCGGCGTACTTCGCCCCGCTCCTCCTCTCCACGGCCTGGGGCGAGCTGCTCGTCGACATCGCCGATCCGAACGGCGAGCTCCTCGGCCTGCCGCTGGCCTTCGGCGACCCGGCGATCCTTGCTCTCTCGGTCCCGATCAACCTCTCCTTCGCCGGCCTGACGATCTACGTCCAGGCCGCCGGCTTCGGCGGCAGCATCCGCCTCCACTGCGCTTACGCCTGCACGATCGGCAGTTGACCGCCCGGCGCGGGGCCGGTCCCCGGCGCCGGTGAGGGATTTCGCACCACCCGGACGTGCCGAGGGCGGGAAGCCGTCCCGAGGTCGGGACTCGCCGGCTGGCGTGCGGGCGGGATTCTCGGCTCGACGGAACCAACTTCGAGACGACCCCGTCCGCCTCTTGCTGTGTTGTCACGGAACGTATCTGTTTAGCGGGTTCGTGACCACGGGGTGACCACGAGGGGGTGGTCGGTGCGGTAGGACTGCCGCGCTGACCGGGGGAGCGCGAGGCCGAGGGGGAGGCGAAGGGCGAGGGAGGGCGGAAGAA
>JBFMCU010000172.1:0-12766 GCA_040754415.1 Planctomycetota bacterium
GGATGACGCTCCGACGTCGCACACCACGTGCACGACCTACCTTGGGTTTGCCCGATGTGGCTCGGCCGGGCGAGAGCCCGGCAACCCACGAGTGCTACGGGAGGCCGGGCCTCCATAGCGTCTGAGCGGCGGGCCCGCGCCGGATCAGCCGGGCGGCGTCCCCCGCCGGGGCCGGTACACAGTCTGGCGCGCGTCCTCCACGATCTCGAAGCCCTCCTCGTGGCGCACGCGGTTGTACACCTGGCTCCACGCCTCGCACCGGCTGCAGATGGGGATCTCGTCCCAGCGGCCCTCCCGGTGCAGGCGGCGCGCACGCCCGATCTCCTCGCCCCGCCAGATCTCCGAGAGGGAGCGCGCCGGGAAGCGCCCGAAGACGTTCTGCGCGTGCAAGTCGTCCCCGCACATCCCCACCGTACCGTCCCAGGTCATCACGAGGACCTGCTCGAGGTGGTGGCAAGGGACGCGGGCGAAGGGAAGCTCCCGGGGGGCGGTGGCTCCCGGAGGACGGCAGCGGTTGAGGACGATCTCGTCCGCGACGCTGCGCCACCGCTCGAGAAAAACCGGCGCGTCGGCGGCGATCTCGTCGTGGCGCACCATGTTCACGGCGAGCTCGGGGCGAGCGCGCCGGGCTCTCTGCCGCGCGGCGTGCAGCCCGCGGATGACGGTCTCGACCCGGCCGAGGTCCGTACGGCCCACGATAGTTCTTCACGTGGTCCGGGCGCACCCCGTCGACCGAGAAAGTGACCCTCCGCACCCCCAGCTCGATCGCCGCCGCGATGTCGGCGTCCGTCCAGGTGGTCCCGTTGGTGTAGAATACCACGTCCAGGTTCGACTGCGCGACGGCGTGGGCGACGACGGTCCAGGAACGGGGGTGCAGGAGAGGCTCCCCCATCCCGTACGTCTGGAGGACGACCGGAGTGCCCCAGCGGCCCAGCTCGTCGATGGCCGGTCTCCAGACGCGCTCCTCCATCGTCCCGCTCGGGCGCCGGCGCCGCACCCCCTCGCCCTGGTAGGGGCATAGGCGGCAATGCACGTTGCAGCGGTTCGTCACCTCCAGGAAGACCGCCGACGGCCACCGCGGAGGCGGCGGACGCTCGGGAGAGGGACGATCGATCGTCATGACGGGAGCGCGGGGTGGAGCGACCCGATCCGGAAGGAGCTTCGCGCCGCCCGGCGACGACCCGTCGCTCCCGTCCGCCAATCCTACCGGCTCGGGCGGAAGCGAGGATCTCCCCCCCAGAAGCCATCCCCCGGCGGGACACAGGCCGCAGGGCAGGAACGCCCCCCCGGGCAGCATCCGCGCGCGCTCGAGGCGCGGGGGAAAGGAGCGGCCCGGGCCTTCTCGGTCCGTCGGACCGGAGAACGCTCACTGGACGCGGACGCGATTCCCCCTCCCCCGCCCCGATCCGCACGGGGCGGCGATCGCGTTCGCGTGGATCCTCGGGGAGGCGGATCTCGACGTCTACCTCGGGATCAAGCTTCTCGCGAACGAGCGCGACGGCTCGTTCCGCAGGCCGGTTCCGCTGCCGGCGCCGCGCCTTCCGGAAGCGGCAGGTTCGCGCCCCGGTCGCCAGGGGTGGGGCGGCGGAGGGGACGATTCGCTACAGTCCGAGGTGAGGGCCCTCCGGCCGCCCGCGCAGGAGGCCCCGGCGCATGGAACCGGACCGCGCGGGAGGCGCGCGGCCGCGAACACGAAGGAGACCCGATGGCGTTGAAGCAGCTCACCCCGGAACAGGTCCGGACGATGACCCCCGCCGAGAAGGACCGGTGGTGGCTGGCGGAGGTCTTCCAGGGCGACGTCCCACAGTTCACGATCCGGGCCGGGCTCTGCGGCTTCCTCCTGGGCTCGTTCCTCTCGATCACGAACCTCTACGTCGGCGCGAAGACCGGCTGGACCCTGGGAGTCGGCATCACCTCGGTCATCCTGGCCTACGTCGTGTTCCAGCTCCTGATCCGGGTGGGCCTCGTCCAGACCTACCACGTGCTCGAGAACAACATCATGCAGTCGATCGCCTGCTCGGCGGGCTACATGACGGCGCCGCTGATCTCGAGCCTCGCGGCCTACATGCTCGTGACCAACACCGTCATCCCCGCGTGGCAGGTGGCGATCTGGCTGTTCCTGCTGGCGATCCTGGGGGTCCTCTTCGCCTTCCCGCTGAAGCGGCGCTTCATCAACGTCGAGCAGCACCCGTTCCCGGAGGGCCGGGCGGCCGGCGTGGTGATGGACACGCTGCACAGCGGCAAGGAGGCGAAGGAGGGGGCGCTGACGGCCCGGCTCCTCCTGGTGGCGGGGGCGATCGCGGCGGTGCTGAAGCTCGGGCAATCGCACCGGGTCCTGGAGGCGATCAGGCTCAAGTTCCTGACGGTTCCCGAGTTCCTCGACGGCTGGCTCTACTGGCTGGGCCGAAAGCTCGACTTCTCCCCCGCCATCGGCGGCGTCCCGCTGCGGGAGCTCACCGTGCGGCCGGAGCTCGACATCGCCATGATCGGGGCGGGCGGCCTGATGGGCATCCGCACGGGCGCCTCGCTGATGGTCGGGGCGGTCCTCAACTACTGCGTGCTCGTGCCGCTCATCATCAAGCACGGCGACATCGTGGCCGTGGTGAGGGACGGCGTGCCCACCTACGGCTTCCGGACCATCACCACCTGGGCGCTCTGGGGCGGCGTGGCGATGATGACCACCGCGTCGCTCTTCTCCTTCTTCTCCAAGCCGGCGATGCTCGCGAGCGCCTTCAAGGGGCTGTTCGGCGCCAAGAACCGCCCGGAGGACGATTGCCTGCGCCACATCGAGCTTCCCATGCGCGTCTTCGTCGTGGGGATCCCGCTGGCGGGCTTGCTCGTGGTCGTCGCGGCCCGGCTCTTCTTCAACGTGTCGATCGTGATGGGGATCATCGCCGTGCCCCTGGTCTTCGTATTCACGCTGATCGGCGTGAACTCGACGGCTCTGACCTCCATCACCCCCACCGGAGCGCTCGGCAAGCTGACCCAGCTCACCTACGGCGTGCTGGCCCCCGGCAACATCAAGACGAACCTGATGACGGCCGGCATCACCGGGGAGGTGGCGAGCCACGCCTCCAACCTGATCATGAACATCAAGCCCGGCTACATGCTGGGCGGCAAGCCGCGCCTGCAGGCGATGGGCCACTGCGTCGGCGCCTGCGCCGGCGCCATCACCTCGGTCCTCGTCTTCTATCCGCTCTTCCTGCGCGGCGACCCGGCGAACTTGATCTCGGACCAGTACCCGATGCCGGCGGCGTTGATCTGGAAGGCCGTCGCCGAGATCCTCACCCAGGGGCTGGACCGGCTCCCCACTACCGCCGTCTGGGCCGCCGCGATCGGCGCCCTCCTCGGCATCGTCATGGAGTCCGCCAAGCAGGCCACGAAGGGTCGCTTCTGGCTCTCCGCGGTCGGGGTCGGCCTGGCCACGGTGATCCCCTTCACCACCTGCCTCGCCATGGCCTTCGGCGCGTTCGTCTTCTGGGTCCTCGAGCGCCTGTTTCCGGCGAAGGAGCACCGCGTGAATCGGGTCGTCGTGAAGAACCAGGAGTCGATCTGCGCCGGCATCATCGCCGGTGCCGCCCTGATGGGCATCGCCGCCATGGCCATCGAGGTCTTCGTGCTGGGGTAGGGGGGAGTTCCGCCGCGGGGCGACAAGCCGGCGATCAACAGGGAGCTTGGAGATGGGATCGTGGATGGCTCTCACGTGCGGTCTGATCGCGGGGGGCGGCCTGGCAGTGACCCCCGCCGACGAGCCCTTCGACTACTTCCGCAACGACTGGAACGTCCTCGGGCTCCCGGACTACGAGCGAGGCACGCGCGTGACGCCGGACAACCGGCTCGAGCTCGCCGACGCCGCGGTCGAGATCCGGATCGGACGCGGGCTCTGGCCCCTCGGCCCCCGGCCCGTCAAGACGCTTCGCGCGGGGTGGCTGCCCGTCGTCCTCCTCTCGGCCGCCGACGGAGCGGTGCGCTACGACGTCGAGCTGTGGGCGACGCCCCTCCCGAACGTGGCGGACTGGGCCCGCGCCTTCGCCGGGCCGAGCGAGGGCGAGAACTACCTGAACTGGATCCGCGTCGCCGCGACCAACACCGGCGGCGAGGACGCCGCGGCCCGGATCCGCGTCTCGAGCGGGCGGCCCGCGGCCGACGGCGAGGTCGACCGGATGCTCGCCCCGGGCACGAGCACGGCGTTGACCGTGCGCGTGCCCTTCGCGCCCGTCGCGGACGCCTCCCTCTTCGCCGGCGCGGATCCCGACCTCTGGCTGGCGCGCACCGTCGAGCACTGGACGGGCGTCTTCGCGGCGGCCGCGCGCATCGAGGTGCCGTGCCGGAAGGCCACCGAGGCCCTTCTCGCCGCCCACGTATGCCAGCTCATCGCCGCCGATCACGGCGAGGTTCACGGCGGCGAGGGGTTCTACGACGAGTTCTACATCCGCGACGGCGCCTACCAGGTGTTGGAGCTCGCGGAGGCCGGGCTCGCCGACGCGGCCGCTCGGGCCGTTGCGCTCTATCTCTCCCGCCAGCGCCCGGACGGCCGTTTCGAGTCGCAGGCGGGCCAGCTCGACGCCAACGGCCAGGCGGTTTGGGTGCTCTGGCAGCACCACCGGATGACGGGCGACCGCGCCGGGCTGGAGTCCGTGTATCCGCGGCTGCGGCGGGCGGCGGACTGGACGATCGCGGCGCGCCGCGCGGCCCCCGCCGACTCGCCCTTCGCCGGCCTGCTTCCCGCCGCCCTCGCCGACGGGGAGTACCTCTGGGGCGGCGAGCACCACATCACGGGCTACGACCTCTGGAACCTGCGGGGCCTCCTGTGCACGGCCGACGCGGCGCGGGAGCTCGGCCGGCTCGACGAGGCCGCGGAGCTCTCGCGGGAGGCAGAGCTCTACCGCGCCGCGATCGACGCCGCCTGGACGCGCACGGGGTGCGCGCACTTCCCGCCGAGCTGGGAGGGCGCCGGCACGCCCTGGGGCAACACCGAGACCCTCTGGCCGACGGCGATCTTCGACCGCGACGATCCCCGGGTCGCGGCCCTCTCCCGCCACGTGCGCCAGGAGTTCCGCGGCGGCTTCGTCGAGGGCACGATCCGGTGGCACGGGCACCGCTCGGCGATCCACCCCTACCTCGGCGCCTACACGACCATGGCCGATCTCGCGCGCGGGAGGCACGAGGAGGTCGTCGCGGACTTCCACGGCTACCTCCTGCACTCTACCGCGGCCCACGCCTTCCCGGAGGGGATCTACCCCGAGCGGCGCGAGGCGTGGGGCGACACGATCCCGCACGGCACCGGCGCGGCGAACTACGCGATCCTCCTGCGCCACATGCTGCTCCACGAGGAGGGCGAGGAGCTCCACCTCCTGGCGGCCGTGCCCGACGGGTGGCTCGCGGAGGGGCGGGAGATCCGCGTCGAGCGCGCCCCCACGCACTTCGGCCGCCTGGGATTCACGGTGCGGGGCACGGCGGCGGGCGTGCGCATCGCCTTCGCGCCTCCCGAGCGCCGCCCGCCGGCGCGCATCGTGCTCCACCTGCCCGCGTCGCGGCCTCTCCTAGACGTGCTACCGGGGGTGGAGGTCGTCACCCGCGCCCCGCAGGTGGAGCGCTGGGACTTCCCCACGACCGTGGCCCGGTACGAGGCATCGGGCCCGCCGCCCCGCGTGCCGGCCCCCGACGCGCCGAGCCTGACGACGGGGCGGCCCGCCACCTGCTCGAGCGCGCTCTCCGCCTTCCCGGCGGAGCTCGCCAACGACGGCTTCGCGGCCGACACCGACTGTTACTGGGCCACGGACGTCGACGCCGGGCACGATCCGCGGCCCTGGTGGCGAGTGGATCTCGAGGAGCCGGTCGTGGTCGGGCGCGTCGTCGTCGTCGCGTACTACGGCGACGAGCGTTCCTACGGGTTCGTCGTGGAGACCTCGCTCGACGGGAAATCGTGGGAGCTCGTCGCCGAGCAGCGCGCCGGCGAGGAGCTCTCGACGCGCGCGGGGTACGGCTTCCGCTTCGCCGCGCGACCCGCGCGCCACATCCGCGTCACGCAGACCGCCAACTCGGCCAACACGGGCCGGCACCTGGTGGAGGTGATGGCCTTTCCCGAGTAGGGCCGACCGCGGTGGGAGGCGTGCTGGTGTCTTCCGGAAACGAAGCGCGACGGCTATCCTCGGGCGGTCGGCGTTGAGAATGCGCGGAGGTGGTCATGGGAAGGCTCGGGATCGTCCTGGTCGCCCTTCTGGCGGGTGTGGCGATGGGCGGGGGGACGGGAACCCCGGCCCCGGATGCGGCGAAGGGGGTCGGGCCCTACTTCGACTTCTTCGAGGCGTTCGCGCGGCCCGATCCCTGGCGGTCGCCGCGCTCGCGGGGGAAACTCGCGCGCTACCTCGAGTGCGCGCGGCTCGGCGGCGGGCTCGCCTTCTGCCCAGAGAACATCTACTGGACGCGCACGCTGCACCCCCAGCCGCGCCCCGATCCGCACCGCGCGGCGATCGAGTTCGCCCGGATCCTGGGGAGCGCCGATCTCGATGTCTACCTCGGCATCAATCTCCTCGCGGACGAGCGCGACGGTTCCTTCTACACGCCGGTCCCGCCGCACGTGCCCCGGCCGCACGACTTCGGCAACCCCCTCCTGCGGGCCGCCTACGCCCAGGAGACGCTGGACATCGTGAACCTGGCCCAGGCGAGCTCGGGCGGCCGGGTCGCGTACGTTTCGCTCGTCCTCGAGGCGGACTTCTACTACTACTGCCCCTCCACCCGCCCCGACTATCCGAACCTGATCGAGGCCCTGCTCGAGGCCCACGCGGGGATCACGGCGGAGCACCCCGCGCTCCCGGTGGGCGTCTACTTCACCCTGAACGCGCTCTGGGACGAGTACCAGCGCGATCCGTCGGTCTACGCCGCGATCGTCGGCGATCCCCGCCTGAACGGGCTCGCCGGCACGGGTCCCGGGCTGGACTTCCTCGGCGCTTCGTCGTACCCGATCGGCATCCCGCCCCTCTTCTCCGATCCGGACGAGGTGGTGCGGGAGTACTACGCGCTCGCCGTGACGGCGACGGTCAAGCCCTTCCACGTCCCCGAGCTCGGCTGGCCGTCCGAGAACGTCGAGGTCCGCGGCCAGATCGTCGAGAGCTCGCCCGCGGAGCAGGCGGAGTTCGTGCGCCAGTACTTCGAGCGCCTGATCGCCGGCCTGCCCATCGCCCCCACCGTCTGGTTCGTGCCCCACGACTTTTCGATGGACGGCTTCCCGGAGGTCTTCTGCTTCTTCCGGGACATGGGCCTCTGGGATCGCCACCTCCTCCACGCCAAGCCGGCGTGGGGGGTGTGGCTCAATCACTAAGCAAGAGCCGCGCCAGCGCCCGCGCTCCCTCGCCGAGGTGAGGGATGGGGCGGACGGCGCGATCGGCGAGGCGGGCGAAGCCGTCGCGCAGGAGGGCGGCCAGTGCGGCGTCGGTGAGTTCGTCGCTCACCCCCACCGGGTGGTGGGGCCCGTGCTCGGCGTACCAGGCCATCGCCTCGCGATCGTGGACGTAGTTGGCGACGACGAGGGCCGGCGTGCCGAGGTAGGCGAGCTCGCAGAGGGTCGTGCCCAGCGCCGTCACCGCGACGCGGCTCCGCGCCATCCAGGCGGCCAGGCGCGCGCCGGTCGGCAGGACGGTCGTGCCGGAGACGCCGCCGGCCATGCGCTCGATCCACGCCCGGCGCGCGGCCATGTGGGGCCCGATCGCCACCGCCACCCGCAGATCGGCCCCGCCGAGCGCCACCAGCACGCGCTCGGTCGTGTGCAGGGGATCGCTGCCGCCGAAGGTCACGAGCACGTCCACGTCGCGCCGCGGGGCGGGCGCGGTCTCCACCACGTCGCGGGCGAGGGGGATCCACTCCGCGCCGGCGAGGACGCGCTCGGCATGGGCGAGGTCCCAGGCGTCGGGACGATGGTGGAGGGCGGGGTAGACGATCCGATCGGCGAGGTCGCGCGCGGCGGTGCGATTCTCGACGAGGAAGATCGGCGTCCCCGCCGCGCGCAGGACCCGCGCCCGCGGCGTCCAGTCCCCGAAGCCGTCGAGCCACGCCCCGGCCGCCGGATCCTCGGCCCAGCCGGACACCTCCCCCTCGACATCCGCCTCGAAGCCCGAAGCGGCGAGGAAGAGGGCGGTCGAGGCGTCGTCGAGCACGAAGCGGGGCCGGCCGCCGAGCGAGCGCACCTCCTCGGCCACCGCCCGGGCGCGCATCGCGTGCCCGATCCCGATCTCCGGCCCGCTCGCGGCGCGGAAGAGGACGAGGCGGCTCATCGCGGCCACCTCCCCACGAGCGGCACCTCGGGCGCCCGCGCGAGGAGGCGCAGGGCGCGGTTGGCGTCGCTCTCGGCGACGGCGCGATTGAGCCCCGCCACCTCCGGATGCGCGTCGAGCCAGGCGAGCGCCTCCGCGAGCGGCACGAGGCTCCCGTGATCGGGCGCGAAGCGGGTGTAGATCGCCCGCAGGAGGGCGAGGTCGGCCGGCTCGTCCACATGCAGCCGCACGCCGTCGCGCCGCCAGCCGGGCGGCACGTCGATCTCGACCCAGCGGAAGCGGTCGCGATGGGTCTGGAAGAAGAAGCTCGCCACGTGCTCGCGGTCCCGTGGATCGGAGGTGTCCCGAGCGGCCAGGAGCGCGCGCGCCGACATCGCCCGCTGCCCGCCGAGCGTCCCCTCCACGCCCCCGCGGGCCACCCACGTAAAGTCGCCGTCGAAGGCGGCCAGCGCCGCGAGCTGGAGGTCGAGGAACGCCGGCTCGATCAGGGGGCAGTCGCCGGTGATCCGCACCACGTAGTCGGGGGCGAGCTCGTCGGCGAGGGCGAGGTAGCGGGCGAGGACGTCGTCGACCGGCCCGCGGCGGCAGGGGATGCCGCGCTCCGCGAGCACCGCGGCCAGCTCGTCGTCGCGCGGATCGACGGACGTGAGCACCACGACCTCGTCCACCCGGCGCGCGGCTCGGGCCCGCTCGACGACGCGTACGATGAGCGGCGCGCCGGCGAGGTCGGCGAGCGTCTTGCCCGGCAGGCGGGTCGAGCCCATGCGGGCCTGGACGCCGGCGACGACTCCCATGCGCCGCTCCTCACCCGCGGGCCCAGGCGTTCAGCGCGTCGATCACCTCGCCCTGCTCCTCCACCGCGAGCCCCGTGTGGATCGGCAGGCTGAGGGCCGTGCGCGCGTGCTCCTCGGCGTTCGGGAAGCGGCGCACGCCGTAGCGGGAGCGGAAGTACGGCTGCAGGGGCACCGGGTAGTAGTGGAGCTGGGTGAAGATCCCCTGCTCGGCGAGGTACGCCATCAGCTCGTCGCGCCCCTGGTCGACGCGGACGACGAAGAGGTGCCAGGCGTGCTCGCGGCCGATGTCGCCGCGATCCGGGACGTGGAAGCCGCGGAGGCGATCGCGGTAGATGGCGGCGATCTCCCGGCGGCGGGCGAGGAAGGCCTTGAGCTTGGTGAGCTGGCTCACGCCGAGCGCGGCGTGCAGCTCGCTCATGCGGTAGTTGAAGCCGAGCTCGACCATCGGCCGGAACCACGCCGGCCGCTCGCCCTCCCAGCCGAGGGGTTTCTCGTCCGCCTCGAGATCGATGCCGTGGGAGCGCAGCCGGCGCAGGCGCCGCGCGGCGGCGGCGTTCGAGGTGAGCACCGCCCCCCCCTCGCCGGTCGTCACGTGCTTCACCGGATGGAAGGAGAGGCAGCAGGCGTCGATCTCGGGGTGCTCGCCGACGCGCCACATCCGCCCCTCGACCGCGTAGCGCGCCCCGAGCGCATGGGCGGCGTCCTCGAAGAGCAGGAAGCCGTGGCGGCGCTTCAGCTCGATCACCCGCTCCATGTCGACCGGCAGGCCGGCGAAGTGCACGGCGGTCACCGCGCGCACGGCCGGACCGACCTCCAGGCGCCGGGCGAGGGCGTCGATCGCCATGTTCCCCGTTGCGAGGTCGATGTCGAGGAACTCCGCGCGGGCCCCGCAGAGCACGCCGGCGCTCGCGGTGCCGAGGAAGGTGTTGGCGGTGGTGAGGAACGTGTCGCCGGGCCCCACGTCGAAGGCGGCGTAGGCGACGTGCAGGGCCGCGGTGCCGTTGGCGACCGACACCACGTGGGGCGCGCCCGTCGTGCGGGCGAGCTCCTCCTCGAAGACCTCGAGCTGCGGCCCCTGGGTGAGGAAGTCGCTCTTCAGCACGTCGGCGACGGCCTCGATGTCCTCGGCGTCGATGAACTGGCGGCCGTAGCCGAGGCGCCGCCGGGGAGGTCGCTCGTCGGGCGCCATCGGCATCAGGTCTCCGCGAGCAGGCGGAGGATCCCCTCCTCCTGGAGGAAGTCGGGATTCGTCTTCGAGTAGTAGTGGAAATCGACCGCCACCTGTCGGCCCTGCTCGCCGCGCTCCACCTGGTTCCGCTCGTGGTCCCACCACGAGAACGTCGGATAGACGGTGAAGTGCGTGGCGAACTCCAGCGTGTTCCGCGCCTCGTCGTAGGGAAGCAGTACCTCGTGGAGCTTCTCGCCGGGTCGGATCCCGATCTCCCGCAGGTCGCACTGCGGCGCCATCGCCCGGGCGAGGTCGGCGATGAAGAAGCTCGGGATCTTCGGGATGAAGAGCTCGCCGCCGCGCATCACCTCGAGGCGGTCGAGCACGAAGTCGACGCCCTGCTTCAGGGTGATGAAGAAGCGGGTCATCCGCCTGTCGGTGATCGGCAGCTCCGTGGCGCCGGCCGCGACGAGGTTCCGGAAGTGCTCGACCACGCTCCCCCGCGAGCCCATGACGTTGCCGTAGCGCACGACGCTGAACCGGGTGCCCGAAGAAGCGGCGAGGTGGTTGGCGGCGACGAAGCACTTGTCCGAGGCGAGCTTCGTCGCCCCGTAGAGGTTGATCGGGTTCGCCGCCTTGTCCGTCGAGAGCGCAAGAACCTTCTGCACGCCGCCGTCGATGGCGGCGTTGATCACGTTCTCCGCCCCCCCGATGTTCGTGCGGATGCACTCGAAGGGGTTGTACTCGGCGATGGGCACGTGCTTCATGGCCGCCGCGTGCACCACCACGTCGACCCCGTCCATCGCCCGGCGCAGGCGTCCGGGGTCCCGCACGTCGCCGATGAAGTAGCGCAGGGCGGGGTGCTCCTCCTTCGGAAAGGCCTGCGCCATCTCGTACTGCTTCTGCTCGTCCCGGCTGAAGACGACGAGCCGCCGGGGCCGGTAGCGCCGCAGGACCTCGCGGACGAACGCCCTCCCGAAGGAGCCGGTCCCCCCGGTGACCAGGATGGAACGTTCGTTCAGCATGCGCCCCACCTAGTACCGATCGGCCGCCGGTGGGTCAACCCGGCCGTCGGCTTGGCGCGGATCCGCCCCGGGGAGAGCACGCGGCGGTCAGGGAGAGAGGCGGCAACGGCGCTGGCCCCGGGCGGCCTCACCCATGCCGCTCTTCTCGCTCCGCCGTCTCGAACAAGCGCTTCACGGCCCGGGCCAAGGTCGGGAGCTTGTTCCGGACGACGTCCCACGCGATGTCCAAATCGACCTCGAAGTAGGCATGCGCCAGCAGGTCGCGCAGGCCCGAGATCTTCCTCCACTCGATCTCTGGGGCCCGTCTTCGCAGAGACTCCGGGACCATCTTGACGGCCTCCCCGAGGATCTCCAGATTGCGGAGGACGGCGTCGGAGGTCCGGCGATCGCCGCGGAATCCCTCCAGATCGACGTCTTGCGTGTAGTCCTGGATCCGCTCGATCGCCGCGAGGATGTCCTGGAGATAGACGAGGGGATCACGCGGCATCGACCACCTCGGCCAGGATGCGCTCGCGCAGCCGCGGCTTGATGCGGTCGAACGGGACGAGATCGACCGCCCGATCGAAGAGGTCCTCGAGGAAGAGTTTGGCGTCCATGAACCGGTCGAACGTCCTCGCGTCGAGCTCGATGACGAAATCCAGGTCGCTCTCCGGGCCCGCCTCCCCGCGTGCAAAGGAGCCGAACAGCCCCAGGCGCCGAACGCCCAGCTCCCGGAGCCGGTCGCGATGCGCCCGGCAGGTGGCGACGATCTCGGCAGCGGTCAGCACGACGGTAGTCTACCACGCCGGGTCCCGAGGTCACCGCGAGGGGCACGGTGTCGGCCGCGGGGGGTCAACGGGCGCCGGGCGAGGATTCCGCGGCGAAGTCCGGCACGGTGCGCGCCAGCTCGGCGAGGAAGCGGGTCAGCCGCTCGGCGTGCGCGCGGTCCGGGGCCGCGGCGAGCGCGTGGTGCGCGCAGGGGAGGCCGGCGCGGTGGACGTGCGATTCGCCGGCCTGGACGCAGCCGCCGCAGCAGTCCACGGTCACGCCGCCCTCCGCCACGCTGACGCAGGTGCCGTCGGCGAGGCAGAGGACGCCGAGCACGGTGCCGGTGACGGCGATCTGGACCGCCGGCGTGGCCACGGTCAGCGGGCCGCCGCCGCGCGCGGGATTCCGCCACAAGAGGATCTCGCCCGCCTCGACCGCGAGCCGCGCCGGCTCGTCCGCCGCGACGGCCCGCGCGAACTCCCGCGGCCGCAGCCGGGTTCCCGGCCCCGCGTCGAGGCGATAGCGATCGGCGAGGGCGAGGCGCACATGGCTCGCGCCGGTCTCCAGCGCGTCCGCCCCCATGATCGCCGGCCCCAGGCGGGCGAGGTCGGTCGCCCGCACCGCCTCGCCGTCGAGGGCGATCTCCCCGCCGGTGACCTCGAGCGCCCGCCAGCCCTCCGCCCGCGGGACGAGCCGGGCGACGGCGAGGATCGCCGCGGCGGCCGCCAGGGTGCCGGCGAAGAGGCGGAGGGCGGGCCGGCG
>JBFMCU010000173.1:0-10379 GCA_040754415.1 Planctomycetota bacterium
CGGACGGCGGCGGCGTGCCCGGCGTTGGCGTGGAGGTGGTGGGGGGGGCGGGACTTGGCGACGGGGGACGCCGGCCAGGATACGGTGCCGGAGCAATCCTTCCACGATTCGCCGCCCCCGCTGGGGCGGCGAATCGTGGAAGGATTGCTCCGGCACCGTATCCTCTGCGGGGTACCGCGCCTGAGGTCTACCAATGGAACGCGCGTCGCGACCGCTGGCGATCGCCCACGTCGACGCCGAGACCGGCTTCTCGGGGGGCGAGGTCCAGGTCTTCCTGCTCCTCGACGGGCTCGCCGCCCGGGGGCACCGCTCGCTCCTCGTCGTCCCGCCGCGCTCCCGGGCGGCGGCCGAGGCGCGGCGGCGCGGCCATCCGGTCGCCGAGGTGGCGATGCGGAGCGACCTCGACCTCCCCGCCGTCCTCTCGCTGCGCTCCCTCCTGCGGCGCGGGGCCTTCGACCTCGTGCACCTGCACACCGGCCGCGCCACCTGGCTCGGCGGGCTGGCCGCGCGCCTCGCCGGCGTACCGGCGCTCACCACGCGGCGCATGGATCGCCCGGTGCGGCCGGGCTGGCGCACGCGGCTCGTCTACCGGCGGCTCGTGCGCCGCGCCGCCGCCATCTCGCCCGCGGTGCTCGCCCGGCTCCGCGCGGGCGGCGTGCCCGCGGAGCGGCTGCGCCTGATTCCGAGCGCGGTGGACGATTCGCGGCTCGCCGCCCCGCCCCTCGCGCCGGGCGAACGCGCCGCGGTGCGCGCCGCGTTTGGCGCCGATCCGGACGCGCCGGTCCTCCTCGCTCTCGCCTCCCTCGTGCCGCGCAAGGGTCTCGACGTCCTCCTGGACGCGCTCGCCCGCCTCGCGCCCATGCCCCCCGGGCTCCGGCTGTGGATCGCCGGCGACGGGCCGGAGCGCGGCGCCCTCGAGGCGCGGGCGCGGGCCGGCGGGCTCGCCGCCCAGGTCCGGTTCCTGGGCCGGCGCGAGGATGCGGAGCGGCTGCTCGCCGCCTGCGACGTCCTCGTGCTTCCCTCCCGTCGCGAGGGGCTGGGCGTCGCGGCGCTGGAGGGCATGGCCGCCGGCCGCCCGATCGTCGCCTCGCGCGTGGGGGGGCTCGCGGAGGCGGTGGGGGAGGAGGGCGAGGAGGAGGCCGGGCTGCTCGTCCCCCCCGGCGATCCCGCCGCTCTCGCCGCCGCCCTCGCGCGGCTCCTCGCCGCCGCCGATCTCCGCGCTCGCCTCGCCGCCGCCGGACCGGCCCGGGTGCGTGCGCGCCATCTCGCCTCCCAGATGACGGCCGCCTACGAGGAACTCTATCGCGAGATCGTCGCCGCTCTGCCCGCGCGCTGACGGGGAGGGGGAAGATCAGCGCGCGGAGCACGCGCGGTGGAAGGCGTCTTCGACGGCGGTGGGGGTCGTTCCCGCCCCGGCGCAGGCGGCCTCCCAGGTCGAGGGGGCGGCGCCGTAGAGATGGCGGGCGAGCTTCTCCATGCCCACCGTCTCGACGAGCGCGGCGACCAGGAGGCCGGCCAGGGGGTAGGCGCGAGCCTCCGGGAGCTGGCGGAACTCCGGGCCGAGGAGGGCGAGGGCGGTCGGCACCGGTCGTTCGATCCGCTCCCGCCACTCGTCGAGCGCGATCCCGCCGTACCCGCCCGCCGCCCAGACCGCGAGCCCCTCGCCGAGGAGCGGGCTCCCCGCCGGGCCCCAGGCGTGGTAGAGGAGCACGTGGGTCGCCTCGTGGGCGAGCAGGCGAGCCAGGACGGCCGGCTCGGCGGCGAGCGCGTGGACGACCCGCGCCTCCACGATCGCGTGGGCGTCCCCGCCCCGGCCGGTGAGGGACTCCTTGCTGCGGCGATCGGGGTAGAGGTGGAGCTCGAGCTCGACCGGGGCCTCGATCGAGAGCTTCGGGGCGAGCTCCGCCAGATGGGCGAGCACATGCCGGTCCCCCTCCGCGTCCTCCGGCCGGGGGGGAAGGAGGGCCGGCCGGTGGATCCGTCTCGCCCGGCCCGCGGCATCCTCGCGCCAGGGGATGCGGGGGAGGCGGCGGCCGATCCGGGCCCGCGGCCGTCCGTCCTCGCCCCGCTCCCAGCGCCCGGCGACGAGCGGCCCGAAGGCGTCGGCGACGAGGAAGGGATCCCCGCCGTGCGGAATCGCGTTGATCTCCGCGATCCCCGGCGTCGCCGTCCCGCCGTATAGGAGGAAGGCCGGATGGCCCGCACGCGTGCCGTCCCCCGGCCCGGCGGGGACGAGCGCGATGAGCCGCACGTCGTCCCCCGCGAAGACCTCCCCGCCGATCTCGAGGCGGTGCGGCTCAAGGCGGAAGGGCAGGTCGGCGGCCAGCGCGGCGAGGAGCGCGTTCACGTGCGGTCCGCCGTAGACGACCGGGCGCGCCGGCCAGACCGGGACGCCGCCCGCCCCGAGGACCTCCGCGTCGGCGAGGATCGGCGCGCCGGGAAAGAGGAGATCGCGGACGAAGAGCGCCTGCCCGGCCATAGCGCGGTTCGCCTTCTCGTCGCCCGCCGTGCCGACGACGAAGGTCGGCGGGCCGGCGGCGAGGAGCTCGTTCGGCGTGGCGGGCTCCTCCGCGCCGGGGAAAGCGATCGACAGGCGGCAAAGGAGGAGGAGAGCGGGGAGCAGGGCGGGCATCCGACGGGGGCGACCGGGACATCGAGGGGGCAGGACCTGCCCCAGGCGGACCGGCCGGCGAGGTCCACCTCCGGTGCGGGGAGAATAGCGCTTCTGAGGGGGAGCAGAGAAGCCCGGCGAGCCGAAGCTATGGGGTCGATGGGCCCGCGGCCCACGAGGAGGGCGTCCCCCCGGGGCTGGGAAACCGGGTTGCGACCGGCATCCCCCTCGACTACAATGCCGATCCGTGGGGCCGGCGCCAGGATCGCCGGCCGGATTGGCAGGACGATCGGACGCGGAGAGCTTGTGAGGTGATGGTGATGAGGGCGTTCCTCGTGTGCGGCCTCCTTTTCCTTGTCGGAATCGGTGTGGTGCACGCCCAGGTCTCGAACCCTCTGGTCCAGCCCGTGCCCAGTCCTCCGCATCACGGACGGATCGATCTCGCGACCGGGCAGATCACGTGTGATTCCGGCGACAAGACGGTATCCCTCGTGATCACGTGGGCCAATACCGACTACACGGGCTCCTATCTGACCACCGCTTGGGCGTTCGCCGAGTACCTCGATTGGGGAGTGCTCAGCACGAGCTCGGGCAGCGACATTGTCGGCGAGTTTCAGTTTGCCTACGCTACCACCGTGCTGGATACGAGCGTCGGGGGGCCGGGGGTCTCCACCTGCGTCAACCTCTACGACGATGCCACGGGGTGGTGCAACGAGTGGGGCCAGGGGATCGTGCCGGATGCCTCCTACTGCTTCAGCGGCCTCGGCGGATCACCCGACGGAGTAACACCGACGGCATGGGTATACAACGTGGATCTGACGGGGGGCGCCGAGTTTGAACAGGATCTCGGGGCCTTCGGTTACTCCTTGGTGCTCCTGGACACGGAGACCGGGCCTCTGTGCTGCTATGCCGGGACAATCTCTGGGGGACCCGATGCCGAGGGCCAAGAGGATGCCTTTGATGAGTATCTCCCCGATGTCGCAACAGGCACATGCGGAACATATGCGCACATGTTTCCCGGCAACTTGCTGGGGTGGTGGTTGTCTCTCGCGCAGGCCGACGGCAACGGGGGCACGCAGGCTTCCTCCACCTTTCGCTGCGGATCCGGCGCCAACGCAAACACCTTCACCATCACTCGCGATCCGGTGCTCGGCGGGACCTTTGCCGGATCCGTGGCGGCGACCGGGGCCAACGTCGGGGCCTTCCTCGCCGCGTTCAGCACGCCGCTCACCCTGACGACGGGCTGGGGGGAGATTCTGGTGAACATCGCCGACCCGGGGGGCGAGCTTCTGGGCCTGCCCTTCGACCTGGGCGATCCGGCGGTGATCTCCCTGCCGGTGCCGATCGACCTCACCCTCTGCGGCGCCCCCTTTTCCGTGCAGGCCGTGGGGTTCGGCGGGAGCATTACGCTTACGTGCGCGTACGATTGTGCCGTCGGTTTCTGATGGCCGAGAGGAAACTCCCCCAGCCCGGGATGAAGGCGTTGACAGAGTAGCCCCTTGATGCTGTCATCATCGGGGTCTGGCCTCGGACGGGCCACGACAGCCCGACCTTCGCTAGTGCTACCACCTGAACTTCCCGAGGGACAAGGATAATGACTGCAATCGCTCGTTGCCTGCTCGTCGCCTGGGTGGGAGCCCTGCTGTCGCTGGCCAGCGCGCCGCTCTGCGGTCAGACCGTTACTATAGAACCACGGCAGGCAGTCATTCACCAGGAACCGGGGGAGGAGCTCGACGGCGACCTGTACGAAGTTGCAGTCGCCGCTAGCCCGACCCATGTGATGGCCCTATGTGGATGCGCGAACTACCCCCTTAAGTATGCTCTCTACGATGGCTCGGTCTGGGTAGAGGGGTTTGTGCCAGATCCCAGCGATGGGGACTGGACAGGCTGGAGCTTCACGGATCCGTCGATTACCTATGACCAAGCGACGAATGCCTTTGTCATGGCATACATGGCCACACAAGGAACAGACCCCACTGATTTCTTCAGTCAGCGCTATGAATTCCCTGGCGGGCTGCAATCTCATGTACTAGTCTACAACGGCCCGCCCGGCACCAGGAGTGATAAGTGTTGGATTGTCTCCGGTGCACTTGATGCGCCTGGGCAGGAACTATACATTACGGGTTTCTCACTGGGTGGGGGTGGTTTCGGATTTTGGAATCTTCAGGTCACAAGACGGTGGAACAAGCTGGCAAGAGTATCATGCTATGGAAACGAAGGAGACTCCGATCATGAGCCAATTCTGCCCACAAGGCACCGTGCCCAATAGTGCCGCGGAGACGCCTCTTTATGCGGTCCGTGTATTGACCGGGGGTGGAATCAGAGCGAACTTCTTCTCGCACCGCGATCAGTATTACGACGACCTCCCGGAGGGTGCAATCTGTTATTACCTGCTCGATGGGCAGCAAAACAAGATCCAACTGGACTTCATTCGGGACAAGGACCCTGGAGAAATCCTCCAGGATTCAGGAATTAGTTGCGGTGTTATGAGGGGTGTTCCGTACTTGGTCTCCGAGCCCAGCGCCGCGGATTTGCTCTATGTTGTATATGCGGATCAGGGGCATTTGCAGTTCGACCCCTCTCTCAACATCTATTGCGTCAGACTGGAGAAGGACTCCCAAGGCAACTGGCGTATATCTCCGAGAGTTCGGGTGAACACTCCGGACCCACCGCCTACGCCCCAAGGGAGGAGAAGCCACGAGTTTCAGCCTGCAGCGACCGTTGATTCTGCAGGGCGTGTCCATGTGATTTACTATAGCGGCAAGAATTATGCCGATCCTGACCCGCACCAGTATGACATGTTCTATGCGATCAGCTATGATCATGGCGGCTCGTTCACGAACTATGATCTGGGCATCGGCACGAATGATCCCGCGTTGGACTTTGACATCACCATCATGCCCCCTCGTGAATACCCCGGGATTGTCGTGTTCGGGAATGAACTCTGGGCACTATACCCTGGCACGATCGTAGTACCCCCTCCGGACGCGGGCGAGCCGGTGATCTGGGCAAACCGCATTATGGTTCAATAACGACCAGCACGGCGAGAACGGCCATGGTTGAGTTGCCTGGCTGGTGGGCCCGGCGCCCCCCCAGTAGACTCCCCGCCCGCATGGGATCCCAGCCCGGCGGGCTCGTCCGTCGCCTGCGGTCGCGCTCCTTCCGCTCTCTCGTGATCCTGGGGATCTCCGGCGCCTGCGGGCGGGCCCCCGTTCCGGAGCTTGCGGAGTGCCGGTGGGCGCTCGAGCGTGGCCTGGCCGCGAGCCCGCGCGTGGACGTGGTCCTGCCCGATGCGGAGACGGCGGGCCGGTTCCGGGCGCGGTTCCCGGCCCGCCTCGCGCCCGCGGGGCCGGAGCTCCGTTTCCTCGCCCCCGAGGACCCCGGCGACCCCGCCGCGGCGCGCATCGTCCTCGGGGGGGCGGCGAACGCCGAGGCCGCGGCGCTCGCGGCGAGGGTCGGAGTCGAGCCGCTCCCGGCGGGCGGCTTCGCCTGGCGGTCGCGCGAGTTCTCCGGGGCGGGGGACGCGCTCTCGGCGGTCCTGGAGGATCCGGAGCACGCCGGGCGCCCCCTCTCCCTGTGGTACGCGAACGCGCCGGAAGACCTCGAGCTCTACGTCCGCGATCTCCGTCCCCGCGCGCGGCCCTGGCTCCGGATCTGGCGCGACGGCGAGCTCGTCCTCGAGTGCCCCCTGGCGGCCGATGGCACGCCGCGGGACGAGGCGGCGATCGATCGATGGCCCGCCCTGACCGAGACCGTCGCCCACACGCGGACCGTCGGCGCGGCCGGATTCACCACCTGCCTCGTCGGCGAGGTCGAGCCCCGCCGGCTGCGGAGCTACGGGAAGGCGGTTCTGGCCGCCCGCGCGCGCGTCCTTGGGTGGTTCGGGACCGGGGGCGAGGCCCCGCTGTCGCTCGTCGTCTACGGGCGGCCCGCCGACCTCGTCCAGGTCACGGGAGAGGAGGCGATCTCGCTCGCCAACCCGATCGGCCCGCGGGTCCATGCGGTGCTCGCCTGGGGCGTGCCCGACGACGGAGGCGAGGCCGTCGCGCGGGCCACCGCCATCGCCGCCGGCGGAACGCCCGCGGCGGAGTGGCTGCTCGACGGGATCGGCGTGTGCGCCGCCGGCACGTGGTGGAGCCGGCCGCTCCCGGCCTGGGTGGGCACCCTCGAGCTCGCCGGGATGGTGCCGCCGATCGCGGAGATCGTGGACCCCGCCGCCTCCGAGCGCCTGAGCCCCCATCTCCTCCAGCCCCTGCGCGGCTTCCTCGTGCAGACCCTGCTCGAGGCGCGCGGACCGGCCCGCATGCGGGGCCTGTGGAGCGGTGCCGTGCCCTTCACGGTCGACCGCCTCTTCCTGCTCGCCTGGCGCCGCGCCCTGCAGAGGGCGGCGGCGGTCGCCGCCCCGGGCGCGACCGAGCGGAGCGCGCGCCGCCGGGCGCGGATCCTCTCCGCGCCCCTGCGCCACGGGGTGGCGCTCCTCGAGGCGGCGAGCGGCGAGGTCTCCGGATACCTGGAGGAGCGCACCGCGGAGAGCCTGCGGCGGGCTGCCGCGCTCGGAGCGGACGCCGTCACGCTGGCGGTGCTCGCGGCCTCCGAGCCGGGGGCGGCGGCGGGCCCGTGGGGAGGGCGGCGGCCCCTGTGGAGCTCGACCTCCGACCTCGCCCTCGCCCGGGCGGCGGCGGCGGCCCGCGCCCTCGGCCTCTCCACGACCCTCGTGCTGGAGCCCCTCGCGTCTCCCTCCGGCCCGCGGCTGGATGGACCGCCGCTCCTCGCGGAGGCGGACTGGGACGCCTTCTTCGCCGATTTGCGCCCCCTCGCCCTCCACTACGGCCTCCTCGCGGAGCTCTTGTTCGCCGACGTCCTCTGCCTTGGCACGGAGCTTGGGCTGGCGGACCGCACGGCGGAGGGCGATCCCGCGGCGCCCGAGGCCGCGCTCCAGGGGCGGCGGCGGGAAGGATGGAAGGCCCTGATCGCGGAGGTGCGGCGCGTCTTCGGCGGCGCGCTCACCTACGGGGCGGCGAGCGTGCTCGACGCCGAGGCGGTCGGCTTCTGGGAGGACCTCGACTTCGTCGGCGTCCTGCTCTACCCGGAGTGGCCGGTCGCGGCCGAGGGGCCGCCCTCGGACGAGCGGATCCGCGGCACCTACCGCCACCTCCTGCAGCGGGCGGTCGAGATAGGCCAAGCGCGGGGCCGCCCCTGCCTCGTCCTGCAGGCGGGTTTCCCCTCCGCGGCCGACTCCTGGGAGCGGAGCTGGGTTCCGGCGGGCCCCGCCGACCCGGAGAGCCAGCGCCGGGTGCTCGGCCTCCTCGCCGCGGCCCTCGCGAACGGCGGCCTCGGCCACCCCGGGCTCGCCGGGCTCACCCTGTGGGGCTGGTCGAGCGACCCGGAGGCGGGCGGCGAGGGCGACCGCGGATTCACCCCCCAGAACAAGGCGGCGGAGGAAGTTCTTCCCCTGCTGTTCGGGAAGGCCCGCTGATCCCGTGGCCGGCGATCTCGCGCCCGCCGCTCTCCCCCTGACGAGCCTCCCGGGGATCGGTCCGGCCCGGAGCGCGGCCTTCGCACGCCTCGGCGTGGAGACGGTCCGCGATCTCCTCCTTTTCGCCCCGCGGCGGATCGAGGCGAGCGGGGAGCGCCGGACAGTGGCGGAGGCGCGCGCCGCCGTGGGCCGGGAGGTCGCCGTCGCCGGCCGGCTCGCTCCGCCCTCCTTCTTCCGGTCCGGCCGGCGGCGCTCCGTCCTGCGCGCGACGATCGCCGACGCGAGCGGAGGGATGGGGGCCCTCTGGTTCAACCAGCCCTGGCTCCGCGAGGTCCTGCGCGCCCATGCGGCGGCGGGCGAGCCGGTGGAGCTCGCCGGCCGCGTCGTGGCGACCCGCGCCGGCCCCGCCCTCGCGACGCCGCGGATCGGGACGCGCGAGCGGCCCCTCGCCCCGCCCGGGAGCCTGCGCCCGCTCTACCCGCTCGGCGCGGGCCTCGGGCAGGAGCTCGTGCGGCGCGCGGTGGGGGAGGCGGTCGCCCGCCACGCCGCGGCGCTCGCGGATCCGCTCCCGGCCGAGGAGCTCGCCGCGCACGCGCTCCTGCCGTTGGCGGCCGCCGTGCGCGCCGTCCATCTCCCCGCGAGCCCGGCGGACTTCGCGGCCGGCCGGCGGCGGCTCGCCCTCGAGTCGGTGCTCGCCCTGCAAGCGGGGCTCTCGCGCGCGGGGGAGGGCGGGACGGCGCGGGCGATCGCGCTGGCGCCCGGCCGGCGCGCGGCGCTCGCCGCCGCGCTCCCCTTCCGCCTGACCGCGGGCCAGGAGCGGGTGCTCGGCGAGGTCTTCGCCGATCTCGCCCGCTCCCAGCCGATGCGCCGCCTCCTCCACGGCGAGGTCGGCTCCGGGAAGACGCTCGTCGCCGCCTTCGCGGCGTTCGCCGTCGCCGCGGCGGGCGGCCAGACGGCGATCCTCGTCCCGACCGAGCTCCTCGCCGAGCAGCACCATCTCGAGCTCGAGCCGCTGTTCGGCCGGCTGGGAGTCGCCTGCGGCCTGCACACCGCCGCGCAGCCCGCCGCGGCGCGCCGCGCGCTCCTCGCCGCGCTCGCGGACGGCACGATGCCCGTCGTCGTGGGCACCCATGCCCTGCTCGGCGCCGGCGTCTGCCTCCGCCGCCTCGACCTCGCGGTGATCGACGAGCAGCAGCGCTTCGGCGTGGCGCAGAAGCGGGCGCTCCTCGAGAAGGGCCGCGACGTCCACGTCCTGCTCCTGAGCGCGACCCCGATCCCCCGCACGCTGGCGCTCTCCCTCTACGGCGAGATCGCGACCAGCCTCCTCGCCGAGCTGCCGCCGGGCCGGGGCGAGGTGACGACGAGGGTCGTGCTCCCCGGCGAGCGCGCCGCCGCCCTCTCCTTCGTCGCGGAGCGGCTCGCCGCCGGCGAGCGGGCGTTCTGGATCTGTCCGCGGATCGCGGCGGCGGACGCGCGGGAAGAGGGCGCGGCGGGCGAGAACGGCGCGGAGGGGTGCGCGGCGGCCGAGGCGGCCCACGCGCGGCTGGCCGCCGGGCCGCTGGGCGCGTTCGGCGTGGGGCTCGTCCACGGCCGGATCCCCGCCGTCGAGCGCGCGGCGCGGCTCCGCGCCTTCCGGGCCGGTGCGGCGCGGCTCCTCGTCGGCACGAGCGTCCTCGAGGTCGGGATCGACGTTCCGGAGGCGACGGTGATGGTGGTCGAGGGCCCCGAGCGCTTCGGCCTCGCCCAGCTCCACCAGCTCCGCGGCCGCGTCGGCCGCGGCCCCCGTCCCGCCTGCTGCCTCCTTCTCGCCGCGCGCGGCGACGCCGAGCGCCTCTCCGTGCTCGCCGCGACCCGCGACGGCTTCGCGATCGCCGAGGAGGACCTGCGCCGCCGCGGCATGGGCGAGCTCGGCGGCCTCCGCCAGGCCGGCCCGGGCGGCGAGGCCCTCGACCCCGCCACCGATATCGAGCTCGTCCTCCTCGCCCGCCGCCTCGTCCTGCGCCACCCGGAGCTCGCGCGCTCGTACGCGCCGCCGACGGCGACCCTGCCGGCGCTCGTGTGAGTTCCCCACCGGCTGCGCCGACGCCGTCGGACGAAACAGAGCGAAGAGCCGGTGGGGGGTGGCGCTCCACTCTGGCTGATGCCTGCTGTCGGGGGCAGTTTCTTGTGAGTTCCCCACCGGCTGCGCCGACGCCGTCGGACGAAACAGAGCAAAGAGCCGGTGGGGGGTGGCACTCCACTCTGGATTGGAGCGGGCGGCTTCAAGTCCCTGTTGGCGTTGCGGTACGTTGT
>JBFMCU010000174.1:0-49719 GCA_040754415.1 Planctomycetota bacterium
CGCCCCACCCGCGCGGCGAGCGCGCCGCGGTCGTGCTTGCCGCGGCGGCCCTCGCCCTGCCCACGCTCCTCGCCGGCCGCGGCGTCCCCCACCGGCCTCCGCCGCCCGCGGCGGCTCGGGCACCGGAGTTGGCGCCGAGCATCGTGCTCGTGATCGTGGACACGCTGCGCGCCGACCACGCCTTCGCGGCGCCCGGCGAGCCGCCGCGCACCTTCGACCGCCTCGCCGCGGCGGGCGTGCGCTTCGACCAGGCGATCGCCGCCTCCCCCTGGACCCTGCCGTCCGTGGCGTCCCTTCTCACCTCCGCGCACCCCTCGCGCCACGGCGCGGTCACGCGGCGCCACCCTCTGCCCGCCGGCGCGGAGACGCTCGCGGAGGTCCTCCACGCGGAGGGCTGGGAGACCGCCGCCTTCACCGGCGGCGCCTTCCTCGCCCCGGACTTCGGCCTCGACCAGGGCTTCGAGATCTTCGATGCCGGGGCGGAGTACCACTTCGTGCCCTTCCGCGGGCACGTCCCCTTCGTCTGGCGCCTGATCCGCAACCGCTACTACCCCCTGCGCTTCGCGGTGCGGCGCCTCGGCGACTACGGAGGCCTGCCGCTCCTCGCGGCGCGGCTCGAGCGCTGGCTCGCCGGGCGCGATCGCACGCGCCCGTTCTTCCTCCTCGTGCACACCTACCAGGTGCACGACTACTATCTCTACCAGCCCGCACCGGACGATTCCCTGCGCGCCGAGCGGGGCGGCCAACCCGCGCCGCTCGGGAACCGCCTCACGATCCACCCCTACGAGCTCCAGGGATTCCCGCCGGAGGTCGTGGAATGGTTCCACGCGGTCTACCGCCGGCGGATCGCGCACGTCGATCGCGAGCTCGGGGCGCTCCTCGACCGCGTGGCGGGGGAGGCGGGGCCCGGCGGCCTGGTGACGATTCTCACCTCCGATCACGGGGAGGGCTTCGACCCCGCGCGCGGCCGCATCCACCACGGGAGCCGCCTCCACGACGACCTCCTGCGGGTCCCCCTCGTCGTCGGTGCGCCCGGGCGGCTCCCCGCCGGACACGTGGTGGCCGAACAGGTGAGCGGCGTCGACCTGATGCCGACCGTCCTCGAGCTCGCCGGGCTTCCCGTTCCCGCGGGCCTCGCCGGCCGCTCCCTCCTCCGCCTGCTGGCCGGCGAGGCCGATGCGCCGCGCCCGGCCTGGAGCGAGGTGCACCTCGGCCCGCGGCGGCGGGTCTCCCTGCGCCTGCCTCCCGGCAAGATCGTCGAGACGCCGGAGGGGGTGCGCGCCTTCCGGCTCGACCTCGATCCCCCCGAGGACGAGCCCCTCCCCCCGCCCCTCCCGGCCCCCCTCACCGCGCTCTGGGCGGAGCGGGAGACGATTCTCGCCCCGCGGAGCGCGGCGGAACGCGACCTCGGCGGAGCCGTCCGCGATCAGCTCCGGCGGATCGGGTATTGAGGTGAGCGAGGCGGGACCCGCCTGGACGCGTGGGGGCGCCGCCCCGAAACGGCCCCGGCGCGGCGCACAACTTCCGGGCCGTTCGCCCGTTACCCCCCCGCTCGCGCCGGGCTACCTACCAGCGAGACGCGGGCGCGGGGATCGTCTCCCCGAGCCGTCGAGTCCAGCAACGCGAGGATCTCTCGCGGAGGACGGGAATGGCCGGGAGCGCGGAGCAGTCAGGGGTGGGACGGGGGCGGGGAGCGGTGCAGCTCCCCTGGGTCGCGCTGGCGGTGGGGTTGGCCCTCGGCGGTCCCCTTGGGGCCCAGGGAGCCACCACGCGAGTGAGCGTGGACTCCGCGGGCCACGAGGCAAACGGGCGGAGCGGCGGGTGCATCTCCACGAGCGGACGCTACGTGGCGTTCTTCAGTGACGCCACCAACCTCGTTCCGGGGGACACGAACGGGTGGCGGGATGTCTTCGTGCATGATCGCAAGAGCGGACAAATCGGCCGCGTGAACGTCGATTCCGCGGGTGTTCAAGGGAACGGGCCTTGCACTTCGATCGCCATCTCGGCCGATGGTCGCTTCGTGGCCTTCGACAGCTCCGCCACTAACTTGGTACCAGGAGACAGAAACCGCCAGTGGGACGTCTTCGTGCACGACCGGCAGACCGGAGAGACTACACGAGCAAGCGTCAGCTCGGCGGGCATGCAGGGAAACGGCGACAGTGAAGCGCCGTCGATCTCTGCCGACGGTCGCTTCGTCGCACTTGGGAACCGTGCGGCAAACCTCGTGCCCGGAGACACGAACGGCACGTGGGACGTCTTCCTCCGTGACCGCCTCTCCGCCTCCGCCATCTTCCGCACCGCCGGGGCGAACCCGGCGAGCCACGTCGCGGGCTCTCTCCCCGTGCTCGGGACCATCTACACCGCCGCCGTCGACCTTGCCGGCACCACCGGCTACGACGCCGCCTGGCTCGTGGGCTACTCGACGCCGCTCACCCTGGCGCTCGGCCGGGGGCAGGTCCTGCTCGTCGACGCGACGGATCCGCACGGCGAGCTCCTCCTCCAGCCCATGCTCCCCGGCCCCCTGGCGACCTTCGCCATCCCCGTCCCTGCTGACCTCGCCTTCTTCGGCTTCCTCGCCGCCACCCAGGCCTTGCACTGGGGCGGTATCCAGCCCTTCGCCCTCTCGAACGCCCAGGACCTCGTCCTCGGCTATTGAGCAGGTCGCCCCGCGGGCCGCGCGGCCGGTGCCTTCGAGATGCGACTGGCGCAGTCGCGGGCTCCGGATCGAGTCGGGGGAATGGTCCGGCGGCACGATCGGTCGGACGGGCACGTCGAGAGGCGTCTTCATTCATCGCGATCGCGCCCTCGGTTTGCCGGTGACCTCGGCCACTGGTGCGCCTAGCGGGAGAGGACCGGAGGTACGGACGATCGTCGTCCGGGTGCCTCGGGGTCAGCATGATGGCAGATGCGCGAGGAGCCCACCCATGACCGGAAGAGCGGATACGCCGGAGCGGGAACGAGGGTCGTGGGGGCCTGAAGGTGCGGGAGCGAGCGGAGACTCCTGCGGGGGAGCGTGGAGGCGCGCCCGGCGCGCCGGGGTCGTCCTTGCGGCGGCAGCGGCGTTCGTCGCTCCGGCCGGGGCGCAGGGCGCCACCACGCGGGTGAGCGTCGATTCCGCGGGCAGGCAAGGAAACGACGTGAGCGCAGCCGGCTCGATCTCCGCGGACGGTCGCTACGTGGCCTTTCAGAGCACCGCGACCAATCTCGTGGCCGGGGATACGAATGGATTCTGTGACATCTTCGTGCACGACCGTCAGAGCGGGCAGACCAGCCGCGTGAGCGTGAACTCCACGGGCGCCCAGGCGGACCGATGCAGCTTCTATCCGGTGATCTCCACCGACGGCCGTTACGTGGCGTTCGAGAGCTACGCCACGAACCTCGTGCCGGGGGACACGAACGGATGGGAAGACGTCTTCGTGCACGACCGCCAGAGCGGGCAGACCACGCGCGTGAGCATCGATTCCTCAGGAATTCAGGCGAATGGTTGGAACGCATGGGCTTCCATCTCCGCCGACGGCCGCTGCGTGGCGTTTTTCGGCAGCGCCACGAACCTCGTGCCGGGGGACACGAATGGACAGTGGGACGTCTTCGTGCACGATCGGCAGAACGGGGAGACGACGCGGGTGAGTGTGAGCTCCGCCGGCGTGCAAGGTAACAACGAGAGCCACGCGCCTTCGATCTCCAGCGACGGCCGCTACGTGGCATTCGATAGCTGGGCCACCAACCTCGTGCCCGTGGACACCAACGGCAATCCGGACATCTTCGTCCACGACCGCCAGAGCGGTCAGACGACGTGCGCGAGCGTGGATTCCATGGGAATCCAGGCGAATTATTGGAGCGACTGGGCTGCCATATCCGCCGACGGCCGCTTCGTGGCGTTCGTGAGCCACGCGGGCAATCTCGTGACGGGGGACACCAACGGCGTTCCTGACATCTTCGTTCACGATTGCCAGACCGGTCTAACCACACGCGCGAGCGTCGATTCCACGGGACTCCAGGCGGATGGATGGAGCGACTGGGTTGCCGTATCCGCCGACGGCCGCTTCGTGGCGTTCGAGAGCGACAGCACCAACCTCGTGCCGGGGGATACGAACGAGTGGTGGGACGTGTTCGTGCACGACCGCCAAAGCGGAGAGACGACCCGCATCAGCGTGGACTCCGCGGGCGTCCAGGGGAACCTGAATAGCTACGGGTTCTCGATCTCCGGGGACGGCCGCTTCGTGGCGTTCCACAGCGACGCCACCAACCTCGTGCCCGGGGATTCGAACGGGTGCCGAGACGTCTTCCTCCGCGACCGACTTGCCGCCTCCGCCATCTTCCGCACCGCCGGGGCGAACCCGGCGAGCCACGTCGCAGGCTCTCTCCCCGTGCTCGGGACCATCTACGCCGCCGCCGTCGACCTCGCCGGCACCACCGGCCACGACCTCGCCTGGCTCGTGGGCTACTCGACCCCGATCACCCTGCCCCTCGGCGGGGGGCAGGTCCTGCTCGTCGACGCGACGGATCCGCACGGCGAACTCCTCCTCCAGCCCATGCTCCCCGGCCCCCTGGCGACCTTCGCCATCCCCGTCCCCGCCGACCTCGCCTTCCTCGGCTTCTTCGCCGCCACCCAGGCCCTGCACTGGGGCGGCGGGCAGCCCTTCGCGCTCTCGAACGCGCTGGATCTGTTCCTGGGTTATTGACCTCCCGCCCGCCACCCCCCCTCCGCCTCCGCCGCACGGCCCTCGTCGCGGAGCTTCTCGAGACCGGCGAGAAGGGAGCGGCGAGCGAGTGGGTGGAGCTCGACGGGGGTGTCGTCGTACACGACGGCCACCAGCTCGCCGAGGCTCCGCGGGGTCGCAGCGAGGGCCGCCCGGAGCTTCTCCTCGCGCTCGCGGCGATGGGCGAGGTACTGGCCCACGAGGGCCGGGCCGTCGAGGTGCGGCATCCCGTGGGCCGGGTGCAGGGTGCCGATCCGCTCCCTGGCGAGGCGACGGAGGCTCGCCAGGTAGGTCGCGAGGTGCCCCTCGGGCGGGTCGATCAGGATCGTGGAGCCGGTCGCGAGCATGTCGCCGGCGATCAGGGCCCGATAGCGGCTCTCGAGGAAGGCGAGGTGGCCCGGCGCATGGCCGGGCGTGTGCAGGGCGCGAAGCCGCCAGCGGGGCGTCCCGGTGGGAGCCGTGCCGAGGTCGAGCTCGTCGCCGTCGAAGAGCGGCCGGGGATCGCGGGGGCGGAAGGGCAGATGGGCGAGCGTCCAGGGGTGGGCGTGCACGGAGAGGCCGTAGCGCGCTGCGACGAGCTCCGCGGCGCCGACGTGGTCGGGGTGGTGGTGGGTGAGCAGGACGCCGGCGAAGCTCCGCCCCTCCCTGTGCCACTCGTCGGTGATCTCGAGGAGCCGCGCGCGCTCCCCCTCGTCCACGGGAGCCGGGTCCACGATCCACACGCGCTCCTCCCCCACGAGGTACGTGCTCGTCGAGATCCCCGGCGGCGGGGTCGGCGTCCGGAGCGGAAGCGCGAGGATCCCCGGCGCCTGGCGCACCGACTCCAGTCGCCCGGCCTCGAGCCGCCCGCATTCCCGCCGGCAGGCCGCGAGCCACGCCTCGGCCCCCCGCCCCGCGTCGAGCCCGAGCTGCATCAGGGTGGGCGGCGAGACGTGGAGGTCCCCGGCCCGCCACGCCGCGAGGAGCTCGGCCGGCCGCCAGAACCGCCCGGCGACGAGCTCCCCCGCCGCGAAGTCCGGCGCCTCCCCGGGGGGAAGCGCGAGGTGGAAGAAGTCCGTGCGGTAGCGCAGGCGCGAGAAGGGTGGGGTCGTCAGCCGCGCGAAGCGGGTGAGCTCGGCGAGGGCCCCGGGGGTCGCGGCGAGGAGCTCCCGCCAGCGGGGGACGACGGCCCCGGGGCGAGCGAGCTCCTCTCGCAGCGCCTCCCGCTGCGCCGGCGCGATCGCCGCCGCCAGCGAGGAGGGCAGAACGCCCGTCTCCTCGAAGAGCTCGCGGATCGCACAGCGCGTGGCGGTCGACCCGTCCTCCTCCTCCCCGGCCACCCCATCCATCGGGTCCACGACGCCGCCCGGGAACGCCCAGTATCCGCCGAGGAACCGCAGGGCCGGCGCGCGCCGCACGAGAAAGACCTCGAGCTCCCGCCCGCCGCCGCGGGTCAGGACCACCGCGGAGGAGGGGCGCGGGACATCCATGGCCCTCCCACGATAGCCGGGCGAGAATCCCGGCGCCCGCGGTCAAGACCGCGCGGTCCAGGGCCGATGTAGAGCGGGGGGTGGGGAGCCGGGCGGCTCCGGCCCCGCGTGCGAACCGAATGCCCACGGAGGACGATCCATGCACCGCTCCTTTCTCTTCCTCTGCCTCGCCCTGCTGCCCGCCGCCTGCGCGACGCCCAGTCTCTCGATCGCGCCTCGCTATGGCACCTTCGATGTGGACGGGAGCTTCGGCATCTCCTCCACGGGCGTCGTGGCGACCAACGACCTTTCGGACATCGGGATCGCCGAGGACGATGGCGTCCTCGGCGGGCGGATCGACTTCGACTTCGGGTCGCCCCACCTCACGGTGGCGACCCAGTCCTCCAGCCACGGGGGGAGGGGCACGCTCACCGCCGCCATCGACCACGATGGGGTGACGCTCGACGTGGGGGACGACGTCGAGACGGACCTCGACCTCGACCTCCACGACGCCGCGCTCACCTTCGACCTGGTGCCCGGCGACGCCGTCGAGCTCGGCATCGGGCTCGGGGTCACCGTGTTCGGAATCGACATGGCCGTGCGCGACCTCGCCACCGGCGACCAGATCGAGACCGACCAGACCCTGCCCATCCCGGTCCTCGCGGCGCGGCTCGGCGCGGAGTGGGGCCGGTTCGACGCGGAGGCCCTCGTCACGGGGTTCGACCTCTCCTACCAGGGCGACTCGGCGTCGTTCTATGACGTCGACGTCTTCGGCCGCTACCGGCTCCTCGGCGGCCGGGACCACCTGCGCGGCTCGGTGGTGCTCGGATACCGCCTCATGACCTTCGACATCGAGTACGACGACGACGAGTCGGACGCCGAGCTCGATCTCGACCTGGGCGGGCCCTACGTGGGCCTGCAGTTCGGGTTGTAGCCTCGCCCTACTTGTAAGCCACGAGGTAGGTCACCCAGGCGAGGCAGTTCTCGCCCCGCCGCGACTTCCGGTAGATCCCGTTCCCGCTCTCCCCGTCTTCGTCGGTGCCCTCCCAGTAGGTGTCCACGGCCGCGAACCCGGCCTCGAGCAGGGCGTCCTTCACCTCGGGCAGGGCCCAGAGGCGCCAGTCGTAGCGGAAGGCGCGCTCGAGCTTCGTCCCGTCCTTGAAGCGGAAGTGGATGTAGGCGCGGTACTCGCCGGTCCCCGGCCAGTAGCGATCCTGGTCCCAGACGTAGGTGAACCCCTCCTCGATCGGACGCTCCTCGACCATCTCCTCCATCGACTCCGGCCCGCCGTAGATGTCCAGGACGAGGACGCCGTCGCGGGCGAGGTCGGCATGGGCCGCCCGCAGGTAGCCGAGGAGCTCCGATCGCGCCTTGAAGACGAAGTAGGAGAAATTCTGGGCGCAGCGCACGTCGGGACGCCGCCGGCTCGGCGCGCGGACGTCCTTGACGTGCAGGGTGGCGCGCTTGGCGTCCTTCCCGAGGGGGGCGAAGTTGTGCTCGAGGCCCCACCCGATCGTCTCGGGCGAGATGTCGAAGCCCTCGGCTGTGTACTCCGGCCCCCGCTTGATCCAGCGGGCGGAGAGCAGGCCAGTGCCGCAGAAATCCTCCCGGAAGTGCCGCGCCCGCTTCCCGCGCGCCTTCTCGTACACCCGAGCGAGGAACCGCACGTCCTCCACCGGGGACTGGACGGAAAGCTCGTAGAGCTCGTGGCGGTCGGCGGTCGCCGCGGTGAACGTCCGCCTCGCCTTTCGGGGGGCGCGGGGGCGGCGGGGAACCTTCTTCCGGGGGGGCGGATTCATGGGCAGCGGAGGGCCGGCCGACGGGCCGGCGAGCGACGGCGCTCGCGGACGGGCGCGGGCCCGGGGCTCGCGTCACTCGGCGAGCGAGACCTGCCGGAGCTCCTCGAAGAAGCGGATTCGGGCCTTCTTCAGGAGGAGCTCGCGCAGAACGTGGTAGAGGGTCTCGTTCTCCTTGGGGTCCCGGACCGGGACGCGGATCGCGCGGGGGACGTGGCGGGGCACGCTGACGGTGCCCGGCTCCAGGCGGCGATTCACCTTGCGGGCGAGATCCGCGGGGTTGTCGACCTCGACGAGGATCCAGGACCCGATGGAAGGCATGGTTCGGATCCCGGGGATGGTGGCCAATCTCGAGAAGAAGCGCTCGCGTTCCTGGTTCATCCGACTCCTCCCGGAAGGGGGCGAGACCGTGGGAACGGGAGGCCGCGCCTTCCTTCCGGGGGCTACTGTATCTGGTATGGGAGGGTCCCGCAAGCACCATTTCCGGGGCTTCACCCCCGGCGACCGGGGGAGGAATGGCCCGCCCCGTGCGGATCGGGTAAGAAGAGATCCCCCTCTCCAGCCCCCGGCGCGGACGCGATGAGCCTCCTCTCCCCCGCCCTCTCCCCACCCCTCGAGGTCCTCGTCCCGGCTTCCACCTCGAACGTGGGACCAGGCTTCGATCTCCTCGGAGTGGCCCTCTCGCTCTTCGTCCGGGTCCGGGTCGTCGAGCCGATCACCGGCGGCCGGCACCGCTACCGGCGGCGCGCGGGCCACGCCGAGGCGTGGCCGGGGAGCGAGCGGGATCTCCTCTTCCGCGCCTTCGACCTCGCTCGCGGGTCGCCGGCACGGGACGGCGCGTTCGCCTTCGAGGCGGAGTCCGAGGTTCCAATCGGGCGCGGCTTCGGCTCCAGCGGCGCGGCCGCGGCCGCCGGTCTCCTGCTCGGCGCAGCGCTCTCCGCCGCCCCCCGCGCGCTCCCCGCGCTCCTGCGCCTAGGCATCGAGCTCGAGGGGCACCCCGACAACGTGACCGCCTCGCTCCATGGCGGCTGCACCCTCTGCCATCCGCTGGCGGGGGACGGCGGGGCGCCGGTCCTGGTGCGCGCCGAGGTCCACCCGTCGATCGGCTTCGTGCTCGCCTGGCCGGCCGCTCCGCTGGCCACGGAGCGCGCGCGGGCCGCGCTGCCGGAGCACGTTCCGTTCGCCGACGCGGTCGAGAATCCCCGGCGGCTCGCCCTCCTCCTCGAGGGGCTGCGCCGCGGCGATCCCGCGCTCCTCGCGCAGGGGGGCCAGGATCGGCTGCACACCGCGCATCGCCTGCCGCTGATCCCCGGGGCGCCGGCGGCGATGGACGCCGGGCGCGCGGCCGGGGCCTGGCTCGTGGCGATCAGCGGGGCGGGCTCGGGGCTCGTCGCCCTCGGCCCGCGCGCGGCCGGCGCGGAGATCGGCGCGGCCCTCGCCCGCGCCTTCGCGGCCGCCGGGAACGGCGGGGAGTACCGGATCGTCGAGCCGGTCTACGGCACGCCCGCCGTTCAGTCGCGCGCGTAGCCGTGCCGGTACCCGGCCACGAGGGACTGGGTCTCGGCCGGGCAGGAGCCCTGCGCGGCGGCCCGCATGGCGCGGGCGGCGGTCCGGGTGTCCACGGCCACGACGGCGTCGAGGAACTCGCGCAGCCCCGCTGGCGCCACGCAGAAGCGGCGCAGGCCGGCTCCGATCAGGGCGGGCACGTTCGCCGGCTGCGCCGCGGAGACGCCAAAGACGGCGATCGGCCGGCCCTGCCCTTCGGCCACCTCGCAGGCCTTGGCCAGGGCCCGCAGAACGAAGGGGTGCAGGGTCTCGAAGAACTCGACCATGGCCGCCTCGTTGCGGTCGGCGGCGAGCAGGTACTGCTGGAGCGAGTCGAGGTTGAGGAGCAAAAAGTCGGCCTCGCTGGCGAGATCGCGGATGCCGAGCATGGCGGCCGGCGTCTCGATCACCACGCCCACCTCGACCGCATCCTGGAACGCCTCGCCCGCCTTGCGCAGCTCGAGCCGCTCCTCGAAGAGGACCTCCTTCACGCGCCGCAGCTCCCCGCAATCGGTGACGAAGGGCACCGCGATGCGAACCTGGCGCCCGGCTCCCGCCACGAGGATGGCCTGGAGCTGGCGGCGCAGCACGAGCTCGTTGGCGAGCAGGACCCGCACGCCGACCCGGCCGAGCGCGGGGTTGCGCTCCCGCTCGGGGTGCAGGTAGGGAACCGCCAGGGACGAGTCCACGTTGAGCAGGCGGAAGGTCACCGGCGCCCCCCGCGCGCCGGCGAGGACCGATCCGTAGTGGCGGATCAACGCCTCGCGCCCCGGGGGAGCCTGGTCCACGAGGTACAAGAGCTCGGTGCGATAGAGGCCGATCGAGCCCATGCCGAGGTCGAGGATCCCCTCGACCTCGGGGAGGTTGCCGCAGCTCGCCGCCACCTCGATCGGGATCCCGTCGAGGGTCCGGCACGGTCGCTGCGCCCACTCGGGGACGCCCCCCGCCTCTTCCTGCCCGGCGCGGCGATCGAGCGTCTCCGCATACTGCGCGCGCACCACGTCGTCGGGATTGACGCGGACCGTCCCCTCGGTGGCGTCGAGGATGAGGTAGTCCCCCTCCTTCACCACGTCGAGCACGTCATCCACCCCGGTGATGGTCGGAATGCGCATCGACCGCGCGAAGATCGCGGCGTGGCCCGTGATGCCTCCCTCCCGGGTGATGATCCCCTTCACGTGCTCGTTGGACAGGTTGAACATGTCCACGATCGAGAGCTCGTGCGCGGCGAGCACGTACTCGTTCGGCGGCTCCTCTCCACTCCCCTCCGCCGCCTGGCTCTCCAGGTTGCGCAGGACCCGGATCCCCACGTCCCGCAGGTCGACCGCGCTCTGGCGCAAGGTCTCGCTGCGCACGAGCCGGAAGATGCGATCGAAATCCCCCACGACCTTGGCGATCGCCGCTTCGAGCCGCATCTGCTCGTTCAGGATCAGGTTCTCGACGTCGGCGATGAAGACGGAGTCCTTCAGGTAGGTGACGTGCGTGTCGAGGATGCGGGCGTCGTCCTCGCGAACCTTCCCCTCGAGCCGCGAGCGCAGGTCGACGAGCTGCAGGCGGGAGTCGTCGAGGGCCTTGCGGAAGCGGTTCAGCTCGCGATCCACCTCGTCGAGGGGGACGCGCTCGGTCCGCGCCCGGTCGAGGTCGTAGTCCTTGCGGTGGGCCGGCCCCAGGACGAGGCCGGGGCACACGGTGGCGCCCCGCAGGAGAGGGCCGCCCGGGCGCGGCGCGGCCGCCGGGGGCGTTTCGCCGGTCGCGACGGCGGGGGCGGGGGGCGGCTCGCCCCCCCGATCCGCCGCGGGGGACGGCGGCTCCGGCGCGCGGGGGTCCTCGGGCATGGCGGTATCGTATGCCACGGCATGGGTCGAACCAACCGGCGCGGGGAGCGGCGGCGGCGGAGTCGGCGCGGGCGGGAGAACGCGGCGCTCCCGCCCCTTTTCTGCCTGCTCCTCCCGCTCCTCCTGCTCCTTCCGCCGCTCTTCGCCGCCTGCGCGCCCCGCGCGCGGCGCCCGGCCCGCTCGGCCCTCCTCGTCACCCTCGACACGACCCGGGTCGAGGCGATCGGCTGCTACGGCCCGTACCGCGGCGCGACTCCGGCGCTCGATCGCTTCGCCCGCTCGTGCGTGCGCTTCGCCGCGGCCTATGCCGTGGTCCCCCTGACCCTCCCCTCCCACGCCTCGATGCTGACGGGGCTCTACCCTCCGGCGCACGGGGTGCGGGCGAACGGACCCTGGCCGCTGTCGCCCGCCGCCGAGACGCTGGCCGAGCTCGCTCTCCGCCGCGGCCACCAGACGGCGGCCGTGGTGGGATCGGTCGTCCTCGACGAGACCTTCGGCCTCGCCCAGGGATTCGCCCACTACGACGCTCCGGCCCGGCCGGCGCACGCCACGTCGAGCCACGCCGCCGAGCGGCCGGCGGACGCGGTCGTGGACCGGGCGCTGGCGTGGCTCGCGGGGCGGGATCGCGACCGCCCGTTCTTCCTCTGGGTGCACCTCTTCGACCCCCACGCCCCCTACCTCCCCCCGCCCGCCTTCCGGACCGGCCCCTTCGCGGAGAATCCCTACTTCGGCGAGGTGGCCTTCGCCGATCGCGAGCTCGGGCGGCTTCTCGCGGCCCTCGAGGACGACGGGACGCTGGCGGAGACGACCGTCCTCGTCGTGGCCGATCACGGCGAGGCCTTCGGGGAGCACGGGGAGAGCACGCACGGGCTCCTCTGCTACGAGCCCACGATGCACGTGCCGATGCTCCTTCGCCTCCCGGACGAGAGCCGCGCCGGCGAGGTCGTGACGGAGACGGTGAGCGTCGCCGACGCCTTCCCCACCCTCGCCGCGGCCCTGGGGATCCCCGTCCCGGAGGGAGGGGAGGCCCGCGATCTGCACCTCCCCGTCCCCCCGGGCCGCGGCGTCTACGTGGAGTCCTACACCGGCTGCATCTCGCACGGCTGGGCGCCGCTGGCGGGCTGGATCGATGCGGGGGGGAAGTACCTGCACGGACCCGAGCCGGAGTTCTATTCCCTCGCGAGCGATCCGCGGGAAGAGCGCAACCTGGCGGGCACCGCGGCGGCCGATGTCACCCACCACCTCGCGGCCCTCGGGCGGATCGCCGCGCTCCCGCCCCTTCCGCCCGCCCCCGCGGCGGAGAGCGATCCGCGGCGCGACGCGCTCCTCGCCGGGATCCGGGCCCTGGGATACGCGGCGACCCCGGACGTCCCGCGCGAGCTCCCCTCCCCTCTCGCCATCGGCCCGGGTCCGGCGCCGGCCCGGCGGGTGGAAGTACACGGCCGGCTCCTCGTCGCCCAGGAGCTCGTCAACGCCGGGCGGTGGCCGGAGGCGGAGCGGATCCTGCGCGAGGTCCTCGCCGCGGAGCCCGGGAACTCCTTCGCCCTGGATCGCCTCGGCATCGCTCTGATCGAGCAGGGCCGGGCGGTCGAGGCGATCGCGCCGCTGGCCCGGCTCGTGGCGGAGGGGGCGGGGGACGAGCACGCCGAGGTGAACCTCGCGCTCTCTCTCGCCGCCGCGGGTCGGACCGCGGAGGCGATCGCCCATGTCCAGCGCGCCCTCGCCCTGCGCCCGAACGAGCCTTACTTCCTGGACGTCCTGATCGACCTCTTCCAGCGCACCGGGCGCTCCGCCGAGGCGGAGCGCGCCCGCGCTCTGCGTGAAGAGCGGCGCCGGGCGGGCGAGCGTTGAGCAGGGGAGGCGGGGACCGGCCCCCCGCTCTCACTCCAGGCCGTGGAGGTAGGTGGGCCGGCCGGCAGCCTGGCGTACCGCGTTCCATCCGGCACGAGTGCAGAACGCCGCGGCTCCATCGAGGCGGACGAGGATCTCGAAGCAGTCGAGCCGGAAGGGACCCTCCTCCCTCGCGCGCGCCGGGTTGCCGCGCACGGCGAAGACCGCCTGCACGAGCTGGTGGTCTCAGTCGCGCCAGGTCTCTTCATCCTTGAGGAGGGTCTGCGTATGGCCTTCGAGGGCCCGCACGACGGCCGCCCCCTCCAGGGTGCCGGCCCGCTCCGCGGCGGCCTTCCACGCGTGGAGGACAGAGTAGGCCGCGGCGCCCGCCGCGTCCGGGTAGCGGCGGTGGCGGGCCGCGAAGGCCGCCACGAACTCCTGTCCCCGGGCGGATCCACATCCGCGGGGAACCTTCCAGCACCAGGCGACGGCGCCGACCACCCCCTCTGGGGCCGCGGGGCCGATGCGCTCGGCGAGCTCGAGCGTGAGGCTCGGCACCGCGATCTGCGTCGCCGGCGCAAGCCTGGACGTCTCACCAGGCGGCGAGCGAAACGCCGGAGGTGCCTGCCAGGTCGCGGTTTCGCGACCGAGGCCACCGGAGGCGACCGGGTGCCGCGTCAGGGGCTTACGGAGGGCGAAGCCCGACGTAAACCCGGTCGGACGACCCTGCGGGTCGTCCGTAGCGGACAGAGCAGGTCGCTGAGGAGGCCGACCGAGCGAAATCGCGAAATGGCGGGCAGATACGGCGTTGCAGCCGGCGGCTGGTGAGACGTCCAGGCTACCTCCTGGGCCCGGGCCTCGCGCAGGGTCTGCTCCAGGTCCGGACCGAGGAGAACGAGCACGAGGACCGCCGGGCGCGCCGCCCGGGCGACCGAGACAGCCGTGCGCAGATCTTCCGCCGTGGCGCGCGGGGCCGGGAGGAGGATCGCCTTGTGAATCGCCGGGTCCTCGGTCGCGGTGAGCCGGCGGAAAGCGGCCAGGGTCGAGAGCCCCCACGGCGAATCGGCGACGACGTAGAGGTGCCCCTGGCCCGCGAAGCGTTCGGCCAGGTGCTGCGCCAGCACCTTCGCTCCGGCCCACGGGTCCAGGCCCGCGCGGAAGGCGTAGCGATGCCCGCCGATCCCGGCCGCGTCCGTCGAGTAGGCCTGCGTGTCGAAGAAGGGGACCTCCCTCGCCTGACAGACCGCCCCCGCCGCGGCCGCCGCCGGCGCGGAGGCGCCCCCGAAGATCATCCGGCAGCCCTCCCCGTCGATCAGCTCCGCGACGCTCGCCGCCGCGGCCTCCGGGGCGGAGGGCGCGTCGCGCCAGACGATCTCCAGGCGCCGGCCGAGCACCCCGCCCGCGGCGTTGATCTCGTCCGCCGCGAGCTCTGCCGCCCGCCACTGGTCGAGGCCCGCGCCGGAGCCCGACCCGCCCGGCGGGCAGTCGAGGCCCACGCGCACGACCTCCTCCCGCGGCGGCCGGGAGGGGCCGTCCGCCGACGCGATCGCCAGGAGCGGGCCGAGAAGGAGGAGCGCCTCGCGCATGACCGGCGGGAGGCGGCGCGGGAGCCGCTCGCCGCCGGCCCTCCGTTCGGCGTTCTCCGGGGCGAGCTGAAGGCCGCGAGCGCAGGAATCTCCCCGCAGCGCTCCTCGTCCCGCGCAGGGTCGGGATCCTGCCGGCCAAAGCCTGGCGCGAGCGTCGATCGTCCCGCGCGGCGAGGTCCCGGTTTCGCCCTGCGCGGCGCGCGCGGAGGCCTTCCATCGCCGTCGGAGGGCAGGGAACTCGAAGTCTGGAGGCCGGCAGGAGCCCGGAGGGCTTCCCATCGACGAGACACCACGACGGCCCCAACAGCCACCGAACCCGGGTCACCCATGTACCCGGACCGGACCCCCCTGGACCGAACCCTTGACCCCTACCCCCCCCCCGGGGGTAGTGTGCAATCGCTGCCCGGGTGCGCGGCACCCCAGAAACGCACGTCACCCTCTTCCCCCTACCCCAGGAGCAATAGGAGATGAACGTCCTTCCACTCAGCATCCTCGTCCTCGGCTCCTTCGGATCCGCCCTCGCCGTCCACGCCGGCGTGGGAAGTGCAGAACCAAGAGCCCACCCTATGTCAACGGGTGCTTCCATGCCCCTCATGACCGATCTGACCTGCGACGGCTGTGTCGGAACGTCCCTGGATTTCGCTACCATCGGCACGGACACGTGCAATCCCCCCGGAACGTGGGTCTCCCTGGCCGTATTCTGCGAAAGCGGCGAGTGTGTCGCGGTCGATGCAGCGTGCGCAGGCACTCCCTGCATCGTCTACTACACCTGGTCCTGGTACACCCCATGTGACGGAACGGCGGCGTATGTCGTCTCGGGCTGTGTGGAGGGGAGCTACTCCGAACCTGTCGACGGTCCCAAGAGCAGCAACAGCGGTGGAATCCTCCAGGTGTCCCTTCCTAAATGCGACTGCGAACTGGACATCACCGTCACTGTGAATGGCAAGACCGCGGCATCCTGGATCAACTGCACCGCTTGCGTGCCCGTCGAATAGACGCTCGCTGCAGCAACGCACATGGCTAGGCACTCCAGGTACAGTCCAGTGGCCGTGCTCGTCGTCGGAATCGGCCTGGGCATGGCCTTGGTTCTCTTATGGTCCAGGCTCTCAACACCGCCGCTCAGCCCCGAAAGTGAGGAACTCACACCGGAGCCGGTCCCGGAGTGGCCCATTCTGGCTGGCAAGGGGGAGCCCGGGGCTCGGGCGCCCATTGTGCCGGTCGAGGCCCCCGGCGCACCGCTGGCCACCGCGTTCGAGGAACCCGAGGGCTCGACTCCCCCCCCCCTGGTTCCCGCCCGGGAGTTCCTGCAGAGCTACTGGGGAGCACGCTGGCCGGAGTACGAGCAGCAGATTCTCCGCAAGAGAGGCGATCTCAACGCGCTGATCGATCCCTCGCAGATCGTCACCTGGGAGGAGATCGAGCCCGAGTACCGCGCGTTCGTCACGGATCCCAAGGTCGAAGACATCGAGGGCTTCTATACGGCCATATACAAACCGACGCCCAGTGACGCCGAGCTCCTCCAGATATACGGGGCCGATGAGAAGCTGACTCCCGAGCTGTGCGCTGTCCTGCGCAGCATGGCGCAGACCTTCGAGTCGGAGATCACGGAAGGGATCCGCGCCCTCGTCACCGAGGAGCTTCGCTTTCGCCAGCGCATCTGGGACGAGAAGCTCTATGCGGCCGGACCGCTGGCCGCTGTGGGTGGCCCAGACGAGCTTCACGAGGCGCGGCCCGGTCTCCTCTCAAAGAGTCTCCGCGGTGGATGGGCGCTTACTTTCCGCCTCGACCAGGCGTTCGACCCCGGCTTTGCTCAAGCCTACGTACGACTGGATCGGTTGCGACAGATGCGCCGGGAGGCGCTCCAGGGCATCAGGTAGTGTACGGCGGCGGCAAGGCCCCGGGAATCGTCCCGCGAAGGCCTGATGCCCCGGGAACTGCTGACGGGCCCGCCGCGTCAGCGCAGCATCACTTCGATCTCCTCGATCCGCCGGTCTCCTCGCGGCCCGCGCTCGAGCCGCAGGCGCACGGTCTGGCCAGGCCGGCGGTCCTCGAGCGCGTCGATGAGATCGGCGCGCGAGCGGATGGGCTGGCCGTCGATGGCGAGGATCACGTCGCCGAGGATGCGGCGGCCGGAGCGGTCCTCGGCGAGCCCCCGGAGGCCGGCCGCGGCGGCGCCGCTCTCGTCGAGGACCTCGCGCACCACCACCCCGTCGGTCCCCTGCGCGCGGGCGAAGTCCTCCGACTCCATGGTGATGCCGAGCACGGCTCGGCGGTCGAGGCCCTCCGCGGGAGCCTCGATGCGCCCCGTGCGGATGAGTTGGGGCACGATCTCGTTCACCAGGTCGACCGGCACGGCGAAGCCCACCCCGGCATTGGCCCCCGAGGTGCTGTAGATCATCGTGTTGACGCCGATCAGCCTCCCGGCGCTGTCGAGGAGCGGCCCGCCGGAGTTCCCGGGGTTGATCGCGGCGTCGGTCTGGATGACCCCCCGGATCGGCTGCTCGGCGACGGACATGATCACGCGATCGAGCCCGCTGATGACGCCGGTCGTGAGCGTCTGGTCGAGGCCGAAGGGATTGCCGATCGCGAAGACCTTCTGGCCCACCTGCAGGTCCTCGGAGGTGCCGATGGCGATCGGCGCGAGCCGCCCGGCCGGCGCGTCCACCTGGAGTACGGCGAGGTCGTACTCGGCGGCGTAGCCCACGAGCCGCGCCCGCCAGGAGGAGCGGTCCTGGAGGTGCACCTCGGCCGTGTCGGCGCCCCGGATCACGTGGAAGTTCGTCACCACGTGCCCCGCGGCGTCCCAGAGGAAGCCCGAACCGGTTCCCTCCGGCACCTCGAGGAGGCTGGAGCGGAAGAACCCCCGCCGGACGGCGAGCCGCGCGGTGTCGATGTGCACGACGGAGGGCGAGACGGCCTCGAAGAGCGCGATCGTGGTCTGTTCGTCGGCGGCGAGGTCCCCCCGCGGCGCGACCACCCGGGGCGCGGCATCGGGGTCGTGCCGCGGCCCGCGCCGGCCCGCGAACGTATCCCACGCGAGGTAGGCCGCGAGGGCGAAGCAGAGGAGCATCGCCACGCGGCCCAGCTCGAGGGAGAAGCCGGGCGCGCGGTGCGGGGGGGGCGGCGGGCGATCGAGGTCCATGGCCAGAGCGGAGGGCATCGTAGCGAGGAGGCGGAGCGGCCGGCCAGCCCCGCCGCGGGGGGAGCGACCGCCATCTAGTGGTCTGATGCAGCCAGTTGGGGCATTTTGCCGAGTGCGGCGGCGTTCGCCGCAAGGCGCACCGACGACGCGGGTTGGCACGACAACCCTCGGAGGAGATGCAACAGAGCGGCGGGCGCAGAAGCGCCGGCCAAATGCCCCGAATGGTTGCATCAGACCACTGAATCGCGGCCGCTGCGCGACCGGCGCAGTTTCGGGCCCTGCCGGCGCGGGAGCGCCGGTACGATCGGGGGGCCGCGCCGCCCCGTGTTCGGGGCAGGAAGCGCCGCCCCTTCCTCCCTCGCGATCCTCCGATGCACCGCCTCCTCCTCGCCGTCCTCCCCGCCGTCGCGGTCGCTCTCGGTCCCGGCCCGCAGCGCCCGATCCCGCCCGCCGGAGCCGATCCCGCGGCGCCGGTGCTCGTGCCGTTCGTCGTCGGCGCCGCCCGCGCGCTCCCCGTCGTGGGCGCCCGGCTGCTCGTCTGCAACGCGTCCGCCGCCGCGGAGCCGCTCCTCGTCGAGGAGCTGACCGTCGCCGCGAACGGCGTCGTGCTCGATTCCCTTCCCATCGGCGCCTCCCTCGCCTCCGATCCCCGCTACGCGGCGCTGAACGCGCTCGTCGAGCGCATGCCCGAGGAGATCGCGCACCTGCGCCGGCCGCGCCGCTTCGCCGCGCCCGACGCTCCCGCCTTCGCCGAGGACGAGATCACCGCGCGCTGGGCGGAGATCGATGCCCGCGCCGCGGCTCTCCGCGCCGACTACCTCGACCCGCGCCGCCGGCCCTTCGTCGAGGTCCCGTTCCCCCTGCCCCTCGACCAGGTCTTCGCGCCGGAGGATGCCCCGGGCACCGACCGCGAGATCGAGCTCGCCGTCCGCTGGCGCCGGGGGGCGCGCGCCGGCACGACCGTCGCCGTGCACTCCATCGCCCTCCTGCCTCCCCTGCCGCCCGCCCCCCCCACCCTCCCCTTCTCGCTCGGAGAGGTGACCCTGCACGCCGGCGACCTGCACGTGCACAGTTGCCACGGCGAGGCGGTGAACGCCTGCGCCCCTTCCACCGACTGCGCGGCGGAGAGCTTCCAGACCTCCGGGAGCTTCACCTACGCCGAGCTCAAGACCCAGTACCAGGCCCTGGGTCTCGACTGGTTCACCGCCACCGACCACAGCTACTGCATCAACAGCGACGCGGAGTACCAGGCGATCGCCGGCGAGACGGCGGCCCTCACCGACGGCGCCTTCCTCGTGCTCCCCGACATCGAGCTCTCGAGCGAGGAAGAGGGGCCGCAGTCCGGTTCCGATCTCGCCGACCTCCTGTGCCTCCTCGGACCGGCGCAGAACCACATGGGGGCCCACGGCATCTCCGCCCGCAAGGAAGGGGGCGACGACGGCTTCCTCGGCTTCTGCAACGGCCTCTTCTCCGATGCCCTGGACGGCTTCCTCGCCAACGCCGCCCGCATCCGGGCCGAGGGCGGCTATCCGATCATCAATCATCCCTCCGCGAGCTCGTTCGCCTGGAACAGCACCGCGAGCACCCTGGGCCTCGAGGCGAACCAGATGCACGGCGTGGAGATCTGGAACGGCGCCGCGGTGTCCGGGCAGGGCGGCGACGTGGCGAGCTGGGTCGGCGCGCTGCTCGGCGGGCGCATCCTCTACGCCTACGCCGGGAGCGACACCCACGACGCCGCCTTCGCCTTCGGCGCGAACCACGCGGTGTTCGTGAACGAACCCTTCGACGCCGGCCACCTCGAGGCGGTGTTGGAGCGAGGCCGCGCCTTCGTCTCCAACGGGCCCGTCCTGATCCTCGAGGTGGAGCTCGCCGGCCAGTCGCTCCTCCTGGGGACGATCCAGGCGATGAGCCCGAGCCAACCCGCCGCTCCGCTCGCGGTGCGCGCGCACTACGACTTCGGGGCGAGCTCGAGCACGATCACCGTCTTCCGGGGGCGCGCCGGCGACGGCGCGGAGACGGTGGTCGCCACGAGCCCCCCCTTGACCGGGGCCGGCGTCTTCGAGTGCGCCGACACCCTCGATCCCACGGCGCCCACCCACTACCGCGCCTACTCCGAGGCGGCGGGCGGGGGGACGGTCGCCTACACGAACCCGGTCTTCTTCCGGCCCGGGAGCGGCGCCTACGTCCCCTACGGCGAGGGGCTCGGCGGCGCGAACGTCGCCACCCTCGCCAGCGTCTCCAACCCCACGATCGGCAGCGTGAACCGGCTGGACGTCGCCGGCTACTCGCCCGCGGCGACGGTGGCGTTCTTCGTCTTCTCGTCCGGCGCGATCCCCGGCGGCCTGCCGGTGCTGGGCGGCTACCTGCTCGTCACGCTGCCCTACGAGTACTTCCGCGCCGAGCCGCTCGCCGGCGGCGCGGCGTACATCACGGAGGAGATCCCCTTCGACCCGAGCCTCGCCGGGGCCACCGTCCACTGGCAGTCCGCCGCCCTCGATCCGGCCCAGCCCCAGCGAGTCGGATTCTCGAACGGGCTCTCCATGACGGTGCGGGGGATCGTCAACTGAGCGAGCGTTCCCCGGCGATGGCGGCGGGGCGGGAGGCGGAGGGAAGGCGCCGGCGGCCGTTCGCCCGGGGCCGGCGCGTCGCGGCGTGGGCCCTGCTCCTCTTCGTGCTCCTCGGCCCGCCGGTGTACCTCCTGCGCAACGTCCTCCTCGCGCCGACCGTGATCCGGCTCGCGGCGTGGATCGCGGAGCGGGAGCTCGGCGGGACGCTCGAGATCGACTCCCTCGCCGGGAGCTGGTGGGGCGACGTGACCCTCTCCGGCGTGCGGTTCGCCCGGAAGGGGGACGAAGGTCCGCTCGTGCGCCTCGCGGCGGAGGAGGTGGCGGCCTCCTACTCCCTCGTCGGCCTCCTGCGCGGCGAGGCGGGCTGGCTCGAGAGCGTGCGGCTGGCGGCCGGGGAGCTGGAGCTCGATCTCGCCGCGGCGAAGACGGAAGCGCCGGGGGAGGCGGAGCCCGGCGCCCTCCGCCGCTCGCTCCTCTTCCAGCCGCCCGCCCTGGACCTCGCCGTCGAGCGGCTCGTCGTGCACGCGGGCGGAGGGCGCGAGATCGCCGCCGCCGGCCTCGCGGTCCGGACCCCGCCGGGAGGACCCCCGTCCCGGTACGCGATCGCCGCCCGCACCGTGGCCATCGCGGGAGAGGCGCCGGAGGTCGCGCCCTCGCCGCTGGCCGCCCGCGTCGCGCTCGCCGGCGGCGTCCTCGCCGTGGAGGAGCTCGCCCTCGGCCCCGCCTTCGCGATCCGCGCCGGCACGGTGGACCTGACCGCCCTCGATGCGGGGCGGATCGCCTGGCGCCTGCCGCTCGCGATCGGGGCGGGGGAGGGCGAGGTTCGCGGCACGCTCGACCCGGCGCGCATCGTCGCCGAAGCCGCGCTGCAGGACGTCGGGCTCGCCGGCCTCGCCCCCTTCCTGCCGCCCGCGGCCGAGGTGCCGCCGGCCGGGGTCTTCACGCTCGCCGCCCAGGCCGACCTCCCGCGGGCCGCCGGCGCGGCGATGACGGTGCGGCTCGAGGGGACGGGCCGCGATCTCGTCGTCGCCGGGCGGACCATCGATCGGCTCCTCCTGCGCGGCGCGGTGGCGGACGAGATCCTGCGCGTCGAGACGCTCGAGGCCCGCGCCGGCGAGAACGAGATCACCGGCCGCGATCTCGTTCTGCCCCTCGACGCCGGCGCGCTCGGCCTGCTGCACCGCGGCACCGGCCGGCTCGAGGTGCGCCTGCGGGACATGGCGCGGCTGGCGGGGGCCCCCCATCGCGCGGAGCTCGCCTCCACGCTGCCCTCCCACCGGGTCGAGCTCGCCGCCCGCTTGGGCGACGGCGCCTTCGCCCTCGAGTCGGGGCGGATCCTCACCGCCGGCGGGGCGTTCGCGGTGCGGCGCGGGCGGATCGCGCTGGGCGCCGATCCTGACCGGCTCCTCGCGGACGGCACGGTGGAGGTGAACCTCGACCTCGACTTCGCGGACCTGGGCCCGCTCGGTGCGCTTCTGGGTCAGGAGGGCTGGCGGGGGAGGCTGACGGGCGGCCTCGCGCTCCGCGGCCCGCTCCTCTCCCCCGCCGGCGAGCTCGTCGCCGCCGCGCAGGAGGTCGTCGTCTCCGGCGTGGCGGTGGACGAGGCGGAGGCGACGGTGCATGCCGCGGGCGGCCGGGTGGTCGCCGAGCGTCTCGCGGCGCGCGGCGCGGGGTGGGAGGCCACGGCGGAAGGCACCTGGGACGTCCCGGCCGCCGCGCTCGCCGGCGTGCGCGCCGCTGCCCACGTTCCCGACCTCGCCTCGCTCACCGGGGGACGAGTGACGGGATCCGCGACGATCGCCCTCTCCGCCGCGGGCCCTCTCGCCGCTCCGCACGGCGCGATCGAGCTCTGGGCGGCGGACGTGGCGGCCGCCGGCCGGCACCTCGGCGGGCTCGCCCTGTCCGGCGCGTTCACCGGCCCGTCGCTCGCCGTCGAGAACCTCGTGCTGGCCGGTCCGGAGGGCCGGATCCACGCGCGCGGCCAGGTGGCGCTCCATCCGGAGACGAAAGAGGTCGAGGCGCTCGTGCGCGAGCTCGTCGCGGCGCGCGGGGGGGCGACCCTCGCCCTGGCGGGGCCGGCGGCCGTGCGCGTCGCGGCGGGCGAGGTCCACGTGGCGCCCTTCGTCCTCGCCGGCGATCTCGGCCGCGCGGCGGGATCGCTGGAGCGCACCCCGGAGCGCACCACTGCCGCCCTCGCCCTCGAGCGCTTCGACGCGATGCCGCTCCTGGCGCCGTTCCTCCCCGCCGGCGCGCGGCTCTCTCCCCTCGAGGGGCGCCTGGGGGTGGAGATCGCCGGCGGGGGGACCCGCCTCCTCGCCGAGCTTTCCGTGGCGGAGATCGTGCCGGCGGCGGGCGAACCGCCCTGGAGCCTAGAGCTCTCCGCCACGCTTTCCGGGGGCCTCCTCGCGGTGACCCGATTCGCGCTCCACCAGCCGCGGATCGGCTCTCTGCGCGCGGTGGGCGATCTGCCCGTCGATCCCTTCGGCGCGGAGCTTCTGCCGGCCGGGGAGCTCGACCTCCTGGTCGGAGCCGAGGTCGCGGCCCTGGAGGCCCTGCCGGAACGGATTCGGGCGCCCCTCGCCCGCGCCGCGGGTCGGGCGGCGATCTACGGGCGGATCACCGGCCCCTGGCGCGCCCCGCGCGGCTGGATCGAGGTCCGCGGCGAGGGGATCCGGCTCCCGGGACCCGCCGCAGCCCCGGCCGCGATCGGCCCGCTCGCCGGCGACCTCGTCCTCCGCCTCGACGGCGGCCTCTGCATCGAGAAGGGCGAGCTGCGGGCGGACGGCTTCGGCACGGCGGTCGTGGGCGGCAAGGTGGCGGCGAGCCTCGACGTCCCCGCCCTGCTCGCGGCGGGACTCGCACCGCTCCGCGCCGCCGGGCTCGCCCTCACCGCGACCGTCTCCGTCCCCGACCTCGCCTGGACGGCGCGCTACGTTCCCGCCGTGCGCCGGGCGGGCGGACGGATCGAGGGGACCCTCCAGATCGGCGGGAGCCTCGGCGATCCTCTCCTCGCCGCCGACTTTTCGGTCGCCGGCGGCGAGCTGCGCCTCGAGAACGCCTTCCCGGCCCTGCGCTCGCTCTCGGGACGGATCCATCTCGCGGGGAGCACGCTCCGCGTCGATCGCTTCACCGGCGAGTTCGGTGCCTCCCCGTTCACGCTCGCCGGAACCATCGAGCGGGGAGCGGAGGGGCCGGAGCTCGCGCTGGACCTCGCCGGCACGGACCTCCTCCTCTACCGCACGCGCGACACGATCGTGCGCGCCGACGTTCGTCTCGGCGTCCGCGGCGCGCTCTCCGCCCTGCGGGTGGAGGGAGACGTCGCGCTCACCGGCGGGCGCTTCGGCCGCGATGTCGATCTGTTCTCCGCCGTGCGCGGGGAAGCCGCCCCGCCCGCCGCCCAGCGCGGCCTCGACCTCGGGCTCGCCACGGATCCCCCGCTGTCCCAGCTGACCTTCGACGTCGCGATCCGCGCCGCCGAGCCCTTCGCGCTGGAGAACAACGTGATCCACGGCGCGCTGCGCCCCGACCTGCATCTCGGCGGCACCGCCGAGGTGCCCGTGCTGCGCGGGCGCGTCTATCTCGACGAGACCTTCGTCGCGCTGCCGTCGGGACGGTTGCGGGTGTCGAGCGGGCTCGTCGCCTTCGGAGCCGCGAATCCCTTCGTCCCCACGCTCGAGCTGATCGGAACCACGCGCCTCAAGGGCTACGACATCCGAGTCCGCGTCGCGGGCGACTACGACGATCCCGAGATCGAGCTCTCCTCCGTTCCCCCCCTCCCGAGCGAGGACCTGGCGATCCTGTTCCTGACCGGGCAGCTCCCGGCGGGATCCGCCGGCGAGCGAGGGGTCGGCGCCGCGCAGTCCGTCGCGGTGTACGTGGCCCAGGACATCGTGAAGCGATGGTGGTCGGAGGGAGGATTCGCCGACGAGGAGTCGATCCTGGAGCGCCTCGAGATCGAGATCGGGGCCGACGTCACCCGCAGCGGCGCCGCCACCGCCCGCGTCGTCTACCTGCTCACCGCGCGGTCCCCGGACCGGCGGATGGCCCGCTACCTCGTCGGCGAACGAGACGTGTACGACTTCATCAACTTCGGCTACGGCTGGCGCTTTCGGTTCCGCTGATGCGCTGGTCCGCCGTCCTCCTCCTCGCCCTCCTGGCGGTCCCCGCCTGCCGCGGCCTCCGCCCGGGCCCGCTTGCGCCGCCGGCCCTCGCCGGCCGCGGCTGGCGCGTGGAGTTCACCGGCCAAACCACCCTGGAAACCGACGAGCTGGCGCGCGCGATCGCCGATCGGCTCGCCGATTACGCGCGGGAGGGCATCTCCAAGCCGGGGGTCGACGACGCGGCCTTCGAGCTCGAGCTCTTCTACCGCGACCACGGCTTCCCGCGCGCCGGCGTGGAGTACGAGTACGCGGAAGGGGCAGACGGCGTGCGGGTGGAGTTCCGGATCGAGGAAGGGCCGCGCGTCGTCCTCGCCGAGATCCGCCTCGAGGGCCAGAGGGCCTTTCCGGCCGCGGACCTGCTCGCGTTCTTCCCGCCGGAAGAGGAGGGGGTGCTCCCCGGCGAGCCCCGCTGGCTCGTGCCCAGCCGTCTGGCGGCCGGCGCGGGAGCCTTGCGCGACTTCTACCGCCAGAGCGGGTTCCTCGCCGCGAGGGTGTCCGATCCGGCGGTCTTCTACGACGCCGCGGGGGCGAGCGCGGTCGCGGTGATCGAGATCGACGAGGGCGTCCGCTCGACGCTGGCCGCCGCCGACGTGCACCTCCACGGGCGCCTGGAGCTGGAGGGCGAACGGGCGGAGCGGCTGCGGGCGCTCCCCGCCGCGTTCCTGCAGCCGGGAGGGGCTCCCCCCCCGCCATACACGCCGCGTCTCGCCCAGGCGCTGCGCGCCCACTTGCTCGCCCACTACGGCGCTCGAGGATTCCCCGACTGCGAGATCGAGATCGTCCCCCGGCACGACGCGGAGAGCGGGCGCGTGACGCTCGACGTGGAGATCGACGCCGGCGAGCACGTGCGGCTGGCGGCGGTCGAGATCGCCGGCAACGAGAAGGCGCGGGGCGGGTTCATCCGCTCGCGTCTCGGGATCGAGGCGGGGGACGACTACGACTCCGAGGCCATTCGCGCCGGCTTCGGCCGGCTGTACGCGACGGGGCTCTTCGCGACGGTCACCATCGCGCTCGCGGAGACGAAGGGGGCCGAGCGCACCCTCCTCGTCACCGTCGTGGAGGCGCCGTCCATCGAGCTCTTCGTGGAACCGGGGTACGGCTCCTACGAGGGGCCGCGCCTGCGGCTCGGCGCCGCGGACAAGAACCTCTTCGGCACCGGCCGGTCCCTGCGGGCCGAATCCACGGTGGGCCTGCTCGCCCAGAGCGCGACGGTGAGCTTCGTCGACCGCGCCCTCTTCCGCACCGACGTCCAGGCCTCGGGATCGGTCTTCCTCCAGCACCGCGAGGAGCCGTCCTTCACCCTGGACGAGCGCGGTGTAGGCACCGAGCTCACGCGGAGCTGGCCGCGGCGGCACCTGAGCGCCGCGGTCGGGTACCGCTTCCGCCGCACGGACCTGAGCGAGGTGGACATCGTGGATCCGATCGCCCAGGGGATCCTCGCGGACGTGGACATTTCGTCGGTCTCCACGAGCCTGACCCGGGACACCCGCGACCATCCCCTCGTGCCCGCCCGCGGGAACCGGGCTCGCGTCAACGTGGAGTGGGCGTCGGCGGTCTTCGGCTCGGAGATCGACTTCCTCGCCGTCCGGCTGGAGGAATCGCACTTCGTATCCCTTCCCTGGGACGGGGGCATCCTCGGCCTCTCGGCGCGCACCGGCGTGATCGAGCCGATCGGCAGCACGGCCGCCATCCCCCTCCAGCAGCGCTTCTTCAACGGCGGGGAGAGCACGGTGCGTTCCTTCCACGAGGACGAGCTCGGGCCCGTCGATTCCTCCGGCGAACCGCTGGGGGGGGAGGGTTACACCGTGCTCTCCGCGGAGCTGCGCCAGGATCTGACCGCCAAGTTCTCGGGGGCGATCTTCCTCGATGCCGGCAACGTGGCGCCCACGGTCGAGGACTACCCTCGCTTCGCGGGCTTCCGGACCGCGGTCGGCGCCGGCATCCGCTACCTCCTCCCGATCGGACCCCTGCGCATCGACGCCGGTGTCAATCCGGACCCCCGCGAGGGCGAGGAGGAGGTCGTCGTCCACTTCTCGGTGGGGATGGCGTTCTGACGCTGCGCCGGTCCACGCCCGCATGGGTTGCGGGCGTCGGCCCGCGCCACGGAGCAGGCGATCGCCACCTCCCGAGATCGCTTTCCAGCCATCGATGTCGGGTCTCCGGGCTGGCACGCCCGATCCTCGTCGCGTATGAGTTGGGGATCGAGCGGTAGAATCCTCGCCCTCGGCCCCCCGACATCGCTCCTCGCATGGCCCGCACGACCCTCCACCTCGAGATCAACGGCGACCCCTACGAGGTCTCCACCTTTCCCTGGCGCACCCTGGCCGAGGTCCTGCGCGAGGACTTGAACCTCGTCGGCACGAAGATCGGCTGCGGGACGGGGGACTGCGGGGCCTGCACGGTGCTCCTCGACGGAAAGGCCGTGTGCTCCTGCCTCACCCTGGCCGCGGACGCCGAGGGTCGCCGGATCACCACGATCGAGGGGCTGGCACCCTCCCCGACCGAGCTTCACCCCGTGCAGCGGGCCTTCATCGCGAAGGGGGCGGTGCAGTGCGGCTTCTGCACGCCGGGGATGATCCTGCGGGCGGTGGAGCTCCTGGCGGCGAATCCCTCCCCCACCGAAGCCGAGATCCGCGCCGGGTTCGGAGGGAATCTGTGCCGCTGCACCGGCTACAACAAGATCGTCGCCGCCATCCAGGCCGCGGCCGCGGAGCTGGAGCTCGCCGCGGGGAGGCCCTCATGACCGCGCTGCTCCCCCATTTCGTCCACCACCGGCCGGAGACCTTGCCCCGGCTGCTCGACCTCCTGGCCGAGCACGGCGAGCGCGCCCGCATCCTCGCTGGGGGCACGGACCTGCTCGAACGGATGCGCGCCGGCATCGTGCACGCCGAGCACGTGATCAGCCTCGGGCGCGTACCGGGCCTCGATCACGTCCGTTTCGACGAGGGAATGGGGCTCACGATCGGCGCGCGGGCCTCCCTCGCCGACGTCGGGCGTCATCCCGCCGTACGGCAGTTCTATCCGACCCTCTCCCGCGCCTGCACCGTGATGTGCACGCCGCAGATCTGCAACATGGCGACCGTGGTCGGCAACCTGGTGAACGGATCGCCCTCCGCGGACGCCGCCCCGCCGCTCCTGATCCACGACGCCCGGCTCGCCCTCGTCTCGACCGCCGGGGAGCGCGAGATCTCCCTCGCCGACTTCTTCCTCGGCCCGGGCCGCGTCGAGCGGCGGCCGGAGGAGCTCGTGCGCGAGGCGCGCGTTCCGGCGCCCGCGCCGGAGGCCGGCTCCTCCTTCCAGCGCATCTCCGCGCGCAGCGCGGTGGACATCGCCGCTGTGCTGGCGGCCGCGCTCCTCGAGATCGGGGAGGACGGGCGGATCCGCTCCGCGCGAGTCGCCCTGGGAGCGGTCGCTCCCACCCCTCGCCGGTGTCTCGTGGCGGAGGAGCTGCTCGCCGGCGGCGAGCCCGATCCGGCCCTTTTCGAGGAAGCCGCCGGCCTCTGCGCCGCGGTGGCGCGGCCAATCGACGACACGCGCGCGAGCGCGGCCTGGCGGCGGGCGATGGTCGGAGTGCTGTCCCGTCGGGCCCTGGAGGAGGCCGCCCAGGTGGCCCGCGGAGGTGTCCGATGACGGGAGATCCGGCCCGCGCGAACCCGCCGCTCATCGGCCAGCGCATCCCTCGCCCGGATGCCCGGGCCGCGGTGACGGGAGCCGCGATCTACACCGACGACCTGAAGCTCCCGGGGATGCTGCACGGAGTCCTTCTGCGCAGCCCCCTTCCTCACGCCCGGATCAAGCGCATCGACGTATCGCGGGCGAGGGCCGTGCCGGGCGTGAAGGACGTGATCACCGGCCGGGACACGCCGCCGGTGAAGTACGGCAACTGGCGGCTCGTGCCCGAGAGCCAGGACGAGACGGCCCTGGCCCTGGACAAGGTGCGCTTCGTTGGCGACGAGGTCGCGGCGGTCGCCGCCATCGATCGCGAGACGGCCGAGCGGGCCTGCGCGCTGATCGACGTCGAGTACGAGGAGCTGCCCGCCGTCTACACGGAGCTGGAGGCCAGCGCCGAGGGGGCGCCGACCATCCACGACCCCTACCCGAACAACATCTCCCTCAACCGCGAGATCACCTTCGGCGATCTGGAGGCGGCCTTCGTCCGCGCGGACTACGTGCGCGAGGACGTCTTCACGACCCACGCCGTGCAGCATGCGTACCTGGAGCCGTGCGCGTCGCTGGCCGCCCCCGACGAGGGAGGGCGGGTGACGCTCTGGACGAGCACCCAGGTCCCCTACATCGTGCAGTGCCTGCTCGCGAGCGTGCTCGGGCTGCCCGAGAACCACGTCCGCGTCATCAAGCCCCAGGTGGGGGGCGCCTTCGGCGGCAAGATGGAGCTCCGCAAGTGGGAGATCTGCGCCGCGTTCCTGGCGCTGCGCACCGGCCGGCCCGTGAAGTTCACCCTGACCCGCGCCGACGAATTCGCGTTCGGCCGGCGCCGGCATGCGATGACCCTGCGGTCGAAGATCGGCTTCACCCGGGACGGACGGATCACCGGCCGCGACTTCGACGTCTTGCTCGGGGGCGGCGCCTACAACGCGATGGGCCCCACGGCCGCCTTCCTCTGCGGCAATTTCGGCGGGATGCTCTACAAGTTCCCCGCCTATCGCTACATCGGGCGCCACGTCTACACGAACACGCCCCCCGCGAGCGCCATGCGCGGGTTCGGAGCGCCGCAGGCCCTCTTCGCCTGCGAGACGCAGATGAACCTCGCCGCCGAGGAGCTCGGCATCGACCCGATCGATCTCCGGCTCATCAACGCCATGGAGGTCGGCGACGAGATCCCCGGCGTGACCAAGATCAACTCCTGCGGCTTCAAGGAGAGCCTGGTCAAGGTCCGCGAGATGAGCGGCTGGGACGCGAAGCGCCGGCGGCGGACGCCCGGCCGCGGCATCGGCATCGGCTGCTACAGCTTCATCTCGGGCGGGGTGTTCAACTGGTTCAACACCAAGTACCCCTTCTCGACCTGCGAGGTGCGCCTCTTCGAGGACGGAACGGCCCACCTCCTGACCATGGCGGCCGAGATCGGCCAGGGATCGGATCTCGTGCTGCGCCAGATCCTCGCCGCCGAGCTCGGGATCTCCATCGAGAAGATCCGCCTGACCGCCGCCGACACCGCGATCACTCCGAAGGCCGACCTCGGCACGTGGGGCAGTCGGGTCACGCTCATGATGGGCAATGCGGTGCTCGACGCCGCACGCAAGATCAAGGACATGCTGAAGCCGGTGATCTTCGCCGAGTTCGACCTGAACCAGATCCACGACGTGACCTTCGCCGGCGATCGCGTGTTCTGCGCGGTGAAGCCGGCCCGCGGCCTGTCGCTCGCCGCCTGCGCCTACAAGGCGCTCCGGCTGCGGCTCGGCGAGCCGCTGACGGCCATCGGCACCTACACGCCGCGCAACATGGGCCTCGTCAGCCCGGCGTTCTCCTTCGGCGCTCAGGTGGCCGAGGTCGAGGTGGACCGGGAGACGGGCCTCGTGAAAGTGGAGAGGATGTACACCGCCCACGACTGCGGCGTGCCGATCAACGAGATGGCGGTGGAGGGCCAGCTCGAGGGCTCGATCCACATGGGTCTCGGCTACGCCTTGATGGAGTCCCTCGACGTGCGGGACGGCGTGACCCGCAACGCCTCCTTCCTCGACTACAAGATGCCGGCGGCGAGCGACATGCCCCCGAGCGAATCGGCGGCCATCGTCACCTACGAACCGGCCGGCCCCTTCGGCGCCAAGGAGGCCGGCGAGGGCCTCGTCGGTCCCACCGCGCCGGCGTTGAGCGCGGCGGTCCACGACGCGACCGGCTACCGCTGCCTCGACCTTCCGATCACGCCGGAGAAGGTGCTGCGGGGGATCGGGAGGCTCTCGCCCCCCGCTCCGGGAGGCGAGAGCCGGCAGCCCCGGGAGGCGCCCGGCGCCCCCCTGCCCTCTACTCGATGATCTCCACCAGCTCGAGCTCCTCCCCGGTGGCGGGATCCACCTCGAGCACCATGCCGATCCCCGGGGCGTAGTACTTGTACTCCACGTTTCCGGGCTCGAGGGGGGAGGAGTCCTCGATCTGCACGCAGTCGAGGAAGGTCCCGTAGTCGATCGCCACCGTCTGTCCGACGGCGATGACCGTTCCCACGTCCTCGGCTTCGCCGAGCTTGAACTCCTGGCGGTAGACGTCGCCGGGCGCCGGGGCGGCCTCCATGGGGATGCCGGGCTTCGCCCCGTCCTCGCCGGCCTTCCAGGAGCCTTCCATGCTCACGAGCTCGCCGTCCTCGTACTCGAGGGAGATCTCGCCCATGTACCAGACGTTGCCGTCCACGTCCTGAGCGAACCAGTCGTACGTGTCCTCGACGAGCTCGCCGTCCAGGGTCTCTACCTCGTGCACAACCGTGCACTCGATGCCGAGGATCTCCGTCGTCTCCTCCTCCACCGTCGTCTCCAGCCGCTCGAGGCCTTCGTCGGTCTCCTTCTCGTAGGCGAGAGTCCGGCCGGGCACGAGGGGGAAGTAGGGGTTGTCGACGCCGGCGACGAAGTCCGCCGGATCGAGCTCCGGATCGTAGGGGTCCTCGCCGAGGAGGGCGACGAGGGCGAGACGGGCCGCGAACTGCTCTTCGGCCAGGTCGAGGGCCTCCTCGAGCTCCTCCTGGGCCTCCACCAGGGCTTCGTTCCGCTCGCCGGGGTCGCTGATGTTGAAGCAGACCCCAAGGGCGGTCCAGTAATCGGCCCGCGCCGCGCGCAGCGCGGACTGGCGCATGGCGTGGGCGGTCATCGTGCCGGCGCCGGGCCCCGCGCCCGAAGCGGGGCCGGCGCTCCCGCCGGCGACGGCGGTGGCGAGGAGGACGAGCGATCCGACCGCGCCGCTCCGTAGGAGGCGCGTGCGGAGGCATCGCGTCGGGAGGGATGAGTTCGTCATGGGATCACCTGTTCGTTTGCGTTCCGGGGATGAATGGACTCGGAGCTCCTCTGGTCCGTGAGGCGACCGAGAGCGAGCTTCGACTCCCAAACCTAGCCGACCGATCGCGAACGGTCGTGACGCCGGGATTACGGGCGCGAGATTCCTCGCGGATCGCGCGCGAGCTGGCGGCCGAGGTTACGGCGCGATGACGCGCGTCCCCGCCGCGACGCCATCGGCGAGCGCGGCGCGGAACGTGCCGTGGTCCAGCTCGAAGGAGAGCTTCATCCCCGCCTCGTCGGCGAGAGCCCGGGAGAGGGCGAGCCCCAGACCGGAGCGATCGCGGTCGACGCGCGCCCCGTCCTTCCGCCAGAAGGGTTCGGACAGGGCGGCGAGGTCCTCCGCCCGCAAGTCGTCGGTGCGGTTCTCGACGAGGAACCGCCAACCCTCCGGCCCTCGCTCGAGCCGGCAGTCGACGCCCCCGCCGGCCGGGGAGTAGTGGACCGCGTTGCTCAGGAGGTTGGAGACGACGATGCGCAGCACCTCGGGGTCCCCGTGCACCCTCTCCCCCGCGTCCACGCGAGAGACGACGTGGATCCCACGCTCGCGCTGGGCGGCGGAGAGGGAGCGCAGGAGATCGTTCACGAGCCCGCCGAGATCGACATCCTCCCGGGCGAACTTCTCCGCCCCCATCTCGAGGCGGGCGAGCTTGAGCAGCGTGGAGACGGCGCGCCCCATCCGCGCCGCGACGTCGCGGATCGTCCCGAGGGCCTTGCGCACTCCGTCCGGGTCCCGCCCATTGCGGAGCGCCACCTCCGAGACCGTGAGCAGCTCGCTGATGGGGGTCCGGAGCTCGTGGGCGATGTCGGCCGTGGTCCGGCGCTCCCGCCGCAGGGCGGCGTCCACCCGGCGGATGAGCGCGTCGATGGTGCGGGCCACGGGGTCGATCTCCGCCGGGAGTTCGCCGACGTCGAGGCCCGCGGGCAGCCGATCGGGCCGGAGGGCGTTCACCGCCGCCGCGAGCCGGCCGGCCGGGGCGAGCCCGCGCGCCACGGCGGTCCACGCCAGGAAGGCGATCAATCCCATCAGGACGAGGCCCACGACCACGCAGCTCGCCAGCACCTCGCGCTCGGCGGCCAGGAGCTCCTCCACTCCCGCAGCGACGACCACCTGGACGCGGGCCGCCGTCGGCCGGCCCGGCCCCTCCTCGGGGTAGACGTGGTGGACCTCGATGAGCTGTGCCACGTACCGGCCCGGGCGGCCGTCCGGGAGGGGCGCGGTCCAGTGCACGGCCTCGCCCGCCGGCGCGTGCGGCACGGGAAGATCCTCTCCCCCGAGCGAGACGGAGCGCTCCAGGAGCTGGCCGTCGGCGAAGCGCAGCTCGAAGTAGGCCGGCCGATCGCCGGCCCCGTACTCGGGCATCAGCTCGTCGGAGAACTCGAACTCGACCTGGTCCTCGACCTGGAAGATGATCGAGGCGAAGCCCTGCACGCGGTCGGCGAGGTGGCGATCGAACTGGGCGGCGAGCGACCGCGCGACGAGGAGGTACACGACGACCCCCGCTCCGGCGAGCACCAGGGCGGCGCCACCGAGGAGGCGGGACAGGAGGTAGGTGCGGATCGACCTCACGCCGGCGCCTCGTCGAGCACGTATCCCTGTCCCCGGCGCGTGCGAATCATCGCCTTGCCCTCCGGGCCGAGCTTGGCGCGCAGGATGCAGACCGCCGAATCGACGGCGTTGCTCGCCGGCAGTTTCTCCACGCCGTAGATGTGGTCCTCGATGTCCACCCGACTGACCGTGTGCCCGCGCCGCAGCGCGAGGTACTCGAGCAGCGCGTACTCGCGCGCGGTAAGGTCCAGGGCCCGCCCTCGGAAGGTGGCCCGGCGGCCCACGACGTCGACGACGAGGTCGCCGATCGTCACCGCGGAGGATCGCTCCTCGTACCGGCGCCGCACGAGGGCGTGGATCCGCGCCAGGAGTTCGTCAAAGGCGAAGGGCTTGACGAGGTAGTCGTCGGCGCCGGCGTTCAACCCCTCGACGCGGTCCTCCACCCGGTCCCGCGCGGTCAGGACGAGGACGTGCGGGCGGTCGGCCTTCTCCCGCAGCCCGGCGAGCAGGCTCATCCCGTCGAGCTTGGGCAGCAGGAGGTCGAGGACGAGCACGTCGTAGGGATTGTTGCGCGCGTATCGCAGCCCGAGCTCCCCGTCGCCCGCCACATCGACGGCGAACCCTTCGCGCGCCAGCCCGATCCGCAACGACTCGCGCAGGGTCTCCGAGTCCTCGACGATGAGGATACGCATCGAATCGCCCCCCGGTCGGGAGAGCGGCTCACCAGGTGGTGAACGAGATCTCCACGAGCGTGATGTTGCCGTTGGTGCCGATCGCCCCGACCTCGACCATCGACTCGGTGCCCGGCGCCAGGATGCCGTCGGGGACCGCGAAGCTGTTGCTCCCGGCGGGGAGCTCGACCGCCAGGCCGTCGTTCTCGTTCTGCTCGAGGACGATGCGGTAGGCCTTCACCGCGCGATCGGGCACCCAGGTCACCACCAGGTTCGTCGGGACGTCCTCGGCGCCTTCGTACGGGTACACGACGGCGGGGGCCGGCGGGAGCAGATGATCGAACACCGCGCTCCCGACGACCGCCTGGCCATCCCGGGTCTCCGCCCGGAGCTCGTACACGCCGGCGGCGAACGAGGCGAACAGCGACGAGGAATCCAGCTCGCGCGACTCGACGAGGAATCCAGAGAGGGAGACGAGCTGGCCTCCGCCGGCCTGCATCCGGAGGACGGTGGCGCCGCCCGGGGCCTGGACTTCGACGCGGTTCAGGCCTTCCTCGCTCTCCGCCTCCACGATGACGACGGCCTGGTCCGTCGTGGCGGCGTATTCGATGTACATCGCCTCCTCCTTGAGCTGGAGGTAGGGCTGGGGGGCGCTTCGATCGCTCCCGAGGGCCGTCAGGGAGAGCGTCGCGACCGCGAGGATCGGTTTGTACATGGTGGATCACCGAGGCTGAGGGCAAACAGGGGAGGACCGGGAAGGCCCTTCCGCCCATCCCGGCCCGGGCTCTCCCCGCCGAGGGATGGGGTCCGGGCCGCCCTCGACGAGTCCTTCGCTCCCGATCCTACCCCGCTCCCGGGGATCGGGGGTTACCGGAGCATTATCGGGCCTCGGGATCCGGAGGGGCGCCGGATCAGAGCCCGAGGAACAGGGCGGCGGTGGCGGGATGGTCGAAGGCCGCGAACTGGGCGGCGAGCTCCTCCCGCTGCTCCCGCCCGCGCTGGCGAAGGCGGTCGATCAGGCCCTCCACGTTCGGCGCCGTCCCGATCGCGGCGCCTTCGCCGGCGCGGTAGTGGAGGTAGGCCTCCAGCCGCTCCGCCTGGACGCCGGAGTCGTGCAGCTCGCCGAGGGCGTCCTGCAGCCGCTTCATGTGCCGGATCAACTCCGCGATCGCCTCCGCGTCGTACAGGCTCCGGAAACCGTCGAGCAGGTATCGCAGCTTCTTCCCGCGGATGCGCAGCCGGTGGAGCTCGCCGGGCGAGCTGGCCGGACCGATCTGGCGGCCCTGCTCGATGAATCGGGCGTGCACTCGTCGCACTCGGGCGGACACCACCTCGCGCACGGGCCAGCTCGCGCGCAGGGCGGCGCCGCCGTCCCCGACCTCTCCCGCGGCGACGTCTCCCCAGGTCCGGAGCAGATCGCGGAAGCGCGACGAATCCAGGGTGCGCCGGAGGGAATGCAGCTCGATCTGCCGGCGTTCGTGGAGATGCGCGAGCAGGGGGACGAGATCGGGGGGGAGGTCGCCGGCGGGCGCGCCGGCCTGGTCGTGGATCCACGCGAGGAACACGTCGAGGTCGCGGAGCGGTCCCGTCTGCCGGCCGAGCCACGTCAGCTCCGGCGCGAGACGATTCACGACAACCGCGGGCAGAACCTGCTTCAGTTGACCGAGGATCGAGCGCGCGCGCCGCACCGCCACGCGGAAGTCGTGCAGGAACTCGGGATCGAGATCGCCGGCCACCCCCTCCGCATTGGCGAGGACCACGGCGCGCAGAGCGCCCAGGAGCGTGCGCAGGGCGCCGGAGGCCGGGGCGGCGGGGTCGAGGGTCACCGCGAGCTGGGAGGGATCGCGGCCGGGCTCCAGGCCGAGGATTCGGTAGAGCACCGTGGTGAGGGGACCGTCGAGGCGCGCCAGCCCCAGCTCGTCGCCGCAGAGCCTCTCGATCCCCGCGACGGCTTTTCTGCGGCGCCCGGCGGCGATCGCGAGGAGGGGAGGCAGGGGGCGAGATTCGTCCCCGGCGGCCGGAGAGCGCACCGCCCCCGCCAGAAGGCGGATCCGGGCGACGGTTCTCCTCCGCCGGTCGAGCAGGTCGAGGACGGTCTCCTCCCCCGCCACCTCGGCGCGGGGCAGGAGCCGGCGCGGCCCGACAAGGGGCAGCAGCGCCGCGCGGATCGGACCGGGCGGCAGGTTCCGCGCGAAGTCGAGATGCCTCGTGCGCAGCCGGCACGGGCGCCCGCCCGCCCCCACCTCCAGCCCGAACCGTCCCGCCCGCGGGCCGGAGCCGGGCTGGACGGCGCAGAGCACCATGCCGTGGCGATGAAGGCGCCAGTCGAAGGTGTCGAAGAAGGTCCGAACGCCGGGGCCGCCGGATTTCCGGCGGATCGGAAAACGCTCCCCGAGCCGGGCGATGACGGACTCGGACTCGTCATCGGCCCCGAGCGCGAAGACGACGTCGGTGCTCGGCATGCGGAACTCCCCGCCGCCGCCCGCGGCGGCGGAAACTCAGAGAGCGAGCGAGAATTGCTCGCGAACGGGCGGCAGCGCCGTCAGGCGATGCGCCAGAGGACATCTGAGCCCCACCATGGCCTGCGGCCACCCGCAGGGAATGAAACGGAGGTTTCATTAGAGTAGCGATCGTCCCCGGGCGAACTCCAGGATCGCCCGGCGGCCCAGGCGCAGACCGGTGGCGTGGTACTCGTCGTTGCCACCGGGATCGATCACGATCGCGATCTGCGCCAGATCGTAGCGGTTCGGACCGTCGCCGCCGACGACGACCAGGAGACCGTCGATGAGCCGCACCCAGCCGGCGATCTCCCCGTCCACCGCTCCCGGGGCGCCGGCCTCCCCCTCCAGCGGTTCCGACCGCAGGATCGGGGCGAGCGCGGCGAGGTTCTCCTTGGTCATCCGGGCCACACGCGCCAGATCGCATAGGTCTTCCGCGAGGCGGTCCCAGGAGACCTCCATCGAGCGCCGGACGACGGCGAGGTGCTCCCTCGTCTCCGGACCGCGGAGATAGAACGTGCGGCGGGGCACGCGCAGGAAGGAGAGACACTGCGCGGCGAAGTCCCGCTGCTCCGCCGCAGGCAGGTTCGCGGCGTCGGCCGCGGCCATCTGGATCCAATCGAACGGGCCCAGCTCGTCCTCTCCGGTCCGGAATACGGGGCCGGGACCGCCCTCGAGACACTCGAGCACGAGCCGCTGCGCCGACTCGAGCGGGTGCGCCGGGACGAGGAGCGTCGGCGCGACGAGCGAGTGCTCCAGCTCCGGGAGGCAGAAGGGATCCTCGAACGGCGCCCGCAAGCGGCGCAGAGAGTGAAAATCGTCGTTCTTCGCCAGGTAGTCGGCAAGGACGCCGGTCAGGGTGCGCGGCGGATCGACGGGCCCGTGCGTGACGATCTCCGCGCCGAGATCGTTCTCGGGATCGAGCGGCGCGAGCATGCACGGGAAGGGGATCTCCGCCCGCCCCGCAAGAACGCGCGATCGCCCGATCATGCCCGTCCACTCCTCCCGCGCGGCGAGCACGACCTCAAGCGCCTGCACCTCGTCCTCGTGGTCCAGGCGGTCGGGAATCCCCCCGCCCCGGGCCTTCGCCCGGCGCCACTCCAGGCGCACCCTCGTCCCGGGGGCGAAGCCGTGCACGTACTCGCAAAGCTCCGCGGCGTGCAGCGCGCGGCCGTCGATCGCCACCAGGAGGTCGGGCCGCGCGAGGTCCGCGGCGGGCGCCTCGAGCCCCTCGCCATTCAACGGACCGGGGAGGATCCAGCTCACGACCGTGTCCCCGCTCGCGATGTCGACCGCGGTCAGGCCGAGGTAGCCCTGGGCGGCGAGCGGCTTCTCCGGCGCCGCGGGCGCCTGGGCCGGGACGAGAGGAGCGAGGGCGACGATCGCCGCGGCCAACGCGCGGTGCTGGGTCATGGTCGTTCTCCATCGCGGCGTTCGAGCGCGCCGCCGTACTCCAGCCGGTACCGGCCGCGCCGCACGGCGGCGAAGCGCTGCGTCGTCCGCGCGGCGTCGGGCCAAAGGACGGCGAGCTCCGCGGCCGCCTGCGCCTCCCCGAGGCCGAAGTGGACCAGGAGCTCGTCCTGCTTGCCCGCGTGCCCGCCCGGTCCGACGAGCTGGCGGAGCATCGTCGGGCCGCCGGCGAGCCGGACGCGGACGATCGTCCCGAGCGCCCCGCGGTTCACGTGCGCGCCGTCGCCGGCGAGGAAGAGGACGATCGAGCCGCGCCCCTCGGTGAGCTCGTTCCCGAGGAGCTTCGGCCGCGGCTCCCGCCCTGCGATCCGCTCCGCGGGATAGCGGAAGAACGTCTGCCCCACGAGGATGTCGAGATCCCCGTCGCCGTCGGGATCGCCGAGGCTCACCTGCTGCGATCCGTCGTGGTCGATCCCGCCCGCCGCGGTCCGGTCCGCGAAGCTCCCGTCGGGCTGCTGGAGCCACAGGCGCAGCCGCTGGTCATCGGGATAGTCGCCGGAGGAGATCAGGACATCGAGCCGCGTGTCGTGGTCGAAGTCGGCCAGGGCGCCGAAGAGGTCGCCCTGGTTCCCGCCCTCCGCGCCGGGGAGAAACCGGTCGAAGGCTCCGGGACAAGCGTCGCGCAGGACGAGACCGCTCGATTCCTCCCGCCCCCCCCCCAGGAGTCGCGTGCGATCGGAGGACTCCCCCGCCCAGGCGTGGGCGATCTCGACGAGGAGGACGTCGAAGATCCCATCGCCGTTCACGTCCCCCACCGCGCTGTCGAAGGTGTTGCCGTGCGAACGAAAGGGCTTCTCGTCGGAGAGCACAACGGGCGGCTCGCGTTCCGCCATCCGCTCCACCGCCCACGCGGGGTACTTCCCGTGGCGCACGGCGTCGCCATCGAGGCCGGCGCGGGGCGCCGCGTCCTCCCAGGTCCCGCCGGTCCAGTTCCACAGGCGGTTCGCGCGCCGCCCGTAGTTCAGCTCGAGGAGACTCGGGCGCGTCCCGTCGCCGAGCCAGGCGATCATCGTGCCGTAGGACGGCCGCCCGCCGGCGTCCCGCTCCTCGTCGACCTCCTCGCCTCCGGATTCCCCGAACGCGCCGGCGGGCAGCGACTCGACGATCCAGGCGCCGTCGGCACCCCGGCGCACGAGCTCGTTCGGGTGGGCCGCGAGCGAGGCGCCGTACTGCACGTACCAGTTCCCGATCCAGAGGTCGAGGCGCCCGTCGAGGTCCGCGTCTCCCGTGGCGATCGCCGCGGTGGTGGCGGGACGGACGCCGGGGATCGGCACGGGCGGCCCGAAGGTGCCGTCGCCGTTCCCCCGCTGCCAGGAGGTGCGGCGGCCGTGGTCGGTCCAGGCGGCGGACCCGGAATCCACGTACTCGCCGGCGACGGCGTCGAGCCGGCCGTCGCCGTCCACGTCGGCGAACACCGCGACCGTTCCCGCGGCAGGCGGTCGCAGGCCCGCCGCCGCGGGCGAGAGCGGAAGGAACTTCCGGCCCCCCGGAGTCGTCGGGTCGGCGACGTTCCGGAACACGAGATGGCGATCGATCACGACCTCCGGCCAACCGTCGCCGTTCACGTCCGCGAAGCACAGGCGGGCGACGCCCGCGGGCACGACGTCGGGCCCGAGGCCCATCGCGGCGCTCGCGTCGACGAAACGCGGCTCCCGGGCGGCCTGGGCCGCGGCGAGGAGGAGGGAAAGCGGGATCAGGGCGCGCGGGCCCGGCGTTTCGCCTCCCCGGCGGTGGCCCGTCTCCCGCCCCCGCGGTATCCTGCTTCGCCGATTTGCCGGGGCCGGGGCCTCCCCCCGCACGCCCCCCGCACGGGACCGGGGCTTCCCCGCCGAGCGCCCCCCTCGAAGCCACCGAGCATTCTCTATGACTTCCAAGCGAGTCGTCATCATCGGCGCCGCCGGACGCGACTTCCACAACTTCCTGACCACGTTCCGGGATGACGCCAGCGTCGAAGTGGTGGCCTTCACCGCCGCCCAGATCCCGGGCATCGACGACCGGGGCTTCCCCGCCTCCCTGGCCGGCCCGCGCTATCCCCGCGGCATCCCGATCCATCCCGAGGAGGATCTCGAGGACCTGATCGCCACGCAGGACATCGACGAGTGCGTGTTCGCCTACAGCGACGTGAGCTACGACCACCTGGGGCATTTGATGGCCCGGTGCAACGCTGCCGGTGCCGACTTCCGGGTGCTCGGACCGAAGTACACGATGGTGCGCGCCGCGCGCCCGGTCGTCAGCGTCTGCGCGGTGCGCACCGGGTGCGGGAAGAGCGCCGCGAGCCGGGCCGTGGTCCGCACCCTGCGCCGGGCCGGCCTGCGCGTCATCGCCATTCGCCACCCCATGCCCTATGGCGACCTCGCCCGCCAGGGCGTGCAGCGCTTCGCGACGATCGACGACCTGCGCAAGCACGAGTGCACGATCGAGGAGATGGAGGAGTACGAGCCCCACATCGACGCCGGGGGTATCATCTACGCGGGCATCGATTACACCGCGATCGTGCGCGACGCCGAGAAGGAGGCCGATGTCATCCTGTGGGATGGCGGCAACAACGATCTGCCCTTCTACGAATCCGACTTCGAGATCGTCCTCGTCGATCCCCACCGCGCTGGAGACGAGCTGCGCTACGTCCCCGGCGAGACGAACCTGCGCCGCGCCGACGCGATCATCGTCAGCAAGAGCGACACCGCGACTCCCGAGGGCATCGCCGCCGTCAAGCGGACCGTCGCGCGGGTCAATCCGCGCGCGGTGCTGCTGGACGGCACGCTGCCCCTGGTGGTCGAGGGCGGTCTCGAGCGGATGGCCGGCAAGCGCGTCCTCTGCGTGGAGGACGGCCCCACCCTGACCCACGGCGGCATGAAGTACGGGGCGGCGGTGCTCGCCGCCCGGAAGGCCGGAGCCAAGCTCGTCGATCCTCGGCCCTTCGCCGTCGGCGGGATCGCGGAGACCTTCCGCATCTACCCGGAGGTCGGCACCCTCCTGCCGGCGATGGGCTACGGCGCGCAGCAGATGGCGGACCTGCAGGCCACGATCTCCGCCGTCGACTGCGATCTCGTCGTGATCGGGACTCCGATCGACCTTTCGCGGGTCGTGGCGCTCGACAAGCCGAGCCTCCGCGTGCGCTACGAGCTCGAGATCACGTCGCGGCCCGGCTTGGCGGAGATTCTGGCGCCGGTCGTCGCCGCCGCGCGGGGATAGCCGACCAGCGGATCTCGAAGCCACGATCGCCCGGCCGCCGGGGAGCGTCCCGAAGCCGGGCACGCGGCGGGCGATGTGGTAGGATTCCTCGATCCTCCGGGGACCCCCTACCGACCGGCGGCCGCGACGATCGATCTCCCCTCCCGGCCGCGGTCCGCGGGGGCCGGGGCGCTCCCCCGCGGCGCGAGCGGGGGCGGCCCAGCACCCATGAAAGTCACCCTCGTCTATCCGCCGAATCGCAACGTGCCGAGCTCGCCCTACGGAGCCCTGCCCCTCCTCGCCGGCTCGCTCACCGCGACGGGACACGCGCACGGCATTGTCGACGTCAATCTCGAGGTCTTCGAGCGCCTCCTGCGGCCCGAGTCGATCGCCTGGGCCGAGGAGCAGTGCCTCTCCGTGTGGAACCGCCTCCGCGCCAAGCCCACTCTCACCCCGGCGGAGGTGGGCACCCTGCAGGCGATCGCCCAGCAGATGGTCGTGCCGTTCGCGCGGCTGTATGAGGCGGAGCAGGCTGGGCGCGTGTTGCGCAACTGGGACCTCTTCCGCGTCCCGGAGAACGTGAACCGAGCGTACGACACGATCGCCTGCGTGCTCCGCGCGCTCTACACGCTCAACCCCGTCGTCTATCCGAGCAAGTCGGGGGCGGTGGGCGAGATGTTCGACTACCTCGGGGCCGACTTCCTGAATCCGATCAGCCGGCTCGTGGACGAGGTCGCGATCGACATGGTCCTCGCCCAGAACCCGGATCTCGTCGCGGTCAGCATTCCCTTCAACGAGCAGCTCGTCGAGGCGCTCGCGTTCCTGAAGGCGCTGAAGCGGCGAGCCCCGGAGCTGCGCACGCTCGTGGGCGGCGCCATCGTGACCGCCTACGCCCCGAAGCTCTGCGCCGATCCGCGTTTCTTCCGCTACGCCGACCTCGCCATGCCCGGCGAGGCGGATCAGAGCTTCCACCGGCTCGTGACGACGTTGGAGCGAGGCGGCGATCTCGGGACCGTGGCCAACCTCTGGTGGCGGGACGCCGGCGGTCGCGTGCGCCCGCCCTCCCGCACCGACCTGCCGAACCTCGACGAGACGGCGGCTCCCGATTTCTCCCAGGTTCCGATCGGCCGTTACTTCCTTCCCGACACGATCGTCAACTACCAGACGTCCCGCGGCTGCTACTACGGCAAGTGCACCTTCTGCTCCTACGACATCAAGAAGAACTTCCGCCATCGCAAGGTCGAGCTCGTCCAGCAGGACATCGAGCGAATCCAGGCCCAGACCGGCCTGCGCCACTTCATCTTCTGGGACCCGCTGACGCCCCCCAACCTGATGAAGGGGATCGCCCGGTGGAACAAGGACCGGGGCGAGCGGATGATCTACTGGGGGGCCGAGACGAAGTTCGAGAAGGTGTTCGCGCGACGGGAGACGATGGATCTCCTCTACGCCGGCGGGGCGCGCTTCCTGCAGTTCGGCTTCGAATCGGGGAGCCAGCGCGTGCTCGACTTGATGGTGAAGGGCAACGACATGAACCTCGTGCCCGAGGTCCTCACGACGCTGCGCGATGCGGGCATCGCCGTCAGCGTGCAATGGTTCATTGGCTTCCCGGGGGAGACCGAGGCCGAGGCCAACCAGAGCTTCGCGTTCCTGCACCGCCACCGGGACAGCGTTCTGCTCTCCTCCTACATGGGGACCTTCACGCTGTCGCCCGATGACGACATCTTCCAGTCCGCGGGCGAGCTCTACGACATCAAGATCTTCCAGCACGCCAACGGGCGATTCGACTATCGGCACTCCGACGGCACGCCCCACTACGATCTCGAGGAGCTGAACGCCGCGTACATGTCCCGGGGGGACATGGAGTCGGTCACCCGGATGGCGTTCTACCTCTACTTGACCGACCAGCCCGCGCGCGCCCCCGAGGTCGCGAACTTCCGCCGGGGCGGCCTCTTCCCCGCCACGTGGGAGGAGATGGCGGAGGGCCGGCCGATCCTCCCGGACTGGAACTTCCTCGCCCGCTACGACTTCGACATCTTCACGCCGCCCCGCGAGCAGGGGATCGCCGACGCCGGCTCTCCGCTGCCCCGGCGCGAGTCGAGCGTGCTCCACGTCTCCCCGACCCAGCAGATCTACCCGGTCTCCGCCTCCGACGTGGCGATGCTCGCGCGGGCCGACGGCTCCCGCACCGCCGCCGAGATCGTCGCCGGGGCGGGGGGAGATCCCGCCGCGCTCCGGGCGCGCCTCCTCGCCTTCGTCCGGCGCGGGCTCCTCGTGGTGCCCCTCCCCGCTTCGGACGACACGGAGAGCGCGGTCGCCTAACTCCCTGTCCGCACGGGGGTTGCGATTCCCCCTCGCCGCCGGCCCGGATTTGGGCCGATACGGTACGAGGACGGTCCTATATTCGGCCCATCCCGACCATCCGCCCCTCTCCCCGCACCCGCTTCCCCCCTCCCCCATGCTGAAGATCTCGAAACAGGTCGACTACGGCATCCTGCTCCTCGCCCACTGCTCGGGAGGCACGAGCGACGCCGTCTACAGCACCCGGGACCTGGCGGCCGCCTCCGGGCTGCCGGTGCCCATGGTGAGCAAGATCCTGAAGGGCCTGGCCCGCGAGGGGATCCTCGAGTCGTTCCGCGGCACGAAGGGAGGCTACTCTCTGGCCCGGAGTGCAGGGGAGATCACGGTGGCCGCGATCGTGCGCGCCCTCGAGGGGCCGGTGCGGCTCGTCGACTGCGCCTCGGAGCCTCTCGGCCCGTGCCGCTTCCGCGGGCAGTGTCGGGTGGTCCACCCGATGAAGGCGCTGGCCGACTCCGTCCGCGAGCTCCTCGAGCGCACCACCCTCGAGAACTTGATCACGGTCCCGGCTCCCGAAGAGGAGAGCCAGGCCGCCGGCGATTCGACCGGCGGGGCCCGTCCCGACCCCGCCCCCCTGACGATCCCCCTGCGGAAGCACGCCCAATGACCGGCAAAGAGGCGATCGAGGAGCCGCTCACCGTCATCGCTCCCGACGGCGGCGTGAACGGCCACGACCCGGGGCTCTCGCCCGAGGAGCTCCGGCGCTGCTACCGGACCATGCTCACCGTCCGGGCCTTCGACGAGACATGCCTCAAGCTCCAGCGCTCGGGGCGCATCGGCTTCTCCATCCCCAACGAGGGCGTCGAGGCGACCCAGGTCGGGGCCGCCAGCGCCCTGCGCCGCACCGACTGGGTCTTCCCGAGCTACCGCGACTTCGGGATCGCGCTTCACCTGGGAGTGCCCCTGGTCGAGATGATGCACAACATGTTCGGCAACGGGCTGGACAACGCGCGCGGCCGGCAGATGTCCGTGCATTTCACCTTCCTCGATCCGGTGCATTTCGTTTCGATCTCCTCGCCCATCGGCACCCAGATCCCCCAGGCGGTCGGCGCCGCCTTCGCCGCCCGGAGCCGCGGCGAGGACACGGTCGTGCTCACGAGCTTCGGCGACGGCGGCACCTCGAGCCTGGGCTTCCACTCCGGCCTGAACTTCGCCGGCGTGTGGAAAGCGCCGGTGATCTTCCTCTGCCAGAACAACGGCTGGGCGATCTCCTGCCCCGCCTCGGAGCAGACCGCTTCGACGAGCTACGCCGCCAAGGCGGTGGCCTATGGCCTGCCGGGAGTCGTCGTCGACGGCAACGACCTCCTCGCCGTCCGGGCGGCGGTGGTCGAGGCCGTCGAGCGCGCTCGGGCCGGCGGAGGACCCACGCTCGTCGAGGTGCGCACCTATCGCATGGGCGGGCATTCCACCTCCGACGATCCGCGCCGCTACGTGCCGGCGGAGGAGCTCGCCCGCTGGCGCGCGCGCGATCCCCTGGCGCGCTTCGAGAAGTTCCTCGCCGCCCAGGGGCTGTGGACCCCGGGGGAAGGCGAGGCGATGCGCGCCGAGGCTCGCCGGGACGTCGCGCAGGCGGCCCGCCTCGCCGAGCGGGCCGTGTCGCCGGCGCTCGAGACCCTCTTCACCGATGTCTACGCCGAGGTCCCGGCCCACTTGCGCGCGCAGGGCCGCTACCTCTTCGACCTGGCCGCCCGCCGCGGCGACGCGGTGGCCGGCGGCGGCGAGTTCCCCCTCTGATTCCGCGGATCCTCCGGACATGACCAATCTCACCCTCCTGCAGGCCGTGACGGACGGCCTGCGCACGGCCATGAGAGCCGACCCTTCCGTGCTCGTGTTCGGCGAGGACGTGGGCCGCAAGGGCGGCGTGTTCCTCGCCACCGAGGGGCTGCAGGCGGAATTCGGCCCGGAGCGCTGCTTCGACACGCCGCTCTCCGAGGACGGGATCGTCGGCACCGCGATCGGCATGGCCATGAACGGCCTGCGCCCGGTGGCCGAGATCCAGTTCCAGGACTTCATCTTCCCCGCCTTCGACCAGCTCGTGAGCGAGGCGGCCAAGCTGCGCTACCGCTCCGGAGGCCAGTACAGCGCGCCGCTCGTCATCCGCACCCCCTACGGGGGCGGGATCCGCGGCGGGCTCTATCACAGCCAGTCCGGCGAGGCCTACTTCTGCCACACGCCAGGGCTGAAGGTGGTGGTCCCCTCCACCCCCCACGACGCCAAGGGGCTCCTGCTCGCCGCGATCCGCGATCCCGATCCGGTCGTGTTCCTGGAGCCCAAGGCCCTCTACCGCACGGTGAAGGGCGAGGTCCCCGCCGGCGACTACACCGTTCCGCTCTCGACCCTGCGCGAGGTCCGCGCGGGCGGCGACGTGACGGTGTTCTGCTACGGCGCCATGGTCCCGGTCTGCGCGGCGGCGGCCGAAACGGCGGCCACGGCGGGCACGGAATGCCGGGTGATCGACTTGCGCACGCTCCTCCCGCTCGACGAGGAGGGCGTGGTCGAGGCCGCCAAGCGCACCGGCCGCGTCGTGATCGTCCACGAGGCGCCCCGGTTCGGCGGCCTCGCCGGCGAGATCAGCGCGATCATCGCCGAGAACGCGATCGAGTACCTGGAGGCTCCGATCAAGCGCGTCACCGGATTCGACACCCCCTTCCCCAACACCCTCGAACATCACTACCTGCCGGACGAGCGCCGCGTCCTCGACGCGATCGAGCTCGTCGCCGGATACTGAGAGCGCCATGGTCATCGAGTTCAAACTGCCCGACATCGGCGAGGGCATCGCCGAGGCGGAGATCGTCGGTTGGTTCGTCGGGGTGGGCGACCACGTCGAGGAGTTCCAGCCGGTCGTCGAGGTGATGACCGACAAGACGGTGGTCGAGATCCCGGCGCCCGCCGCCGGGACGATCACCGAGATCCGCGCCACAGTGGGCGAGAAGGTCCCCGTGGGCCGCGTGATCTTCGTGCTCGATGGCGCCGTGCCGGCCGCCGGCGCGGCACCGGCGAAGGCGGCTCCCGTCGCGGCCGAGCACGCGCCGCTCGCCGCGGCGGCGGCGCCGGCGGCCGGCGGCGCGGGACCCGCTTCACGGCCGGGTCCGCGGGACGGCGGCCGCATCCTCGCCGTGCCGAGTGCGCGGCGCGTCGCCCGCGAGCTCGGCGTCGACCTCGCCGGCGTGTCCGGCAGCGGGCGGAACGGGGTGATCCGCACCGCCGACGTGCAGGCCCACGCGGCTGGCCCGGCACCCGCCGCCCCGCCCGGAGCCGCCGGTTTCAAGCCGATCGCCATCCCCCCCGGTCCGGGTCAGCGGCGCACCCCCTTCCGCGGGCTGCGCCGGCGGATCGCCGAGGCGATGGTGCGCTCCCGCCAGACCGCCATGCACTTCACGGTGGTCGAGGAAGTGGACGTCACGGAACTCGTGGCCCTGCGCGCCAAGGCCCGCGCGATGGCCGAGCGCGACGGGGTCAAGCTGACCTACTTGCCCTTCATCATGCGCGCGGTGGCCAAGGCCCTCGCCCGCTACCCCGAGCTGAACAGCCAGCTCGACGAGGTGGCGCAGGAGATCGTGACCTTCTCCCACGTGCATCTCGGCATCGCGACCGACACCGCCAACGGCCTGATCGTGCCCGTGATCCGCGACGTCCAGGCGAAGGGCCTCCTCCAGCTCGCCGCCGAGCTCCAGGACCTCGTCGAGCGGACCCGCGCCGGCAAGGCCGAGCTCGACGAGCTCCGCGGCAGCACGTTCTCCATCACCAACGCCGGCAACATCGGCGGCACGCTCGCCACGCCGATCATCAACTTCCCCGAGGTGGGCATCCTCGGCGTGCATCGCATCGTGAAGCGGCCGGGTGTCCTGGAGGGCCCGGAGGGCGACCGCATCGAAGTGCGACAGTACATGAACCTCTCCGTCAGCGTCGATCATCGCCTGACGGACGGCGCCAACGCCGCGCGGTTCCTCGTCGAGGTCAAGGGGCTGCTCGAGCACCCCGGCCTCCTCGCTCTCTAGCGCCCGCGATGACGAAGGCGAGCGCCCCCGCGCCCAACGACACGGCCCGTGGCGAGCCGGCCGCCGGCGGGCGGCCGGCCCCCGACGCACCGTGGCTGCGCGCGCTCTTCGGCCATCTCGTCCGCACACGGTGCATCGACCGGCGCATGGTTCAGCTCCAGCGCACGGGGCGCGTGGCGTTCGTGGGCCCGGTCACCGGCATGGAAGCGGCGATCCTCGGCACCGCGGCGGCCTTGGAGCCGCGCGACTGGTTGTGGTCGGGCCTCCGCGAGGGGCCGGCGGCGCTCTTGCGCGGCATGCCGCTCGACGAATACGTCGGCCAGATGTTCGGCCGCTCCGGGGACACCGGCCGCGGCCGCCAGATGCCCAATCACTTCCAGCACCGGGGCACGAACTTCCCGAGCTGGTCCTCGGTCATCGGGACCCAGATTCCCCACGGCGTCGGCGCGGCGCTGGCCGCCCGGCGCCGGGGCCTCGACGAGGTGCACGCGATCTACTTCGGCGACGGCGCGACGAGCTCGAACGGGTTCCACTCCGGCCTCAACCTCGCCGCGGTCTGGAAGGTGCCCGCCGTGTTCGTGTGCATCCACAACGGCTGGGCGATCTCCGTGCCTTCCCACGAGCAGTCCGCCGTCGACTCCTTTGCCGACAAGGCCCCCGCCTATGGCATGCCGGGGCACGAGGTCGACGGCAACGACATCCTGGGCTGCCATGTCGCGATGCGCGAGCTCGTCGAGCGCGCCCGGGGGGGAGCGGGGCCGGCGCTCCTCGTCGCCCGCACCTACCGCCTGGAGGGGCATTCCTCGGCCGACGATCCCTCGCGCTACCGCGCCGCGGCCGAGGTCGAGGAGTGGGCCCGCCGCGATCCCCTCGCGCGCTTCCAGCGCCTCCTTTTCGAACGCGGCGTGCTCGCCCCCGGCGAGCCGGAGGCGATCGAGCGCGCCGCCTACGCCGAGATCGACGCCGCGATCCGCCGCCAGGAGGCGGCCCCCGACCTCCCCCTTCCCTCCCTCGTCGAGGACGTCTTCGCCGGCGTTCCCGCCCACCTGCGCCGCCAGTACGCGGACTACCTCGACCTCCTCTCCCGCCGCGGGCCGCCCCGCCGGGCGTGACCTCCGGTCCGCGGGCTCGTCGCGCTACGGCGCGAGCAGTCCCTCCGCCGCAAGGAAGTCCAGGAGCGGGTCGAGCGCCGCCGCCTGGCCGTCCACGGACCAGTGCGTGTCGGCGGTGAGGAATCCGAGCTCGCCGCGACGGGCGAGCCCCTCGAGGGCCGGCGTGGCGGAGAAGTACGAAATCCCCTCCGCGGCGCAGAAGTCGGCGAGCGCGTCCTCGACGGCGTTCCGGTTGGCGAGCACGTCGGCGAGGAACTGCGCTGGACTGGTCTGCGGAACACCGTGCTCGCCGCGGCGGCCCATGGCGAAGATCGCCTCGGCGTCCGGCTCCACGTAGGGCACGTACACCTGAGCCTTGGTGGGGAGATACACGACGGCGAAGCGGGCACCGGCCCCCTCGACGATGTCCCGCGCGCGGCGCAGAACCTCGGTCGTGGCCGGCCACACCTTCTTCCGCTCGATGTCCGCGCGGCGGTAGGAGAGCTCGACGAGGTAGGTCCCGAGGAACCAGATCGGCCGCGTTCCCCCCTCCGGGGTGCGCAGCCGCAGCGGGGAGAGAGGCTCCGCCGACGCCCGCGAAACGCGCGCGGCGTAGAAGCGCACGAGGTCCGGCACGAAGAGGCGCGGCGGGCGCTGATCGGCGAAGAGCTCGCCCCACGTCGCGTACCCCGTCCGCGTGTACGTGAGGTGGACGTAGACATCGAGCAAGTCGTTTCCCCCGAAGAAGAACCAGAGCACGAGATCGGGCTCGAGGGGGAGCCCCCACTCGCAGAGGTAGTGGAGCTCGTGGACCGGCCCGCAGCCCGAGACCCCGAGGTTGTAGACCGTCCGGGCCGTTCGCTGGGCGAGCTGGGCCGCGAGCCCCGGCGGCTCGGCGAGCCCCGCCGAAACGAGGAAGGAATCCCCGACGAGGACGACGTCGGCGCGGTCCGGCCGCGCAAGGTTGGGAAAGCCCATCTCGTCCGCCGGCGCGATGACGTGGGGGTAACACCGGCGATCCTCGTCCACGTCGGCCGGCACGACCCCCCGCGCGATGAGGTCGGAGGGAAGGGGGCCCTCCCACGGAGCGTTTATGACCGGCGGCGGCAGGGCGTCGAGGGGCGTCTGGTCCAGGATCCCCGGCCGGTAGAACTCGATGCCGCCGAGCGGATAGGACTCGCGGTAGTCGAGGGGGAGCAGCCGGGGAACGCGGTGCAGGACGACCTCGAGGAGGCCGTAGGCGGCCGCCAGCGAGATCGCCAGGGCCGCCCCCCGGCGCCCGAGGCGCCGCCGGCGGCGGGGCGGGGACGAGGGGGGAGCA
>JBFMCU010000175.1:0-4173 GCA_040754415.1 Planctomycetota bacterium
CCCCGCCAAGCGGCGCAAGCGGGGCACGCGCGGCGGCCGGCGGCGGAAGAAAGGCCCCGGGGTCGCCGTGGAGATCGACCGGATCCCCGGGGAGGTGGACGAGCTGCCCGAGCTCGCCGAGCTGCCCGCGGAGACCCTGCTCGTCGCCGGCGAGGAAGAGGAGGAAGAAACCCGAGCCGAAAGGAGCGGCACCGAGCCCTCGGCGGCGCGGGAGGGCCGCGGCGGCCGGCGGGGAGGGCGCAAGGCCTCCCGGAGGGAGACCGGCCGCCGCGCCGAGGAACCCGAGCGGGAGCGCGCGGCCGCGGAGGCGCCGAAGCGGCGCCTCATCCTGGTGAACGCCGCCGATCCGGAGGAGACCCGGGTGGCCGTGGTCGAGGACGGGCGGATCGTCGACCTGCAGATGACGGTCCAGGAGCACGCCTCCTACGTCAGCGACATCTACCGCGGGCGCGTCGTCAACCTCGAGCCGGCCATCGGAGCCGCCTTCGTCGACTTCGGGCAGGGGCGCAACGGCTTCCTCCACGCCTCCGACGTGCTCTCGTGCTACGGCGATTCGGACTGGAACCTCTCCAAGCTCCTCTCGACCACCGTGGATTCCGAGGATCTCGCCGCCTCCAGCAAGTCCGCCGAGGAGACCGAGGTCGACGAGGCCGAGGAGCCGGGCGAGGGCCGCCGGGGGAGGGGAAGGCGCGGCGGGGGAGGCCCCGGCCGCTCCGGCGCACGGATCAAGCGCCCCCGCCTGCCGATCGAGGGGCTCGTCAAGAAGGGGCAGATGGTCGCCGTGCAGATCACCAAGGACGCGATCGGCGACAAGGGTCCCACCCTCACCACGTACATCTCGATCCCCAGCCGCTATCTCGTCCTCATGCCGTCCCTGGCGCGGACCGGGGTCAGCCGCAAGATCGAGGACGAGAAGGAGCGGAGGCGCCTGAAGCGGATCCTCTCGTCGCTGAACATCCCCGAGGGGATGGGCGTGATCGTGCGCACGGCGGGCGTGGGCAAGACCAAGACCGAGATCAAGCGCGATCTCGACTACCTGATGCTCACCTGGGAGGACTTCTCCCGGCGTCTCGTCAGCGGCCGCAACCCGGCTCCCCTGTACCAGGAATCGGACGTGGCGATCCGGACCGTTCGCGACCTCTTCACCGCGAGCACCGAGGCCGTGCTCGTGGACGACGAGGAGGTCTATCGGCGGGTCGTGGAGTTCACGCGGAGGCTCATGCCGGAGCACGAGGATCGCATCAAGCTCCACCAGGGTCCCCGGCCCCTCTTCCACCTCCAGGGCGTCGAGCAGGACTTCGAGAAGATCTTCTCCCGGCGGGTCGAGCTGCCCTCGGGAGGCTCGATCGTGTTCGACCAGACCGAGGCCCTGGTGGCGATCGACGTGAACTCGGGGCGGACGCGGGAGGCGGGAGCGGACTTCGAGGACATCGCCCTCAAGACGAACCTCGAGGCGGTGCCCGAGATCGCCCGCCAGATCCGGCTGCGCGACCTGGGCGGGATCATCGTCCTCGACTTCATCGACATGATGCGCGCGGGGAGCCGCCTGGCCGTGGAACGGGCGGTCCGGGAGGTCTTCAAGGGGGACCGGGCCCGCAGCAAGATCGGGCGCATCTCCCAGTTCGGCCTCCTGGAGCTCACGCGCCAGCGCCTGGGTCCCGGCCTGACGAAGCTCGTCTACACGACCTGCCGCCATTGCCGGGGCTCGGGCCGCCAACGCAATCCCTCCTCCCGGGCCCAGGCCGTCCTCCGGCGCCTGGGGGCCGCCCTGTCCCTGAAGGGCTTCACCGCGGTGGAGGTGCGAGCCCACCCCGACGCGATCGAGCTCCTGCGCGGGCGCCTGGCCGGGGAGCTCGCGGCCCTCGAGACGCGGAACGGGCGCAAGGTGACGCTCGTCGCCGCCCCCGACCAGCTCGAGGACAGCGTGCTCCACTACCTGCGGGCCGACGGCCGGGAGGTCCGCCCCGGCGGCCGCCGGAAGCGATAGACCGCGGGCGGCTTGTCCCGCCCCGCCCCCGGCGCTAGACTCTCGCCCCTTTCCCGGGGCGGGAGGCCGCGGGCCGCCGGCCCGAACGGCCCCATCCCCGGCCGGCGACTCCGCCGGCGCACCCGATTTCCCCCCGGGGGGAGGTTCCCGCCGTGTACGCAGTACTCTCCGATCGAGGCCGGCAGGCCACCGTCCGCGTGGGCGACGTTCTCGCCTGCGACCGTCGCGATCCCTGGAAGCCGGGCGACGCCGTCGTCTTCGCGGAGGTCCTCCTCGTCTCCCAGGAGGGCGAGGTCCGCGTCGGCTCCCCCACGATTCCCGGGGCGCGGGTCACCGGGGAGGTCATCGGCCCCGCCAGGGGGCCGAAGGTCGTCGCCTTCCGGCTCAAGCGGCGCAAGAACGTGCGCGTGAAGCGGGGGCACCGCCAGGGGATGACCCGCGTGCGGATCACGGGGATCGAGGGCTGAGAGGCTGAGCAGGAACTCATGGTACAGCCTCTCAGATGTCTCTTGGCGCATCGCCTGACGGCGCTGCTGCCCGTTCGCGAGCAATTCTTGCTCGCTCTCTGACACGGAGGCGGTCATGGCGCACAAGAAAGGACAGGGCTCCACCCGCAACGGCCGGGACTCCAACCCCCAGTACCGGGGCGTGAAGCGCTACGGCGGCGAGACGGTGACCCCAGGCACGATCCTCGTTCGCCAGTGCGGAACGGTCTTCCGCCCCGGCACGAACGTCGGCATGGGGAACGACTTCACGCTCTTCGCCCGCGTGGGGGGCACCGTGCGCTTCCAGGCGAATCGCCGGGTCCACATCGACCCGGCTCCCCCCGAGTAGGGCGCCCCCGGCGGACCGGAGCCTCCGGGCCGCGATGTTCCGCGACGAGTGCACGCTCGAGGTCCGGGCCGGCAAGGGCGGCGATGGCCTCGTCTCCTTCCGCCGGGAGAAATACGTTCCCCGGGGCGGGCCCGATGGGGGAGACGGGGGCGACGGGGGGGACATCCTCCTGCGGGCGACGGGCCGGGTGAGCTCGCTGCTCGCCGTGGGCCGATCGCCGCGATACCGGGCGGGGAACGGGGAGCCCGGCGGGACCAGCCGCTCGGCGGGCCGGGACGGGACCGACCTCGTCCTCGAGGTGCCGGTCGGGACCCAGGTGTTCGACGCCCGTCGCGGTCATCTGCTCCGGGACCTCGCCGCGGAGGGCCAGGAGCTCCTCGTCGCCCACGGGGGCGGCGGAGGCCGGGGCAACGCCTCCTTCGCCACCGCCGTCCGCCAGACCCCCCGCCACGCCGAGCCGGGAGAGAAAGGGGAGGAGCGCACGATCCGCCTGGAGCTCAAGCTGTTCGCGGAGGTGGGGCTCGTCGGGCTCCCCAACGCCGGGAAGTCCACCCTCCTCGCCCGGGTCACCGCCGCCCGGCCCAAGATCGCCGATTACCCTTTCACGACGCTGGTGCCCCACGTGGGGATCGCGGCGGTGGGGGAGTTCGACTCCCTCGTGCTCGCCGACCTGCCCGGCCTGATCGAGGGGGCCGCGGAGGGCGCGGGGCTCGGGCACCGCTTCCTGCGCCACGTGGAGCGCTGCCGGGTCCTCCTGCAGCTCGTGGACGTCTCGGAGGGCGCCCTCGAGGTCCCCGAAGCGGCCTTCCACACGATCGACAGCGAGCTCACCCGCTACTCGGCGGCCCTCGCCGAGCGGCCCCGGCTCGTGGCGGCCACCAAGTGCGAGGACGCGGCCGCCCGGGCGAAGGCGGCGGACCTCTCTCGGAGCCTCGGGCGGCCCGTCCGGGCGATCTCCGCCCAGACCGGGGAGGGGATCGCGGCGCTCCTCGGCGAGCTCCACGGGATCGTGCGCGGCGGGTAGGTGCGGGGGGGGCGGCGGGGGGGGCGGGGCGGCGGGAACTCCCCCCGCTCCTCAAGGTCCGAGCCCCCCTCCACCGATGCGGAGCCGGGGGAATCCTCCCCCCCCCGGGCCCCGGGCCCGCGGCAGCCGCCGGAGAAGACCCGTGGTAGAGCGCGACCCCCATCACCGTCCCGATCCCTGCCGTTCCGAGCCCCCGCCGTCCGGGCCGGGCGGGGCGAAGCCGCCCTCCGCCCCCGGCGGCCTCCGGTCCATCCCCCTGGAACCCGCCGATCCCCGCCCGGAAGCGGCGCACCTCGCCGAGGAGCGCCGCCGGAAGGACGCGCGCCGG
>JBFMCU010000176.1:0-7077 GCA_040754415.1 Planctomycetota bacterium
GGCGGGCTCGCCCTCGCGCGGGCCGCCGCCCTCGCCGGCGCGGCGGGCTGGCGGCCGGAGCGCGACGAGCGCGGCGCCCCGCGGCCGAGCGCCGGCTGGCACTGGACGAACACGAACACGCGCGGCCTCGCCGCGGCCCTGGTCGCGCCGGTGCCGGTGGGGATCGACGCGGAGTGGGCGCACCGCCCCCGCTTCGAAGCCGCCCGCGCCCGCTTCGACCGCGACGATCCCGGCGAGCTCGCGCGCGCCGGCGGCCGGGACCGCGAGCACGTGCTGCTCCTCTGGACGGCCAAGGAGGCGGTGCTGAAGCTCACCCGCGCGGGGATCGCCGACCTCGGGCGGACTTCCCTGACCGCGGTCCTCGGCGGCGAGCGGCTGCGTCTCGAGAGCCGGGGCGAGGAGTACGAAGTGCGCGCGCTCCGCTGGAACGCGCACCTGATCGCGGTGGCGTACCCCCCCGAGACGAGCCCCGCCGTGGAGCTCGTCGCGCTGGAGGGAGCGGAGGGATGAGCGCCCACCTCGACGACCGTGCCGCCCGGACGCGGGCCCGGCTGGCGCCCATCGCCGGGCAGTTTCCCTTCCCGCCCCGCTTCCTCTCCCACGCCGGCGTCCACCAGCACTACGTGGACGAGGGGCCCCGCGACGCCGCGCCGCTCCTCTTCCTGCACGGGAATCCGACCTGGTCCTTCCTGTGGCGGCGGCCGATCGCCGCCCTCGGCGACCGCTACCGCTGCGTCGCCCCCGACCACGTGGGCTGCGGGATGTCGGACCAGCCCGCGGACTACGAGTACCGGCTTCTCCGCCACGTGGCGAACGTCGAGCGGCTGGTGGAGAGCCTCCGACTGACGCGGATCACCCTCGTGATGCACGATTGGGGCGGGCCCATCGGCTTCGGCTTCGCGCGGCGGCACCCCGACCTCGTGGCGCGGCTCGTGATCCTGAACACCGCGGCCTTCCGCCTCGATCGCCTGCCCTGGCGGCTCGCGGCCTGCCGCGTCCCCGGCCTCGGCCCGCTCCTCGTGCGCGGCCTGAACGGCTTCGCCCGCGGGGCGACGCGGATGGCGGTCGCCCGGCCGCTCCCGCCCGCGGTGCGGAAGGGCTACCTCCTGCCCTACGCGACCTGGGCGAGCCGCGTCGCCCTTCTGCGCTTCGTGCAGGACATCCCGCTCTCCCCCTCGCACCCTTCGTACGCCGAGGCCGAGGCGATCGACCGCGCGCTCGACTCGTTCCGCGATCGGCCCGCGGCGCTCCTGTGGGGCGAACGCGATTGGTGCTTCACGCCCGCGGTGCGGGCGCGATTCGAGGCGCGGCTCCCGGGGGCCGAGGTGCATCGCTTCGCCGCGGCCGCCCACCTCGTCGTCGAGGACGCCGCCGACGCCGTCGTGGCGGCGATCGCCGGCTTCCTGGCGCGGAATCCCCTCCCATGAGCGCCCGGGAGCCGCGGATCGAGCTTCGCCCGGCCGCCCGCGCGGCGGGAGAGAGCGACGCGCCCACCGCCAATCTCTCCCACCTCCTGGCGGCGCGGGCGGCGGAGCACCCGGATCGCTGCGCCGTGCGCACGCTTGGCGGGGCGGCCCTCACTTTCGCCGCGCTGGAGGAACGGGCGACGGCGATCGCCCGCGGCCTTGCCGAGCTCGGCCTCGGACCCGGCGACCGCGCCTGCCTCTTCGTGCGGCCCGGTCCGGACCTGATCGCGATCGCCCACGCCCTCTTCCGGGCGGGGATCGTCCCCGTCCTCGTCGATCCGGGCCTCGGCCGGCGCCGCCTGCTCGAGTGCGTGGAGCGCACGGGCCCGCGCGCCTTCCTCGGCGTCCCGCGCGCCCACGTGGCGCGCGTGCTCTTCCCCCGCGCCTTCCGCACGGTGGAGGTCGCCATCACCGTGGGGCGACGGCGGGGTTGGAACGGCGTCACCCTCGCCGAGATCGAGGGAGTCGGCGGGAGCGGCTGGCGTCCCGCGCCGACCGCGGCGACGGACGAGGCGGCGATCGTCTTCACCTCCGGCAGCACCGGCCCGCCCAAGGGCGTTGCGGTGACCCACGGCGGCTTCGCGGGGCAGCTCCGAGCCCTCGCCCAGCTCTACGGCCTCGGCCCCGGCGGGGTGGACGTCGCGTGCTTCCCCCTCTTCGCCCTCTACGACGGCGCACTCGGCATGACGAGCGTGTTCCCCGACCTCGACGTCTCGCGGCCCGGCGCGTGCGACCCGGCCCGCGTGTACGCGGCGCTCGCGGAGAGCCGCGCCACGTTCACCTTCGGCTCGCCGGCGATCTGGCGGCGCGTGCTGCCGTGGATGCGGAAGCACGGCCGGCGCCTCCCCGAACTGCGCGCGCTCACGATCGCCGGCGCGCCCGTGCCGCCGCGCCTCGTCCTCGGCCTGCGCGAGCTCCTCTCCCCCGGCAGCGAGGTCTACACGCCCTACGGCGCGACCGAGGCCCTGCCCGTGACGAGCATCGCCGGCGCCGAGCTCGCCGGCGGGCTCGTGGCGCGCAGCGAGGGCGGCGAAGGTTCCTGCGTGGGCCGCCCTGCCCCCGGAATCGAGCTGCGGCTGATCGGGATCGCCGACGCGGCGATTCCGGCGTGGGACGACACCCTTCTCGTCCCGCCCGGCGCGCCGGGGGAGATCGCCGTGCGCGGGCCGGTCGTGAGCGCCCGCTACGACCGCGACGAGCCGGCGAACCGGCTCGCCAAGATCCGGGCCGGCGACGGGACGATCTGGCACCGGATGGGGGACGCGGGCCGGCTCGACGCCGACGGACGGCTCTGGTTCCTCGGCCGGCTGGCGCATCGCTTGCGCACCGCGGCCGGCGCCGTGATGCCGGTGCCGGTGGAGAACGTCTACAACACGTGCCCGGGGGTGCGCCGCACCGCACTCGTGGGGACCGGCGCACCCGGCGCGGAGCGGCCGGTCCTGGTCGTGGAGCGCGAGCGAGGCGCAGGACGGGCGGCGGTGCGCCGGGCGATCCTCGCCCGCGCGGGGACGCCGCCCCTCGCCGCCGTCCTCTTCCGCCGCCGTTTTCCCGTCGACGTGCGGCACAACGCCAAGATCGAGCGCCGGGCGCTCGCGCGATGGGCGGAGCGGAGGGTGCGATGAAGGCGCTCGTCACCGGCGGCGGGGGATTCCTCGGGCGGGCGATCGTGGAGGCCCTGCGCGCGGAGGGGCACGAGGTGACGGCGGCGAGCCGCCGCATCTACCCCGAGCTCGCGGCGCTCGGCGCCCGGTCGGTCGCCATGGATCTCGGCGACGAGGCGGCGGTCGCGGCCGCCGTCGCCGGGCACGACACGGTCTTTCACGCCGCCTCCCGCACCGGCATCTGGGGCCCCCGCGCCGACTTCTGGCGCACGAACGTCGCGGGCACGCGCCACGTGCTCGCCGCGTGCCGGCGCCACGGCGTGCCGCGCCTGGTGTACACGAGCTCGCCCAGCGTCTGCTTCAGCGGCCGGGGGCACCGCCGCGTCGGGCACGACCTCCCCTATCCGGCGCGCTTCCAGTGCGTCTACCCCGCGACGAAGGCGGCGGCGGAGGAGCTCGTGCGGCAGGCCAACGGCCGGAATGGGCTCGCGACCGTGGCGCTGCGGCCGCACCTGATCATCGGCCCCCGGGATCCGCACCTGATCCCCGCGCTCCTCGATCGGGCCCGGCGCGGGCGGCTCACCATCGTCGGCGACGGCCGGAACGAGGTCAGCCTGACCTGGATCGACAACGCCGCCCAGGCGCATCTCGATGCGGCCCGCACCCTCGCGCCGGGCGCTCCCCACGCCGGCCGGGCGTACTTCATCGCCCAGGAGGATCCGGTGGAGCTGTGGCCGTGGCTGAACTCGCTCTTCGCCCGCGTGGGAGTGCCGCCGGTGCGGCGGCGCGTGCCGAAATGGCTCGGCACGGCCGCCGGCGGGCTCTGCGAGCTCGCCTGGCACGTCCTGCCCCTGCGGGGCGACCCGCCGCTCACGCGCTTCCTCGCCGCCGAGCTCGCGACCGACCATTCCTACGATCCGAGCCCCGCCAAGCGCGACTTCGGCTACCGCGAGCGCGTGACGATGGCCGAGGCGGATCGCCGGCTCGTCGAGCATCTGCGAGGATCGACTTCGTGAGCCTCGAGCCGAGCGATCTGGTGGAGGTCTTCCGCTCCGCCCAGGAGAAGCCGTGCCAGGAGCGCGCGCTCGTCCTGCGCGCCCGGGGGATCCCCTTCTTCGTCGTGCGGCGGCCCGGCGAGTTCTCCCTGCTCGTCCCGCCGGCGGCGGAGGAGCGCGCGCTCCTCGAGCTCCTCCAGTACGAGGAGGAGAACCGCGTCCGCCGCCCGAAGGTGGAGCTGCCGCCGGCCGCGTACGGGTACGGCCGGGCGGTCGCCGCCTATATCGGGCTGATCGTCCTCCTCTTCGCCCTGGAGCACGTGCGGGCCCTGGGCGGCGGCTGGAGCCGAGCCGGAGTGGCCGACGCGGCCGCCATCCGCGGCGGAGAGGTGTGGCGCGCGATGACCGCGCTCCTCCTCCACCAGGACCTCATCCATCTCCTCGGCAACGTCCTCTACGGGACCCTCTTCGGGATGCTCGTCGCCTACGTGCACGGCGGCGGGCTCGGCTTCCTCTCCATCCTGCTCGCCGGCTTCCTCGGCAACTGGACGAATGCCCTCCTCCTCGGGCCGGACCATCGCTCCATCGGGGCTTCCACGGCCGTGTTCGGAGCGGTCGGCATCCTCGCCGGCGCCGAGTGGCTGCGCCGCACGCTCGTCCGCGAGACCCGGATGCGGATCCTCGCCCCGATCGTCGTCGGGGCGCTGCTCCTGGGCTACCTGGGGATGGGCGGCGCGTACCTCGTCCCGGACACGCTCGAGATCCGGGCCCCCGACCGCGGAACGGACGTCGCGGCCCATGTGACCGGGCTCTTCTGGGGCGTGCCCCTCGGGGCCCTCCTGACGCTGGCGCCGCGCTCCTTCGCCACCGATCGCCGCGTGCAGCGCGCCGCGGGGGCCGCGGCCCTCGCTCTCCTCGGCCTCGCGTGGATCCTGGCCCTCGCCGCCGGCGCGGAGTAGCGTACGCGGCCGGTCACGAGGATGCCCGGGAACGCGACGGACGGAGCTCTGGCGATCGACTGCCGGACCTGCGGCGCCGGCATCGTCGTCCCCCCCGATCTGCGCACGGCCGAGTGCCCCTACTGCGGGTCGCCGGCGGTCGTCGCGCGCCCGCCCGCGCCGGACCGGCCCGCGCCGGCGTTCGTCCTCGGGTTCGTCGTCGACCGGGAGCGAGCGGTGCGGATCGCGCAGCGCTGGCTGCGGACGCGCGGCGCCTTCGCCCCCTCCGCCTTGAAGCGGGCGGCTCCCACGCAGGTCCGCGGCGTCTACGTGCCCGCCTACCTGTACGGCGCGGCGGTCTGCTCGGACTTCGCGGCGGAGATCGGCGAGGACTACACCGAGACCGAGACGTACACCACGACCGATGCCCAGGGCCGCACCGTGCGGCGCACTCGCACCGTCACCAAGACCGAATGGCGGCCCCTCGCCGGCCGCCACGAGCGGTGGCTCGCCGACGTGATCGTGACGGCCTCCCGCGGGGTCACGAACGCGGAGCTGGAGGAGGTCGAGCCCTTCGATCTGCGGGCCCTCCGGCGCTACACGCCGGCGGCGCTGGCGGGCTGGATCGCCGAGGAGCCCTCGCGCACGCGCGAGGAATGCCGGCGCCTCGCCCACGAGGAGTGCCTCGCGGCGATCGGCGGCGAGCTCGCGGCCTTCCTACCCGGCGATCATCACCGCGAGCTCTCCTTCCAGGCCACGGTGGCGGACGAGATCGCCGACCTCGTCCTCCTGCCGCTCTGGATCTTCGCCGTCCGCTACGCGCCCGGCGCGCCGCCGGTGCGCCTCCTGATCAACGGGCAGACCGGCGAGGCGGCCGGGCGGGCGCCCCGCTCGCCGCTGAAGATCGCCGGCGCGGCGGGGATCGCCCTGGTTCTCGCCGGCCTCCTCGCCCTCCTCGTCCTCCTGGCCGTTTCGGGGCGGTGATGGCTCCCTCCCACGAACGACCCTGCCCGCGATGCGCCTCTCCGCTCGAGGCGGGCGACCTGCGCTGCGCGATCTGCGGGCAGGCGACGCCGGCCGCGGAGGCCCCCGCCGCCGCAGCGCGGGTCGAGTTCCTGCGCTGCCAGGGGTGCGCCGCCGCCGTTGCGTACGACGCCGCCCTCCAGGGACTCGCCTGCGCGTTCTGCGGCGAGGTCCTGGAGCTCGCGGCGGTCGAGGATCCGCCGGAGGACGTGGAGGGTTGGCTCCCGTTCACCGTCGACCGCGCCGGGGCGCGGGCCGCGCTCCGGCGCTGGCAGAGCGAGCGGGGCTTCTTCCGGCCGGGGGACCTCGCGGCGCGCGCGCGGGTCGAGGCGCTGCGGCCCTTGTGGTGGGTCGGCTGGGTCTTCGACGCCCGGGCCCGCATCAGTTGGACGGCAGACTCGAACGAGGGCGCCCGCCGCTCCTTCTGGGCCCCGCACGCGGGCCAGGCGGACATGGTCTTCGACGACCTCCTCGTGCCCGCCTCCCGGGGCCTGTCCCTCGCCGAGACGGCGGCCCTGGCGCCCGGCTACGACCTGACCAGCGTGCAGGCGGCCCCCGCGGGGGCGCCGGACGCCGTTTTCGAGCGCTTCGACGTGCAGCGCTCGCTCGCCCGGCGCCTCGTCGCCGAGGCTCTGCACCGGGCCGCCGCCGACCGTGTCGAGCGAAGCAAGGTCCCCGGGTCTCGGGCCCGCAAGGTGCAGGTCGTCCCGTTCCTGCGCGCCCTCGAGACGCGGCGCTACGGCTTCCCCGCCTGGGTGCTGGCGTACCGCTACGGCGACCGGGTTTTCCGCGCCGTGGTGTGCGGCCAGGACGCGGAGCGCGTGGTCGGCCAGGCGCCCGTCTCGGCGGCGCGGATCCTCCTCGCCATCGCTGGCGCGCTCGCTGTCGCCGTTTTTGCCGCGTTCTTGCTCGCGGCGGTCCTGCGATCCTAGCCTGGATTTCCACGGCCCGGAGTTCGCCTAAGGTCCGGGCTCCTCGGGCGGGCGGCTTGCGTGGCGGCTACGCCATCAGTCGAAGCGTGCGTTGATTCCACCAGGGCACCTTGACCGGGGCG
>JBFMCU010000177.1:0-24320 GCA_040754415.1 Planctomycetota bacterium
CCCTCGACTGAACAATCTCCGGTCTACCCGGCTACCACGCTCGGTCCAGCACAGCACGTCCCTCCTCGCTCAACGCACAGTCCCATCTCAGTGAGACGCCTGGTCCCAAAGAGCGTGAGACGCGACACTCCGGCGGCCAGGGCCACCCCCGCCATCACGTCGAAGGCGATCCAGAGACCCCAGGGGGCGGCGTCCGAGAGCGCGGTCGTGCTGCCCAGGCCGTTCCGGAAGCGGGCGAACGACACCACGGCCAGAACGCCGACGACGGCCCAGAGGATCGTCTTCACGATTCGCAGCCGGCGGTTCGTCACTTGCATCGTCCACCCTCCTCGGGCCCCGGCGCGGCGGCGGGAGTCGGCTCTGGCCGGCGCCGGGAGGCTTCTGCGGCGAGGGCGTTCCGCCGGCCGGTGATCCACCACAGGCCAGCCATCAAACCCGTCACTCCCACGACGAGGGGCGGGACCTTGGAGAGGGCGGCCCACGTCAGCGCGGGAAGCGGGCGATCGTCCAGATCCGGCGCGAAGGCGAGGAAATCGAGGGGGACGTCCGAGATGTAGAGGACGGAGGTGCCCCCGAGCTCGGACTCGCCCAACACCGCGTCGACGTACTTCCCGGGCTCGGCCTGGATCCGCTGCCGGGCGAGGTGCAGGAGCTCGTCTCGGTCGCCGAAGATCGTCGCGCCGTAGGGGCAGGCCGCGGTGCAGGCCGGGGGCTCGCCCCTCTTCTGCCGCTCGTAGCACATCGTGCACTTGCGCACGAAGGGGACCGGCTGCTCCCAGTCGTAACGCGGGATCCCGAAGGGGCAGGAGGTCAGGCAGTACCGGCATCCCATGCACCGGGACGGGTCGTAGATCACCGGCCCCTCGGGCGTCTTCTGCAGCGCCCCGACCAAGCAGGCGGAGACGCAGGCTGGCTCCAGGCAGTGGCGGCAGAGCCGGCGTACGAAGCGGCCGCCCTCCCGGCGAACCATCGTGGTGTAGCGCGTCGGCGAGAGGTCGTCGATCCGCGCCTTCCCGCGGCGCGGAACGTCGGCTCCCAGCCCGTTCGCGGCCTTGCAGGCCGCGACGCACTCCTCGCAGCTGGTGCAGAGGGTCGTGTCCGTGAGGATGGCCGGCGTCGGGCTCATACCGGTGCACCTTCCTTTCCGAGAGCGCGGCCGACGTCGCTGCCGGCCGTGGCCGGCCACTTCCAGCCCAGTTCCGACACGAGCTGCACGCTCGGCAGCATCGCGGCGTGGCTGAGCTTCGTGATCGGCACGAGAATCAGGACGAGGTTCCCGCTCAGGACGTGGACGAGGAGCGTCGCCTCGAACGGGAAGGGATCGAGCGCGGGGTGCATGGCGAGGAATCCCGACGCGAAGGGCAGGGCGACCAGGAGAGGCAGCAGGTAGTCCTGCAGCCGGGAGAGGCGGCGCGTCGCCCGGGCGGCGAGGCGCTCCACGACGAGGACGATTCCCGTGACGACCGCCACGATGGCGAGCACGTCGGCGAGCGCGTTGGGGATCGCCGGCCAGGAGAGACCGAGCCCCCGGCGCCAGAGGGCGATGTGCCCGGCGAGGAACGCCGGCGCCAGGAGGACGGCGGCGTGGAAGAGGATGGAGGTGGCGCTGAACAGGACCTGATCCCGGATCTTCCGCACCGGGAACAGCCAACGCCCCGTGGCACGGAGTACCTGCCGGTACGGGATCCTCCGATCCCCGGCGCGGCGCACCGTGCGCGCGTACTCCCGGGCGGTGAGCAGGACATGGCGCAGGAGCCCGAGCACCAGGAAGGTGAGCGAGAAGACGAAGAGCGGGCCGCGGGCCCAGGCCAGGGCGGCGTCCATCAGCCCTCCTCCGCGGCCGCGACGACGGCCGGCGCCTCGACCGCGGGAGCCGTTGCCCGCCGGTACGGCTCGAAGTCGATCGCCTTGAGCAGGAGATCGTGCAGGCCGACGACCTGGACTTCCCCGAGCGCGTTGTCCTCGCAGACCTCCCGGAGCTGCTTCTTGCAGTTCGCGCACGGGGCCACGACGATCTTCGCCCCCGTGGCCCGAATCTGATCCGCTTTGCGCCGGCCCATGAGCTTGGTGCGGAAGGCGCGGATCTCGTCGATGGAGACCGTGCCTCCCCCTCCCCCGCAGCAGTAGTTCTCGGTGCGGTTCGGCGTCATCTCCACGAAGTCGGCGCAGATCGCCTGCAGGATCTCGCGGGGCTCGTCGACGATCCGGCCGGTGCGGGCGATGTTGCACGGGTCGTGGTAGGTGACCCGCTCGGGGATCCGCTCGGGCTTGAGGGGGATCCGGCCCGCGCGCAACTGTTGCGCGGTGTACTGCATGAAGTTGACGACGGGGGGTGCATCGGGGCCGCAGAACGTGGGCACGAACCACGCGCTGCGCGTCGCGTGCCCGCACTCTCCAATGAGGATCTTGCGGCCCTTCAGGCGCCGGACCTCGGCCACCTCGTTCTTGACGATCCGCTCCATCATTCGATCGCTGTAGAAGAGGCCGTAGTTGATTCCGTCGTAGTTCCCGGTGCCGATCGTCCACGAGCCGCCCGTCACCGCCATGATCGCGGCGTTGCCCATCAGCGTGTCCGGCTCGAGCAGGTAGTCGGAGACCGCCGGGAAGAACACGTACTCGACCCCCTCGACGTCGATCGGGAACCTCACCGCGACGTCGAACAGGTCGACGAACTCCTCCTCGAGGAACTCGCAGGTGTCGCGCAGCGCCGCCGGCGGGATGGCCGAGGTATTGCCGGCCCCCTCGAGCTGTTCCCGTGTGGCGACGACGAGGGCCTTGGGGATGACGTCGACCTCGGCGAGGAGCCAGCGGGCCAGGTGCGTCACGAGCCCATGGTCGATCCCGATGGGGCAGGTGTCCTTGCAGCGCCGGCAGGCCGTGCACCGGTAGAACGCATCCGCCATCTCGTCGAGATGCTCGTCGGTCAGCGTGAAATCCTCGATCAGCCGGGCCCGGAGGACGCCGGCCCGCGTGAAGTAGCGGCGGTAGACGCGCAGGAGCAGCTCCGAGCGTTGGTAGGGCACGTCGCGGTCCTCGCCGCTCGCCTGGTAGAGCTGGCAGCTCGCTGCGCACCGGCTGCACTTCGTGGCGAGCCGGGAGTAGACGTCGAGCGGCAGCGCGTAGCTCGAGTTCTCGAGCACCGCGGCGAAGGTCTCCAGGAACCGGCGGGGCCGGTCCGCGGCTTCGACGGTGCGGCTCTCGACGAAGTAGGCGTACTTCCGCGGGGCGTCCGTCATGGGGCATCCCTTCGCTCGCGCTCTTCGGTGGGGGGGGGCGTGCCGGCCGGGGACGGAGCGGCGCCGCTCGCGAGCTCGCCCCGCAGGAACGCTTCGAGGAGGCGCTCGACATTGCCGGACACCCAGGAGAGGACCCGGATCCCGTTGGCGCGGATGACGTCCTCGATCCGGTCCTGGACGCCCCCGCAGATCAGCGTGTCGACCCCCTGGTCGCGCAGGAGCCGCACGCGATCGAGCACGCGCGGGCTCGTGAGCGTGAAGTCGCGTTGCTCGACGACGCGGCCGTTCTCGATCGTGAAGATGGCTACGGTGGCCGAGGCGCCATAGCAGGGCGCCACGGCCTCCCCGAAGTGGGGGATCGCCACCCGGTGCGGGAGGGTCCGCATGGGCCGGGCCGCGCAAGGGCCGTACCCGGCCCCGGATCCCGCCGCGGGCGCCGGCCGCAAGTCCGGAAGCCGCCCCGGGTTGCGTTCACCGCCGCGGAACGCGGCCCGTTTCGGGGCCGTACCAGGGGAGAAACGCCGAAACGTTCCAAGGTTGCGTTAGTGCAACGACCCTGGCAACGGCTCGGAACGGAATTCCTCCCCGCGGATCCCGTGCCGTTTCATCTTCCGCCAGAGGGTCGTGCGGCTGATCCCGAGCTCGGCGGCGGCGCGGGTCACGCGGCCTCCGGTCTGGGCGAGCGCGAAGCGGATCGCGTCCGCCTCGGCGGACTGCAGCCGCGAGGCCTTCTCGCTCGCGAGCCCCGCGTCCCCGCGCCCGGAGGGGCGGAAGTCCTCGGGCAGGTGGACGAGGTCGATCAACCCGTTGTGGCAGAGCACGAAGGCGTACTCGATCAGATTCTCGAGCTCGCGCACGTTGCCGGGGTAGTCGTGGCGCATGAAGGCCTCCATGACCTGCGGCGTCACCCCGGCGACGCGCTTGCCCCGCTTGGCGTTGAAGCGGCGGATGAAGTGCTCGACGAGCAGAGGGATGTCCTCGCGTCGCTCCCGCAGAGGCGGGATCTGCAGGCGGACGACCGCCAGGCGGAAGTAGAGGTCGTCGCGGAAACGGCCGCGGCTGACGAGCTCGGCGAGCGGCAGGTTCGTCGCGGCCACCACGCGCACGTTGGCGGAGACCGTCTCGATGCCGCCGAGGGGCTCGTACTCGCGCTCCTGGAGCACCCGCAGGAGCTTGACCTGGGTCGCGGGCGGGAGCTCGTGCACCTCGTCGAAGAAGATGGTCCCCCCCTCGGCCAAGGCCAAGCGCCCCGGTTTGTCCCGCCGGGCGTCCGTGAAGGCCCCTTTCGCGTACCCGAAGAGCTCGGACTCGAAGAGCGTGACGGGAAGGGCGCCGCAGTTCACGGCGACGAACGGCCCCTCGCGGCGGTTGCTGAGGTTGTGGACGGCCCGCGCCAGGAGCTCCTTTCCCGAGCCGCTGGATCCCTCGATCAACACCGTCGTGTCGCTCTCCGCCACGTCGGGCAGGAGGGCGAAGATCCGCTGGAGGGCCGGCGACTTGCCGATGATGTCCTCGAAGGTGTACTGGCTTTCGATCTCGCGGCGCAGCTCCTCGAGGGCGGAGAGGTCGCGGAAAGTCTCCACGGCGCCGAGCAAGGCGCCGCCCGGATCCCGCAGCACCGCGGTGCTCAGGCTGATGGGGATCGCCCGGCCCCTCTGGTCCAGGATGCGGGCCGGGTGGTCGATCAGCTCCGCCCCGGTCTCCATCGTGCGGCGCAGGGCGCACCCCGACTCGCAGATGTCGGCGTGGAAGACGTCGGAGCACATCCGGCCGATCGCCTCCGCCGCGGGCACGCGGGTGATCCGCTCCGCCGCCCGGTTGAAGGACGTGATCCGCCAGTCGCGGTCGACGGTGAACACGCCGTCGGCCACCGAGTTCAGGATGATCTCGTAGAAGCGGGTGCTCGGGACGGTCTCCATCGGCGACCCCCGGACCGGGGAATCCCAAGATAGGACGTTTCAGGGCTGCGCCAAGAGGGAACATCGGGAAACTAGAGGTCCGACCCCGGGAATCCCCTCGCTCGGGTACGCTCCCGCACCCGCCGCGAACCGCGGAGCCGGTGCCGGGCTCTCCAGAGGATCGGCCCGCCCGGCGGGCGGTGGAGATCAGTGCAGCGCTCGACGAAACCGTGTCCGAAATGGAGTGACGTAGCGGGGAGCAGAGCAGGGCCTTCCAGAGGGGGCGGAAGTCCCCGGAGGACCTGCGATGGGACCGAGGGGGGCAATGGGGGGAGGCGTCTCTCGCCGCCTCCCCAACCCTTGTCGACCACCGGCTCCCCCGGCATCCTGGGTCCCGCGCGCATCCGGGGGCGAGGCTCCCGGCCGCCGATTCGTGGACTCCCGGATCATGGACCACGATCCCCTTCTGGCCGAAATCGTCCGTCGCCTGGTAGAGGCGTACGAGCCACATCGCGTCTACCTCTTCGGCTCGAAGGCGCGCGGCGAGGCGACCGAGGACAGCGACTACGACCTCCTGGTGGTCGTCGCCGACGACGCCCCCCCGGAGCGGCAACAGAGCCGCCTCGCCTACGAGGTCCTCTGGGAGGTCGGAACCGCTGGCGACATTCTGGTCTGGACGCGATCGCGGTTCGAGGGTCGCCTGCACCTGGCGGCCTCGCTGCCCGCCACGGTCGTGCGTGAGGGGAAGCTCCTCCATGCCGCATGATCCCGAACGCGAGGGGGAGGTCCGAGCCTGGGTGAGCAAGGCCGGGGAGGATCTGCGGGCCGCCGAGCATGAACGCACGGTCCCACCTCCCCTCGCGGCCCATGCTGTCTTCCATTGCCAGCAAGCGATCGAGAAGGCCCTCAAGGGACTCCTCGCCTGGCACGATCGTCCGTTCCGGAAGACCCATGATCCATGTCCCGATCCTCCGGCCGCGTGCCCTCGGCCCACCGCGGGCCGGGAGTGCCGCGGGGGGAGAAGTGGATCTCGATTTCGCCGAACGTCTGGCATCAGGGAGTCGTCTCGGGAGCGGATTGGGTCGTGGTATCCTCCCACACGGCCGCGGACGACGAGCTGATCGAGGAGCGGCCGGCCCCGGGCGCGCTGGGCGCGACGCACCGGAGGACGTACACGACGGAGTCCGGAACCGGCGGATCCGGGGCCGGAACGAACTGATGGCGGAGAACAAGACGAAGGCCACGACGGCGAGCGTTCGGGAGTTCCTGGACGCCATCCCCGACGAGCGAAGGCGCGAGGACTGCCGGGCGCTCGCCGAGATGATGCGCAAGGCCACCCGCGCGGAGCCCAAGATGTGGGGTCCGGGCATCGTGGGCTTCGGCGACTATCACTATGTCCATGACAGCGGGCGCGAGGGCGACTGGTTCCTCGCGGGGTTCTCGCCGCGCAAGCAGAACTTGACCCTGTATCTGATGGGGGGGCTCTCGGACCAGGACCGCCTGCTCGCGAAGCTCGGCAAGCACAAGACCGGCAAGGGATGCCTCTACATCGACGCGCTCGCAGACATCGATCTCGCTGCCCTTCGGGAGCTGATCCAGCAGTCGGTGCAGCGACTGCGCAAGGCCACTCGGAAGTAGCGAGGCGACCGCTCGCCCCGCCGGCCAGCGGGCTACCGCGCCCGCAGGATCGCCTCGACCTCGAGCTCCTCCTCGCCGCGCCGGAAACGGACGCGGATGCGGTCGCCGGGGGAATGGGCCTTGAGGAGGGCGCTGTAGGTACGCAGGTCGGCGATCGGGGCGCCGTCGATGGCGAGGAGGACGTCTCCGGCCGCTAGACCCGCCTCGGCGGCGGGCGAGCCCGGAGTGATCGAGGCCGTGCGATACCCGGGGCCCGCGTAGGCGAAGTCGGGGACGGTGCCGAGCGTCACGGCGCGGCCGGCGGGAGGCGTGTCCGCCGCGCCACCGGCGGCCGGCGGCGCCGCGGGGCGCAGCGTCGTGGTGAATGGCTTCTCCCACTCCGCCAGGGCCACGACGAGCGCGCGGGTGAAGGCGCACACCTCCCGGAGACCCGGGAAGTCGAGCTTCTCGATCGTGTCCGAGGGACGGTGGTAGTCCTCGTGCGCGCCGCTGAAGAGCTGGATGGCGGGGACGCCGGCGTCCTGGAAGCTCTTCTGGTCGCTGCCGCCGGGATCGTCGGGGACGAGCGTGTACTTGACTCCGGTCTCGAAGCCGACGCCGAAGGCGAAGTGCATCCACTCGGTCGCGGTGCCCGTGCCGAGGAGGGTGAGCGGCCGGCCGGCGCGCCGGCCCACCGTGTCGAGGTTCACCATGGAGTGGATCTTCGCCGCCGGCCAGCGCTCCATCGTCGCCAGGTAACGGAGCGAGCCCTTGCGGCCCCACTCCTCGCCCCCGAAGGCCACGAAGACGATCGTGCGCGGCGTCCGGTAGGAGCCGCCCAAGCTGCGCGCGAGCTCCAGGAGCGCCGCCACGCCGGAGGCGTTGTCGTCGGCCCCCGGGTGCAGCTTGCCCTTGTCGCCGGCGTGCACGTCCGGCCAACCCATCCCGAGGTGGTCGTAGTGGGCGCCTACGACGACGGACTGCCCGGCAAACGCGGGATTCGTGCCGGGCAGCACGCCGATCACGTTGGCCAGGCGGACCGGCCGCCCGTCCGGGCCGCCCGGCTCGTCCCACGCGGCGACGAAGCCGCCATCGGGCGCCCCGCCCTCGAGGCCGGCCGCCGCCAGAGCGCGGGCGACGTGCTCCTCAGCCGCGCGGAGCCCGGCGCTCCCGGCGCCGCGCCCCTCCCGCTCGGGAGCGGCGAGGAAGGCGACATGCGCGCGAAGCGCCTCCTCGTCGAAGACGGGGGCGAGGACGGCGAGCGGCGCGCGCGGCGCCAGCCCGCTCGGCTCGACCGCCGGCCGCGCCATCCACACGAGCGGGGAGGCAGCCCCGCTCCACTGCCCCTTCTCGACGTTCGTCGGCTCGTCCCCCGTGAAGCGCAGGAACGAGTACTTGCCGTAGTGGGGGAGCTTGCGAGCGAGCCCCGGCAGTGCGGCCGCCGTGCCGCCGCCGATCCACCCCACGGTGTGCTCCGGGCCGGCGGGGTGACGCACGGCGTAGGCGAAGCAGTCCCCGCCGGCGGGAGCCGATTCCACGCCGCGCGCGGCGAGGGCGGGGCGGATCGCCTCGCGCCACGGGTTCTCCGCCCCGAGGATCCAGACGGAGCGCCCGGCGGGGAGCGCATCGATCTCGCCGGCCCGCACGATCGCGAGGCCCTCCGCGGCGCTCGCCCGCCATCCCTCGGCGAACGCGAGCCAATCGGCGGCGAGCGGATCGCGGCCGGCGTCGGGGACGACGAGGGTGACCTGCTCCGCCCCGAACAGCCCGCCCAGCGTCGGGGGGATCTCCTCGCGGTGGAGCCGGCGGAAGACGTCGAAGCGGGGATCGACGTCGATCCGCGCGACGGGCGGGTCGCCGCCGAGCCGCACGCGCGCCTCGCGGCCGGCGAAGACCACTACCTGCTCCTCGGCCTCGCCCCGCCCCTCGCGGGTGACGGCGATCGGCACGGCGAGATCGTACGGCTCCTCCGGTTGCGTCTGGCGCAGAACGAGCTCCCCGGCGCCGCCCGCCGCCGGGAGGAAGGTCGCGGCGAGGAACGGCGCGCCGGTGCGCTCCACCCACTGGCGGAAGAAGGCGCCCAGGTCCTCGCCCGCCACGGCGGAAGCGGTCGCCGCCAGATCGGCGAAGGAGGCGCGGCGGAAGAGCCCCTCCGTGTAGACCCGACCCAGGAAGCGGGAGAACGCCTCGTCCCCCATGCGCCGGCGCAGCATGTGGAAGAGCATGAGCGTCTTGCCGTAGCCGACCGCTTCCGTGGAGGAGGAGTGGCGCGAGCGGAACTGGGTCAGGGGGAAGTCCTTCGCGCTCCCCACGTAGCTCCGGTACTTGTCGAGCGTGTCGCGGCGGTACGCCTCCCCCTCGCCGCGCCCCTCCTTGATCAGATGGTCGGCGAGGTAGGCGGTCAGCCCCTCGCACCAGTTGCCGGACTCCCAGTCGACGTAGACGCCGTTCCCCCACCAGTTGTGCAGGATCTCGTGGGGATAGGAGGAGTGGAGGATGAACGGCAGCCGGATCACCGTGGGCCCGAGCAGGGTGAACGACGGCATGCCGTAGCCCGTCTCCCAGAAGTTCTCGACGAGGGCGAACTTGGCGAAGGGATAGGGCCCGATCAGCCGGCCGTACATGTCGATGTACTGCCCGGTCACGTCGAGGTAGCGGTTGGCGAGGGCCTCGTCCGCTTCGCGCAGGAAGGCGTAGGTCGCGACGGGGCCGGCCTCGCGCGCGTAGGCGTGGAAGGGCGCGGCGACGAGGTAGATCTCCTCCATCGGGTGCGGGCACGACCAGGCGACCGCGCGCCGCTCGCCGCCGCCCGCCCCCGCGACGAGCTCGTGCCGGGTGCGCGCACCCTGGCTGACCGCGTCCCAGCCGGCCGGCAGGTCGACGGCGAGCTCGAAGGTGAGGAGGCGATCCGCGAACGCCGGGATCCACCACGTGCTGCCGCTCAGCACGACCCCCTGCTCGTCGATGAGGCCCGACGACTGGGCGAAGCTGCGCGCGTACTCCTCGCCTTCGCTCTCGAGCGGATGGTGGACGATCCCCTCGAACGCAAGGCGGATCGCCGCGCCCGGCGCGAGCGGCGCGCCGTCGCGCCGCCGCACCTGCCACGCCGTCACGGCGAGCGGCCCGCCGCCCTCCCCCGAGGCCGTCGCGGCCGATTCCCCCTCGACGACGGCCACGACCTCCAGGCCGGGGTCGAGGCCGCGCACCGCGAGCTCGCGCGCGAGCCGAAAGGTGGCCGTCCCCGCCTCGAGCGGGACGTTCGTGATCGCCGCCTCCGCGACGAGGCGGTGCTCCTCCGGGGCGATGCGCACGCGGAGCTCGTAGTGGACGGGGAGCGGCCCATCCGCGCCGGGGAGCGCGAGGGCAGCGGCGAGGACGAGGGAACGGAGATGGATGGACATGGGGCGTTGCACCGGTGTCAAAGCTCCTGGAGGAAGATGTTGCGGAAGCACACGGACTCGTTCGGCGCTGCCCGCGGCGAGGAATGGGCCTGCAGGCCGATGAATCCGGACCGCGCGCGGCGGGCGAAGGGCGGCCCGAGGACCGGCACGAGCGCGGCGGTATCGACGTCGTAGAGCGGGATCCCGTTCAGGGCGGCGGCGAGGCGCGCCCCCTGGCAGAGGATCTCGAGGGTGTTCCACTCGCCGGGGGCGTGCAGCGCGCCGCGATTCCCGGGGGGCAGGGCGCCGTAGAGGCTGCCCGCGAGCTGCCAGGGCTCGAGCCGGCTCCCGGTCTCCTCCTCCCAGTGGAGATCGTCCAGGATCTGCACCTCGCACCCCGAAGTCGCCGGGTTCGATCCGTCGCGGGCGGCGCGCAGGAAGACGCCGCTGTTCCCGGCCCGCGGCACGCGGAAGTCGAGGCGCAGGCGGAAATCGTCGTAGTCGGCGATCGTCGCCAGGTACCCGTCCGGACCGAGACTGGAGATCCGGATCTCGCCCTCCTCCACGCGGAAGCGGTCGGGCTGGCCCGCGCTCTGCCATCCCGCCCGGCTCTGGCCGTCGAAGAGCGGCTTCCAGCCCGCCTCCCGCGCCCGCGGGGTGAGCTGCAGGATCTCGGGGTGCTCGCGAGAAACGGGCGCGAAGAGCTCGGCGCCGAAGAGGGGGAGCTCGCGCAGGCGCAGGCGGCGGAAGCGCGCCGCGTTCTCCGGCGGATCGTCGCGATCGCCGTGCACCTGCACGCCGATCCGCCCGCGCGGGGCGAAGCCCCCCGTGCCGGCAGGGAGCGCGAAGTCGGTGACCGCCGCGCCGTTCAACCAGACCTCGATCCGCGGATCGAAGCCCGTGCAGCGCACGCGGAGGCGGTTCCAGTCGTTCGGTCGCCACGCCGCTCGGCCCGCCGCGCAATGCTCGAGCCACCCATCGGAGTAGATCCCGCCGATCTCGCCATCCGGCCGGTCGTCGAGGGTGACCTGGAAGCCCTTCCCGCCCTCCGGCGGCACCATGCGGAAGAAGAGGCCGGAGTCGAAGGGGGCGTCGAGGCGAACCTCGCCCTCCAGCTCGAAGCTCGTGTGCTCTCCCTCCGTGTAGAGGAGCCCGCCCGCGCCGCCCGGCCCCACGCGCCCGGTGATCGCCCCGTCCTCGACGGTCCACGCCGCCTCCCCGTCGTAGCGGCCGCCGCGGGGCGTCCACCCGGCGAGGCTTGCCCCGTCGAAGAGCTCGATCCAGCCGCCTTCCCCCGCGCGGAGGGTCGGCGGGGACGATTCGGGTGGCACCCGGGCCCCGAAGCGCGCGAGCAGCGCCTCGCTCGCCGCGATCCCCCGCACGCTCACCGCCGTCGCCAGGGCATCGGCGAGGGCGCCGGTGGGAGCGATCACCGTGACGCACTCGCTCCCGGTGAGCCCGCGCCCGGTGCGCGGATCGAGGATGTGGGAGTAGCGCACGCCGTCGACGACGACGTGCTGCTCGATGTCGCCGGAGGTCGCCACCGCCTCCCCGGCGAGCACGAGGACCGGCTCCGCCCCCTCCGCTCCGGTGCGCACCGCCACGCTCCAGCCGGTGTGGTCCGGCGGGGGATCGCCGAGCACGATCCCGCCGCCGACGTCGACGAGCGCCCGGGTCACGCCGTGCGCCTCGAGGACCGCGAGGGCCGCATCGCCGGCATAGCCCTTGCCGATCGCGCCGAGGTCGAGCCGCATGCCGGGTCGCGCGAGCCGGACGGTTCCCGCCTCCGCGTCGATCTCCACGTCCGGCCAGCCGACGCAGGCGCGCGCCGCCTCGATCACCGCGGGGGCGGGGAGCACGCCGGTCCGCATCGCCTCCCGCCAGGGCTTCGTCAGGGGGCCCACGGTCACGTCGAAGGCGCCCTCGCTCGCCGCGGAGACCTCGCGCGAGAGGAGCAGGATACGCACGAGATCGGGGCTCGCCGCGACCGGCCGCCCCCCGGCGGCGTCGCCCAACCGCGTCAGCTCGCTCGGGCGGTAGTCGGTGAGGAGGTCGTCCAGCTCGATCATCCGCTGGAAGGCCGCCGCCGCCGCGGTGCGGGCGATCTCCTCGCTCTCCGCGTAGAGCACGATCCGGGCCTGGGAGCCCATGACCACGCGCCGGTACTCGTGGCGTTCCAGCTCCGGAGCCGATCCGGCGGCACGGAGCGCTCCGGCGAGGAGCGCCAGAACCGCGGCCGCGCCGGCCCCCCGCCCGCTGCCGACCTTCCTCCCTCGCCCGGCCCGTGTCGATTCGCTCGCCCGCATCCTCGTGCTCCTCGGGGCGCCGACCATACCGGGAATCGCGCTCCGCATCGAGATCGAGGCGAAGCATCGGTTCCCGCCGGGACCGGCTCCCTCCCCCGAGACCGTTCGGTGCCTGGCGGACGATCGCGAGCAGCCTCCCTCTTGTCTTTCCGATGCTGATGTGCCTTGGCCATCGCTCGGCGCCGTGGCCCACGGGAGCTCCGGGAATCGAGGGCCCCGTGCCGAACGGCTTCGGATCGGATCCGGGACCGCCCGAAAGCTCCCCGATGGGGAACGACACGGGGCAGTGGCGATGCCGGACGCGCACGGGAGCTGGTATCTTTTCCCGTAGCGGTGCGCCCGTCCCCCCTCCGTCCACGCCTCCGGCGCCGCCCGCACCACGAGCCCTCCCGCGTTGAAGATCCTCTTCATCTACCCGGACATGGTCAGCCCGGACCCCACGTGGTCGGGCTACTACTACGAGGGCATCGCAACCCTCTCGGCCGCCGCGAAGGCCGCCGGGCACGATTGCGAGCTGCTCCACGTCCACCACGAGCTGCCCGAGGAGGACATCGTCTCCTGGATCCGGGTGAACCAGGCGGAGAACGGCCAGACGCTGCTCGCGTTCTCGGCCACCACGAACCAGTACTCCCACGTGCGCAAGTGGGCGCCGGCTCTGAAGGCGATCTTCGGCTTCCCCACCCTGGTCGGGGGCATGCACCCCACGCTATCGGCGGACGACGCGATCTCGACGCCCGGCATCGACATGATCTGCAAGGGCGACGGCGAGCTGCCGCTGGCGGCCCTGGCGAGCGCCCTGGACGGGGGCCGCACGCCGGAGGGCGTGCCCGGCATCTGGTGGCGCAACGGCGAAGCGGCGGTGCGCAAGGGCCCGCCCGCGCCGCTGACCAACCTGAACGAGCAGCCCCTGCCGGACTGGGAGATCTACCACCACTTCTCCCGCCTGATGGTCATCCGCGAGCAGGTGGGCATCCTGATGGGCAGCCGCGGCTGCCCCTACGACTGCGCCTACTGCTGCAACGTCGCCCTGATCGAGGCCTCCAAGGACCAGGGCAAGTTCGTGCGCTTCAAGGACGTTCCGCGCTTCATCGCCGAGATCAAGGCCTACCAGCAGCGATTCCCCCAGGTCCAGGCGTTCTTCTTCGAGGACGACATCTTCGGGGTCTCGAAACGCTGGCTGAAGGAGTTCGCGCCCCTCTACAAGCGGGAGATCGGCAAGCCCTTCGGCTGCAACATGCGCCCGAACCTGGTCGACGACTGGATGGTGGACACCCTGACCGCGGCGGGCTGCGTGCGCATACACATGGCGATCGAGGCGGGCAACGAGGGCGTGCGCAACGCGATCCTCAACCGGCGCCTATCGAACGAGAAACTGGTCGAGTCGTTCCTGAAGTTCAAGCGCAAGGGCATCCAGGTGATGTCCTACAACATCGTCGGCTCGCCCCACGAGACGCCGTCGCAGGTGCTGGAGACGATCAAGCTGAACGCGGTGATCGATCCGGAATTCATCCAGCACTCGATCTTCTATCCCTACGAGGGAACGCCGCTCTACGACCTGGTGACGAAGGAGGACCTGTGGGCCAAGGACCGCGTCGTCACCGACTACTTCGTCGACACGGCCCTCGAGCAGGCGAGCATCTCCCGCGCGCAGGTCCTGATGTTCCAGGCGCACTTCAAGGTGCTCGTCAAGCACTACCAGCGCATCGAGAAGCTGCCGGCGCCGGTGCGCAAGGTGGCCCGGACGGCTACGGATGGCTTCCTGGTCTGGTGCGGCGCGCCGAAGCTCCTGCCGATGCTCGCGCGCCTGGCGACCCGCCGCGACCGGCGCGACAAGCGCGACCAGGCCGCCGCGGCCATGGAAGTGGCCTGCTGAAGGCGCCGTCCGCCCGCTCCGAGAGGGCGCAGATCGGCGCGGGGAGACCTATACTGCGGGCGTTCCCCGCCGTCCTCGACCCTCCCTCGCCCCATGACCAGCCTCGGACCGCTCCTCGGCCTCCTCGCGCTCCTGGGGGCCGCGACGGAGGGAGAGCCGAATCCCTTCACGCAAGCGATCCCGGGGACCACGCTCTCCTTCGAGATGGTGCCGATCCCCGGCGGACGGGTGGACGTGGAGCTCCCGCCCGCGGCGGGCACCGCGGGGCCGGGCGAGATCGCCACGGTGGAGGTCGGTCCCTTCTACCTCGGCAAGGTCGAGGTGACCTGGGATCTCTACGACGCCCTCGTCTACCGCCTGGACCTGGAGACGCCGGCCGAGGTCGGGCCCGACGGCGTCACGCGCCCCACGACGCCGTACATCCTGACGGATCGCGGCTTCGGGCACGCCGGATACCCGGCGATCTCCATCTCGTCGCAGGGAGCCGAGTCGTACTGCCGCTGGCTCTCCGCGAGGACCGGCCGGACCTACCGCCTGCCGAGCGAGGCCGAGTGGGAATGGGCCGCTCGGGCCGGCACGCCGCGGGCCACCGGGCGCTGGTGGTTCGGCGACGAGCGCGAGAAGCTGAAGGAGCACGCCTGGTTCCTCCTCTCGGCGAGCGAGGTGACCCATCCCGTCGGCCAGAAGCACCCCAACCCCTGGGGCCTCCACGACGTGTACGGCAACGTCGCGGAGTGGTGCACGACGGCGGAGGGCAAGCACGTGCTGCGCGGCGGCTCGTACCTCGACCGCCACCCGGACGCGACGAGCTTCGCCCGCGCGGTGCCCGTCCGGGCCTGGAACGCGACCGATCCCCAGGTCCCCAAGAGCCCCTGGTGGCTCTCCGACGGACCCTTCGCCGGCTTCCGCGTCCTGTGCGAGCCCTTCCCCCGGGGAGAGTAGGGCGGGCGATGGAGGAGCGAGGGGGCCCGGCGTAGACTCGCCGCCTCCTCCCCACTCTCCGACCGACCATTCCTGCCAGGAGATCGCGATGACGAGCACGGCGAATCGAGAGTCGAATCCGCTCCGGGGCCGCGGGCCGACCCGCCGGGGATTCCTCCAGGGCTCCGCGGCGGCGGCAGCGCCCGTCCTGCTGGCGCGGCCGGGACGGGCCGCCCCGGCCCAGGATCCCGATGTCCTCAAGGTCGGGCTCGTCGGCTGCGGCGGGCGAGGCACCGGTGCGGCGGCCCAGGCCCTGAGCGCCGAGAACGGCACCGTCGTCCTCACCGCTCTCGCCGATCTGTTTCCCGACAAGGTGGAGGCGAGCCTGAACGCCCTGAAGGCGGAGATGGGGGAAGAGGGCGCCGATCGGATCCAGGTGCCGCCCGCGCACCTGTTCGCCGGCTTCGACGCCTACCAGAAGCTCCTCGCGAGCGGAGTCGACGTGGTGATCCTGGCCACCGCGCCGTACTTCCGGCCGGCGCAGCTCGAGGCGGCGATCGCCGCCGGGAAGCACGTGTTCACCGAGAAGCCGATGGCCGTCGACGCGCCGGGGGTCCGGCGGGTGATCGCGGCCGCGAAGCAGGCCGAAGAGAAGGGGCTCTCCGTCGTCGCGGGGTTCTGCTGGCGGCGGAACGCGCTCATGCGCGCCCTAAACGCCGAGCTCCACCGCGGCGTCCTGGGTCCGCTCCGCGCCATCCACACGACGTACAACACCGGCCCCCTCCACTACAACGCGCGCCGCGAGGGATGGACCGAGATGGAGTGGCACCTGCGGAACTGGCAGCAGGTCCTGTGGCTCTCCGGCGACCACATCGTCGAGCAGGCGATCCACAGCCTGGACATGATGTCATGGGCCTTCCAGGACGTGCCGCCGCTCAGCGTCACCGCGATCGGCGGCCGCCAGGCGCGGAGCGGCGAGGGCAGCGGCAACATCTACGACCACTTCGGGGCCACGTTCGACTATCCCGGCGGCGTGAAGGGCTTCCACCAGTGCCGCCAGATCCCGCGCTGCTCGGGGGAGAACAAGTCCTACTACTTCGGCGCGAACGGGTGGGCGGACGTCAACCCGTGGGCCGACCAGCACCGCACCCAGGGCGACTACGCCTGGGTGTCGGAGAAGATGCCCGGGCACTCGGGCCAGATGTACCAGACCGAGCTCGACGAGCTCATGGCCTCGATCCGCGCCCGCACGCCGATCAACGACGGCCCGTGGATGGCCCAGAGCACGATGCTCGCGATCATGACCCGGATGGCGGCCTACACCGGCCAGACGATCACCTGGGAGCAGGCGATGGGCTCCCAGGAGACGCTCGGGCCGGCCGAGTGCGCGCTCGGCGACTGCCCGCTCGAGCCGGTGGCCATCCCGGGCACGACCACGTTCTTCTAGGAGCGATCGCCATGCCGATGGATCGCCGGACCCTCCTCCGCGGCACCGGCGCCGCGGTGGCCGCGGGGTGGATCGCCGGAGCGGCCGGCGCGCGTCCCGCGCCGCGGACGGGAGGAACCACGATGAGACGGGAGCTCGATCTTAAGCTCGCCCTGGGCCTCGGGATGATCGAGGCCGGCGGATCGCTGGTGGAGAAGCTCCGCCTCGCCCGGGAGGTCGGGTTCGACGGCGTCGAGATGGACTGTCCGAACTCGTTCCCCGACGCGGAGGTGGCGGCCGCCGTGCGCGAGAGCGGGCTGCCGGTGCACAGCGTCGTGGACTCCGTGCACTGGAAGAGCACCCTCTCCCACGCCGATCCCGCCGAGCGCGAGAAGGGCGTACGGGGCCTCGCGGCCGCGATCCGCGGGGCGAAGACGTACGGCGCGAGCGGCGTGCTGCTCGTCCCCTGCGTCGTGGGGGGGGAAGTGACCCACGAAGCGGCGTGGGAGCGCTCGGTCGCCGGCATCCGCCGCGTCCTGCCCCTCGCCGCCGAGCTGGGCATCCCGATCCTCGTCGAGAACGTCTGGAACGGTTTCTGCTACGACCCCGAAGGGCCGGTGGGGCAGACCGCGGACCGGCTGGCGGCCTACGTGGACGAGATCGCGAGCCCGTGGGTGGGCGTCTACCTCGACCTCGGGAACCATCGCAAGTACGCCGACGTGGACGGCTGGGTGCGCACGCTCGGCCGGCGCATCGTCAAGCTGCACGTGAAGGGCTACCACCGCGAGAAGGGGTGGACGGAGATCGACCAGGGCGACATCGAGTGGCCGGCGGTCCGCGCCGCGCTGGTCGAGATCGGCTTCACCGGCTGGGCGACCGCCGAGGTGGGGGGTGGGGACGCGGCGCGCCTGCGCCAGGTCCTCGCCCAGATGCGCGGGGTGTTCGGGTCGTGAGGCGGACGGAAGGGACGGAGGCGCTTCGATGATGCGATTCTGGGGAGCGGCGGTCGTCGCGCTCGCCGCGGGCGCGGCGCTCGCCGCCGCCTGCGGCGCGACGCCGGCCTACGCGGGACCGGAACGGGACCGCGCCGAGGTCGCGGTGCTCGAGGTGACCTACTACGCGAAGGGGATCTACGTCACCGTCGAGGCGGTGGACGGGCGCCCCGTGGAGGGCGAATCCGGCGCGAAGCTCGCCCTCCTGCCCGGCCAGCGGGTCCTCGCCGGCCGGGCCCGCGGCTTCGGCCAGCCCAAGGCCGGCACCCCCTACACGCTCTCCTTCCTAGCCCGCCTTGGCGCGAGCTACGCCCTCGAGCTCACCCAGACCGGGTTCTCGGAGAAGCTCTCGATCACCGTGACCGAGGACGGAACGGGAGAGGTCGTGGCGAGCCTCGAGGTCTGGCCGTAGGGTGCGCTCCACCCGCCACCGGCCCCCGACCACCCGGGGATCCGCCGCTCCGGACCGCGCCCCGGCCCGCTCGGTTGCCCGGTTTCTCGGGGAATCCTCCCTCCTTCTCGGTGCACTCCTCGCGGTGCTCCCCGGCGCCCCGCGGGATCCCGCCCGCCGCTCCCCGCCGGACGCGCCCCAGAACCCCCTCGCGACCCGCCGCGCGGAGGTGACGCGCATCCTCGACGAGTCCCTCGCGCGCGGCCGGGCCTACGACCTGCTCGTCTCCCTCTGCGCCGCCGCCCCCCACCGGCTCGCCGGCTCCCCCGGCGCCGCGCGGGCCGTCGAGTGGGCGCGCGAGCGGATGGTGGAGATCGGCCTCGAGAACGTGCGGCTCGAGCCCTGCACGGTCCCCTGCTGGGAGCGCGGCTCGCTCGCGCGGCTCGCCTTCACCGCGCCGGCCCGGCTCGCGGGCGAGGAGCTCGCCGTCCTCGCCCTCGGCGGCAGCGTCGCCACCCCCCCGGAGGGTCTCGAGGCCGAGGTCGTCCTCTTGCAGCGCTTCGAGGGGCTGCGGGCGCTCGGCGGCGGAGCGGCGGGCCGGATCGTCCTCTTCGACCGCCCCCTCGACGAGACGCAGCGCGACCCCTTCGCGGGCTACGGCGGCGCCGTGGACCAGCGCGCGCGGGGCGCCGTCGAGGCGGCCCGGGCCGGGGGCGTGGCGGCCCTCGTACGTTCCATCACGACGCGTCACGACGACGTGCCCCACACCGGGGCGATGGGCTACGAGGACGGCGTTCCCCGCGTGCCGGCCGCGGCCGTGGGCACCCGGAGCGCCGATCGCCTCGCCGCCCTCCTCGCGGCCGGGGAGACCGTCCGCGTGCGTCTCCAGCTCGACTGCGCCTGGCGCGATCCCGCGCCGTCCTTCAACGTCGTCGGCGAGCTTCGCGGCGCGGAGCGGCCGGAGGAGATCGTGCTCCTCGGCGCCCATCTCGACGCCTGGGACGTGGGGCAGGGCGCCCACGACGACGGGGCCGGCTGCGTCCATTCCCTCGAGGCGGTGCGACTACTGCGGGCGCTCGGCCTGCGCCCCCGCCGCACGATCCGCGTCGTCCTCTTCATGAACGAGGAGAACGGCCTCGCCGGCGGCCGCGCCTACGCGCGGGATCACGCCGGCGAGGCGGATCGCCACGTGGCGGCCCTCGAGTCCGACCGCGGCGGGTTCCTCCCCCGCGGCTTCACGACCAGCGCCGGCGAGGCGGGGCTCGCCGCCCTGCGCGAGGCGGCGGCGCTCCTCGCCGAGACGGGGGCGGAGAAGGTCGTCCCGGGCGGGGGCGGGGCGGACATCGGGCCCCTGGGCCGCCTCGGTGTGCCCCTCATCGGATTCCTGCCCGACGGCCAGCGCTACTTCGACGTCCACCACTCGGCCCACGACACGATCGAGAGCGTGAGCCGCCGCGAGCTCCACCTCGGCGCCGCCGCGATCGCGGCCCTCGCCTGGCTGCTCGCGGACTCGCCAGCGGCCCTTCCGCGGGAGTGACTGCCCGCCGCCCGCCGGCCCGGGAAAGCGGGGTTTCCGTGAAGATCCCGGCGTGCTCGCCATAGCATCGCCTCCCTGGCCCGCCGGGCGCGGGCCCGTTCCATAGCGCGGGCTGACGCCCGCAACCCACGCTGGCGTGGGCCGGCGCGGCCCGCGCGAGCTCCAACCTCGTCAGAGGTTGGGCCAGCAACGACTGTTCTACTACCTTCGAGATTCTCCGCGGGTCGCGAAGAATCTCGAAGGTAGTAGAACAGAGCCTAAGGAGAGCCGTCATGATCCGTTCGAGCTCCGCCCCCCGCCTTTCCCGCCCGGCGCGCCGCGGCGGCATGATGCGGGGTTGTCTGGTCGCGATCCTCGCCCTGGGGGTCCTGGCGCTCGCCCTCGGCGGGTGCCTCGCCGGCACGTACAACACGATCGTCACGAAGGAAGAGGCCGCGGCGGCCCGGCTCACCGAGATCGACAACCAGTACCAGCGCCGCTTCGACCTGATCCCCCAGCTCGTCGAGGTCGTGAAGGGCGCGTCCGACTTCGAGCAGGAGACGATCCAAGCCGTCACCGAGGCGCGCGCCTCCGTGGGCCGGCTGCAACTCCCCGCCGATGCCGCGCGGGATCCCGCCGCGGTTCAACGCTACCTCGAGGCCCAGGAGAAGCTCGGCGGCGCCCTCTCGCGCCTCCTGGTCGCCGTGGAGAACTACCCCGCGCTCAAGGCGACCGAAGCCTATCGCGACTTGCAAGCGCAGGTCGAGGGCACGGAGAACCGCCTCGCCGTCGCCCGGCGGGACTACATCGACGCCGTGCAGGACTACAACGTCGCGATCAAGCGGTTCCCCGGCAACCTCGTGGCGAGCGCCCTGCGGTACGGGCCGATGCCCCAGCTCGCCTTCGAAGACAAGGGCCGCCGCGAGCGGCCGGCGATCGACTTCTCCGGCGAGGAGTAGCCCCGCCGTGCTCCCCTTCCTCGCCGTCGCCGTCCTGGCCCTCGCCGCCGAGGTCGAGGTCCCGCCGAACGACGGCTGGGTGACCGACCTCGCCGATCTGCTCGCGCCGCCGGAGGAAACGGCCCTCGAGGCGCAGATGGAGTCCTACCGGACCGGCACCGGGCACGAGATCGCCCTACTCACCGTTCCCGACCTTGGCGGCGAGTCCGTCGAGCGCTTCGCCCTGGAGGTGGGCCGCGCGTGGGGGATCGGGAGGGAAGGGAAGCAGGACGGCGCTCTCCTCCTGGTCGCCCGGGACGAGCGACAGCTCCGGATCGAGGTCGGCCGCGGTCTCGAAGGCGATCTCCCCGACGCGATCTGCGGGCGCATCCTTCGCGACGTCATCACCCCCCGCTTCCGGGCGGGGGACTACGCAGGCGGCCTGGACGAGGGGATCCGGGCGATCCACGCCGCGATCGGCGGCGACTACGGCCCACTCCGTCGCAGCAGCGGCGGCCAGAGCGCGCAGGGTGCTCTTGGCGGCTGCTTCAGCGTGGTGCTCCTGCTCGTCGTCCTCTCCCTCCTCTTCCGGCGCCGCCGCCGCGGGGCCGGGGCCGGAGGAATCCTGCCTTGGCTCCTCCTCGCCAGCATGGCGCACGGCTCCCGGAGCGGCGGCGGCCGGCTGGGGGGCGGGGGATGGGGCGGGGGTGGCTTCCGCGGGTTCGGCGGCGGCGGAGGCTTCTCCGGCGGCGGCGCCTCGGGAGGTTGGTGATGCGCGAATCGATGCTCGATCCGTCCGGCGAGGGATGGGAGGCGGCCGGCCACGCGGACCCGACCGCCTGGCTCGCGATCGCCGGCCGGCTCGGCGCCGCTCTCCTCCTCGCGATCTTCCTCTTCCTCCTCGTCCGCGGTCTCCTGCGCCACCGCCGCTACCGCGCCGCAGACGCGCTCGAGCCCTCCGACATGGCGGCGATCCGGAGCGCGCTCGCCGACGCCGAGCGGCGCACGGTGGGGGAGATCCTCCCGGTCGTCGTCGAGCGCTCCGATCGCCACCCCGGCGCGGCCTGGCTCTCTTCCCTCGTCGTCGTCCTACTCGGCTCCGCGGTCCTCGCCCCCTGGCTCCCCTGGGATCGGCCTGTCGTCCTGCTCGCCGCCCAGGCGATCCTGGGCGCCGCCGGCTACGGGCTCGCCGTCCTCCTGCCCGGCTATCGGCGGGCCTTCGTGAGCGAGGCGCGGGCCACGGAGATGGCGGAGGAACAGGCCTTCCAGGAGTTCTACCGCTACGGACTGCATCGCACCGAGGGGCGGACGGGCGTGCTGCTCTTCGTGAGCCTGTTCGAGCACCGGACCGTCGTGGTCGCCGACGAGGGCATCGACGCCTGCGTCGAGCCGGACCGCTGGAGCGGCACGGTCCGCGCCGTGCTCGACGGGATCGCGGCCGGCTCGCTGCGGTCCGGCCTGCTCGCCGGCGTGGCGAGCGCGGCGGAGGTCCTCGCCGCGCACTTCCCCTGGAGCGAGGGCGACCGCAACGAGATCCCCGAGCGGGTGATCGTACGCGAGGAGTGAGGAGACAAGGCCCGGCGGCCCGTGTCGATGTGGAATGCTCGTCCGGTGCCTTCGGACGGCGCGACCAGCAGGTGCGCGCTGCGGGATAGAGCACGCCGGACTCGCGGGGGCTTCTCGCCCTGCACGAGCGCATGATGGGGATCGTCCCTCGTCGCATCGCGAGCGATGGTCTGATCGAGTTGGCGGCACACGATGGCTTGAAGCGTGGAGAGCCCGAAGCCCGGGAAACGCGCGAGGGCGAGCTCGGGGGTGATGCCGGCTTCCTGCGCGTCGCGCCCGAGGGTCACCGACATGGAGGTAGTGCCCCTGCTGTTGCTGAAGGCAGCCGAGCTCAGGCGCCTGCCGCCCTCTCCGTCGGGAACGAAGTGAATCGGGGGGATCCGCCTTCAGAGGGGATCCATATCGAGGACCGTCCGATCATCGGGCTGGAAGATCACCTTGGACCGAGCCGATCAATGCGGAGCGCCGATGCGACGGAGCCAGGCGTCGATCGCCGGGTGTCCCGGGACGACCCACCGCTCTTCCTGCCGCCGCGAGCCGATGTCTTCGGCGAACAGGTGTGCGTGCCCGGATGGGGAGCATTCGAGCTCGATATCGATGTCGCCTTGGTGCCATTCGAGCTGCACACCGGCCTCTGCGGTGGGGACCACGCTCGGCGGGGGGTGGCTTCGCAACGAGACCAAGAGACGGACGGCACTCTCCACCGCACGCCAGGAGATCGGCGGCGCACCATAGGAGTCCCATCCGGGGGCCAACCGGAGCAGCGATTCCAGTCGCTGGCGCACTGCGGCACGCAGGGCATCGCGCATCTGGTGCGCACCGCGAATCTCTCGCTCGGACTCCTCGGTGTTGGAGACCGTGCCACCATCGTCTCCGGCCGTGGCTGATGCTGGGCGACGCCACTCGCTCGCCGAGATCCCCAGCGGGGGTTCGCTGCGGACTGGAGTGCGGGCGATGGCATCGATGGTCGGAGTCACCTCGTCTTCCTCCCCCATGCGGCGTGCATGGCTTCCGTCGTCAAGTCCGCGAAACTGCGCACGATCCAGCGGTGCCCGAGATCGAGGAAGCCCATGATGTCGGTCAGCTCATCGCAGATCGGGGCCCCTCGCGCCGTCAGGGTCATGGCGAACATCGGCGCGCCTCCTTCCTGGATGAATCCGGAGACCACCGAGACATGGAGACGGCGGCGTGGTTCGCCATCGTCCTCCCTCATCACGAAGGCCGTCTCCCACCGCACGTGTTCGGGCCGTGCGGAGAACGGTCCGGCATCGGCATCCGCCAGCGGCCGGAATACCCGTGCCGCCTGCCAGTGCTCGCGCCAGTGCGCGCCCGCGACGATGTGGTTGATGTACGTGATCTCGCACTGGTTCGGTTTGACAACTCCGATCCCGTTGTGAGCTGCAAATCGGCGAAGGGCCTCCACCTCCTCCTCGAAGCTCTGCCGCAGATGCGCGTAGCGAGGGTATTCTGGCTGGGACTTGACTTTGCGCCAGTTGTGGAGGAATCGGTCCTGCTGAAGCTGGAGCAGCTCGTCGCCGGAATCGTTGATGAACCAACAGCGCGGAAGGGACGGGCGAGCGAACAGATCCAGATTCCACTGGACCGCGCCCGGCTCCGGTGGGGGATCGAATCGTTCGAAGGTCGCGAGCAGCGGCTGCCGGTCCTCGGTCCGGGGGAAGGTCTGGCGAAACAACTCCCAAATCGCGTCCATGTGCGCGGCGGCCATGCCGACCAGGGGATCGAACTGGATGCCCAGAACGACCTCCGCGAGGGGCGGGTCCCGGAACTCGGGCAGATCGTGGTCGGAGGCACGGTCTTGCTTGCTCGCCTGGGCGGACATCATGGGCGGCGGGTGCCTGGTTGGCCCGGATTCGAAGCCGCACGGGGATTCTAGGCCGGAACGTACCTCGATCCCTACGGCAAATGGCTCGGCAGGTTGGGGTCGAAGCTCGTGGAGCCGCCGGCGCTGGATCGCTCGGAAACCGACGACCTACGGGGGCGGCGAACGGTCTCCGTCGATCGCCTCCTTTCCCGAGGCGGCGATCGTACGCGAGGAGTAAGGCGGGCGAATCCGGGGCAGCGGGGGGCGATTCCGTCGCGGTCGGTTCCACCGGAGCGGATGCTCCCCGGTCCGTTGGACTCAATCCGCCTTCGGCGGATAGCTGGTTGGGGCGCTGAGGGCTGATCGGGGGCCATGGAGCGGGTGTGAGTTCCCCACCGGCTGCGCCGACGCCGTCGGACGAAACAGAGCGAAGGGCCG
>JBFMCU010000178.1:0-16183 GCA_040754415.1 Planctomycetota bacterium
ACGAGCAGGGCGCCGGCGCGGGCCGCCCGGGGCGGAGCACGGCGGGAAGAGGGCATGGGATGGGACAGCCTACCAGAGGGAGGTGGCGGGGGGACGCCAGGCGGCGAAGCGGTCGAGGACCGCGGCGGGGGTCGGCCCCACGACGATCGTCTCTCGCTGGGGGCCGAGCACGAAGCCCTCCGCGACGGCGCGGTCGAGCTGGGCGAGGAGCGGATCGTAGTAGCCTTCCACGTTCACGATCCCGGCCGGTTTCCGGTGGAGGTCGAGCTGGAGCCAGGCCAGGGCCTCCAGGGCCTCTTCCAGGCTCCCGATGCCGCCGGGGAGGGTGACGAAGGCGTCGGCGAGCGCGTGCATCGCCGCCTTGCGCGCGTGCATGGTCTCCACGACGACGAGCTCGGAGAGGCCGGGGTGGGCGAGCTCCTTCGCCACCAGCGCCCGGGGGATGACGCCGATCGCCTCTCCTCCGGCTGCGAGCGCGGCGTCCGCCACGATCCCCATGAGGCCGACGCGGCCGCCCCCGGTGACGAGCCCGAGACCCCGCGCGGCGAGGAGCGTCCCGAGCTCCCGGGCCGCCTCCGCGTAGGCCGGCCGCGCCCCCGCGTGGGCGCCACAGAACACGCAGATCCGCCGCATCGCGGGAAGGTAGCGGCCCGCGGGCCGGGCGAGAACAGCGAACGGCAGGAAGGGAGGGGGGGAAGTCGCGCCCGGCGAAGCAGAGGGGAGGAAACCGCGCCGGGCGCCGGCCGGTCCTCCCCGGGTGGGTGGGGGGTAGGGGGTGGGAGCGCCCCCGTGTGCGGCGTACGCTCTTCGCTTCCCCCCCGCGGCCCCGGCCCGGAGAGGATGTCCCATGACGAAGAAGAAGATCGGCCGAGATCCGACCGCTCGCGGCCGGGCGAGGCTCTTGGGCGCGGCGGCCGTGCTCGCCTGCCTGGCGGCGAGCCTCTGCTGCCCGAGCTGCATCCTCGTGTCCTGGTAGGCACCGGACCGCGCCAAACAGCCCCGGGAAGAGCTCGCCCACGCCCCGCCGGCCGCGCTCACCGAGGCCGCCTACGCGGAGGACGGGGTCCGTCCCCCCTTCACGGCAGCGCGGCGAGCCGCCACAGCCCGAGGGACTTCGCGTGGGCGATCGCGCGGCGGCCGGCGGCGTCCTCGGGCACGACCTCGACGGGCGGCGGCCAGCCGAAGGGCGGCCGCTCGAGGTTCAGGAGCCGCGAGCGGCCGCTCGGCTTGTCGCGGTTCCGCGCCAGGGCGCGGAAGGTCGTCGTGAGGAGCCAGGTCGAGCCGCTGGCCCGCATCCGCGAAACCGCCCGCGCGGCGTCGGCGAAGGAGAGGTGGATCAGGCCGTCCCGGCACAGGACGAGGTCGGCCGCCGGCAGGTCGTCGCGCGTGAGGTCGAGGCGCAGGAAGGTGCGTCCGGGCCGGCCGTGCCGGCGGCGGTTCTCCTCGATCAGGGCGGGGACGATGTCCGCCCCGACGTAGCTCTCGAGATCGAGCTCGACCTCCGCCAGCCAGTGGAAGTCGCCGCAGGGGACGTCGAGGAGCGACCGGACGCCGAGCCGGCGGAGGAGCGCCGGCAGGGCGGCGCGCACGCTCCGCGTGCGCTCGAGGCTCGAGCCCGGGCCGGAGCGCGTCTCCGGCGAGCGCCAGCGGTTCTCCGCCCAGATCCGGGTGAAGACCTCCTCCAGGGACCTCCGCGCTCGGCGCCCCCCGAACCACCGCGGCGCGCGGAGCCGGAAGCCGGTCACCGCCGGCCCCCGCGGGGATCCCCGCCCCGGTTCAGGCTGCCGGCGGCCCCGCGGCCACGGCCAGGAGCTCGGCGGGGGGATCCGGCAGGTACTTGCACAGCTCGGGCTCCTGCGCCTTCGCGGTCGAGTTGAGCCAGGCGAGCTGGCGGGCCGCCGCGGGGTCGCGCTGGGCGATGATGGCGTAGTCGAGACCCGCGGTCCACCGCCGGCGCTCGAGGTGCATCGCCAGGTGGGCGTGGTTGTGCCCGAAGTCGGTGAGGGCGATCATCCGCTGCATCCGCCGGGCGTCGAAGTGGAAGCGCCCAATCGCGTCCACCATGATCGCCTCGATCCGGGGGCGGGGCACCAGGGCGTAGTCCTGCTCGGTGTTGTCGGCGGCGAAGTTCGTCACCCCCTGCCCGATGCGGCCGGTGTCGAGCTGGTAGCCGGCGGCCACCATCATCTCGAAGAACTCGGTCCCTTCGAACGGAGTGGCCACGAAGAGGTGCGTGATGTGGGCCTTCGAGCGCAGGCTGAAGTTCACGGTCTCCATCATCTCGTCCTCGGTCTCCGTGGGGAAGCCGAGCATGTTGAAGGTGGCCGTGAACACGCCGTGCTTGTCGGAGAGCTCGATCGCCTCGAAGACCCGATCGAGCTTGTTGTTCTTCTTGATGAGCTTCTGGAGCCGCGGGGTCGCGGTCTCGACGGCGATCCCCCAGTGATAGGCCCCCGCCTCCTTGGCGGCAGCGACGAACTCGTCGTCGAAGAGGTCGCCGCGCAGGCCGTTGGGGAAGGCGAACCAGATCTTCCAGCCGCGCCGGACCACCTCGTTGAAGATGGCGATCGCCCGTTTCTTGTTGGCGTTGAAGATGTCGTCGACGATCTGGAAATCCGTGACGCCGTGCTCGCTCATCAGGTAGTCGATCTCGGCGATCACGCTCTCGACCGACCGGTATCGTACGCGCTTGCCGAAGTTGTCGTGACAGTACACGCAGCGGTACGGGCAGCCGCGGGACGTGAAGAGCGAGCTGAACCGCCCCTTAGTCAGGAAGTCGGTCATCGCGAGCTGCCCCTGGTAGGCGTCGAGGTCGATGATCGAGTAGTCGGGGAACGGGAGGGCGTCGAGGTCTTGGATCAGGGGGCGCGGGGGATTGAAGTGGATCTGGCCCCCATCGAGCCAACCCAGGCCCAGCGTCCCTTCCTGCGGGCGGCCGGCGAGGAGGTTTCCGACGAACTCCACCACCGTCTCCTCCCCCTCCTCGACGCAGACGTAGTCGATCGCCTCGCTCTCGAAGAGGGTCTTGGAGCGCGTGCTCGCGTGGGGGCCCCCGGCGATCGAGATGCAGGCGGGATTGACCTCCTTCGCCATGGCGGCGACGAGCGGGTACTCGGCGGCCTGGGTCGTGAAGCCCCGGATGCCCACCACGTCCGGATTGGCCTCCGCCAGGAAGGCGCGGACCTTGTCGTAGCCCTCGGTGTGGTACGGCAGAGTCATCATGTCGAACTGGCGCACCTCCACCTCGTCGCCGAAGGCCCGCTTGAGCGCCGCGGAGACGTACATGAGGCCGAGCGGGACCATCATCAGATGGTGCCAATCGTTCGAGTTCGAGCGCAGGTTGACGAGGGCGATCCGCAGCGCGCGCCCCGTGTGCTTCGGTCGGTCGATCATCGGTGCGGCGCGGGCTCGGGAGGCAGGGGGGAGGGCATCAGACGGCGACCTGCGCCAGGAGCTCGGGAGGCGGCACGGGAAGGTGGGCGCACTGCGCCGGCTCCATCGCCCGGGCCTTCATGTTGAGCCCGGCGAGGATCCGGGCCGCTTCGCGGTCGTGGATCGTGTCGTAGTCCAGGCCCGCCGACCACCGGCGTGCCTCGAGGTGGATCGCCAGGTGGGCGTGGTTGTGGCCGAAGCGGGTGAGCTCCATCATCCGCCGCATGCGCCGCGCGTCGAAGTGGAATCGCCCGACGACGTCCACCATGATCTCCTCGATCCGCTTGCGCGGCACCATCGAGATCTGCGGCTCGGGATTCTCCGCGGTGAAGTTCTGGAATCCCTGCCCGATGATGTTGGGGTCGAGTCCCATCCCCTGCTCCTGCAGGATGTCGAACATCTGCGTGCCCTGGAAGGGCGTCACCACGAAGAAGTGGGCCATGTGGGCGGCGGAGCGCAGGTTGAAATCGACGGTCGCCATCATCTCCTGCTCGGTCTCCGTGGGGAAGCCCAACATGTTGAAGGTGCAGACGAAGACGCCGTGCTTGTCGGAGAGCTCGATGGCGTCGAAGAGCTTGTCCAGCTTGTTGTTCTTCCGGATCAGCTTCTGCAGGCGCGGGGTCGCCGTCTCCACGGCGAGCGCCCAGTGGTAGGCGCCCGCCTCGCGGGCGGCCATCACGAACTCCTCGTCCATGATGTCGCCGCGCAGGCCGTTCGGGAACGCGAACCAGACCTTCCAGCCCCGGCGGACCACCTCGTTGAAGATCTCGATCGCCCGTTCCTTGTTCGCGTTGAAGATGTCGTCGACGATCTGGAACTCCACGATGCCGTGCTCGTGGATCAGGCGGTCCATCTCCTCGATCACGTTCCTGGTCGAGCGCCACCGCACGCGCTTGCCGAAGTTGTTGTGGCAGTACGTGCACCGGAAGTGACAGCCCCGGGAGGTGAAGAGCGACGTGAACCGGCCCTGGGTGAGGAAGTCGGTCATCGTCAGGCGCCCCTGGTAGGCGTCGAGGTCGATGATCGAGTAGTCCGGAAAGGGGATCGCGTCCAGGTCGGCGATCAGGGGGCGCGGCGCGTTGATGCGGATCTCCCCGTCCTCGCACCAGCCCATGCCGGCGGTCGTGTTCCGGTCGGTCCCGGCGAGCAGGTGTCCGACGAACTCGACGATCGTCTCCTCGCCCTCGCCGAGGCACACGTAGTCGATCGCCGGATCCTTGAAGAGCGCCTCGGCGCGCGTGTTCGTGTGCGGCCCCCCGGCGATCACCAGGCACTCGGGATTCGCCTCCTTGGCCATCGCCGCGACGATGGGGAACTCGGCGGCCTGGCTCGTGAAGCCGCGGATCCCCACGAGGTCGGCGCGCTCCCGCTGGAGGAACGCGCGGATCGCCTCGTCCGCGTCCTGGTAGGGCGGGCACGTGCAGGTGTCGAACTGGCGGATCTCCAGCCGCTCCCCGAAGGCCCGCTTGAGGGCCGCCGACACGTACATGAGGCCGAGGGGCACCATCATCAGGTGGTGCCAGTCGTTCGCGCGCGCGCGCAGGTTCACCAGCGCGATCTTCAGGGTCCGGTCCGATCCGGCGTCCGCTCGTTGGATCATCGGTGGCAATCGTGCAGGGCCAAGCGAAGGGGGATCTCGACTTCTCCGCGCTCGGGAGGGCGTTCTTCGGAGGATCGCCTCTCCGAGGACAAGCTAATCGATTCCTACCGGAAGGGTTCGATTTTCTCGATTTCCGGCGATTCTAGCGCAGCGGAGCAGGAACTCTGCAGAGGACGATCTCCACCATCGGCGGGCGCGCGGCGAAGGATGGAGCCAGAGCGGGGATTCGAACCCCGGACCCCTGCTTTACGAAAGCAGAGCTCTACCGCTGAGCTACTCTGGCTTCGAGTTCGAACCGGCTCGGGGGGCGCTTCCCCCGCCGCGCGGGACATCCTACTGGCTGGTCCCGCCCCGCACGGCGCGCATGATCTCCGCGCGCACCTCGTCGGGAAGCGCGACGCGGCCGAGCGCCCGGGCCGTGGCGGCCCGGATCGCGAAGAGCGCGTCCGAGCGGCACACCCCGAGCAGCCCCTCGCGCGTGACCTCGTCCACCTCGGGCGCGCGCAGCAGGACGCCCGCCAGGGCCTCGGCGGCGGCGACCCGGGCCTCGTCGCTCCGCGCGGTGTCGGTCACCACGGCGGCGATCGCCGCCACGCAATCGGCCCCGCCGATCGCCCGCAGAGCCGCGAGCGCCGAAAGCACGACCTCGTCCGGCCGGGAGGCGAGGGTCCCCGCCAGGGGGCCAGCGGTCGCGCGGACGTCGGTCACCCCGGCCCCGGCGAGGAGCGAGAGGACCTGGGCCGCCCGGGCCGCGAGGTCGTTGGCAGCCGCACGGTCGCGATTGAGCCCGCCGGTCATCGCTTCCCCCACCGCGTCCATGTCCGGCGCGGTGAGGAACCCCTGCACCTTCTCCCCGTAGAGCTCGGTCGCTTTCTCGGGATCGGCGGTGATCACGAGGACCGGCGTCTCGGCGAAGCGCGGATCGCTGCGAACCTCGTCCAGCACCTGGAACAGGGTGAGGTCGGGGAGGGACTCCGCGGCGAGGATCACGTCGATCCCCGGGATCGATCGCAGCGCCACCAGGCCGCGGGCGGCGGTCGGCCACGCGTTCACCGTCATGTTCCGCCCCGCCAGGGCCTCGGCGTAGGCGGCGCGCCGCGCCTCGTCGCCGTCGATCACCGCCGCGATCTGGAGCACCTCCCGGGCCGCGGCCTCGCCCAGGGCGGCGACCGCCGCGGGAGAGGCCACCGCCACCGCCTGGTGGGCGATCCGGCCGAGGGCGACCGCGGCTTCGCCGCGGATGGCGCCGCTCGCTCCTCCCTCGAGGGCCCGCACGAGGTTCGGCGTGGCCTGGGAGGCGCCGGCGCCCAGGGCCCGCGCGAGCCCGATGGCGGCGGCGAGGTCGCGCTGGTCCAGCGCCCAGCCGAGGGCGAGGTCGAGGGCGGCCGCGCCGGCGACGCCGGCCGCGAGCTCGTCCGCGGCGAGGCGATCGCTCCAGTCGCCCGCGTTGGCCCCGGCGGCAGTCCATTCCTCGAGGAGCGATCGCTCGGCGACCGAGGCGCGAGCGATGCCCGCCAGGGCCTCCACCGCGCCGGGGGCGACGGCGAGGGCCCGCCAGTACGCCTTCTTCGCCATCTCGTCGGGGTAGAGGAAGCGCGGCACGGTCGTGGGGACGACGCTCTTGCCGTCCCAGGCCCAGACCACGTCGGAGTAGTGGTGCGGCTGCAGGACGGAGGGATCGTGGCGGTGGTAGGCGTCTCCCAGGGCGAGGAGCTGGGCGAGGGCGTCCGGCGTCCCCCCGCACTTGGCCAGCGCCCCGGCCGCGGCTTCGCGCACGCCGGCGTCCGCGTCCGCTCCGGCCAGGGCGGCGAGCACCCCGGCCGCCCGCGGATCCGCGATGTAGCCCAGGGTCAGCGCGATGTTGCGGCGCAGGAAGGCATCGGAGGAGCCGAGGCCCTCGATCATCGGGGGCACCACGTCCCCCCCCATGCGGACGAGGGCCTGCATGAAGATCACCCGCCGATCGCCGTCGTTCGGATTGGCCAGGCCGTAGAGCAGGTGGGGAACCGCATACTCCCCGTGGCTGGCCGAGAGCTTCTGGATCGCCCGGTGGCGCTGGGCGACATCGTCGGTCGCGAGCTCGGCGAGCAGCGCGCGGATCCCGTCGGGGTCGTTCTCCCGCGCCTGCCGCCCCGCCTCGGCGAGCGACAAAAACCGCTTGGCGACCAGCTCGTAGTCTCCGTCCAGAACGAGCATCTTGAGCCAGATCTCGCCGTCGATCTTCTGCCAGAGCTCGTAGGCGGCCTCCTGGGAGGGATCCAGGGCGAGGACCTCCTGGAAGGCTCGCAGGGCCTCCTCGTTCTGCCCGCGCTGCAGGAGATCCACCCCCCGCTGGAAGGCCTCGAAGACCTCGTCGGCGGCAGGGGCCGCGGAGGGGGCGGGGGTGGCGGAAGGGGCGAACGCGGCGGTGGCGATCGCCAGGAGGCAGAAGAGACGGCGCGATCCGGTCATGACGAGCTCGTGAGGGCTGGAGAAAACGGATCCCCGCGGGGATCCGGCTCGGGGGGTTCGGAAGCCGCTCGTTCCCGGCCGCGGATCCGCTGCCCCGAGGAGGGTGGACGGGGTACCGAACCCATTGCCGAAAAGGGGGTTGCGGGATGATAGCGGCGGGGCGGGGAGGGTCAAGCGCGGGGGGAGGCCCCCCCGGCACCGCGCGCCTCGCTCGCTCCGCGCTCCCTACCCCGGGGAGGAGGGCCGGCAACGGGCGAGGGCGATCTTCCCCAGCACGTGGCCGGATCGAGCGCCGGTCGCCGCGGGATCGGTCGAGGGCACGCCGAGGACGGCGCGGGCGGCCAGGACGGCGAAGGCGAGGGCCTCCCGGGCGTCGGGATTCACCCCGGCCGCCGCACTGGAGGCGATCCGCCGTCGCGTCCGCCGCGCGAGGGCCGCCAAGAGCGTGCGGTTGTGCACGCCGCCCCCGGCCACCACGAGATCGGCGAGCCCGCGGGGACCCCAGCGGTCCAGGGCAGCGGCCACGCTCTCGGCCACGAGCTCGACTCCGCATGCCAGGAGATCGGGGGCCGGGCGGGCGCCGGCGCGGACGAGGAAGGAGTCGACCCACGCGGCGCCGAAGGTGTCGCGGCCGGTGCTCTTCGGCGGCGGGCGGGCGAAGAAGGGATGGCGGGCGAGCGCGGCCACGAGGTCGGGATCGCTGCGGCCGGCGGCGGCGGCAGCGCCGTCCCGATCGCAGGGGAGATCGAGGAGGCGGCGAGCCAGACCGTCCAGGAGCGCATTGGCCGGTCCGGTGTCGAAGGCGAGGAGCGGCTCCCCCGCGCGAGGAAGCACGGTGAGGTTCGCCATCCCGCCCAGGTTGAGCACCGCCGCCGGCCGGGGGAGGCCGGCGAAGAGCAGGCCGTCGGCGAGGGCGACGAGCGGCGCCCCCTCGCCGCCGGCCGCGAGGTCCCGCTGGCGGAAGTCCCCGACCGCCGTCGCTCCTGCCTCCACCGCCACGAAGTCGAGCTCCCCGAGCTGCAGGCTCGCCGGCCCGCTCGCCTCCACTCCGTCGTGGTGCCAGACCGTCTGGCCGTGGCTCCCGACGAGCTCGAGCCGCACGCCCTCCCGCGCCGCGACCGTGGAGGCGGCCCGCCCGAAGGCGCGCCCGAGGTCGCGGGAGAGGAGAGCGAGCTCGCGCGGTCCCGCCGCCCGGCCGTCGAGGAGGGCGCGGAGGCGCGGCGCCAGCGAGGCGTCGAAGGGGAGGGTGGCGAAGGCGAGGAGCGAGGGGGGGCCCACGTCCCCCCGCTCCGCGGCGGGAGCGAACCGGGCGAGCGCCACGTCGATCCCGTCCGCCGAGGTGCCGGAGAGCACCCCGGCGACCACCGCCTCGCCGCGCCGCAGCCGGCGCGCCAGTTCCTCGAGCTCTCGCATCGGATCCGCTCCGCCGCCGAGTATGGCAGAGGGAACGGGCGCCTGCTCTACTACGGGCGAACGTCCCCGCGCCTGGCGCGGGGAGGAGGCAGGGGCCATGGCGAGTCACGAGACCACGAAGGCGGACGGCGGGGCGGGCCCCCGCACGACCGTCCTGGTCGTGGACGACGACGCCGACATCTGCGTCGCGCTCGAGATGCTCCTCGAATACGAGGGTTTCGAGGTGTGGACGGCGAGCAACGGGCGCCAGGCCCTCCAGCGGCTCGATCACGAGGCCCGGGCCGGCCGGCGCGCCGACCTCGTCCTCTCCGACGTGAAGATGCCGGATCTGGACGGGCTCGGGCTGCTCGAGGCCCTCGTCGCGCGCCCGGGTGCCCCGCCGGTGGTGATGATCTCCGGCCACGGCGACGTGGCGACGGCGGTGGACGCGGTGAAACGCGGGGCGCTCGACTTCCTCGAGAAGCCCCTCGACCAGAATCGCGTGCTCGTCAGCCTGCGGAACGCCCTCCGCCGGGGGCGGCTCGAGCAGGAGAACACGGCCCTCAAGCGCCAGCTCTCCGACCGCTGGGAGCTCGTCGGAGAGGGCCCGGCCATGGCCCGGCTGCGCGCGGAGATCGAGCGGGTGGCGCCCTCCGATCTCCCGGTGCTCATCACGGGCGAGAACGGGACCGGCAAGGAGGTCGTCGCCCGCAACCTCCACCTCCGCGGGCCTCGCCACGGCGGCCCCTTCGTCCCCGTGAACTGCGCCGCGATCCCCTCCGAGCTCATCGAGTCCGAGCTCTTCGGCCACGAGAAGGGCAGCTTCACGGGGGCCCACGAGCGGCGGATCGGGCACTTCCAGGCGGCCGATGGCGGCACCCTCTTCCTCGACGAGATCGGGGACATGCCGCTGGCCGCCCAGGCCAAGGTGCTGCGGGCCCTCGAGACGCGGGAGATCACGCGCGTGGGGGGCGGGGAGCCGATCCGCGTCGACATCCGCATCGTGGCCGCCACGAACGCCGATCTCGCGGCGGCGGTCGAGGAGCGGACCTTCCGCCTCGACCTCTTCTACCGGCTGAACGTGGTGCCCCTGCGCGTGCCGCCGCTGCGCGAGCGACCCGAGGACGTTCCGGTGCTCGCCCGGCACTTCCTGGCGCAGATCGCGCAGCGCCTCGGCCGGCGGCCGCGCCCCCTCGCCGCCGCCGCGGTGGACCGCCTGCGCGGGCTCCCCTTCCCGGGGAACGTCCGCCAGCTCCGGAACGTCCTCGAGGCGGCCCAGGTCTTCGCCGAGGACGAGATCACCGCCCCCGACATCGAGCGGATCCTCGCGAACGGCCCGGCGATGAGCGCCCCGCCGAGCGCCGCGACGGACGCCGGGGAGGATCCCTTCGCCGCCCCGACCTTCGAGGACTTCAAGAACGCGAGCGAGGCCCTCTACTTCCGCCGCAAGCTGGCGGAGAACGACGGGAACGTGAAGCGGACCGCCGAGCGCCTCGGCATGCAGAGGAGCCACCTCTACAAGAAGCTCGACCGCTACGGGCTGAAGTAGGCGGGCGGGCCCAAGCCCTCCGTCACCGCGGAATCCGCAGGCGCATCCCGATCTGCACCCAGTCCGGGCGGTCGAGGACGTCGCGGTTGGCGTCGTAGATCTCCTTCCAGCGGTTGGCCGTCCCGTAGACCTTGGCGGAGATCTTCGAGAGGTTGTCGCCCGCGACGACCTCGTAGGCGGTGGCCGCGCCAGCCGCCGCGTCGCTCGCTGCGGCGCTCCCGGGGCCGGCGGCGGGCGCGGAGTCGAGCGGGCGCGCCACGATCTCCCGGGGGCGCAGGGGCGCGCGGATGCCGGCCTCGCGGGCGAGGTCGAAGACGGGCACGAGCACCTCCTCGCCCTCGACCGGCGCATCCATCTCCTCGTTCGCGGAGTGGAGGAGGCCGACGTGGCGGGTGTCGCGATAGAAGCGCTGGGCGAGCCCGATCCACGTGTCTCCGGCCGCGACCGTGTAGACCAGGTAGTCGGTCCCGAAGGAGGCCGCGCGGAGCCCGGTCTCGTCCACGAGGATGCGGGCGGGCCCCGCCCCGGCGGCGGGCGCGGCGGCCGGTGCCGGCGGAGGGGCGGGCTCGGTGCGCAGCGACGAATCCAGGAGGAGGTCGCGGGCCGCCCGGCCGCCGGCGAGCGAGACGTCCGCGGTCCGGAGGGCTTCCTCCCGGGGCGGGGTGCTCCCCGACCGGAGCGGTCCCCCGGATCCCGGCTCCGCGGCGAGCTCCCCGAGCGGGCCGGCGGGGAGTTCCTCGCCGCCCCCCCCGAGCATGGAGACGGCCAGGACGACCGCGGTGACGAAGAGCACCGTCAGGACCACGAGCTTCTCGAAGTTGCCCATCCTGCGCATGAGAGGAGCCAAACCCTTGGCGGGAAAGGAGTTACGGTCAGGTTCGCCGGGGCGCCGCACCGCGGCCCTGGGGAGGCCCAGTTTCCGGACCCGCCCCTCGGCCGCCAAGGAAAAAGGCCGGGTTTCCTCGCCGCTCCCCCCGCCGGCGGTAGCCGAGGATTCCCGAACCACCGCTGGCAGGGGGGGAGGCGGGGGACAAGGCGAGGTCGCTTTCGGGCCCGGCGCGGTCCGCTTGAGACGGGCGGGGGTCCCCGCTAGATTCCGCCGGGAGCGGCCTCGAGCCTCCCTGTGCCTCCGTGAAGCGTTCTCGACCCATGCTCCCGCCTTGCGCCCGTCGCCGGTCCCTCCTCCTCGCGGCGCTCCTTCTCGTCCTGCCCCCGCTCGCCGCGGGATGCGTGTCGTCCGGGAGAGCCCCCGGCGGCGATCGGCTGCGCGTGACGGTCCTCGACTACCGCAAGGGAAGGCGCTTCGAGCTCGTCGGCGAGTCGTACGGGGACCGGGTCGAGTACTACTCGCGGAAGAGGAAGCAGGACGACGCGGCGCGCAAGTACCAGACCGACGCGGTCATGGAGGCCCTTCTCGAGCATCTCGTGGATCTCGGCCTGGATCGCTATGCCCAGGACGGGACGGCCCCGCGCACCGGCGGCGAGGTGATCTCGATGGCCTTCGAGGTGGAGGAGAACGGCGCCGTCCGGGCGTGGCCGATGGGCCGCGGCACGCCGGACGAGGAGAAGATCCAGTTCACGCTCTGCCTCAACGACTTCCTGGATCTCTACCGGGAGACCCAGGCGTTCCAGGCGATCGACAACCCCGAGGGCCACGACCTCTTCCGCGACGCGAAAGAGCCCGCGAGCGACCGTTGAGATGGTTTCCCGGCGCGAGCCCCCCCCCGACCCTCGCGCTCGGCCATCGGCGCTGGCCGTCGTCCCCGCCCGGCTGGGGTCGACGCGGCTGCCGAGGAAGATGCTCTTGCGCGACACGGGGCGCTACCTCTTCGAGCACACGGTGCGCAACGCCGAACGCTGCGCGCTCCTCGAGCGCGTCGTGCTCGCCACCGACTCCGCGGAGATCATGCGGGCGGCGCAGGAGGTCGGCGTGACGGCGATCGCCACCTCGCCCGACCATCCGAGCGGCACCGATCGGGTCGCGGAGGCGCACCGGTCCCTGCTCGCCGCCGGGGAGGGGCCGTGGGACGTCGTGGTGAACGTCCAGGGCGACGAGCCGGAGCTGCCGCCCGCCGATCTCGAGCTCCTGATCGGCGCCTTCGCGGAGGCCGCGGTGGAGATCGCCACCCTCTCCGCGCCGATCGCGACGCGGGAGGAGGCGCTCGATCCGGGGATCGTCAAGGTCGTCACCGACGCCCGCGGCGAGGCCCTCTACTTCTCCCGCTCCCCCATCCCCTCCCTCGACCACCCCTCGCGGCCGATGGCCCCCGGCGCCCCCGGCCTCGCCGGCCTGCGCCGCCATCTCGGCGTCTACGCCTTCCGCCCCACGGCCCTGGCGTTCTTCTGCGCCCTGCCGCGCGGAGGGCTCGAGGCGACCGAGAGCCTCGAGCAACTGCGCTGGCTGGAGGCCGGACGCCGGATGCGCGTCCTCCCCGCCTCGCGCCTCACCCTCGGCATCGATACCGCCGAGCACTATGCCGCGTTCCGAGCTGCCGTCCGGGCGCGGGAAGCCCCGGCTTCCGCCCCGGCGCTCCCCTCGCCTCCCCGCCCCTCCCGCGTGGATCCCCCCTCCCGATGACCAAGCACATCTTCGTGACCGGCGGCGTCGTGAGCTCCCTCGGCAAGGGACTCACCTCGGCCGCCATCGGCCTCATCCTGGAACGCCGCGGCCTGAAGGTGTCGATGCAGAAGCTCGACCCCTACATCAACGTCGACCCCGGCACGATGAGCCCCTTCCAGCACGGCGAGGTCTACGTGACCGACGACGGGGCGGAGACCGACCTCGACCTCGGCCACTACGAGCGCTTCACCCACGCCCGCCTGACGAAGAGCAGCAACTTCACGACGGGGGGGATCTACAGCGCGGTGATCGCCAAGGAGCGGCGGGGGGACTACCTGGGCCGGACGGTGCAGGTCATCCCCCACATCACCGACGCGATCAAGGAGGCGATCCACGCCGGGGTCTCCGATGCGGACGTGGACGTGGCCATCACCGAGATCGGCGGCACGGTGGGCGACATCGAGTCGCTGCCCTTCCTGGAGGCGATCCGCCAGTTCGCCCTCGACTGCCCCCCGAACGACGTGATGTTCGTCCACATCACGCTGCTCCCCTACCTGCGGGCCTCGGGCGAGATGAAGACGAAGCCCACCCAGCAGTCGGTCGGCAAGCTGCGCGAGATCGGCATCCAGCCCCACATCCTGATCTGCCGGACCGAGAAGGCGATGACCGAGGACATGGCCCGCAAGATCAGCCTCTTCTGCAACGTGCGTCGCCCCTCGGTGATCGAGGAGCGCGACGTGGCGTTCTCGATCTACGAGGTGCCGGTCGATCTCGTCAAGGCGGGGCTCGACCGGATCGTCGTCGAGCACCTCGGCCTGCCCGCGGGCGAGGAGACGGACCTCGCCGATTGGGAGGCGATGCTCGCGGAGATCCGGAGCGCCCGCGAGTCGTGCGAGATCGCCATCGTCGGCAAGTACATCGAGCTCCACGACGCCTACAAGTCGATCTACGAGTCGCTCGCCCACGCCGGAATCGCCAACCACTGCAAGGTGAGGCTGCGCAAGGTGAGCGCGGAGGACGTCATCGACGCGGGGCTGGGCGTGCTGGACGGCGTCGACGGCATCCTGGTCCCCGGCGGCTTCGGGGAGCGCGGCCTCGAGGGCAAGATCGAGTCCATCCGGTGGGCCCGCGCGACGGGCGTGCCGTTCTTCGGCATCTGCCTCGGCATGCAGTGCGCGGTGATCGAGTACGCCCGCCATGTGCTCGGGCTCGCCGACGCCCACACGCTGGAGCACACCCCACACACCCCGCACCCGGTGATCCACCTCATGGAGTCCCAGGAGAAGGTGTCGGAGCTCGGCGGCACGATGCGCCTCGGGGCGTACGCGTGCGTGCTGCGGGAGGGCACCCTCGCCCACCGCCTCTACGGCCGCCCGGAGATCTCCGAGCGCCATCGCCACCGCTTCGAGTACAACAACGCCTATCGCACGCGCATGGAGGCGGCGGGGCTCGTAGCCAGCGGCATCCATCCCGAGCTCGATCTCGTGGAGATCGTCGAGCTCCCCACGCACCCCTTCTTCATCGGCGTGCAGTTCCACCCCGAGTTCCAGAGCTCTCCGCTGCGCCCGCATCCGATCTTCCGCGGCTTCGTCGCCGCGGCCCTGCTTCACGCGCGCAACGGCTCCAGCCGCGAGCTCGTCCCCCAGGAGTCCGGAGTATGAGCGCCGCCCCCGGGGACAACCGGCCGGCCGACGAGGTCCCGCTGCCCGGCGGGGACTTCCGCCTCTTCGTCCAGAAGCTCGGCTACCAGGCGCTGATCGGCATGGGGGTCGTCGAGAATCCGCTGACCCGGACCCGGGCCAGGAACCTCGGCATGGCCCAGAGCGTCATCGACGACCTGATGATGCTGCGCGACAAGAGCCGCGGGAACCTCACGGAGGACGAGGAGAAGCACCTGGACGGCGTCATCGGCGACCTCCAGCGCCACTTCGTGACGCTCCAGCAGTCGCCCCAGCAGTCGCGGTAGTCACGCGCGCCGATCGCCGTACGCGTGCTCGGGCAGGGGGACGACGAGCACCGGCCGGCGCGCCCCCTTGAGCACGCGGTAGGCGACGCTCCCGAGGACGGCGCGGGCGAAGCCGGTGCGGCCGTGGGTGCCCATCACCACCAGGTCGCAGTCGTCCTGGCGATCGAGGATCTCGGTCCACGGCTCGCCCTCGGCGAGGATCGTCTCCGCCGGTACGCCGCCCCAGGCGAAGCCGTCCAGCAGCGCCGTGAGCTCCGCCCGCTCTTCGTTCCGCGCGTCGTCGATGACGTAGGTGGGCCCCGAGGCCCCGCCGTCCTCCGCGTCGTAGGCGAAGAGCGGCGGGCGGAACGCGGAGAGGACCAGGACCCGCGCACCGAACGTCTGGGCCATGCTGCGGGCCCGATCGAGGACCAGCTCGCTCGCCGGGGAGAGGTCGATCGGCGCCAGGATGGTGTGGATCTCCCGAGGCGCTTCGGGCTGGACCCACACCGGGACCGTGCTCCGCGCCAGGATGGAGCGGCCGGTGCCCCCGAAGTCGAGGAGGGGGCGATGGCGATGGGCGCCCAGGACGAGGAGGTCCGCCCGGGAGGCGGCGACGTGCTCGAGCAGGGCGCGCGGGGGCGAGGTGGGATGCACGAAGACCCGGTCGACGAGCGACGGGCGGGCCAGCCGAGGATGGGCGGCCAGACGGGCCAGCCGCTCGACGCATTCCGCCCGCGCCCGCTCGATGGCCGTCGCCGCCGCTTCCTTCCACCGGGCCGCCGCCGCGAGCCGGCGCCCCGCCGTCTCGTGGTCGGCGCCGTGCACGAAGTCGAGCTGGGCCCCGAAGGCGTCCGCGAGGGCGAGCGCGGCGAGCACGGCGTGATCCGCGAGACGGCCCCGATCGATCCCCACGACGATGCGCTCGATCATGATCGTTTCCTCCCCGGCCGCGGCGCGGCGGCGGGCCCGCGCTGGAGGGCCTCCTCCACCCTACGCCCCCGGCAACGCGTCGCCAGGACCTTTTTGTTTGCGCCCCCGCGCCCGTGCGGAACGGCCGAGGAACGGCGCCCCGGGGCGCCCTCCTCGGCCTCGCCAGCGGGCCGGGGGCGCCGCCCGGTGCTGCTCTGAGCCGCGGCACGCTCCGCGATGGTTCCACCCCCGTTTTGGGGCACGCTGGGCGGTGGAAGTGAAGTGATCCCCCTCGGGGAGGTTGACGTACTCCGTCGAGGGGGATCGTCGCCTTTTGTGGCT
>JBFMCU010000179.1:0-2777 GCA_040754415.1 Planctomycetota bacterium
CCGGCGCCGCTCCCCGCCCGGCGCCGCCGCGCGTTTCCGCCCCCCTGGCGGTCGCCGGAGCGCTCGGCGCCGCCGCCGGCGGGCTCGCCGATCTCGCCCTTTGCCAGGGCGAGCTCGCCCGGGAACTCGCGGTGCTCGAGGCGGAAACGGCGGAGCTCCGCGCGGAGCTCGCCGAGCTCGGGCTGGACTCGCCCTTCGGCCCCGTTCTCGCCGAGGTCGAGACGCGCGTGCAGTCCTTGCGCGCCCGCCAGATCCGCATGAAGGACCTCATCCGGCGGCTCGCCGCCGCGCCGACCTCTTCTCCCAGTTCCCACCTCTCCGTGGCCTCCGAACCATCCCATTGACCTGGAGCCTCCGACCATGAACCACCCCATCCTCTTCCTCGCCGCCGCCCTGGGCGCCGCGGCCCCCCTCGCCCTCGCCCGGGCCGCCGATGATCTCCCCGCGAACACGCCCCCGCCGCCGGGGGCGGAGGTCGATGCCGTTCCCATCCAAGACGGCGGCCTGCGCCAGGAAGGCGACCGCGGCGCGGATGTCGAGGCGATCCTGGCGGAGATCCGCGCGGCCCTCGACGGGGTCGAGGCCGACGTGGACCTCGAAGGGATCCTGGAGGAGATCTCCGCCGACATCGAGGATCAGGAGGCGTTCGGCGATGCCGAAGCCAGCGAGCTCGCCGAGGTCGACGAGACGGGCTACTTCTCGCTGGACGAGGAAACCCTGGCGGGCCTCATGAGCGGGATCTCCGAAGAGCTCGACGATGCCCGGATCCTCCTGCGCGGCGGCTACGTCGACGACGAGGAGGACGAGGCCGACGAAGGGCGGCCGATCGTCCTCGTGCTGCACGGCCTCCCCGGCGCGAAGAAGTTCCAGGTCCTGAAAGGGCTCGAGGGGCTGAAGGACCTCAAGGAGCTCAAGAAGCTCAAGAAGCTCCAGGGCCTCGAGAAGCGCAAGGGCCTGAAGAAGCTCGAAGGTCGGAAGGGGCTGCGGATCCACACGGAGCCGGGCGGCCAGTGGAACTACGGGCTCGTCCCGGGGACCTCGGGCCGCGGCGGGGCCGGCGACGGGATCGGGGGGTGGTGTTTGGATCTCGACGGCCAGCACGGCGTCTGGACCGTGAAGTCCCCCCGGGTGATCTGCATCGGATCGGAGCTCCTCACGCTCCCGAGCGAGGGGGCGACCGGCTGCCACTGCCATTGCCACCGCGACGGAGCGTGCGACATCGAGTGCGTGATCGACATCGACGACGAAGCGATGTCCGACTTCGAGGAGTGCGAGATCGAGTGCGACGACGAGTGCGAAGCCGAGTGCCAAGCCGAGTGCGAGGGAATAGGCGAGATCGAGTGCGAGGCGCCGGAGGCCCCGCTGGCCCCCGCGCCGCCCGCCTCGCCCGCGCCGCCCCACGCCGTCACCGTGACCGCGGTTCCCGCGGTGCCCCTCGCGCCGGCCCCGCCGGGCGAAATCCGCACCTGGATCGCCGTCGGGCCGGAGGGCCGCGCCGTCACCGCTCCGATGGCGGCGGCCCCCGACGCCGGCGCAGTGGCCGAGCTGCGCGCGGAGATCGAGGCGATGCGCTCCGAGATGGCCGAGCTCCGCACGCTCGTGCGCCAGCTTCGCCGCGACATGAAGTCGCTCGCGAAGGAACACGACCTGAGGTAGGCCGCTCGGTCCCGGCGCCGGCGGGGGCCGGCCCATCCCCCGCCGGCGCCGCGTTCGTTCTCCGGGCCGCCCGCGCCGCCCTCCCGCGAGGTCCCTCCATGCCCCCTTCGCTCCTCGTCCCCGCGGCCCTTCTCCTCCTCGCTCTCCCTCTGCCGGCCCGCTTTCCCCCCGTTCCGCCGCGCGACGAGGGCGACGACGCCTACCGCTTCCTCGCCGGGCTCGTCGCGAAGGAGATGTACGAGCTGGCGGTCGAAGCCGGCGAGGACTTCCTGCGCCGCTTCCCCGCCCATCCCGAGGCCGACCTCGCCCGCTACCGCCTCGCCGCGGCGTTCTTCGCCCTCGATCGCCGCGCGGAGGCGGCCCCCCACTGGCGAACCCTCGCGGAGCGGGAGGGCTTCGCGTACCGCGCCGAGGCGCTCTTCCGCCTCGCCCAGTGCGAGCTCGACGCGGAGCGCTTCGCGGCGGCGAAGGCGGCCCTCCAGGCCGTGCTCGCCGCCGGGGAGGGCTACCTCGCCGCCCCGGCCGGTTTTCTCCTCGCCGAGTGCGAGTTCCGCGCCCGCGATTTCGCGGCCGCCGAAGCCGCGGCCACGGCCTGGCTCGCCCGCTTTTCCGCCGACGAGAATGCCGCCGCCGCGCGGCGCCTCCTCGCCTGGTGCGCCTGGGAGCGCGGCGACGCGGCGGCGACCGCCGAGCGCTGCCGGGCCTTCCTCGCCCGCCACGGGGCGGACGAGGGCGGCGCGGAGCATGCCGCGGAGCTCTCCGTCCTCCTCGGCGAGGCCCTGCTCGCCCGCGACGACCCCGCCGCTGCCCTCGCCGCCTTCCGCTCCGTTCCCGCGGGCGCCTCCCACGATGCCGCCCTGCGGGGGGCCGGCTTCGCCCTCGCCGCCGCCGGCGATCACGCCGGGGCGGCGTGCGAGTTCGCGGCGCTCCTCGCGCGCTATCCCGCGAGCCCCCACGCCGCCGAGGCCGCCCTCCAGCGCGGCGTGGAGCTCCTGCGCGCCGGCCAGCCGCGCGAGGCGGTCGCCGCGCTCGCGGCGGCGGACGCCACCCCCGCGACCCTCTACTGGCTCGCCCGCGCCCAGGAGGCGGCCGGCGCGCCGCGCGAGGCGCTCGCCACCCTG
>JBFMCU010000180.1:0-26244 GCA_040754415.1 Planctomycetota bacterium
GCGACCTTCGCCGCGGCCGTGGTCCGTTTGCGCTCCGCGCGGCGGGCGCGCGCCGCCGTGGTTTTCTTGCGGCCCGGTCGCTTGCGCGCCGGAGCGGGCCGAGAATCCGCGTAGACCCCCTCGCGCTTGAAGATCGAGCGCACGGTCTCGCTCGGCTTCGCTCCGACCGCGAGCCAGTGGCGGGCTCGCTCCACATCGAGGCGGAGCCGGAGCTCCGGGCGAGGCGAGCCGGGATCGTAGAGCCCGAGGGTCTCCAGAGTGCGTCCGTCCCGCGGCACCGCGCGGTCGGCGACGGAGATTCGATAGCACGGGCGGTTCCGGCGCCCGGTGCGCTTCATTCGGATGACGACAGCCATCGGTGAGGGGGTGGCGCGCCTCTGCGGTGGAGAGCGACGAGGACGGGTTGGGGGACGGGCCGGGCTCGCGGGGCGGCCGGCCGAGAAACGGGGGGGGGAGTCTAGCGTCTCTTCCCGCCCCGGCGCCCCTTCTTCCGCTTCTGTTTCTGCTTCTTCCGCAGCTCCGCCGCCGATCTCCGGGTCGCGGAGCTGCCCATGGGGTTCGGGCCCCCGCCCCGGAGGCCCCCCCCGGGAAACGCCGTCCGGGGCCCCGCCCCTCCCCCCTCGCCGGGGCCCCCGAAGAGGCCGCCGAGGAGCCCGCCCCCGCCCGGGGCCGCGAGCTCCCCGGTCGGGGACATCGCGCGCAGGGACTCCCGCTTGGCCTTGGCGCCGAGGCGAGCCCCGATCCCGAGCTTGTTCATCTGCTTCATGACCTGGCGCATGGCCTTGAAGGACTTCAAGAGGTCGTTGATCGCCGCCACGTCCTGCCCCGCCCCCCGGGAGATCCGCCGGCGCCGGCCCATGTCGAGCATCTCGGGGTGGAGCCGCTCCGCGGGGGTCATCGAGGTGAACAGCGCCTCCAGCCGGTTCATCTTCCGGTCGTCCACGTCGACCTGGTCGAGCAGGTTCCCCATGCCCGGCAGCATCCCGAGCACCTTCTTCATCGGGCCGAGCTTCCGGAGCATCCGGATCTGGGCCAGCATGTCCTCGAGGGTGAAGCTCCCGAGGACCATCTTCTCGTAGGCGGCCTGGGCCTCCTCCTCCCCGATCCGCTCCTGGGCGGACTCGACGAGCCCGACCACGTCGCCCATGCCGAGGATCCGCCCGGCCATGCGCTCGGCGTGGAACGGATCGAGATCCTCGATCTTCTCGCCGGTGCCGAGGAAGAGGATGGGGCAGCCGGTCACCGCCTTCAGGCTGACCGCCGCTCCGCCGCGGGCGTCGCCGTCGAGCTTCGTGAGGATGACCCCCGTGAGGGAGAGCCGGGCGTGGAAGACCTGGGCCGAGTTGACGGCGTCCTGGCCCGTCATCGCGTCGACGACGAGGAGCTGGTTGTGCGGGCGCGCGACCGCGGCGATCCGCGTCACCTCGTCCATCAGCTCCTCGTCCACGTGCAGGCGCCCCGCCGTGTCGAGGATCACGACGTCGCGGCCGGCGGCCCGGGCGTGCTCGACGCCCGCGGCGCAGAGCTCGGGCGAGCCCAGTCCCTCGCGGAAGAAGACGGGCACGTCGAGCTGGCGCCCCAGGACGCGGAGCTGCTCGACCGCCGCCGGGCGCTTGATGTCCGCCGCGACCAAGAGCGGCCGGCGCTGGTGCTTCTCCCGCAGGTGCCGGGCCAACTTGGCGCAGGTCGTGGTCTTGCCCGCCCCTTGGAGCCCGGCCATGAGGACGATCGTCGGGGGCGCCTTGGCCACCACGAGGCGGGCATCCTCGGGTCCCATCAGGGCGACGAGCTCGGCGTGGACCGCATGCACGAACTGCTGCGAGGGATCGATGCCCCGCACGAGCTCGGCGCCCAGGACCCGCTGGCGGACGCGGTCCACGAAATCGCGGGCGACCTGGAAGTGCACGTCCGCCTCGAGAAGGGCCGCGCGCACCGCGCGCAGCCCCTCGTCGATGTTGCGATCGGTGAGCTCCTTCTGCCCGCGGAGGGACTGGAAGGCGGAAGCGAGCCGGCCGGTGAGCGTCTCGAACATGGACCGCGTCCCCTCACAGGCGCACGAGCTGCACGTCCTTGATCGCGGCGACGCCCGCGACCGCCGAGAGGACCTCCGGGCCGGGCTCGCCGTAGAGCGTCAGGAAGCCGTAGGCGAGCTCCTCGCCGGGGGGCGGGGGCGCGACTTCGAGGCGCATGATGTTCACGGCGTGCCGGCCGAGCAGGGTGCCGAGCTCCCCGAGGACCCCGGGGCGGTCGAGGTGGCGGGTGACGAGGAGCGGGCCGCGCGGCGGCAGGTCGAGGCGCACGCCGTCGACGCGCACGAGGCGCGGCTCGCGGCCGAACACGGTGCCGACGAGCTCAATCGCCCGGCCGCCGGCCCGCTCCGTGGCCCGGATGTCGATCTGGCCGTGGCCGTAGTCGGCGTCCTCCCGGACGCTCTCGAGGACGAGCACTCCCCGCTCGCGCGCCAGCGTGGGGGCGTTCACGAAGTTGACCCCGGTCGCCAGCACGTGGCGCAGGACTCCGACGAGCAGGGCGAGCCGCAGGTGCTCCGCGGCGAGCCGCGCCACGTCCCCGCCGACGGCGAGCTCGATCTTGCGCGGCGGTCCGCCCAGCCGCTGGACGGCGAAGCTCCCCATCTTCTCGGCGAGCAGAAGGAAGGGCGCGAGCTCGGAGGCGTCCTCCGCGGCCAGGGTCGGGGCGTTCACCGCGTTCTGGGCGACGCCGTCGAGGAGGAAGGCCGACACCTGCTCGGCGACGTCGACCGCCACGCGGAGCTGGGCCTCTTCGGAGGAGGCGCCGAGGTGCGGCGTCAAGATGACGTCGTCGCGGCGGAGGAAGGGATGGTCGGGCGGCGGCGGCTCCTGGGCGAGGACGTCGAGGGCCACGCCGGCGAGCCGCCCATCGGCGAGGGCGTCGAGCAGGGCCTCCTCGTCCACGATGCCCCCGCGGGCGGCGTTGATCAGGCGCGCGCCGCGCTTGACGTTCTGCAGGCGCTCCCAGGAGATCAGGTGGCGGGTGGCGTCGGTGAGGGGCACGTGCAGAGTGACGAAATCCGCGCGGGCGAGGAGGTCGTCGAGACCGGTCATCTCGACCGCCGCCACCGGGGGTCCGGCGACCGCGAGGTCGAGGTAGGGATCGTGGGCGATCACCTTCATCCCGAGCCCCCGCCCGCGCTCGGCCACGATGCGCCCGATGCGGCCGAGCCCGACGACGCCGAGGGTCTTGCCGGTGATCTCGGTCCCCACGAACGGCTTCTTCTTCCAGAAGCCGCCGCGCACCATCCGGTCGGCGCGGGGGATGTGCCGGGCGAGGGCGAGGAGGAGAGCGATCGCCAGCTCGGCGGTCGTGGTCGCGTTCCCCCGGGGCGTGTTCATCACCACTACCCCGCGCTCGGTCGCCGCCTCGCAGTCGATGTTGTCCACGCCGATCCCGGCCCGGCCGACGACCCGGAGCCGCGGAGCCGCCTCGATCACCCGCCGGGTGATCCGCGTCGCGGAGCGCACGACGAGCGCCTCGACGTCCCCCACCGCGGCGACGAGCGCGTCCTCGTTCAGGCCCGCGCGCACCGCGGGCTCCAGGCCGCGGCGGCGAAAGACCTCCATCGCGGCCGGATCCAGCTCGTCGCAGATCAGGATGCGCGGCTGCGGGGGTTTCGGGCCGGTCATCTTTCCGCCTCCTTCGCCGGTCGAGGCGCGGGCGCTCGCGGCACGGGGTTCATCCCCGGAGCGCGCTCCGCACCAGGAGCTCCACGTCCGCGGGATCGACTTCCGTCGCGGCGCGCTCCACGCTGCGCCGGGCCTCTTTCTCGGAGTAGCCGATCGAGGTCAAAGCCTGCACGGCATCCTCCACCGCGCGCGAGGCGTGCCCGCGGCGGGTCGTTACGCCCCCCGGGGAGATGGCGGGCGCCGCCGCGGGGGCCCGGCCGCGCAGATCGAGCAGGATCTGCTCGGCGGTCTTCTTGCCCACGCCCCGGATGCGGGTGAGGGCGGCGAGGTCGCCGGCGGCGATGGCGTCGAGCAGGGAGTCGCCGCGGAACCCGGAGAGGATGGCGAGGGCGAGCCCGGGCCCCACGCCGCGCACCAGGAGGAGAAGCCGGAAGATCTCCCGTTCCTCCGCGGTAGGGAAACCGAAGAGCCGGTGGGAGTCCTCGCGCACCACGAGGTGCGTCCACACGCGGATCCGCTCCTCGCCGTTCCCCGCCGATCCGGGCGCAGGGCGGAAATCGGCCCCCACGGGGACGGCGACGTCATAGCCGATGCCTCCGACGTCGACGACGACGCGCGTCGGACCGCGGCTCTCGAGGACGCCATCGAAGTACTCGTACATCGTCCGGCGCCGGTGCGCCGCGCGTCACTCGCCCTTGAGCTTCTGACCGAGCTCGGCGAGCTTGTTGCGCAGCTCCATCAACGAGGTCTGACCGAAGTTGGGCATGCCCAAGAGCTCCTCGGCGGAGTGCTTGACGATGTCGCCCACCGTCAAGCAGCCGAGCGTCTCGACCGTGCGGCGGGCGCGGATCGAGAGCTGCAGCTCGAGGATCGGCTTGTTCATCACGTCGCTCATGTCGCCCGACAGGACGCGGGCGGCATGGGCCTCGATGCTGGCCACGGCTTCCTCCCGCGGCATCCCGAGGCGCAGGCCCTTCGAGTGCAGGATCTCCTTGATCTCGGTGAGGGAGGTCTCCCCGAAGTTCTTGTAGGAGAGCAGCTCCTGCTCCGTGCGCTGCACGAGGTCGCCGAGCGTGCTGATCTGCATCTTGTTGAGGCAGTTGCGCGCGCGGACGGACAGCTCGAAATCGGTGATCGGGATGCGCAGGATCTGGTTGAGGCGGTCCTCCTTCTTCTCCTGATCCTCGTCGTAGTACATGTCGATCGCCGCGTGGGCGTCCGACAGGTAGAGGCGCGCCACGGTGTCGGTACCGTCGTTTTGGGACACGGTGTCGTAGATCGCGGCGGCGTCGGTGTCCCGGCCGACGTCCTCGTAGAGGACGCCGAGGTTCAGCATCGCGCCCCGGTCCATCGGGCCGTGCCGGAGCAGATCCTGGTACACCTCGATCGCCAGCTCGTCGAAACCGCAGCGCTCGGCCAGGTGCGCGAATCGGGAGAGCAGGGCGTGGTCGTGGGAGCCCAGGGTCCGGCCGGTCGCGTAGTGGTCGAGGGCGCTCTCCCAGTCGCGGCGCAGCTCGGCCACGCGGGCGGTGACGTAGTGGCCTTCGGGCGAGTCCGCGAAGTCGGCCGGGGCGGAGGCGATCTCGCCGGCGATCGACTCCGAGAGGGCCTCCTCGTCCACTCCCGGGCGGGCCAGGGCGGCCTCCAGCCGGGCCTCGAGCCAGGCGTGGCGCGGCCGCGGTTCCTGCGGGTAGGCCTGCGTCAGGCGCCCGAAGATGACCGCCGCCTCCTCGTACCGGCGCAGCGCCAGCAGGGCCTTGCCCCGCGTGAAGGCGGCGGTGTCGTCCCCCTCGTGGGCGGCGAGCTCCTCGGCCGCGCGGGCATACTCGCCGAGGATCCACCAGCCCAGGCCCCGCCGCCGGCCCTCGTCGCCGGCGGTCGACATCCCGGCGACGATCTCCCGGAAGCGACGGCGCGCGGGGAGGGACGTGAAGACCCCCGCGCGCCCCTCCTCCAGCCCGGCGAAGGAGAGCGGGCTCGCGGTCCGGATGTCGAAGGCGAGCGGAGCGGGGGCCGGAGGAGCCTCATCGAGGGGAGGGAGGGCGATGGGCGGGGGCGGAGGGGATCCGGGAGAGAGCACCGCGGGCGCCGGAGGCTCTTCGGACGGGAAGGGCGCGCCGGAGAGGCAGGTGTCCAGGGAATCGGCGGTCTCCGCGTCGTTGGTTGTTTCAGCACTCATCGATGGAAAAGCGGCTCTGCGCCGCGACCGGGGCGGGGCGGACCGGTGCGCAAGGGCGCAGATGATAGGAACGGGGGGGAGGAGGGTCAAATCGGCTCCCCTGCCGGCCGCGCGGGAGGAAGCACCCCTCGGCGCTTGGATCCGCCCGCCCCGCGGCTATGTTCGGGGCGGCGGGCCGCCGGGGACGGGCGCGGCCGCCGCCGCGGAGGAACCGAAGGGATGGGCTGCATCTTCTGCCAGATCGTCGCCGGGGAGATCCCCGCCGACGAGGTGCACGCGGACGAGGACGTGGTCGCCTTCCGGGACATCCACCCCCTGGCGCCCTGCCACGTGCTGGTGGTGCCGCGCCGCCACGTTCCCTCCCTGTGGGAGCTCGCCGACGCCGAGCTCGCGGGGAAGCTCCTGGTCGCCGCCGCGGAAGTCGCCCGCCGCGAAGGCCTGGCGGCGGGCTGGCGGCTGATCGCCAACACCCGGGCCCACGCGGGCCAGGAGGTCGATCACCTCCACCTGCACGTCTTGGGGGGCCGGCGCCTGGGGCCCATGCTGTCGCCCGCCGCCCGTTGAACGATCGAGGAGGCACACCATGGACATCTTCGTCATCGAGGGGGGAGCGCGGCTCGAAGGCACCGTTCGCGCTTCGGGGGCCAAGAACTCCGTGCTGCCGATCCTGGCCGCCTCGCTCCTCACGCCCGAGCCGCTGCGCCTGACCAACGTCCCCGATCTCGCCGACGTGACGACGATGGCGGGCATCCTGGGGGAGCTCGGCTGCGCGGTCGAGCGCGGCGCGGGCACGATCACGACCTCCGCGTCGGAGGGAGTCGTGCCGGTGGCGCCGTGGGAGCTCGTGCGCAAGATGCGCGCCTCGTTCGAGACCCTCGGCCCCCTGCTCGGCCGCTTCGGGCGGGCGGAGGTGAGCTTTCCCGGCGGCTGCGTGTTCGGGCTGCGGCCGGTGGACGTGCACCTGAAGGGGATCGCCGCCCTCGGGGCGCGCGTGCGCGTGACGGAGGGCAACGTCGTCGCCGAGGCCCCGCCCGGGGGGCTGCGCGGGGCGGAGATCCACCTCGGCACGCCCTTCGGGTCGTCGGTCGGGGCGACGCGCAACGTGATGATGGCCGCGACCCTCGCCCGGGGCCGCACGACGATCCAGTGCGCCGCCTGCGAGCCGGAGGTCACCGACCTCGCCCTCTGCCTCGGCAAGATGGGGGCGCAGATCGAGGGCGCGGGCTCCCCCACGATCGAGATCGAGGGGGTCGATCGGCTCCACGGCGCCGCGCACGCGGTGATCCCCGACCGGATCGAGGCGGGCACGTACCTCGTAGCGGGGGCGATCACCGGCGGGCGGGTGCGGGTCGTGGGGTGCCGCCCCCGCGACCTCTCGGCCCTCCTCGACGTCCTCTACAAGGCGGGGGTGGCGGTGGAGCGCGGCCCGGACTGGCTCGAGACCCAGCCGCGCGGAACGGCGGCGCCGCGGCTCCTGCCCACCGACGTGACGACCCATCCTCACCCGGGCTTCCCCACCGATCTCCAGGCGCAGTGGATGGCCGCGATGGCGCTCGCCGACGGGGTCAGCATCATCACCGAGAAGATCTACACCGACCGCTTCATGCACGTCGCCGAGCTCCTGCGGTTGGGGGCCCGGATCCGCCGCGAGGGGAGCACGGCCATAGTGGAGGGCACTCCGCGCCTCTCTGGCGCCCGCATCATGGCTTCCGATCTGCGGGCCTCGGCGGCCCTCGTGCTCGCCGGCCTCGTGGCCGAGGGCGTGACCGAGGTCCACCGCGTCTACCACATCGACCGCGGCTACGAGGAGATCGAGCGGCGGCTCTCGGCCCTCGGCGCATCGATCCGCCGCGCGGAGGCCTGAGCGGCCCGCGGCCCGCCATGGAGGTCCCGGACGCTCCGCCTCCCTATCGGTCCGTCGTGTTCGACTGCGACTCGACCCTCACCGCGATGGAGGGGATCGAGGCGCTCGCCGGCGCCCACGCGGCCGAGCTCGTGCGGATGACCGAGGCGGCCATGGACGGGCGGATGCGCCTCGAGGACGCCTACGGGCGCCGGCTCGACCTCGTGCGGCCGCGCCGGGAGGACGTGGCGCGTATCGGGCGGGAGTACGTGGCGCGGATGGTGCCGGGCGCGGACCGCCTCGTCGCCGCCCTCCACGCGCTCGAGAAGCGGGTGTTCATCGTCTCGGGCGGCCTCTCGCCCGCCGTCCGCCACCTCGGTCGCCACCTCGGCATCCCCGACGAGAACATCGCGGCGGTCGAGCTCGCGTTCGACGCTCGCGGGGACTACGTCGACTTCGACGCCGCCTCGCCCCTCGCCCGCAGCGGCGGCAAGCCGGAGGTCGTCGCCTGCCTCGCGGCCACGCCCGGCGTCGCTCCGATCGCCCTGGTCGGCGACGGGATCACCGATCTCGAGGCGGCCCCGCGGGTGGCCCGCTTCGTGGCCTTCGGCGGGGTGGAGCGCCGGGCGGCCGTCTTCGCCGCGGCGCGCATCCACTGCGTCGAGCGCGACTTCCGGGCCCTCGTGCCCCTGCTCCTGGCGGCGGACGAGATCGCCGCCCTTTCCGCCCACCCGGCCCACGGGGGTTGGATGCGCACCCCCTGACCCCTGGATCCACTCCGCCCATGCTCTGGCTCCCCGGCCCCACCGAAGTCCGCCGCGAGATCCTCGCCGAGCTCGCCCACCCCCAGATCGGCCACCGCGGCGACGCGATGGCCGAGCTCATCCTCCGCATCGACCCCGGCCTGCGCCTCGCCTTCGGGCTCGCGGCCGGCTCGCCCTCCACCGTCGCCGCCGGCACCCACAGCGCGACGGCGATGATGGAGGGCTCGCTCCATGGCGTCGGCCCGCGGGTCTTGTGCGTGGTGAACGGCGCTTTCTCTCGGCGCTGGCACGAGATCGCGGTGACGATCGGCAAGGAGGCGATCGCCCTCGAGGTCGAGTGGGGCGCGGCGGCGACCGGCGAGATCCTCGCGCGGGCCCTGCAGGAGAGCGGGCCGGTGGACGCGGTCACCGTGGTGATGAACGAGACATCCACCGGGGTGCGCACCCCGTTCGCCCCCCTAGCCGCCGTGCTCCGCGACCACCCGGACACGATGCTCCTCGCCGACGTGGTGAGCGCCCTCGGCGGCTACCCGGTCGACTTCGACTCCCTCGGCCTCGACTTCGCGTTCGCCGGAGTACAGAAGGCCTTCGCCCTGCCGCCGGGCATCACCGTGATGTGCGCCTCGGCGCGCTACCTCGAGCGGGCTCGCCGCTCGCCGCGCCGGGCGTGGTACGTCGATCCGGTGCGGGCGATCGACGGGCACGTCGCGCGCCGGACGCCGGTGACGCCGTGCATCCCCCTCTACCGGGCGCTGGCGCGCCAGCTCGAGGACATCGGCTCTGGGCGGACCCTCCCGGCCGGGCACGCCGGCGCGACGGGAGCGGCGGCCTGGCGGGCCCGCTACGACGAGCACGAGCGCATGCGCGCGGCGACCCTGCGCTGGTCGGCCGCCCACGACCTCGCGCCCTTCCCCGCCCCCGCCCTCTCGTCCCCCACCGTGAGCTGTCTCCGCGCGGAAGGGATCGACGCCGCCGCCCTGATCGCCGGGCTGAAGGCCCGCGGGCACGAGATTGGCGGCGGTTATGGTCCGCTCAAGGGGCGGACCTTCCGGATCGGACACATGGGCGACCACACGGAGGCCGAGCTCTCCCGCCTCCTCTCCTTCGCCGACGAGGTGCTCGCCGGCTCCCGTTAGCTGTCGCTAACGGCGAGCGAGCCCCCGGCGCGCCGCGAGCCGGCGCGCGAGCTCGCGCACCTCCTCCGCTCCGAGGTGGTGGAGCTGGTGCACGAGGTAGCGCTCGCCGTCGAGCGCGGGAAATCGCGCCAGATCCTCGTCCAGGACGGCGAGGAGGTCGGCGAGCAGCCGGCCGTAGGCGGCGGCGTGGGGAAGGAGGTCGTTCCCCTCGGCGGCCGCGTCGAGGGTGTCGGCGAGGGGGAGGCGGGGATCGGCGACCTCGGCGAGCGCCACGAGCTGCGCGCGGTACTCGAGGTCCGCGGCGAGGCGCCGGGGGGAGAATCCGGCGGCGGCGAAGAGGCGCAGGGCCGAGAAGAGGTGCGAGGACACGGGCAGGAAGCGGGTGCGATCGCAGAGGTGCCCCTCCTCGTGGATGGCGACCGCGCGCAGGAGCTCGTCGAAGGCGACGAGCCACTCCCCCTCCGCGCGCGACAGCGCCGCGCGTTCGGAGAGGACCCGCAGGCGCAGGAGATCCCCGAGGCCGGCGAGGGCGTAGATCGCCCGGCGATCGGGGATCGGCCCGACCGCCACGCGGGGCCCCCGGCCGGCGAGCACGCCCTCGACATCCACTCGTCCCTCGCGGAGCGCGCGGCGCTCCAGCTCGCACCAGGCGCGCCAGTCGTCGTGCAGGCTCGCCACGTCGATCCAGTAGCCCTCGTGGAGCGCCGCCCCGGTGACGCGGGCCCCCTGGCGCCCGGGCCGGCTCGGGAGGTCGGCCCCCTGGCACCACGCCACCGTGCCCCGGAAGGGGACGCCGAGGTGCGCACCCTCCACCTCCTCGATCCCGAGGAGCTGGCGCACGGTGCCGTCCGGCCCCCCGCTCCCCACCGCCTGACCGAAGACCCCGAAGCGCCCGAGGGCCGCGAGTTCGGCGGCGAGGCCCCCGACCGCCGCCCCCTCTTCGCCCTGCCCCGCCTCCTCGTCGGCGGCGCTGAAGCGCGGGCCGGGGTGGACCAGGGTGGCCGCGAATCCGTAGCTCTGGAGCGGAGACGCCGTCACGTCCTCGGCCGGGGTCGAACTGCCCTGGTGGAGACGATCCGCGCGGGGCTGTATGGCCGCGAGCAGGCCGGCGACGGTGGTGACGGGGGCGCCGCGGCCCGTGCCGGGCCGGCCGTCGATCCGCTCGAGGCGAAGGGGATCCTCCGGCCGCGGGCGCCACACTCCGTCCGGGCGCTCCCCGCCGTCGATCTCCGCGAAGAGCGTGTGGAGGCCGCCCAGAAACGCGAGCCCGCGCGCGGCGCGCGCGGCGAGATCCAGCGCGCCATCGGGATCGACGGCCGCCAGCTCTCCGGCCTGGGCGCGCGCTTCGACGAGCCACCCGGCCGCGAGGAGCGCCTCTCCGAGCTCGCGGCGCGCGGCGGGCGAATCCGGCGCCCGGGCCGCCTCCACCAGGCGGCGCAGGGAGGGATCGCGGGGCAGGCCGGCCGCATCGACGAGGAAGAAGGGGAGCGCGGCTCGCCAGTCCTCGATCGCCGCGCGGCCTTCCCCGGCGACGATCCGCTCCGCCCGGCGCTCCGGATCCTCCAGCGCCGGGAGCCCGGGGTCGGGGGAAGAGCGGCGGGCGAGGGCGAGGACGAGCTCCTCCTCCCCCGCGCCGCGCAGGAGCTCGGCGCGCAGAAGGTCGCGCCCGGGTCCGGGCCGCGCGGCGAGGGCCGCCTCCAGGTCGCGCGCGCGGGCGGAGCGCGCCGGGAAGCCGGCGGCGCCCGCGAGGGCCGCCACCACCCGCCGGCACTGGATCCCCGAGAGGTCGGCGCCGGCGAGGAGAGCCAGGCCCCGCTGGAACCCGCGCTCGGCGAGGGTCGGGCTCGAGGCGGCGAGCTCCAGGACCACGAGCCAGCTCGCGGCCTCCCGGCGATCGAAGGGCTCGAGATCGGCGCCGGCGAGGCAGCTCTCGAGGCTGGACACGGCCTCCTCCTCGCGCTCCAGGGCGCCGAGGTAGCGGGCCAGCGCCACCGTGAAGTGCACCCGCTCCCCGGCCTCCCGGGCCCGCTCGACGGCCCGCCGGCCGGGGACGAGGGCGCCGCGCGCGTCGCCGGCCTGGAAGCGGTTCCAGGCGATGCCATGGTGGGCCCAAGCGAGACCCGGATCGCGCCGCGCCGCCGCCTCCAGGCGCGGGAGCCCGGCGGCTCCCTCCAGGCGGCCCACGAGGTAGGCGAGGGCCGCGTCCTCGCCGCGCGCGGCGAGCTCCTCCAGCCGCGCCGCCAGGACGAGCGAGCCGCGGTGCGCGCCGCGGTCGATCTCGTCGAGCACGCGCGCGGGGCCGACCCAGTCGGGGGCCGCGGCGCGGGCGAGCTCGGCCGCGGCGCGGGCGACTCCCTCGTCGCCGACCTCCAGCGCCGCCCGGGCGGCGGCGAGGTGGGTGGAGGCGGCGGCAGGGAGCGGCGCGAAGGCGGACCGCCGCCGGGCGACGCAGGCGCCGGCATCGAGGAGAAGGGCGAGGCCGAGGAGGAGGAGGACGGCGGTCGAGCGACCGCGGAGCGGGGAGGGGGCCATGGCGGAGGATCCCGGGCGCGAGGGTGGGCGGAGGCGGTGGCGACCGCCGGCGGGCTACCCTATACGATGGTGGCCGATGGCGCGCGTTCCCTTCCCGGTCCTGGGCCTGCTTCTTCCCCTTCGCCTCGCCGCACCGAGCGACGACGACCCGGCCCGCTGGCCCCGGCCCCACCTCGGCACCGTCGAGGTCGTGCGGCAGGAGTCGACCGAGCGCAACGCGGTGCTCGCGATCTTCGTGATCCAGGAGGGAGAGGAAGCGAACGATCGCTTCCGCAACGGCGTCTTCCGCCACCCGGAGATCGCCGCGCGGTGCGCCGAGCTCCTCGTGCTCCTGGTGAACGACGGCGACCACCCGCCCCGCACGATCCGCGAGAAGAAGGACGGCGAGGTCGTCGAGAGGGAGGTCTGCTCCGCCTTCGGCACGCCGACCTGCGACGACCACCGCCGCTGGTTCCAGCGCGTGTTTCAGGACTACCAGGAGGGCGACGTCCTGCGAACGCCGCAGCTCCTCCTCGTCCTGCCCGACGGGAAGCTCCACGCGCGGATCGTCGACGAGCACGACGTGCCGCGGATCGCCGCCGTCTTCGACCGCGCCCGGGAGGTGGCCGGCCCGAGCGTCCGCGGCGAGGCCCTGGGCGAGGTGCGCGCCGAGGGGGGCGCGGGCCGAGCCGCACTCGCTCGGTGCGAGTGGCTGCGCGCCTTCCGGGCCTGGAATCGGGTCCACGAGCTCGCCCCCGCCGGGCCGTGGGCGGCCGAGGCGAAGGAGGGGCTCGCCGCCGCCCTCGAGGGCCTGCGCGGCGAGATCGCCGCCGCCCGGGCCCGTCTCGAGGCGGGCGAGATCGCCGCCGGCTACGGCCGCCTGCTCGAGCTCTGCGAGGAGCTCCGCGGGAGCCCCCTCGAGAAGGACGCGGTCCAGGCGATCCGCGCGGCGGAGAAGAATCCGGCGTGGAAGGAGGAGATCCGCCGGTTCCAGCGCGAGGCGGCGGCGGAGGCGATTTGGCAGGAGCTCCTCGCGGCCCTCGCCGCGGAGAGGGAGCGGGCGGTCGAGCGCCTCGCCCGCCAGATCCTCGCACGGTTCGGGGACACGAAGGCGGCGGCGCGGGTGCGCGAGCGCTTCCCCGATCTCGTCGAGGGCAGAGGTGGCGGGGCGCGGGCCCTCGATGCGGCGCGCGGCGGCCGGTAGCTTCTCCGCTCCCCGCTGCCTCGCCCGCCGGCTCCGCCATGCCCTCGCTCCTCCCCTCGCCCTCGGCCCCGCTCGCCCTCCTCGTCGCCGGCCTCGTCGTCCAGGCGGGTTCCCCGCCGCCGGGAGACTCCCTCCGCGACCTCGTCCTCGCCGTCCGCCGGCTCGGGGAGGACCCGACCGCCCTCGATCCACCCCCCGCCGACGAGGAGCGCTTCGGGGCCGCCCTGGCCGCGGTCGGCGACCTCGACGGCGACGGGGTCCCCGAGCTCGCGGCCGGCGCCCCCGGCGATCCGGCCGGCGGGCCGGCGGGGGGCGCGGTGCGCCTTCTCTTCCTCACGACGGAGGGAGAGGTGCGCGCGGCCCGCCGCCTCGACGGCGCGCTCTCCGCCCTCGCCGGGGAGCTGGACGACCACGACGCCTTCGGGGCGGCCCTCGCCTCCCTCGGGGACCTCGACGGCGACGGGTTCCTCGAGCTCGCGGTGGGCGCGCCCTTCGACGACGAAGGGGGGAGCGGCCTCCTCGCCAACCGCGGGGCGGTCTGGATCCTCTCCCTCGGGCGCGACGGGGAGGTCTTGGCCACGGTGAAGATCGCGGCCGGCCGGGGCGGGTTCCCCGGCCCCCTCTACGACGGCGAATGGTTCGGGGCGGCGCTGGCGGCGATCGGCGACCTCGACGGCGACGGCGGGCCCGACCTCGCGGTCGGCGCCCCGGGCGACGCAGCGGGCGGCCGGGCCGGGGGAGCCGCCTGGATCCTGTTCCTGACCCAGAGCGGAACGGTGCGGGAGGCGCGGCGGATCGCCCCCGGGGAGGGCGGGCTGATCGGCGCGAGCGGGCGGGGCGAGCGGTTCGGAGCGGCCCTCGCGCGGCTGGAGGGGGTGGGCCCGGGAGGCGCGTGGCGCCTGGCGGTGGGCACGCCGGGCGCCAGCGTGAGGGGGCGGCGCAGCGGGGAGGTCCGACTCCTCGGCCTCTCTCCGGCCGGCACCGCCCTCTCCGAGACCGCGATCGGTCCCGCCTCGGGATCCGCCGCGCCGCGGCGGGAGGGGGACGCCTTCGGGAGCGCCCTCGCCGACCTGGGGGACTTCCACCGGGACGGAGGGCGCCTCGTCGCCGTCGGAGCCCCGGGCGACGACGCGGGGGAGGTCCGCTCCGATCGGGGCGCCGCCTGGCTCCTGCGCTTCGCTCCCGAGGGCCGGATCGCGAGCGAGGATCGGATCGACGGGGGGGAGGCCGGCCTTCTCGGCCGACTCGCCCCCTTCGCCCGCTTCGGGGGCGCCCTGGCGGCCGTCGGCGACCTCGACGGGAACGGCTTCCTCGATCTCGCGGCGGGGGCGGACGGGGGCGCGGCGGCCGGCCGGCGGCGCGGCGCGGTGTGGGTCCTGCTCCTCACCGATTGCCCGCCCGCCCTCTTCCATCTCCACGCCGCGGCGGACGAGGGGCCCGCCCGTCTCACCTGCTCGACTCCTCCGCGACTGGGACAGCCGTGGACGATCGAGCTCGACTGCCGGGGTCATGCGCCGTCTCCCTGCGCCCTCGCTGTCTCCCTGCGGCCCAGCGCCCTTCGTCTGCGCCGCGCCGGGATGGTCCTCCTCGACCTGCGGCCGCGGCGCGTGCTCGCCGTCGATGGACGCACCCACTCCGGCGGGACGATGCGCTTCATCTACGTCCTCCCCGCCGATACCCGGTTCGCCGGGCTCGAGCTCCACGTGCAGGGGATCGTGCTCGGCGCGCCGCGGGCCGAGCTCACGAACGCTCTCTACGCGCGCCTCGGTCGTTGAGCCGGCCGCGGGAGCGACGCCGGTCTCAGAGGCTGAGCAGGAATCCCTGCTCCAGCCTCTTCGATGCCCCTTGGCGCGTCGCCTGACGGCTCCGCGCTCCGTTCGCGAGCGATTCCTGCTCGCTCTCTCACGCGAGGAAGGCGTCGAGCAGCGCGTCCTCGCCCACCTCGAGGTGGCGGATCTGCCGCAGCCCCTCCGGCTGCAGGCGCTTGGCGAGCGATCGCCCCCGCCCGCCATTGATGCTGCCCGTGTAGACGGCGACCTGATCCACGAGCTCGGCCTCGAACCAGGCGTCGAGCAGGATCGGACCGGCTTCGAGCAGGATGCGGCGAACGCCCTCCTTCCACATCCACGCCAGGGCCTCGCGCAGGGAGGGCCGGCCGTCGTCGCCGACGCGGATGGGGTGGATCTCGGCCCCGGCCGCCTCCAGGGCCCGGCGCCGGACCGCGTCCGGGCCGGGGCGGGTGAAGACGTGCACCGGCCCGCCGGCCTCGCCGGGCCCGGGGAGGGCGAGGAGGCGGGCGGACGGCGGCAGGGAGAGCGTCGAGTCGAAGACGATGCGCAGGGGCGGCGAGCTCGGGTTGCCCGGGGGGCGGACGGTCAGGCGCGGATCGTCCGCGAGGACCGTGCCGATGCCGGTGACGATCGCTCCCACGCGGCCGCGCAGCACCTGGACGGCCTCCCGGGCCACGGGACCGGAGATCCAGCGGCCATCCCCCACTCCCTCGGGAGGGCGGAGCTGGCCGGTGCGGGTCTGGGCCCACTTGGCGATCGCCCACGGCCGGGGCCGGCGGATCCGCTCCGGGTGCGTCCAGGCGAGAAAATGGGGGGAAACGACCGCGAGCGGCGCCGCCTCGCCCCGCACGACCACCTCCACCCCCGAGCCGTGCAGGAGCTCGAGCCCCCGGCCGCGGTGGCGGGGATCGGGGTCGAGGGCCCCGACGACCACGCGGCGGATCCCCGCGGCGAGGATCGTCTCCACGCAGGGGGGGGTCTTGCCGCGGCTCGAACACGGCTCGAGGGTGACGACCAGCGTGTCCCAGCGCGCGGGGGGAACGCCGCTCGCGCGCGCCGCGGCCAGGGCGTGGACCTCCGCGTGCGGCCCGCCCCACGCCTCGTGGAAGCCGCGGCCCACCTCGACGCCGTCGGAGAAGACGGCCGCGCCCACGCAGGGGTTGGGCGCCGCGTCGAAGCGGAAGGCCATCGCCGCGGTCCCCAAGGAACGGAGCACGTCGTCGTACTCCGCCTCCGCAGTCCCTTCCGGGGGAGCGTGGATGGTCCGACGGGGATCCATGACGGATGCGTCCTCTGCCCTGCCGTGGCGGGGAGGCGGCGCCTTCCCCGGCCGAGCATTGTATCGGTCGCCCGCGACCCCACTTGAGCGCCGCGGGGGGATTCCCGCCGCGCCGCCGGCCCGCGAACTCCCTCCCTCACGCGAAGTGGAACTCCCGATCCGGTGCACCGAAAGTTCGACAACGAACTCCGGCGACCGCAGACTGGAGTTCCCTTTCGTCCCCCGAGCGTCGGATCCGGCGCGTGCCGCCCGCCCCGGATCGGTGTCCCCGTGCGGTCCAAGATGACGATGAGCAAGCCTCCCATTCGCGTCGCGGTCACCGGCGCAGCCGGCCAGATCGGCTATGCGCTGGTCTTCCGTATCGCCAGCGGCCAGATGTTCGGATCCGATCAGCCGATCCTCCTCCAGATGATCGAGCTGCCCGCCGAGAAGCCCATGCAGTCCTTGCGCGGCGTGGCGATGGAGCTCGAGGACTGCGCGTTCCCCCTGTTGCAGGGGGTGGTGCTCACGAGCGATCTCGTCGAGGGATTCAAGGACGCCAACTGGTGTCTCCTCGTGGGCTCGAAGCCGCGGGGTCCCGGCATGGAGCGCAACGACCTGATCCGGGAGAACGGACCGATCTTCACCGGGCAGGGCCGGGCCATCAACGACCACGCCGCGAGCGATGTGCGCGTCGTCGTCGTGGGCAACCCGTGCAACACGAACTGCCTGATCGCGATGCACTCCGCCCCGGACCTCCCCCGCGCGCGCTTCACGGCGATGACGCGCCTCGACCAGAACCGTGCCCAGGCCCAGCTCGCCGCCAAGGCGGGGGTGCATCCGACGAAAGTGACGGGCACCCTGATCTGGGGCAACCACTCCACGACCCAGGTCCCCGACTTCTTCCACGCCAAGATCGACGGCAAGCCGCTCACGCAGGTCATCACCGACCGCGCCTGGCTCGAAGGCAAGTTCGTGGAAACCGTGCAGAAGCGGGGGGCCGAGGTCATCAAGGCGCGCGGCTCCTCGAGCGCGGGCTCGGCGGCCAACGCGCTCGTCGACCACGTGAACGCGATGCGGAGCGCGACGCCGAAGGGCGCCTGGAGCTCGATTTGCGTGCCGAGCGACGGCTCCTACGACGTGCCGGAGGGGCTGATCCACTCCTTCCCCGTGAGCTCTGACGGCAAGGGCGGCTGGACGATCGTCCAGGGGCTCGAGCTGAACGACTTCCTGCGCAAGGGCATCGACGCCACGGTGGCGGAGCTCCAGAAGGAGAAGTCCGTCGTCGCCGATCTGCTCCGCTGATCGCGGTGGAAGGCCCCCCTTCCTCACCGCCGGCGCGGCGGCGGCGGGGAAGGGGAACCGATCTCGGTCCGCTGCTGGTCCTTGTAGTCCGGGGCTCCCCCCCCGCGGCCGGTGAGCGTCCCCAGGAGGAAGCGCAGGACGCCGGTCGTCTCGGCGAGCTTGCCGATCACGAGGAAGGCGGCATGGATGGCCGCGCTCCGGACCCCGTCCCCCCGCCTCCGCCGCCAGCGCCACACCCGGATCGCGAGGACGCCGTAGAGGGAGAGCAGGAGGATCCCGGCCGGCCCTCCGAAGACGACGGTCCCCGCCGTCGCGAGCGGCAGGAGGAGCCCCCAGCCGAGGATGCTCGCCACGTCCCCGAGCTGGAACCACTCGGGGCCGTGGAAGTGCCGCCAGGCGCCGTGGGCGAAGGCGTACCCGCCGCGCGCGTGACGTCTCCACCACGCGCCGAAGTGCTCGAGCGCCACGTCGTGGAGGGTCATGTCGTGCCCCAGGCGGAGGATGCGCCAGCCCGCCGCCCGCAGCCGGAAGCTCATTTCCGGATCCTCGCCGCAGCTCATCGACTCGTCGTAGCCGCCGATCTCGCGCAGGGCCGCGGCGCGCACGAGCACGTCGCCGCCGCAGGCCATGGCCTCCCCCACCGGCGTGTTCCACTCCGCGTCGACGAGCCGGTTGTAGATGGAGGCCTCCGGGTGGACCTCGCGGCGCCGCCCGCAGGCCGCGCCGAGCCCCGGATCCGCCTCCAGCGCCGCGCGGGCCGCTTCCAGGAAGCCGGGGACGACCTGGCAGTCGCCGTCCACGAAGAAGACGTACGCCACGTCGGGCGCGCGCTCGAAGAGCCGCTGCATCCCCGCGTTGCGCCCCCGGGCCGCGTTGAGCGGGCGGGAGGGGTCGAGCTCGACGACCTCGATCCCGAACCCGCGGGCCGCCTCGACGCTCTCGTCGGTGGACGCGGAGTCGGCATAGACGAGGATCCGGGCGAGATCCGCGCTGGAGGCGAGGCAGCGGCGAAGCCGCTCCCCCTCGTTGCGGCCGATCGCGACGATCCCGACGTCCTGGAGCATCCCGGGGCTCCGCTTCAACGGCCCGGGGGACGGATCCCCAGGAAATTGTACCCCACGAAGTCCCGCCAGAACGAGCGGGGCTCCCGCCGCGGCTCGCGGGTGATGAGCCGGCGCAGGTTCCAGAGCGCGTTCCCCCCGGCCCAGGCGAGGTCGGCGAGCGACGTCACCAGCCGCCCGTGGTTCTTCAGGTAGTAGCGGCGGCGCGAGGCGAACCAGTAGGCCGGCATCCGCCGCTCCAGCTCGGCCCCCCCGGTCGCGCCCGTGGCGGCGCCCGCGTCGTGCACGATGCGCGCCGCGGGAACGTACCAGCACTCCCAGCCGGCCCGGCGCGCCGCGCGCATGTGGTCGATCTCCTCGAAGTAGAGGAAGTAGCCCTCGTCCATCAGGCCCACGGTCTCGAAGACCTCCCGGCGCACGAGAACGCACCCTCCGGAGAGCCAGTCCGTGGGATGGGCCTCCGCCCGCGGCGGCGGGGAGACGATCCACCGCGCCAGCAGCCGGGAGAGCGGGCCGAAGTGCAGCCCCTCGTCCAGGGCGGAGAGCACGCCGGGGAAGCGGAAGGCCGTGCCGCGGAGGTTGCCGCGCCCGATCTCGGTCGCCGGCCCCGCGAAGCCGGCGCGGGGATGGTCCGCCAGGAAGCTGGCGAGGGTCCGCACGGCCCCCGGGAGCACCTCGCAGTCCGGGTTCAAGAGCAGGTAGAGGTCGTGGGGCGCGCCGCTCCGCAGGCTCTCGCCGACCCCCCGGTTGTTTCCGTAGGCGAAGCCGCCGTTCCGCTCGCTCGGCCGGAGGCGGACCCAGCCTTCCCACCCTCGCTCGGCGAGGGCGGCGCGGATCCGCTCCACCGACCCGTCGCCCGAGGCGTTGTCCACCACCGTGACCTCCAGCCCGGGGACGCGCTCCCGCTCGGCGGCGAGCGAGGCGAGGCACCGGAGAAGGAGATCGGCGGTCCGGTAGTGGACGGTGACCACCAGGACCCTCCCCGGGCCTGCTCCGCCCTCCCCCCGCTCTCCATCCTGGACCATGGCCGGCGAGGAACATAGCACGGCGCGCGGGGGTCCGGGGCGCCTCGGCGGGGGCATCCCGCCGGGCCGGCCCGCGCCCCCCGGCCCGAATGGGGCGGCCGGGGACCCGCCCGCCGGCGGGGCCCCCGGGGGGACCGATCCGCCCGCGCCGGTCTCCTCCGGACCCCGTCCCCCGGCGGCGCGAGCCCAGAAAACCCTTCCATCCTCCCCTGGATGTCGTCTTGGCTAGGAGGATCCAAATCCCTTCCCCCGGATTCCCGGGCCTCGGCTATCATTCCTCGAGGCAGGTCCTGCCACCTCACGGAGAGGCCTGCCCCCTCGAATGCCACTTTGAAGGAACCCGAGCCCGCGGACATCCGTCCTGGTGTCGTCCGGGGTCGCGCCGCGCCCGTGGGGCGGGGCGTTGCTCCGGAAGAAACGGGTGAGCCCGTTTCCGTCGAAGTGACTGCGCCTCCGTGCGCTGCATCGAGACGTTCCAACCCAAGAGCTCTCCTCTAGAGGAAGAGAACATCCTAGGAAGATGAACATGATGAAGTCCCTTCTTACCTCTGCCTTCGCCTTGGCTGCGCTCTGCGCGGCCGGTTCTGCGCAGCAGCAGGCCAACGCTCCGATCGCCATCCAGGGACAACCTGGCCACATCAGCCTCAACATGGCGACGGGCGAGCAGGTCCGCGGTGCACAGGACAAGGTGGCGACTCTCGCTGCGGTGTGGATCAACACCGACTACTCGGGGTACTACTCGACTGGGTGGGCGGCCGCTCAGGAGTGGCTCACCTGGGGAACGATGCCGGGCGGCGGCCTGGGCGCTGCGGCGACGGACATCGTCGGCTACTACGAGTTCGCGTACGGCACGACCGTCCTCGACACCTCTGTCGGCGGCCCGGGCGTGACCCTCTGCACGAGCTTCTATGCCGGCTCGACCGGCTGGTGCTCGGACTCCGGCCTCGGCCTGCTCCCGGACGCCCAGTTCTGCTTCAGCGGCCTCGCCGGCACCACTGGCACCGGCGCGGTGGGCTGGATCTACGGCGTCACCATCACCGGTGGCTGGGAGTTCGTGTTCCCGGATGGCGCCTTCGGCTATTCGCTGAGCATGTTCGAGACCCTGTCCGGCCCGCTGCTCTGCTACTCCGGCACGATCGGTGGTCTCACCGACTCGAACGGCATGGATGACGTGTTCGACATCTATGTCCCGGACGTCGCGGTCGGCACCTGCGGCTCGTACTGGTTCGGTGGCGTGCCCTGGAACTTCTCCTCGTGGTGGAACTACATCATGAAGGAGAACGGACCGGCGGCCTCCTGCGCTTGGTACTGCGGCTCGGGCACGAACTGCAACGGCTATGTCGTGACCGCCCCGATCTCTCTGGGCGGCACCTTCGTGAACTCCGTCACCGCGTGCGGCGGCAACGTGGGCGCCATGCTGGCGGCCTACATGACCCCGCTCGTGTTCCCGACGGCGTGGGGCGAGCTCCTGATCAACGTTGCTGACCCGAACGGCGAACTCCTTGGCCTCCCGGCTGCCTTCGGCAACCCGGCCATCATCGCCCTTCCGGTCCCGATCAACCTCGCCTTCGCGGGCCTCACGATCTACGTGCAAGCCGCGGGCTTCGGTGGCGGCATCAACCTCCACTGCGCGTACGCCTGCACCATCGGCAGCTAGTCGCCTGACCTAGAACCGATCTCCGATCGCCTGGGCGATCGGAGCGAGAAAACCGGGGCCGCAGCGAGTTCTTCGCCGCGGCCCCGGCGCTTTACCGGATGGCCGGGGAGGCGCCACCGGGCCGTCACCCCGGCCACCCGCGACGCGGGAGAGGTCGCGCGGGACCCCGGTCTCCCCCCGCCGCCTCACACCCGCGTGCCGGCGAGGCCGTAGGGGCTCGCTTCCCCCACCCGCACGCGGACGGTGGCGCCGCCGAGGGACTCCTCGCCGGGAAAGGCGACCGGAAGGCCGTGCATGCCGGCGCCGCGCAGGAGGCCCTTCCGCCGGCCGGCGCCTCCCTCGACGAGCACGGTGACCGTCCTCCCGATCCAGCTCTCCATCCGGAGGAGCGCGGCGCGCTCGGCCGCGGCGAGGAGCCGGGCGTGGCGCTCCTTCTTTACGGCGGCCGGGACGTCGTCGGCACGGCCCGCGGCCGGCGTGCCGGGACGCGGGTCGTACTTGAAGACGAAGCCCTGGGCGAATCCGATCTCCGCCAGCAGGGCCTCGCTCGCCGCGAAGTCCTCCTCCGTCTCGCCGGGGAAGCCCACGATCCAGTCCGAGGAGAGCTCGAGGTCGGGCACCGCGGCGCGCAGGAGATCCACGCGCCGGCGGTAGAGGTCGCTGGTGTAGCCCCGCTTCATGCCCCGCAGCACGGCGTCGGATCCGGACTGGGCGGGCAGCGGCAGGAAGCGCTCCGCCTTGTCGCACTCCGCCAGGGCCTGGGCGAGGCTCGCGGTGACGTAGGCGGGATGCAGCGTGACGAGGCGGATGCGCGCGAGCCCGTCGATCCCCTGGAGGGCGCGGATGACGTCGGCGAGGTCCGGCCGCCCGCGCCGCCCGGGGCCGCGAGGGGTGCCGGACGGCGGGGCGAGGAGATCCGCGCCGTAGGAATTCACCGTCTGGCCGAGCAGGGTGATCGCCCGCGCCCCGCCCTCGACCATCCACCGCGCCTCGGCCACGATCTCCGGCAGAGGCCGGCTCACGACGCGCCCGCGCACGGCAGGCACGATGCAGAAGGTGCAGGAGAGGTCGCAACCGCGCATCACGGCGAGGTATCCCGCCGGACCTCCCGTGTAGACCTCGCGCGAGCGATCCACCGTCACGCGGGGCGAGGGATCGGTTGCGAGGAGGCGGTGCGCGGCGGCCTGGCCCGAGCGGGGATCGGCCCGACGGGCGACCAGCTCCTCCACCAGGTCGGGGAGGTTCTGGAACTGGCGGGTGCCGCAGACGATGTCGACGTGGGCGGCGCGGGCGAAGACCTCCTCCTCGGCCCGCTGGGCGAGGCACCCCATCACCCCGAGCACGAGGTCCGGCCGGGCCCGCTTCGCCCGCCGGAGCTCGCCGAGCCAGGAGTAGACCCGCTCCTCGGCGTGCTCCCGCACCGAGCATGTGTTGAAGAGGATCAGGTCCGCCTCATCCATGGCCTCGACCAGCCGCCAGCCCCGGGCCACGAACCGCCCCTCGACGAGGAGCGAGTCGTACTTGTTCATCTGGCAGCCGAACGTCACCACGTGCAGGGCCGGGCCGGAGCCCGCGGCGCCGCCGGCACGGGTCGCGAAGCGAGGGAGGCTCATGGACGGGGCAAGCGAGGGGCGACGATTGTGCCAGAGGAGCTTCGGACCGGGTAGCGGGCGGACGGGACGGGGGGACTGTCCCGGCCCGCGGCCCGCGGTAGGATCTCCCTCGATGACGCCCCTCGCGGAGGCCGGCCCGCTCCTCACGGGTGCGATCATGATCCTGGCAGCGATGCTCTGCGGCGCCGTCGCTCGGCGCGTTCGCCTGCCGGCGATCACCGGCCAGATCGCGGCCGGGGTGGCGATGGGGCCCGCCGTCCTGGAGCTCTTCACGCGCGCGCAGGTGGAGGACCTGGAGCCCCTGGTCGGTCTGGCCCTGGGCATCGTGGGGGTGACGGTCGGCGCGCGGTGCAACGTGCCGCGGCTCCGCCGCGCGGGCCGGGGGTTGTTCCTGCTCTTGGTCGCGGAGGCCATGCTCACGCCGGCGATCGTGTTCGGCCTGATCGTGGGGCTGACCTCGACTCCCCCCGGGATCGGCGCCCTCTTCGCGACCTGCGCCCTGGCCACCGCACCGGCGACCATCGTCGCCATCGTGACCGAGGCTCGCGCGACGGGGCTCTTCGCGCGAACCCTCGTGGCCGCTGTGGCCCTGAACAACGCGGCCTGCATCTGTCTTTTCGAGGTGGCGCGGGGGGTGGCGGCCTCCTCGGCCGAGGGCGGTGCGAGCCTCGGCGGGCTGCTCCGCCGCGCGGCGGAACCCCTGCTCCTGGCCGCCGCGATCGGGGCCGGCCTCGGCCTCGTCGCGGTGGTCGTGTCCCGCACGTTCGGCCGGACCCGGGAAGAACTCGCCGCCGCGGTGGTGATCGCGGTCGTGCTGGCCGCCGGGCTCGCCCCGTTCCTCGCCGCGCCGCCCCTTCTCGCCTGCCTCATCTTGGGCCTGGTGCAGACCAACCTGACGCGAGGGCACGACCATCTGGCCGATTTGCTCTTCGCCGGGTTCCTGCCCGCCGCCCTCGCCATGCTCTTCACGCTGGCCAGCATGCACCTCTCCTTCGCGCATGCGGCCGCGGCGGGGACCCTGGTCGCCCTGATCTTCCTCGGGCGGATCGCCGGCAAGCTCGGGGCCGCCGAGCTGGCCATGCGCGCCGCCCACGCGCCCCCGCGGGTGCGGCGCAACCTCGGCGTCGCCCTCCTTCCCCAGGCCGGCCTGGCGGCGGGCCTCGTCGTCCTCGTCGAGAACGATCCGGCCTTCGCGGACCGGCTGGTCGAGATCGGCGGCGGGCGGCTCGCGCCCGCCCCCGCTCTGTTCGCCACCGTCGTGCTCGCCGTCGTCCTGGCCAACCGCATCGTGGGACCGATCCTGACCCGCCTCGCCCTCGTTCGCACGCGGGAGGCCGGCATGGACCGCATGCGGCTCATCGATTTCATCCAGGAGGAGAACATCGTCGTCGACTTTCGCGCCTCGTCGAAGACGCAAGCCATCGAACGGCTCGTGGATCTGATGAGCGCTTCCCACGGTCTCACCCCCGCCGAGCGGCGCCTGCTCCTGGAAACGAGCCTGAAACGCGAGGCGGAAGCGTCCACCTGTCTGGGGGGAGGGCTCTTCGTGCCCCACGGGATCCTGCCGGCCGGGAAGCCGATGGTGGGCGTCATGGCGATCTCCCGGGAGGGTATCCGCTTCGACACTCCCGACGGGCGGCCCGTGCACTGCATGGTGCTCCTCGGCACCTCGGCGGAGGAGCGCGATCGACATCTGCAGGTCCTCGCGGCGCTGGCCCGCACGATCGGTACGGAGACCTCGTTCCGGAGCGAGCTCTTCGCCGCCCGCAGCCCGGCGCAGGCGAGCGAGCTCCTGCACGGCGAGGAGTCGATGGACTTCAACTACTTCCTGGAGGAGTAGCGGCCGCCGTGGATGGCCCCCCGCCCGCCCTCGATCAGCGGCTGATCTTCACCGTCACGACCGGCCGGAGCGGCACGCGCTTTCTCGCCGGACTGTTGCGCGGCTTCCCCGCCGTGGACGCCCGCCACGAGCCGCCCCCCCGCTTCTCCGACGCCTTCCGCACGGTCGTCCAGTTCCCCGACCTGGCCGCGGAGTTCTGGTGTCGCCACAAGCTCCCCGCGATCGCCCGGAGCAAGAAGCCGATCTACGCCGAGACGAGCCACCTCGCCGGGAAGGGCTTCCTGGAGAGCCTTCTCGACCTCGGTTTCCGCCCCGATCTCCTCCACCTCCACCGCCCGCCCCGCGCCGTGGCCACGAGCCTCTGGCGGCTGGGCACGGTGCCCGGGCGCAGCTACCGCGGCGTGCGCTACTACCTCGCCCCTACCGACCGCGTCGTCCTGCCCTTGCCCCCGGACCGGATCGCGGGGCTCCACGACTACCAACTTTGCTACTGGTACTGCCTGGAGATGGCCGCCCGCGCCGCCCGGTACGCCGGGACGTTCGCGGGGCGCGGCGTCCGCGTGCACGATCTCCCCCTCGGCGAGCTCGCCCTCCCGGGGGGGATCGAGCGGCTGGGACGCCGGCTCGACCTCGGACCCTACCGCCGGACGCGCGCGGCGATCCTCCACCTCTTCGATCGCGATCGCCACAACCGCCGCGACGATCGCAAGCGCGACCTCCACCTGCCGGAGGAGAGGCTCGTCGCGCTCGAGGCGGAGGTCCGCGATCTGGCGGGGCCCGCCGCCGATCACGCGCCGCTCGCGTAGTGGTAGATGCCCCGCTGCCCGGCCGTCTCCTCCACGGCAAGCTGCAACACGCGGATCAGAACGTCCGGGAACCGCTCCTGCAGGCGCCGGCAGAGCTCGCGACCGAGATGCGTGGAGAGGTTCTCCACGCTCGTGTTGTTGAGCGGCAGGATGCGGACATCTGCCGCGGGCGCCGCGTAGTAGCGATCCCGGAAGCGCACCTCGACGACCCCGTCCGCCCGCCGGGTGATGGCGAGGGCCGGCTGCTCGCCGGGGACGATCCAGCACTCGTCGTACTCGGCGACGAGCTCCTGCAGGATCGGCTTCACGTCCTGGAAGTCCAGCACGAGGCCGAACCGGCTCAGGCTGGCCTCGATCTCCACGCTCACCCGGTAGTTGTGCCCGTGCAGCCGCTCGGCGGTGCCATCGGGGAACACCAAGAAGTGGGCGGCGGAGAACTTGAACCGCTCCTTCTCGATCTGGATGGACCAGCGCTCCATGGACGGGAGGATACGGTGCCGGAGCAATCCTTCCACGATTCGCCGCCCCGGCGGGGGAGGATACGGTGCCGGAGCAATCCTTCCACGATTCGCCGCCCCCGCCGGGGCGGC
>JBFMCU010000181.1:0-3624 GCA_040754415.1 Planctomycetota bacterium
GCCACCTCGCGCTCGTCCCTCCTGCCGCGCCACTCCCGCAACCTAACCAGGGTGGTCGACGAACGCCAGTCCCCACTCGGAATCCCGACCCGGCCAGGGGTTACGGCAACTTGCCGGAGCCCTGCCGACCTTCGCGGGGAAGAGCCGATCGAAGGCCTTCACGATCAGCGCCCGGACCAGCGGGCGTTTCTCGAGCATGTGCTGGTCGAACCGCTCGTAGTAGTCCCGCGGCTTCCGTTCCAGAAGCCTCCGATAGTGCTTGCGGATCTGGTCGAGGTCGTAGAGCAATGCCCCTCCGTGGGGATAGTACCGTGCCGGAGCAATCCTTCCACGATTCGCCGCCCGACGAGGTCCAGCGGACAGGCCACTTCGGAAGGCGGCGAATCGTGGAAGGATTGCTCCGGCACGGTATTTGTGAGCCCGCTACTGGACCGGCCAGAGCTCCCAGTGCGCGGAGGCCTTCTCCATCTTGGAGACGGTCTCGACGATGGCCCGGATGGAATCAACCTGGGCCTCGGCGCCGGCCGGAGGGTGACGCGGGAGGAGGATGTAGCGCGGATTCTCCTCGAGCCCGTGCATCGCGATCACCACGCCCAGCGCCCGCTCGTAGCTCTCCTCATCCGCGACCGGGAGCAGCGTCCGCCACGCGTAGTAGGCGACCGCGACCGTGAAGCCCATGTCGCGCGGGTAGAAGCCGATGGCCCCGGCGGGGAGGATCTCCGCGATCTGCTCGCCCGCGGTCTTCGGCAGGAGATAGGCGGGGCCGCCCACCTCGGCCGGATCGTCGGCCGGGCCGGGCGCTCGCCACCGGTGGCGAATCTCGTTCGTGCGGAGGACGCCGGGCAGGACCACGAAGCTCGCGACGAGGACGAGGGGGGCGATCCCTCCGCGCAGGCGCAGCAGGGGGCCGGAGAGGGCGTCGAGAGCCGTCGCGGCGAGCACGGCGGCGGCCGGCGCCAGGTTCATGAGGAAGATCGTCTGCGCGCCATGGACTCCCTCGCCGTCCCAGGTGTGCCGGTAGAAGCCGAGCATCGCCAGGAAGCCGCCGGCGAGGAGCGGCAGCCCGAGCGAGACGCACTCGCGCCGCCCTCCCGCCGGCCGTCCCAGGTCCCGATCACGCCGGGGGGCGGCCGCGCGCCAGAGGAGGACGAAAAGGCCCGCGCTGGCGGCGATCAGGATCGGAGTGGAGAGGAAGTAGTCGAGGCGGATCCCCTGGCGGCGCAGCCATTCCGGGAAGGGAGCGGCTCCCGAGAAGAGCGGCTGGAGCATCCGCGCGGCGCGATCCGTAACCGCCTCCCCGTGCGCGGAGGAGACGGCCGAGCGCACCCAGAGCCCGTGGAGGAACAAGGGAACGAGGGCGGCGAACCCCGTCGCGACCCCTTCGCGGAGGCTGTCGCGCCAGCCCCTCCTTCCGAGGGTCTGGACGACGAGCGGAGGGACGAAGAAGGCGGGGTGGAAGCTGACCGCCGATCCCAGGAAGAAGGCGCCCGCGGTGCCGAGGAGGTCCCTTCGGGCTCCGGAGCGCAGGAACCGGGCGTGGAATCCGCAGCCGAGCAAGATGCAGAAGAGGAAGGGGTTCTCGTAGTTGACCAGGGTCGCGTAGAGGGCGGAGACCGGGGTGGCCGCCGCCACGGCGAGCGCCAGCATCGCGATCTGCCTCCCGCTCGCCTGCCGCACCGCCCACCAGAGGACGAGGAGCCCGAGGAGGTGGAGCCCCAGGAACGGCACGCGCGCCGCGGTCTCGGTGCCCGCGGGGGGAGCCTCTCCCCTCCGCCACGCCTCGTTCCACCCCGCGGGCCCGAAAAGCTGGAGGGACGCCCAGGTGAGGAGGGGCACGGTGGGCGGGTGGTTCGGGTAGGTGTACGAATCCGCCCGGGGATCCGGCGGCAGGTCGATGTTGACGATCGGATACCCCCCGAGCAGCCCCACCCCGAGCCGTTCGTAGTTGATCGCGCCGGTCGTGAAGAACGCGCCCTGCCACCCCTCGATCTCCCGATCCCACGGCGCGAAGAGATCCCTCGCCCGCGGCACGGCCGCCGCCGCCAGGAGCAGCGCCACGCCGATCCGCTCGAACCAGACGATCCGCGCGCGGAGGTCGGGAGGCGGCATCGCGCCATGGGATCCCTCGCTTGCCTCCCGGTCAACCGGGCCCTCTCCTCCCCGTCCCGCGGGGTCGAGGAGCCCCCCCTTGACCCCCCCTGCAAGCCTGATATATCAGATATCAGGTCCTCCCACCATTTCATCCGATCTCTTCCTCCTCCCCTCCCTCCCGTGCCTCCCCCCTCCCCCCCCATCGTCGCCCTGCCGCTGCGGGAGCAGGTCTACGAGCACCTGAAGCGGCGGCTGCAGGCGGGCACGCTGGCGCCCGGCGCCCTCCTCGACCAGAACGCGCTCGCCGCGGAGATGGGGATCAGCCGGACGCCGCTGCGGGACGCCCTCCTCGTCCTCGCCGCCGAGGGCTTCGTCGAGATCCTGCCCCGGCGCGGCGTGCGGGTCGCCGCGCTCACCCTCGATCGCATCCGCGATCTCTACGAGATCGTCGGGGCGCTCGAGGCGGCGGCGCTGCGCGGGGCGGGGGGGCGGATCGAGACGGCGGAGATCGATCGCCTAGACGAGCTCAATGCGGCGAGGCGCGCGGCGCTCGTCGCCGGCGACTTCGACACCTTCTACGCGCGGAACGTCGAGTTCCACGCGACCTGGCTCGCCCTCTCGCCGAACGAGGAGCTCACGCGGGCCGTGCGCATCCTCCGGCAGCGGCTCTACGACTTCCCCCGCCATCGCGAGCTCGTGAAGGAGTGGGAGGTCGCCTCGACCGGCGAGCACGCGGAGATCATCCGCCTCCTGCGGGCGGGCGAGGTGGGCGCGGCGGCGGACTTCCTGCGCGACGTGCACTGGTCCTTCGCCGTCCAGGAGCCCTTCATCCGCCGCTACTATGAGGACGGGCGGAGGCCGGCGAGCGATGCGTGAGCCCGCGCCGATCCGCCGGATCTTCGACCTCCGGCGCTACTCGATCCACGACGGGCCGGGGATCCGCACCACCGTCTTCCTCCAGGGCTGCCCCCTCTCCTGCTGGTGGTGCCACAACCCCGAGGGGCGCGCGGTCGAGCCCTTCGTGCACTACGAGCCTGGCCGGTGCCTCGGCTGCGGGGCGTGCATCGAGCAGTGCGTGGCGCAGGCCCTCTCCCGCGGCCCAGACAGGATCCGCACCGATCTCGCGCGCTGCCGGCGCTGCGGGGAGTGCGGGGCGGCGTGCGCCTGTGGAACCTCCCGCACACGCCCCAGCACAAGGGCTACGCTTCACACTGCGCCTCCTTCACATGGTCTGGCGTGACCTCCGGGAACCGCCGTCGCTTCGAGAGCTTGCTGCCCTGCTTCTTGACCGGGTGATCGTCGCCGGGGTGCTCGTACAGGCACTCGTTCTTGTCATTGTATGGATGAGCGCGTAGCAGTCCGCGGTCGCGCCAGATCTTCACGGTTCTGGTCGCCACGTCGAGCATGGAGGATGTCCGTCCCCGTGTGAGATTTGATCGGGGGCCCAACCTGTTGGTAGGACTGGACTTAGCACGAGTTCGGTCCCCCGAAGGAGAGCCCCATGAAGAAGTCTACGAAGTACCGCAGCGTTCG
>JBFMCU010000182.1:0-5895 GCA_040754415.1 Planctomycetota bacterium
GTGCGGCCATTCCCGCTCGGCGTGCCCATCTCGCCGCCGGCGGGGACCCGCCGCGGTCGGCGGACTTGTGGCTGCGCAGACGCCCTCCTGGGCGCACCCTGCCCTAATCGTCGCGCGGCTGGGCTGGTGCCAGGATGACGAGAAACCCGGGAAAGCCCCCGAAACTCGCGGGGCGGCCAGGCTCAGACCTTAGGTAAACTCCGGGCCGTGGAAATCCAGGCTAGCGTGGTTCGAGCCGCACCCGGGCCCGCGGCGGGTGGCGCCGGCCTGAACCTGGCGCGCCTCGACTCCCACGCGGCCTTCCGGCGCTACCGGGACGAGCAGAGGGACGAGCTGCGCCGGCGGGAGGAGCTCGAGCGGAGCCTCTTGCGCGCGGGCGAGGGCGGCGAGATCGAGGGCGAGTGCTACGTCTGCGGCGCTCCGGCCCGCTTCCGCGTGGGCTACGAGTACGCGGCGGGGGTGGGGAGCGAGCGGATCCCGAACTGGCGCGAGGTCCTTCACTGCCGGGGCTGCGGGCTGAACAACCGCGCGCGGGCCGCGCTCCACCTCCTGGACGTCCTGGTGGCGCCCCGCCCGGCGGCGGCGATCTACCTCACGGAGCAGACGGGACCGCTCCACGCGCGCCTGCAAGCGAGGTTCCCGGGCCTCGTCGCGAGCGAGTACCTCCCGGCCGGGGCGCCGCCGGCGCAGGGGGGGACGGGACTTCGCCACGAGGACCTCCGCGCGTTGTCCTTCGCCCCGGCGACCTTCGATCTCGTGTTGAGCTTCGACGTGCTGGAGCACATTCCCGACCACCGCGCCGCCCTGCGCGAGCTCCACCGCGTGCTGCGCCCCGGCGGCGAGCTCTTCCTCACCGTGCCCTTCCGCCCCGACCAGCACGACAACCTCACGCGCGCCGTGCGAGAGGAGGACGGCACGCTCCGCCACCTCCTCCCGCCCGAGATCCACGGGGACCCGCTGCGTCCCGGCGACGCCCTCGCCTTCCACCACTTCGGCTGGCAGCTCTTCGACGACCTGCGCGCCGCCGACTTTCGCGCCGCCGCCGCCCACTTCTACTGGTCGCGCCGGTTCGCCTACCTCGGGGCGCACCAGCGGGTGGTCGTGGCGGAGCGGTGAGGGACGGGCACCTGCCGCTCGACGCCCGGTCACGCCGGCGCATACAGCGCCGTGCTGAGGTACTTCATGCCGGAGTCGACGGCGATGGTGACCACGGTGTGGTCCGGTCCCCAGCGTTCGGCCACCCGCAACGCGGCGGCCACGTTCGCGCCGGTCGAGGTGCCGGCGAAGATCCCCTCCTCCCGAGCGAGGCACCGGGCGGTCGCCATCGCCTCCGCGGTCGAGACGGTCTGGATCTCGTCGGCCAGGGTGGGGGTCCACAACGGCACGACGAATCCCGCGCCGATCCCCTCGATCGTGTGGGAGCCGCTGGGCTGGCCGGAGAGCACCGCCGACTCCGCCGGCTCGACCGCGACGATGTGCACCGCCTGGTCATGGGCGCGCAGGCGGGTCGACACCCCCCGCAAGGACCCGCCCGTGCCGACGCTCTGCACGAAGGCGCTGACCTCATCCCTGGGTCTCTTCCCAGATCTCCTCCCCCATCCGCTCGTAGCTCGCGAGCTGCTCCCGGCTGTTCAACTGGTCCGTCCAGTACGTCCCGGGGGCGGCGGCGAGTCGCCGCGCCGTTTCGATCATCTCGAGCGTGAGAGCCTTCGTCCTCCCGCCGGTCGGGCTGGCGACCAGCGTGAGGCGGGCCCCGAGCGCCCGCATGTGGTCGAGTTTCTCCTTGCTGAACGCCTCCGACGTCACGATCTGCAGCGGAATGCCCTTCGCGGCGCAGACGAAGGCGAGGGACACACCGGTGCTGCCCCCCGTGTACTCGACGACCGATCCCCCCGGCCGCAGCCGCCCATCCGCCTCCGCCGCCTCGACCAGCGCGAGCGCCATGCGGTCCTTCATGCTCCCGGTCGGGTTCTCGTACTCCAGCTTGACGAGGACGCGGGCGCTCTGCGCGGGGACGATGTGCTGGAGGGAACGGAGCCGGGTGCGGCCGATGGTGGCGAGGATCGTCATGCTCTGGTCTCCGGTTCCGCGGCGATCACGGAGCGTGGCGCGGTGACCCTGCAGCGTACCGGAGCGAGGCAATCAGGGCACTCCCGAGGAGGCTCTTCGCCAGGAAGCCCTCCAGCCGGTGTTTTTCGGCGATCGATCGGGATCCATCACGTTCGGAGCGTCGGAATCAAACAACTTGTCCGTCCGTGACCGGATTCCCGCGGAAAGCGGTCGCGCGGCTCTTCCACCTACCCCCCGCCCATCCCCATCCGCTCGAGGAGGAACGGCACCGTGTTCGCGAACCACTCGCGCGCCTCGGGATCGGCGTGCCCGTTGGTCACCAGGTACCGCCCGACCGCCTTCCCGCCGAGGGCGTACACGCCGCAGGCATACCCGCCGATCGCCGCGTAGCCGAAGGCCGCGCCGCCGAAGGCGAGGTAGCCGGCGGCGACGCCGCCGATCGGCAGGCCGCCGACCGCGAGGCCGCCGAAGGCGAGGAGCAGGCCGGCCGCCAGCCCGCCCCACGCGAAGAGGAGGCCCGCCGAGATCCCGCCGATCGCGACGAGTCCCACGGCCACCGGCCCCGAGGCGAAGGCCCCGATCGCGATGTCTCCGGCCGCGATCCAGCCCCGCGCCACCCGCGGGCGCTGGCCGGGCATGCGGCGGCCGCCGTAGAAGTGGAGGAGGGGCAGGCCGGCGAAGGTGCGGGGGGAGCGGTACTCGGTGGGCTGACCGGAGCGCGCGGCGAGATACGCGGTCCAGGCGCGGCGCAGGAGGCCGCCGCGGCGGCGGCGGGCCTCGGTGGGGCGGCGCTCAGCGAGGGCGACGAGGTCCGCGGCGAGCTCCGCGGCGCTCGCGTAGCGGTCGGCGGGCCGGCGGGCCATGGCCCGCTGCACGAGCGCCTCGGCGTCCTTCGACACCCGCGACTGGCGCGAGCGCAGGGCGGGCGGGATCGTCGTCCGGATCGCCTCGAAGACCTCGAGCATCGTTCCGCCTTCGAAGGGCCGCGCCCCGCCGAGCGCCTCGTAGAGGGTCACCCCGAGGCTGTAGACGTCGGTCCGGTGGTCGACCTTCGCCTCCGCGAGCCAGGCCTGCTCCGGCGACATGTAGTAGGGCGTCCCGATCGTGTCGCCGGTGAGCGAGAGCGCGGGATCCCCCTGGCCCTTGGCGAGGCCGAAGTCGGCGACGACCGCCGTGCCGTCCGGGCGCAGGAGGATGTTCGAGGGCTTGACGTCGCGGTGGATCAGGCCCTGCTCGTGGGCGACGTGCAGCGCGGCGGCGACCGGGGCGAGCAGCGCCGCGAGGGCCTGCTCGAAGCTCCGCTCGCGGGAGGAGAGGGCCGGGATCCCCGCCGCCCGGGCCAGCTCGTCGGCGCTCCAGCGGCGCTTCGCGGGCAGGGCGCCGAGCACCGTGGCGAGCGAGGGGCCCTCGACGAGCTCCATGGCGAGGTAGTGGTAGCCGTGGGCCTCGCCGACGTCGTACACCTGCACGATGTGCGGGTGGCGCAGGCGCGCGATCGCCAGGGCCTCGCGGCGGAAACGATCCACGTGCTGCGCCTCGAGCGCGAGCCCCGGGCGCAGGATCTTGAGCGCGACCGGGCGCTCCAGCTCCTCGTCGCGCGCCAGCCACACCTGGGCCATCCCCCCGCGGCCGACCTCGCGGCGCAGGGTGTAGCGGCCGAACTTCGTCTCCGGCACGAGGGGCCGGGCGGCGGACGGCACGGTGGCGATCCCCGCGTCGATCATCTTGAGGCAGCGCTCGAGGCCGGGGCGGGCCTCGCTCGGCACCTCGGCGAGGTAGGCGTCGCGAAGCGGGGACTCGCCGGCCTGCACCCGGTCGCAGTACTCGGCCACGAGGCGGTCGAGGCGGTCGTCGAGGGATTCGGCGCTCATGGGGGAGGAGGGCGGCGGGCGGGCGGCGATTCGCCGCGGATTCCGGGATCCCTCGCGCCGAGGGCCTCTTCCCAGGCGGCGAGGGCCCGGCGATAGAGGGAATGGACCGCCGTCTCGCTCTTCCCCATGCGCCGCGCCGCGTCCCGGGCGCTCAGGCCCTCGACCTGGCGCAGGCCGAGCACCCGGCGGTGCTCGGGGGAGAGCCGATCGAAGGCGGCGTGGATCCGCGCGCACTCCTCCGCGGCGGCGGCGCCGGTGGCGGGCCCCATCCCGGCGGCGGCGATCTGGCTCGCGCGGGCGCCCCGACTCTCCGCCGAGAGCGCGAGCCGTTCTTCCCGCCCGTCCCGCTTGGCGGCGCGGATCGCGCGCACCGCGTCGATCACGGCGTGGCGGGCGAGGTGGAGGAGGAAGCGGCGCAGGGCCCCCTCGCCCGCCTCGGCCGGGGGCAGGCCGCCCGGCGCGGCAAGGGCGCGCAGGAAGACCTCCTGCACGAGGTCGTCGACCTCGATCCGCCGCCGCACCGCGCCCCCCGCGAGGTGGGCGAGCGCGAGGCGCAGGAACCGCTCCTGGGCGGCGAGGCGGGCGCCGTCGCTCGGCCGCGGCTCGGGGGGCGCCGTCCGCTCCATGGGGAGCGGATGGTAGCGGGCGGCACCGGCCCCGGGGAGAGCGGCCGCCGCCGTGCCGTCGACCCGGACCGGCCAGCGTGGTATACGGGGCCCCTCCTCCCGTCCCCGGGAAGATCCGCGCTGGCGCGGCGTCCGAGGGCCCGCGCGGCGCGCGATGGAGGCGGACGGCATGCACACCCTGGTCACCGGCGGAGCGGGCTTCATCGGCTCGCACACCTGCGAGCGGCTCGTCGCCGCGGGCGAGCGGGTGACCGCCCTCGACGACCTCTCCACGGGATCCGCGGCCAACGTGGCGGAGCTCGAAGGGAGCGGGCGGTTCCGGCTCGTCGAAGGCGCGGTGACCGACGCGGCGCTCGTCGAGGAGCTCGTGGCGGAGGCCGATGCGGTCGTGCACCTGGCGGCGGTCGTCGGCGTGCGCCTGGTGCTCGAGGAGCCGCTGCGGACGCTGGAGACGAACGTCCTCGGCACGAGCGTCGTGCTGCGGGCGGCCGCGCGGCGGCGGATCGCCGTGCTCGTCGCCTCGAGCTCCGAGGTCTACGGCCCCGCGGCGATCCCTCCCCTCGCCGAGGACGACCCGGTGCACCTCGGGCCCGCCCACGAGACGCGCTGGACCTACGCGCGCTCCAAGGCGACCGCCGAGGCGCTCGCCTTCGCCCACGTCCGGGTCCACGGGCTGCCGGTCGTCGTCGTGCGTCTCTTCAACACCGTGGGGCCGCGCCAGAGCGGGCGCTACGGGATGGTGCTGCCCCGTTTCGCCGCCCAGGCCCTCGCCGGCGCGCCCATCACCGTCTATGGCGACGGGCGCCAGACGCGCTCCTTCCTCCACGTGCGCGACGCCGTGGAGGCCTGCCGGCGATTGCTGGCGACCCCCGCCGCGCACGGGCGCGTGGTGAACGTGGGGAGCGAGGAGGAGGTCGCGATCGGCGATCTCGCGGCGATGGTGCGCGCCGCGGCCGGGAGCCGCTCCCCGATCGTTCATCTGCCCCACCGCGAGGCCTACGGCGTCGACTTCGTCGATTTCCCCCGCCGGCGGCCGGCGACGGCGCGCCTCGCGGCCCTGACCGGCTTCCGGGCGACGGTCCCGCTGGCGGCGATCGTCCGCGAGGCCGTCGCCCGCCGCGCGGCGGAGGTGCCCGCCCTCGTCTCCTGACGGCAGGCCAGGTCTTGCGCCCGTGCGGGCGAGGGCGGTTAATCCCGCCCTCCCTCCCATGCGCGTCCTCCTCGCCCCCACGCGGCTCCTCGCCGTGCTCCTCGTCACGGCGCTCTTCCTGCCCGTCGCGCTCGCGAGCCGGCTGCCGCTCCTCGGCGGCGCGCACGGGCTCGCCGTG
>JBFMCU010000183.1:0-11939 GCA_040754415.1 Planctomycetota bacterium
GTCCCGCCCTCCCGCCCGGGGGGCAGCGCGTACGGCGCCCCGGCGGCGAGGCGGGGCGCGGCCGCCGCCGCGCCGCGGGGGGGAACGAGCAGATCGAGCACGCGGAGGGACCCGTCGAGCAGGACGAGGTTCCCGTGCCGGCCGAGGAGCTCGATCACCAGGGCGCGCGGGCCCGCCGGCCCCGCGACCTCGAGCCGCACGACGCGGTCGCCCTCCACCTGGAGGAGAGCGGCGATCCGCGCCCCGACGAGGCACTCGGCGGCCCGGGCGAAGAAGGGATCCACGGGGCCCGTGTGCCGGCGGACGCGCCCGATCTGGAGGTGGAGGCGCGCGGCGAGCGGACCGGCCGAGAGGCGCAGGCGGCGGACCTTCTCGCCGGCGGCGCCGGCGGGCGGCGCGAGCACGAGGAGGAGATCGCGCGGGGGCAGGGGCAGAAGCTCGCGGACGAGGGATCCCGCGACCAGGGGGGCGAGCTCCGCCACGAGCTCGCCGATGTGCCCGCCGGCGAGCCCCGGGATACGCATCTCAGCGCTCCTCGACGCTGTAGACCCAGCCCTCCGCCGCGGGGGTCCACTCGCTGAGCTCGCTCGGGTCCGGGAACCAGAGGGCGAGCTCGCTCCGCGCGGACTCCGGGCCGTCGGAGGCGTGCACGAGGTTGTTCGAGAAGGAGAGGCCGAGGTCGCCGCGGATCGTGCCCGGCTCCGCCTTCGCGGCGTTCGTGGCGCCCACGAGCTTGCGCACGACGTCGATCGCCCCGCGGCCCTCGAGGACGAGGGCGACCACCGGGCCGGAGGTCATGAACTCGACGAGGTTGGCGAAGAACGGCTTCGCCGCGTGGGGGCGGTAGTGCTCGCGGAGGAGCGCGGCGGGGAAGCGCCGCATCTTGAGGCCGACGAGCTTCAGGCCCTTCGCCTCGAAGCGGGCGAGGATCGCTCCGACGAGGCCGCGTTGCACGGCGTCGGGCTTCAGGAGGACGAGGGTGCGTTCCACGGGCGCGATCTTCCTCTCCACTTTGCGTTAGGGGACGGGACCCGGCGAAGGGCCGTGGCCCGCGGCGGGGAAGGGGCGGCGGAGTTTAGCCTGGATCATTCACCAGCCGCCGGCTGCAACGCCGTATCTGCCCGCCATCTCGCGATTTCGCTCGGTCGGCCTCCTCAGCGACCTGCTACAGGTCGCCTCCGGTGGCCTCGGTCGCAAAACCGCGACCTGGCAGGCATCTCCGGCGTTTCGCTCGCCGTCTGGTGAATGACCCAGGCTAGCGGCCCGGGCGAGCGCACGGAAGGGGCCGGGACGGCACCCGCGCGGGCGCCGCCGGCGATTTCGGCGATTTCGCCGCCGGGCGCGCTTGACGCGGCCCGGGGGCCGTCAACAGACTGTTCGGCCACTTCGCCGGCCGGCGTAGGCGCGGCCGGCGCACCTCTCCGTCCTTTCTCAGCGTCTCGCCGCGGGCATCGCTCCCCGGGGCGGCTCCTCGAGCCGCTCCCGCGTCGATCTCGGCTCCGCCGGGCGCGCTCGCGCAACCCCGTCCTCGCCATGCCGCTCCTACCGGGATCTCGAATCCGCTCGGACTGGTACCGGTACTCGAGCCTCGGGATGCAGTTCGCGCTCACGATCGGGGTCTTCGCCTTCGCGGGGTACTGGCTCGACCAGAAGCTGGGGACCGGCCCGTGGCTCTTGATCGCCCTCGTCTTCCTCGGCTTCTTCGGCGGGCTCCTCTCCATGGTCGCGAAGGTCTCGAAGCTCGGCACGGCCGGTAAGGGCAAGCCCCGCGACAGGACGGACGACTCCGAACGGGAACCACCACGCCAGCCATGATCCGCCTCTCCATCGCGACCCTCGCCGGCGCCGTCCTCGCCGCTGTCGTGGCGTGGCGGCTCGGCGGCGCGCTCGGCGGGGGCGTGGTCGCCGGATACCTCCTAGGAGCCGGTCTCTCCGGGCTCGGCGCGCTCTACCAGCGCCACATGCTCCTCTGGCATCCGGCGAAGGCGATGGCGGCGGTCAGCGTGTCCTTCCTCGCCAAGCTCGCCGGGCTCCTGCTCGGCGCCCTCTCCTTCCGCTACATAGACGCCGCCGGGGCGCGGGCGGACTGGAGGAGCTTCCTCGTCGCCTTCGCCGCCGCCGTCCTCGTCGTCCTGCCGTTCGGCGCGCTCGAGAGCGTCCGCCTCGCGCGCCGGCGGGGGGATTCCGGCCGTCAGGGAGCCCACGGGTAGAGCGAGCATGCGCTGGATCGTCGCCCTCGGGATCGTGATCGCCTCCTGCTTCGTGGTGAAGGCCTACTCGCCGCACCACGAGGGAGCGAACGTCTTCGAGACCCTGTACTACCACCTGATCCCCGCGCCGCTCGTGAAGCCGGCCGCCGCGCCCGGGGCGGGGGAGCATGGGGAGCATGGGGAGCCGGAGCCCCTGCTCGAGATCCCGCTGCCGGCCGCCCTCGCCTTCCTGGACTACCGCGGGCACATGCCGGCGGGGGAGGGCCCGAAGACCGTGCTCTTCAACCTGCAGGTCTTCCAGGTGGCGGCGATCCTGCTCGGGATCTGGTGCTTCCTCGGCGTGCCGCGCTACCTGCGCACGGGCCGGGGCGACCAGATGAGCCGGATGTTCGCCGGCTGGGCGATGTGGATCCGGGACGAGATGGTCTACCCGGTGATGGGCAAGAAGATGGGCCGGAGGTTCCTGCCGTACTTCCTTTGCGTCTTCTTCTTCATCATGTTCATGAACGTGATGGGGCTCGTCCCCTTCTCGGTGACGGCCACCGCGAGCATCTTCGTCACCGGCGCGCTCGCCCTCACCACGCTCGTGGCGATCCTCGCCTGCGGGATGATCGCCCAGGGGCCGATCGCCTTCTGGAAGAACCTCGTCCCCCACGTGCCGCTCGTCCTGTGGCCGCTCATGTTCTTCGTGGAGGTCCTGGGCCTCCTGGTGAAGCCCTTCGCCCTCATGATCCGGCTCTTCGCGAACATGAACGGCGGGCACATGGTCGTGCTCTCGTTCATGGGCCTGATCTTCTACCTCGCGCGGCCGGAGATGTGGGGGGTCGCCGGCGGCTGGGGCGCGGTGCCGATCGGCATCGGCTTCGCGGTCTTCATCATGATCATCGAGGCCTTCGTCGCCCTCCTCCAGGCCTACATCTTCACCCAGCTCTCCATCATCTTCGTCAACGCCTCCATCCACCCCGAGCACTAGCGCACCTCGCCGGCGCGCGGGGCCTCCATCCCTGACTCACGGACAACCGACTCACGATTCCATCCGGAACAGATCCCGCGGCCCTCGAGCCGCGTCAGACGAGAGAAAGCCACTGACATGATCCCCCTTCAAGACGCAGCGGACACCGTATCGCAGATCGGGAAGATGGGCGCCGGCCTCGGGGCCGGCATCGCCGCGATCGGGGCCGGCATCGGCATCGGCCGGATCGGGGCCTCCGCGAACGAGGGCATCGCCCGCCAGCCGGAGGCGGCGGGCGACATCCGCGGCGGCTCGATCATCCTCGCCGCGCTCATCGAGGGGGTCTCCCTCTTCGCGGTGGTCGTCACCCTGCTGATCGCCATCGGCTAGTCCGCCCGGAGACCGCGAGACTCCCATGCAAGCGATGCTCCTGGCGGTCGCCGCGGGCGGCGAGGGGGGCTTCAACCCCCTCGACCTCGCCGCCGGCGGCAACACCCTGTGGACCCTCGTGATCTTCCTCGTGGCGGTGATCTTCATGTGGAAGATCGTGATGGGGCCGGTCGTGCGGGCCCTCGAGGAGCGGGACGACCACGCCGTGCGGGCCATCGCCGCCGCCCAGAAGGCGAGCGCCGAGGCGGAGCGGGCCCGCGCCGAGGTCGAGGTGGCCCTCGGCGAGGCGCACGCCGAGGCCGCCAAGCTCCTCGCGCAGGCCCGCGAGCGGGCCGAGTCCCGCGGGCACGAGATCGAGGAGGGGGCCAAGGCCGAGGCGGCCGGCATGGTCGAGGCCGCCCGCAAGGCGATCCGCGCCGAGCAGGACAAGGCCATCTCCGCGATCCGCAACGAAGTGGTCGATCTCGCCCTCAGCGCGGCCGGCAAGGTGCTGGAGCGCGAGGTCAAGACCCCGGACGACCGCCGCCTCGTGGCCGAGCTCGTGACGAGCCGTACCGCCATCCGGAACTGATGTTGGACCCCGTCACCAACCGCTACACCGAAGCCCTCTTCAACCTGGCCCGCCGCGCGGGGGCGCTGGACGCGGTGCGCCTCGACGTGGAGCGCCTGGCGGCCACGCTCGACTCGCCGGCGGTGGCGGGCTTCTTCTTCGACGCGCGCGTCTCGCTGGCGACGCGACGGGCGAAGATGGAGCCGCTGCTCGCCGGGATGCACGACCTCACGCGGAGCTTCGTCCGCCTGCTCTTCGCCAAGCGCCGGGAGTCGGTGCTGGCGGGGCTGCGGGAGGCCTTCCACCGCCGCGACCTCGAGGAGCGGGGCGAGGCCGAGGGCCGCGTCGAGAGCGCCCGGCCGCTGTCCGCCGGGGACGTCGCCGAGCTGGCCGTGGCCATGGGGACGCGGATCGGCCGGCGCGTGACGCTGGAGAACCGGATCGTGCCCGAGCTGATCGGCGGGGCGCGCATCATCGTGGGCAGCAAGATGGTGGACGGCTCGCTCCAGGGCCGCCTGGAGGGCCTGCGCCGGCGCCTCCTCGACGCGCCGCTCCCCGCGATCTGACCCGAGCTCTTTCCCGACCGCGCCCGCCCGGGCGGGCGCCAACGCATCCGAGCGAAGAAGAAACGAGATGGACCTCCGACCCGCCGAAGTGACCTCGATCCTGGAGAAGGAGATCGCCAGCTTTGAGGGCGAGAGCACCATGCAGAGCGTGGGCACCGTGCTGTCCGTGGGCGACGGCGTGGCCCGCGTCTGGGGGCTCGACGACTGCATGATGAACGAGCTCCTGGAGTTCGCCGGCGGGGTGCGCGGCGTCGCCCTGAACCTCGAGGAGGACAACGTCGGCTGCGTGCTGCTCGGGGACGCCACCAAGGTCCGCGAGGGCGACCAGGTCCGCACCACCGGGCGCATCATCTCGGTGCCCACGGGCCCGGCGCTCCTGGGGCGCGTGCTGAACGCCCTCGGCGACCCCATCGACGGCCGCGGGCCGCTCGGAGTCGCCGAGGCCGACTACCGGCCGATCGAACAGCGGGCGCCCTCGGTCGTGGAGCGCCAGCCGGTGAACACTCCCCTGCAAACGGGCATCAAGGCCATCGACGCCATGATCCCGATCGGGCGCGGCCAGCGCGAGCTGATCATCGGCGACCGCCAGACGGGCAAGACCGCGCTCCTCGTGGACACGATCCTCAGCCAGAGGACGACGGGCGGCGGGGACCCGAAGGACCCCCGGCAAGTCCTCTGCATCTACGTCGCCATCGGCCAGAAGCAGTCGACGGTCGTGGACGTGGTCCAGCGCTTCGAGCAGCACGGCGCGATGGCCTACACGATCGTGATCTCGGCGAGCGCCATCGAGGAGGCCTCGATGCAGTTCCTCGCCGCCTACGCGGGCTGCGCGATGGGGGAGCGATTCCGCGACGAGGGACGCGACGTCGTCATCATGTACGACGACCTCTACAAGCAGGCGCTGGCCTATCGCCAGGTGATGCTGCTCCTGCGCCGTCCCCCCGGCCGCGAGGCGTTCCCGGGCGACGTCTTCAACCTCCACAGCCGTCTCCTCGAGCGGGCGGCGCGCCTGGCCGACAACGCCCACGAGATCAACCCCCACTACAAGAAGGGCGGCGGCAGCCTCACCGCGCTGCCGGTCGTCGAGACCCAGGAGAACGACGTCTCGGCGTACATCCCCACGAACGTGATCTCCATCACCGACGGGCAGATCTTCCTCGAATCGAGCCTCTTCAACGCCGGCGTCCGTCCGGGGGTCAACGCGGGGATCTCGGTCTCCCGGGTGGGCGGTGCGGCGCAGATCCCGGCCATGAAGAAGATCGCCGGCGGCCTGCGCCTCGATCTCGCGCAGTACCGGGAGCTCCAGGCCTTCGCGCAGTTCGGCTCCGACCTCGACAAGGCGACCCAGCGGACCCTCGCCCGCGGCGAGCGGCTCGTGGAGATCCTCAAGCAGGGACAGTACGTACCCATGCCGGTCGAGGAGCAGGTGATGATCATCTACGCCGGCACCTCCGGCGGCCTCGACGACCTGGCGACGGCCAAGGTCCAGGGATTCGAGAAGGCGTTCCTGCAGCACATGGCGGACTCCCACCCTGAAGTGGCGGAGGAGATCCGGGCGACCCGCAAGGTCAGCGACGAGGCCAGGGCGGTGATGAACCAGGCGATCGCCGCCGTCAAGGCGCAGTTCGTGACGGCCCGCGGCGAGCCGACGAAGCGGGGGAGCTGATCGATGGCGGGAATCCGGGAGCTGCGCGGGCGGATCATCTCCGTCGGCAACATCAAGCAGATCACCCGTGCGATGGAGATGGTGGCGACGACCAAGCTGCGCCGTTTCCAGGACCGCGCCGTGGCTTCCCGGCCGTACGCCGAAGAGATCACGAACCTCGTCGTACACCTGGCCGCCGTGCTGGGCGAGGAAGTGGAGAGCCGGCCGCTGTTCCGCCCCGGATCCGGACCGAAGACGGCCGTGCTGCTCGTGTCCTCGGATCGGGGTCTCTGCGGGGCGTACAACTCGAACGTGCTGCGGAGCCTGGAGGAGTGGCTCCTCGCCGCGTCCGAACCGGAAGTGGACTACTTCGTGTACGGCCGCAAGGGATACCAGTACCTGAGCCGCCGCGGGCGCCACGTCGAGCGCTACTTCGTCGATCCGCCTCTCGAGAAGATCGACTACCGCGGTGCGGCGCGGACCGCCCAGACCATGGTCGAGACCTTCCTCGCCGGCGCCTATTCGCGGGTGCGGCTGCTCCACACGCGGTTCGAGTCGATGGTCAAGTACGTGCCGACGTGGGTCGAGTTCCTGCCCGTGTCGCCGGGCGCCGTCGCGGGGGGCGACGCGGCCGTCCTCGGGGCGGGGGACGTGATCCTCGAGCCGGATGCCGAGACCATCTTCGACCGCCTCGTCCCGAAGTACCTCGAGACGCGGATGTACAACGCGCTGCTCGAGGCGTTGACCTCCGAGTACGCCAGCCGCCGCGTGTCGATGAAGAACGCCACGGACGCGGCGGGCGACATGCAGCACGCCCTGCGGGGCATCTACAACCGCAAGCGCCAGGAGGGCATCACCAAGGAGCTCCTGGACATCGTCGGCGGCGCGGAGGCCCTGCGCTAGTCGATCCCCACTCTCATGACGACCACACCTGCCCACGGCGCCATCGCCCAGATCTTCGGTCCCGTCGTCGACGTGCGCTTCCCCGCCGGGGCGCTCCCGTCGATCTACACCGCCCTGCGGGTCGACAGCACCGCCAACAGCGCCGGCCGCGTGGGGGACCTCGTGCTCGAGGTGGCCCAGCACCTCGGCGACGACGTCGCCCGCTGCGTGGCGATGGCGACGACCGACGGCTGCCGGCGGGGGATGAAGGTGACGAACACCGGCGGGCCGATCACGGTTCCGGTGGGCGAGTCGACCAAGGGGCGGATCTTCAACCTCCTGGGCGAGGCGCTCGACACGCTCTCGCGCGGGAAGGTGCGGGTCGAGCACACCTCCCCGATCCACAAGCCGGCGCCGCGGTTCGAGGACCAGGAGGCGATCTCCGAGGTGTTCGAGACCGGGCTGAAGGTGGTCGACCTGCTCTGCCCGTTCGCCAAGGGCGGCAAGATCGGCATGTTCGGCGGCGCCGGCGTGGGCAAGACGGTGCTCATCCAGGAGCTGATCCGGATCACGGCGGTGGAGAAGGGCGGCTTCAGCGTGTTCTGCGGGGTCGGCGAGCGCACCCGGGAGGGGAACGACCTCTGGCTCGAGATGAAGGAGGCCAAGTACACGACGCCCGCGGGGACCGAGGCCCGCGTGATCGACAACGCGGTGCTCGTCTTCGGGCAGATGAACGAGCCTCCCGGCGCGCGCCTGCGCGTGGGCCTCTCCGGCCTGACGATGGCCGAGTACTTCCGGGACGAGAAGAACCAGGACGTGCTCCTCTTCATCGACAACATCTTCCGCTTCGTGCAGGCGGGCTCCGAGGTGTCGGCGCTGCTCGGCCGGATGCCCTCGGCCGTCGGCTACCAGCCGACCATGGCCTCCGAGATGGGCGCCCTCCAGGAGCGGATCACCTCGACCAAGAAGGGTTCCGTGACCTCGATGCAGGCGATCTACGTCCCCGCCGACGACATCACCGACCCGGCGCCGGTGGCCACCTTCGCCCACCTGGACTCGACGATCATCCTGGAGCGCAAGATCTCCGAGCTGGGCATCTACCCCGCGGTCGACCCGCTGAAGTCGACGTCGCGGATGCTCAGCCCGACCGTGGTGGGGGAGGGGCACTACCACGTGGCCCGCGAGGTCCAGCGCGTGCTCCAGCGCTACGCGGACCTCCGCGACATCATCGCCATCCTGGGGATCGAGGAGCTCTCCGAGGAGGACAGGCTCGTCGTCCACCGGGCCCGGCGCATCCAGCGCTTCCTCTCCCAGCCGTTCTTCGTGGCCGAGCAGTTCACGGGGACGCCCGGGATCTTCGTGTCCCGGGAGGACACGGTGCGTTCGTTCCAGGAGATCCTGGAGGGCAAGCACGACGACCTTCCCGAGCAAGCGTTCATGTACGTCGGCTCGGTGGAGATGGCGCGCGAGCGGGCGAAGAAGCTCGAAGGTTGAGCGACCATGGCGGCCGACCTCACCCTGCGCATCATCACGCCGAGCGCCATCGTCCTCGACACGACGGTGTCGGCGGTGAGGGTGCCGGCGGTGGACGGCTCCATGGGCGTCCTGTCGCGGCACGCGGCGATGATCACGGCCCTCGACGTGGGCCTGCTCTCGTACACGGCCGGCGGGGAGGAGCGGACCATCTTCGTGTCCGGCGGCTTCGCGGAGGTGCGGGAGAACACGGTGCGCGTCGTGAGCGAGGCCGGCGAGCGTCCCGCCGACATCGACGAGGCCCGGGCGAAGGAGGCGGAGCGGCGGGCGCGCGAGCGCCTGGACGAGGCCCGCGCCGCGCGCGGCAAGTCCGACATCGACATCGTCCGGGCCGAAGCGGCCCTGCGCCGCGCGCTCCTGCGGCAGAAGGTCCGCGGGAGCGGCCGGGGTTGAGGCGCGCGACGGGCAGCCGATGAGCAGCGATCGGAAGGAAGACTGGCGCCGCACGCACGACTGCGGGGAGCTGCGCCGCGAACACGCCGGCACCCGCGTGCGCCTGAACGGGTGGGTCCACGCCCGGCGGAACCTGGGCGGCATCTACTTCGTCGACCTGCGCGACCGCTACGGGATCGCCCAGGTGGTCCTGGGGGAGAACATCGGCGACGCCGTGAAGCTGAGCGCCGAGGACGTCGTGTCCGTCGCCGGCACGGTGGTGCTGCGCGAGGCGCCCAACGCCGAGCGCCCCACCGGCGAGGTCGAGGTGCGGGTCGACGACCTCGTGATCCTCGCGAAATCCCGGACGCCGGCCATGGAGGTGGCGGCGGGCGACCTGCCGGCCGTCGAGACGCGGCTGCGGTATCGCTATCTCGACCTCCGGCGCCCCGCCATGCAGCGGAACCTCCTGCATCGCGCTCGCTTCGTGGCGGCGCTGCGGCGGGCCTTCGAGGCGCAGGGATTCGCCGACATCGAGACCCCGGTCCTCACGCGGGCCACTCCGGAGGGCGCGCGCGACTACCTGGTCCCGAGCCGGGTCCACCCGGGGTCGTTCTACGCTTTGCCGCAGTCCCCCCAGCTCTTCAAGCAGATCCTGATGGTGGCGGGATTCGACCGCTACTACCAGGTGGCGCGCTGCTTCCGCGACGAGGACCTGCGCGCCGACCGCCAGCCCGACTTCACGCAGCTCGACATGGAGATGTCCTTCGTCGAGGAGGACGACGTATTCGCCGCGTGGGAACGGGCGCTCGCGGCGACCTTCCGGGAAGCCCTCGGCGTGGAGCTCGCGACACCCTTCCCGCGCCTGCGGCACGCCGAAGCCATGGAGCGCTACGGCTCCGACAAGCCGGACACCCGCTTCGGGATGGAACTCACCGACGTCGCCGCCTGGGCGAGGCGGTCCGAGTTCCGCGTCTTCCGCGACGCGCTCGCCGCCGGCGGGCGGGTCCTCGGGATCCGCGTGCCGGGCGCGGCCGCCCTCTCCCGCAAGGAGATCGACGCGCTCGGCCGGGACGCCGCCGAGCTCGGGGCGAAGGGGCTCGCCTGGTGGAAGGCGGGGAGGGACGGCGGGGCGGGGCCCCTGGCGCGCTTCGCGGCCGGCGGGCTCGCCCCGGCGCTGATGGCGGCGATGGGGGCGGAAGAGGGCGATCTCTGCCTCTTCGTCGCCGACCGCGCGGCGGTCGCCCGGCGCGCCCTCGGCGAGCTGCGCCTCCAGCTCGGGCGCCGATTGGGCCTCGTGCGCGAGGGCTGGAACCTGCTGTGGGTCACGCATTTCCCGCTCTTCGAGCGCGACGAGGCGACGGGGCGCTTCACGAGCGCCCACCACCCCTTCACCGCTCCCGAGGATTGGGACCTCCAGGGCATCACCGCGAGCGACGATCCGCGGCTGGGCGAGCTCGCGAGCCGGGCCTACGACCTCGTCCTGAACGGCTGGGAGCTCGGTTCCGGCTCGGTGCGGATCCATCGGGCCGACGTGCAGGAGCGGGTCTTCGCCGTGCTCGGGATCTCGCGGGAGGAGGCGCGCGAGAAGTTCGGATTCCTGCTCGAGGCCCTGCAGTACGGGGCGCCGCCCCACGGCGGTTTCGCCCTCGGCATCGACCGGACCGTGGCCCTGACCCTCGGCCTCGACAACATCCGGGACGTGATCGCCTTCCCCAAGACGGCCTCGGCGACGGATCTCCTGTGCGCCGCGCCGTCCCGGGTTCCGGACGCGCAGCTCGCGGAGCTGCACATCCAGCGCGCGGGCCGGGCCCTGGATCCGAACGCGGCGGAGAGCGTGTGACCGCCCTTCCGGCGCCGATCCGTCGCTCCCTGTGCGGAGCCCTGCGGCCTCCCTGGCGCCCGGGCGCCGGGCGGTCAGCTCTACCACCCTCGGGATCCTCCGCGTGGCGCGGAGCGCCCCGGTGTGGTAGATCAAGGAATGCTGGCCCAACATCTGACGATGTTGGAGCCCGCGCGGCCCCGGCCGTTCAGGGGCCGTTGTGTGGCGGCCGAGCCGGCCGCGCTATGCTGCCGGTCCGGCGTCCGGTCCCGGCGGCGGCCGCGCCGGCATCGCCAACCACCACGAGCAAGGAGTAGCGAGCTAGTTGCAGAAGAAATCGAATCGGAGCGCCCCGGTCGCCCCGCGCTATCGCGTCAACCGGCAGATCCGCGTCCCCGAGGTGCGCCTGATCGACGATCAGGGGGAGCAGGTCGGTGTTATCCGCACCGACGACGCCCGGCGGATGGCCGACGAGGCGGGCCTCGACCTCGTGGAGGTGTCGCCCAACGCCGAGCCCCCGGTCTGCCGGATCCTGGACTACGGGAAGTTCAAGTACGTCCAGAAGAAGAAGGAGCGCGGCACGGGCCGAGGCAAAGGCCACTCCACCGTGAAGGAGCTGCGCGTCCGCCCGGGGATCGATCCCCACGACCTCGAATACCGCCTCGTGCAGGGCCGCAAGTTCCTCGCCGACGGCCACAAGGTCCAGGTGGTCTGCATCTTCCGGGGCCGCCAGCGCGCCCATCCGGAGATGGGGGCGAAGGTCATGCAGACCGTGGCCGAGAGCCTGGCCGATGTCTCGAAGGTCGAGGCGGAGCCCCGGATGCACGGCCCGCGGATGACGATGCTCCTCGCCCGGAAGTAGCGGCGGCCCGACCGGGACGGCTTTTCCCGGCAGGGCTCCGGCAAGTTGCCGTAACCCCTGGCCGGGTCGGGATTCCGAGTGGGGACTGGCGTTCGTCGACCACCCTGGTTAGGTTGCGGGAGTGGCGCGGCAGGAGGGACGAGCGCGAGGTGGCC
>JBFMCU010000184.1:0-4544 GCA_040754415.1 Planctomycetota bacterium
AGACGAGGAGGGCGAAGCGACGCCGGCCCGGAGGGGCCGCGGCGAAGGCGGCGAGCTCCTCGTCCTGGAGGGCGCCCGGATCGGCGGCGAGGGCCTCGCCGGAGTGGACCGGCTCCGCCGAGAAGTCGCTCCCCTCCGCCCCGGAGGGATCGAGGAGCGCCGTCTCGCCGGCGCCGGGCGACGCGAGCGCGCCGGTCGCCGTCCCCGGCGCCGCGACGAGCTGGAGCTCCGGCACTCCGGGAGCGGACCCGGGAGCTCCGCCCTCCCCGAGGAGCTCGACGTCGAGCCCGAGGAAGTCGCCCGCGGCCTCGGAGCCCTGGAAGTGGTCGGCGAGGATCTCCGAGGGCGTGATCCGCCGGGCTCCCTCCGCGGGGCGGTTGCGCGTTCCCGGCAGGCTCGGCGACGGGATGCCGCCCTCGCGGGGCGGAACCTCCTCCACCGAGGATTCGAAGGGGTCCACGGCGGGGTGCTCGCCGCGGCGCACGTGGTCGGACTCGTCGCTCTGCATGGGCGTTCCACCTGCTCCTGAAGGCAGGGTCGGGGGCCGGGGATGGGCGCCCCCCGGAAGGGTCGATCTTCGTGGCGTCGGCCCGCGGAACGGGCCGGCTCCCCTATCGGCGGGACGGGCGGCCTCCCCCGAGACCGTTTCGGGAAAGAAGGCCCCGCCCGCCGCCGCGGTGCCGCCGGATGGAACGGACCCCGAAGGGTTTTCCTACCGCCGGCGCAGCACCCGATGGGCGCCCTGGCGCACGGTCAGGCCCCGGAGATCGAAATGCTCGAGGAGCGGGATCAGGAACTTGCGCGTCGTCTGCAGGCGGTCGCGCAGCTCCGGGATCTCCAGGTGGCCGTGCCGCTCGCAGTTCGCGATCACCTCGGCCCGCGCCGCCTCGTACGCCGGGGCCGCCAGATGGAGATCGGCCGTGATCCGCACGAGCTCGCCCCGGTCGGCGAGGTGCTCGAGGAGCGGGACGACCTCCTCCGGTGCCGCACCGAGCTCGGAAGCGATCTCCGCGAGGGAGGGCGGCTGGAGGCGGGCGCGAGCGAGCCGGCCGGCGATCGCCGCCGCGCGGGCGGCCGCCTCGGGCGCGAGCGCCGCCTCCCGGCCCCGGAGCTGCACGAGCCCTCCGGGCCGCCGCTCCAGCGCGCCGCGCGCCTCCTCCGCCTCCAGGAGGGCGGCGAAGAGCCCCGGCTCGAGGGCGCTCGCCTGGCGCAGCACGAGCGTGTCGGCGACGAGGCGGTGGGGATGCGCGGCGAACCACTCGGAGAGCGCCGCGTGCAGGCGGTCGCGGGCGGCCGCATAGGCCTCCGCGTGCATCCAGCGCCCGGCGCCGGCGGCCTGCGCCCGCCCGGCGGCGGCGAGCTCGGCGACGAGGCCCGCCACCTCGGCGGCGGGTTCTTTCACCTCCTTCGCGAGCGCCTCGAGGGTCGCCGGCTCCGGACCCCGGGCGGCGAGGGCGGATTCCGCGCGGCGAAGGGGGGAGTCGAGGCTCTCCTCGCGCCGCCCGAGCGTGGTGAGCACGAAGTCCTTCCTGCGCTTCAGGCGGAAGCGGCTCTCCTCGAGGATCGTCCCGCCCCCCAGCGTGACCACCGGCGAGGCGAGCCGCAGCACGAAGCGATCGCCCGGCGCGGCGACGACGGGCTCGGCGAGGCGCACCTGCACGAGGGCGGCGGCCCCAGGGGCGATCTCCGCGGCGTCGAGCAGGACCAGCTCGCCGGGCGGATCGGCAGTGCCGGTGTGGAAGCGGATCGCCAGGCGGTCGGCGATCGGCCGCTCGAGGCCGGGGAGCGCCGTGAGGCGGGCCGCGAGCATCCGCTGGGGGGCGAAGTAGCCGGGGGTCGCCACCACGTCGCCGCGCCGGACGAGCTCCCGCTCGACGTCGGCGAGGTTGATCGCCGCGGAGTGGCCGCTCCGGATCCTCTCCGTGCGCTGCAGGTAGGCGTTCAGGCCCCGGACCTTGCCCCGCGCTCCGGCCGGCAGGACCTCGAGGGTGTCTCCCACCGCGGCCGCCCCGCGGACGGGGATGCCGGTCACGATCGTGCCGAAGCCCGGCTTGGAGAAGACGCGCTGGACGGGCATCCGGAAGATGCCGGTGGCCGAACGCGGCTCGACCGCGGCGGCCGCCGCGGCGAGGGCCCGGCGGAGGTCCTCCAGACCCTCGCCGGTGACCGCGGAGACGCGCTGGAGCGGGGCGTCCTCCAGGAAGGTCCCGCGCAGGGCGTGGCGAACGTCCTCGACCGCGAGTTCCACGAGCTCCTCCTCCACGACGTCGATCTTCGTCAGGGCGACGATCCCCCGGCGCACGCCGAGGAGCTGCATGATCTGCACGTGCTCGCGGGTCTGGGGCATGACGCCGTCGTCGGCGGCGACGGCCAGCACCACGAGGTCGATCCCGCTCGCGCCGGCCACCATGTTGCGGACGAAGCGCTCGTGCCCGGGAACGTCGACGATCCCCACGACCCGGCCGTCGGGGAGCGCGAGGGGCGCGAAGCCGAGATCGATCGTCATCCCCCGCTCCTGCTCCTCCTTGAGCCGATCGGGATCGATGCCGGTGAGGGCGCGGACGAGGGTCGACTTGCCGTGGTCGATGTGCCCCGCGGTGCCGATGACGATGGGCAGGATCTCCATCTGGGGCCGGCCATGGTAGCTTCGGCCCCGATGAACGCCGAGCCGCGCTTCCGCCCGCTCCGGCCCTGGCTCCTCGCGACGTTCGGGCGACCCGTGCACCGCGTCGCGCTGGACGCGGGCTCGAGCTGCCCGAATCGCGACGGCACGAAGGGGCGGGGCGGCTGCGCCTACTGCGATGTCGAGGGTTCCGGCACCGGGGCGCTGCGGGCCGGGATCGAGCTCTCCGCCCAGCTCGCCGCCGGCATCGCTCGCGTCCGCCGGCGCGACCGGGACTGCGGCGTCATCGCCTACTTCCAGTCCTACTCCAACACCTACGTCGCGCCGGAGCGCCTCGACGAGGTGCTCGCCGTCGTCGAGCCTCACCTCGGCGACTCGGTGGTCTGCGTGGCGGTTGCCACACGTCCCGACACGCTCGGCGACGACGCCCTCGCCCGCCTCGCCCGCCTCGCCCGGCGCGTGCCCGTGTGGGTGGAGCTCGGCCTCGAGGCGGCGGACGACGGGATCCTCGCCGCCATCAACCGCCTGCATACCGTGGCCGACTTCCGCGCGGCGGTCGCGCGCTGCCACGGGGCCGGGCTCGCCACCGTGGGCCATGCGATCCTTGGGCTGCCCGGCGACGGGCGGGAAGGGGCGCGGCGCACGGCGGAGGTCCTCGCCGCCGCCGGCTGCCGGGGCGTCAAGGTGCACCAGCTCATGGTGCTGCGCCGGACGCTCCTCGCCGCCTGGTGGCGCGAGGGGCGCGTCGAGAGCCTGGATCCGGAGACCTACGTGGCCTGGCTCGCCGACTTCGTCGAGCGCCTTCGGCCCGACCAGGTTCTCCACCGCCTCGCCGGCGACGCGCCTTCCGCGAACCTCCTCGCGCCCCGCTGGAGCGCCGGCAAGAACGCGATCCGCCGCGAGCTCGAGGCGGAGCTCGCCCGCCGCGGCACGCGGCAGGGGGAGCGGGCAGGCGGCGAGGGGTAGGGCCGGCGGGATTCCCTCGTCAATCCTCGAGCAGCGCGGGCAGGAACAGGACCCGGCCGCAGCTCGGGCAGCACACGAGGTCCAGACCCCGGGCGAGGCGCACGTAGATGTTCGTGGGCACGCTCACGTAGCAGCCCTGGCACGTGCGGTCCTCCAGGGTCACCATCGCCTGGCCCTCGCGCGCCTCGAGCAGCTTCTCGTAGGTGGCGAGGATGTCGGGGGCGATCGAGCCGCCCCCCATCCGCCGCGCGCGCTCGCCCTCCAGCTCCCGGCGCCGGGACTCCGCGACCCGGATCTCGCCCCGGAGGTTCTCGGCATAGCCCGCGAACTCCTCCTCGGCGGCCGCGATGCTCGCCCGGAGCGCCTCGCGCTCGGCGTTCAGCGTCTCGGCTTCCTCGACGAGGCCGAGACCTTCGGACTCGGCTTCGCTGATCTCGCGCTTGAGCGAGCGGATCTCGTGCTGGTAGGCGACGATCAGGGCGGTGTCGGCCCGCGAGGTGGCGGCCTCGCTCTCCAGCTTGCGGACCCGCTGGCGCTGGGAGGACGTCAGGTCCTCGATCTCCTTGATCCGGGTCCCCAGGAGCCGGAGCGCACCGTCCATCTCCGCGCGGCGGGCGATGTCCCCGTCGATCCGCGACCGCCGCCGTTCCAACTCCTCGGGCAGGCGCCGGAGCTCGTCCTTGACCCGGTAGAGGTCTCGATCGAGCTCCTGGAGCCCCTGCAAGAGCCGCAGAGTCTGTCGCATATCCGCCGTCACCGCGTTCCCGTCGGGAAAGAGCCCGAGAGTGTAGGGAACCCGGAGGGCGGGCGGAAGGGAGAAGGAGGGTCCGGCACGGTCCCGTCAAAGTCGTGGGGGCGGGGGCTCCCTCCGGCGAGTGGAGCATGTGGTAGCCGGGCTAGCGGGGGCGCGCGCGGCGACGGGACCGGGTTCGAGGGGGGTGGGGGTGGCGCCGGG
>JBFMCU010000185.1:0-6358 GCA_040754415.1 Planctomycetota bacterium
CCCCGGCGCCACCCCCACCCCCCTCGAACCCGGTCCCGTCGCCGCGCGCGCCCCCGCTAGCCCGGCTACCACATGCTCCACTCGCCGGAGGGAGCCCCCGCCCCCACGACTTTGACGGGACCGTGCCCCAAGGGGCCCTCCTGCCTTGTCGCGGGGCCCCCGGCGGCTACAGTCTCGGATTCTCCGCCTCGGAACCAGCCGCGCTCCTCTGCCCACCCGCCCTTGTCCACGGTCCACCCCTCCTCTCCCCCCTCCCTTCCTCCCCCCGTGCTGGTGGAGGACGAGGGCGCGATGCGGAGGCTTCTCGCGGCCCTCGAAGACGCGCGCGAGGTGGCGGTCGATTCGGAGGCGGACTCCTTCTACCGCTACCGCGAGCGAGTCTGCCTCGTGCAGATGACGGTGGGAGAACGGGATTGGCTCGTCGATCCACTGGCGCCGATCGACCTCGCCGGGCTCGGCCGGGTATTCGCCGACCGCGGCTGCGTCAAGGTCTTCCACGATGGGGAGTACGACGTCCTGATCCTCGGCCGCGATCATGGCCTGCGGTTTCGCAACCTCTTCGACACCCGGATCGCCGCGGCCGCTCTCGGAGAAAGCGCTCCGGGGTTGGGCTCGGTGGTGCAGGCCCGTTTCGGCGTCCAGCTCGACAAGTCCCAGCAGCGGTCGAACTGGTCGCGGCGCCCCCTGACCCCGGAGCAGGTCCGCTACGCGCAGCTTGACACGCACTACCTGATCCCCCTGATGCATGCGATGCGGGCGGAGCTCACGGAGCGGGGCCGCGTGCCGATCGTCGAGGGGGAGTGCCGGCGGCTGGAAGGGATGACGGCCCCCGCGCACGCTTTCGATCCCGACGACTTCGTGCGGCTCAAGGGGGCCCGGACCCTGAATCCGCGCCAGGCGCAGCTCTTGCGCGAGCTCTTCATCCTGCGCGACGAGCTCGCCAGCCGCCGCGACGTGCCGCCGTTCAAGGTGCTCGGGAACGGAATGCTGGTGGAGATCGCCCGCCATCTGCCGCGCTCGTCGCGGGCCCTGGAGGAGATCGAGGGGCTCTCGTCGAAGGTAGTGCGGCGACTCGGCGACGAGCTCCTGGATGCCGCGCGCCGGGCCCGGGAGCGGGGCCCGCTCGAGCGGATGCCGCGTGTGCCGGCCCGCGATGGCACCGGGGATCTCGACGATGCGGCCTACGAGCTGCACGAGCGGCTGAAGGCCTGGCGCAAGGGCCGCGGGCAGGCCGAGGGGCTCGATTCCTCGCTCGTCCTGAACCGCCGCACCCTCCTGCACCTGGCCGCCGCGCGGCCGGGGGACCGCCGGGCCCTCGCGGCCACGAACGGCATCCTCGCCTGGCAGATCGAGGCGTTCGGGGACGAGATCCTGGCTCTGATCGCCCGGTTCGATGAGGACCTCGCTGCCGGGCGGATCGAGCCCACCTCGCGCGGCCGCGGGCGGGGCCGGTGGGGGAGCCGCGGGGAGGAGGGGAGGGACAAGGACTGACCCGGCCGGCCGGGTGGGGCGATCCCCCGCCCCGGGGCGCGCAACGCAACAAGCCCCCTCTGCGCCGGGCTGGGCGTCGCGGCCCCCCGGAGTCCGATCCCTCCACCGCCCCTGCCCGCCGCCGGACCCTCTCCACCGGGGTGATGGCCGGGGAACCGCCCGCCGGCCTTCACCCCCCGAGAGGGTCCGAGGGCTCATTCCCGCAGTCTGTGACCGATCGTCCAGACGACACCGTCTGCCCGACGATCCATGCTCTCGGTCGTCGCGACGCCGCCTGCCGGCATAAGGCCCGGTTGCCTTGACGCGTACAACCGTCCTCTCCTGCGATCCTCGCACCAGGTCATCACGGCGGTTTGCCCCGGGCTCCGCATCCATCCTCCCCACCGCTACGCCAGCAGCATGAGAACCCGCGAAAGGCCAGTTCGGGATCGAGGAGCTCACGCTGGTGCTCGACGACACCCTCTGCCCCAAGTGGGGCCGGCAGATCTACGGGACGGCCACGCACTTCGACCACGTACGCCGGCCGCGCCCGGGCTTCCTCTGGGGCCACAACTGGATCGTGCTCGCCGTCGTCCTGCGGGCAGGGAGCAAGATGTCGATCGCCCTGCCGTTCTGGATCCGGCTGTATCGGCCGAACGTGGCCAAGAGCCAGATGGGTCTGGATAGCGCAGAGGTCCGCAAGGAACGCTCGGTCGTACGTCATGCGACACTGTGCATGGCGTTGATCACGTGGACCGCGGTGTGGGCGTATCGCCGAAATCCGCCCTCGTGGACACGTCCCTTCGCGCAGAAGTTGGCGTCGCTACGGGCAGAAACCATCACCTCGACGGTATTCGCGTCAGGCCCTCGCACCAGGGGCTCAGGCCGAATTGCGAGAGGCATCGCAGATCTCTTCACGCACGCCACCTCCGCGGCATGAAACCCGCGAAAGGCCAGTCAAGAGGAACCAGCCTGCCACTTCCCACCCGGACGACGGAGAGCAGCGGGCTGGTCGGTTCCCCTTCCTGGTCACTGGGGGGCGGCTGGGCTTACTTCGGCTCCTTCTCGGTGGGCATCGCGGTACTCCCACATGGCCGGGCGCCTGAGAGGATACTCGGTCGTCCATGAGAATGCACCCCTACCAAGCCCCCAGGACTCTCCGTAGCCGCTCCGGCCCGACGGCGGCGTAGACTGCCGTGCTGGCGACGCTGGCGTGCCCGAGAGCCTCCTTCGTGAGCAACAGGTCCCCTCCGCTCCGGCGGTAGACGGCGGTCGCGAACGCGTGGCGAAGCGCATGTGGCCCGACAACGCGGATCCGGGCTCGCACGCACCAACCGGCGAGCCTTCGGGCGGCATGCCGCGGGGTCAGCGGCTCCCCGTGGGCTCCCACGAAGATCGGACCCGAAGTTCGGCCCGCGACGTGCGCCCGGAGCAGATCGACGACCATCGAGGGCAGGCAGAGAGCACGCTCCCTGTCGTTCTTCTCGTGCCGGAGGCGGAGTTCGCCGGCCACCAGGTCGAGGTCCTCCGCGCGCGCCGCGAGGGTCGAGCCGATCCTCGCCCCGGTGAGCCGGAGGGACTCGATCAGCACGCGGTCGCGTTTCTCCGCTGGCGTCGTCGCGGCCGCGAGCGCCGCCAGGAGCTTGGCCTGCTCCGTCAGGGCCTTCGGCGGAGGCGTCGCACACCGCGCTCTTCTCACGAGCCTGGCGGCATCCTTGGACACATAGCCGGCCGTGTGCACCCAGCGGAAGAACGTCCGGATCGATGATCAGAGTCCGTTGGCGCTCGCTGGCTTCCGCGGCTTCCCATCGCTACGGTGAACGACGACGTCGCTCGCGAGGAACGCTGCGATGTCCTCGTGGTCGAGCTTGTCGATGTCGTTCGCCTTTCCTTCCTCGACCAGCCACCGGTTCAGCAACCTGACGTGTCGCGCGCATTGCCGGCGGGTGTGCCCCGACCGGCCGTCGGCGGCCAGCTGGAGGAGGTAGCGATCGAGGGCTTCTTCGAGGTACATGGCGGCCTTCCTTCCCCCGTCCGGGGGGCGAGCACCATGCAGGCTTGGGAGCGGCCCCAGGGGAGGGGACATTCCGCTGGAAACGGCGAAGGGGGGTGAGTTCGGCCCCGCTGCCGGGCCAAGGCCTCCTCCAGGTGCCCCCGCTGGCCATCCGTAGGGGGGAGCCCCGAACACGCCCCAAACATCTATCCCTCAAGGCGGGGGCTTCCGTCTCACGAAATATATGCTATCTTTTCTGACAAGATGTCCCGCACCGACGCCCCCCCCGCCACCGCTCCGAAGGTCCTCGACCGCCTCCGGGCCCGAGGCCGCGGCTTCGTCTTCGTGCCCGCCGACCTCTTCGACCTCGGCTCCCGCCCCGCCGTCGATCAGGCCCTCCACCGCCTCGTCGTGCAGGGCGCGATCCGCCGCCTGTGCCGGGGGATCTACGACTTCCCCCGCACCCACCCCCGCTTCGGCGCTCTGGCGCCTTCGCTACCGGACGTGGCGCAGGCCAGCGCGCGTAGCACGAGAAGCAGCTTGTTGGTCAGCGGTGCCGCGGCCGCCAACCACCTCGGACTTTCCACTCAGGTCCCCGCGCAACTCGTCTACCTGACCGATGGTCCTTCCCGGATGCTGCGGGTGGGCACCCAGACGATCGTCTTTCGCCACGCCTCCCCCCGGAGAATGGCGGGCGCGGGCAGCACCGCCGGCGCCGTCATCCAGACCCTGCGTCACCTCGGGCGCGACGGGATTGGCGACGATGTCGTCGCCGCCCTGCGCCGCCAGCTCGCCGCCAAGGACCGTCGCGATCTACGCCGGCTGGTTTCTGACGGCCCCGCGTGGATGCACTCCATTCTCCGGCGGATCACCGAGGAGCCGGGCCAAGCCGCGGCCTGAACCACCGATGGACTCGATCGCCCGGTCTCCGGAAAGCGAGCGCTCGATCCTCTTCCGTGAGACCGCCGCCCGGCGGAGCCTTGCCTCGGCCGTCCTGATCGAGAAGGACTTCTGGGTGTGCTGGACCCTCTTACACATCTACCGGACTCCGAATCTCCCTTCCATCCTCCTCAAGGGCGGCACATCGCTCTCGAAGGGGTTTCAGCTGATCGACCGCTTCTCCGAGGGCATCGACCTCGCCTTCGACCGGGCGGCCTTCGGGTTCACCGGAAGCCACGATCCCGCCAATATCACGAGAACCAAGGCTCGCGCGCGGGCACTCGATCGTCTGGAGGAGCAGACGACTCAGTTCGTCAACGAGGAGTTCCTGAGAGCCGTGCGCGGCGAGTTCGCCGGCATCCTTTCCCCGCAGTCCTTCAACCTCCTCCCCGATGCCGTCGATCCCCTCACCCTCTTGTTCTCCTACCCTCCCGCCCTGGATGCGCAGGACTACGCCGGGCTCACCTACGTTCGCCCGCAGGTTCGCCTGGAGATGGGTGCCCGGTCCGACCACTATCCGTCGCGGCGGGTCGATGTGCGCTGCTATGCCGCCGAGGAATTCCCCGATCTCTTCACGGACCCTAACGCCTCGGTGACGGCGCTCGCCCCCGAGCGTACGTTCTGGGAGAAGGCGACCCTGCTCCACGCCGAGAATCATCGCCCACCGCCGGACGGGGAACGACGGTCAAGAGCCCGGCTCTCTCGCCACCTCTACGATCTGGTCATGATGACCAAGAGGGGCGTTGCCGATGCGGCCATCGATGACCTCCCCCTCCTGGACGCGGTAGCCGCGCACAAGCAGACGTTCTTCCCTGCCGCCTGGGCTCGCTACGATCTCGCCGTGCCCGGCACTCTGAAGCTCGTCCCGACCGGGGAGTTTCGGACCGGCCTACGGCAGGACTACCGGTCGATGCGGTCGATGTTCTTCGGCGAACCGCCGTCGTTCGAGGAGTTGCTGCAGTCCATCACCGAACTTCAGGAACGGATCAACACGCTCGCGTAAGTCCAGGAGTAGCACATCGCCCGGAACACGGTCCCGCCCGTGCTGCGCCTCAGGTCCGATTCGGCACGCAATGCGACCCAGCGGAAGCCAGTTTCTGCCGATCCCGCGACGTTGCCCGCTCAGGGCGCCACGGCCGCCGCCGGCTCTCCCCCATCCGCCCCAAGCTCTGCCGAACCGGCAGGGTGGGACCGCCCGTCCGCCCCCAAGTGCAGGATTCGCGGCGGCCGCCTCTCTCCCTCCGTTTCCTCCGGCGATGGCGGCAGTCCGGGAGCATCGCTGCAGCGATCCTCCAGGATGATGTACTTGAGGACCATCTGTCCGTGCGGGGTCAGGTGAACGACGGCCTCTCCGTGCTCAGGAGATCGACTACCAGGCGCTGCCGCGAGAACACCGCCGCCACGAGCTTCCCGAGGCCGAGCGGATCTGCCCGATGACCGGCAACCTGCTCGTGCCGGTGGGGGTGAAGACGAGCGAGGAGCTCAAGTACCAGCCGGCCCAGCTCAAAGTGATCGTGCACGAGCGGGTCGAGTACGGGCTCTCGGAGGAGGTTGCGGCCGAGCGCAAGGCGCCGAGCATCGTGGCCCCCGCGCCGCCGCGCCCGATCGAGGGAGCGCTCGCCGGGGCGGGGCTCTTGGCGCGGGTGCTCGTCGCCAAGTACGTGGATCACCTGCCCCTGCACCGCCAGGAGGCGATCTTCGCCCGCGAGGGCCTGCACATTCCTCGCCAGAGCCTGTGCGAGTGGGTGATGCGGTCGGTCGAGCTGCTCTTGCCGATCGTGGCGGCGCTGAAGAGGCGTCTCCGTGCCAAGGACATCCTGCAGTGCGACGGAGGATGTCCGTCCCCGTGTGAGATTTGATCGGGCGGGCCGGGGGGATCATGCCACGTCCTTGGATTCGTTCAAGGACACGTTTTCGAGGGCCACGAGGAGCTTGGGGATGGCGGCGTGACCCTTG
>JBFMCU010000186.1:0-29032 GCA_040754415.1 Planctomycetota bacterium
CGCCGCTCGCGTGGACGCTCGGCGCGGGGCTCGCCGCCTGCGCTGCCGTCGCGGCGGTTTCCTTCTCGCTCTCCGCGGTGCCCGTCGCGGGCGAGTATCGCCGGCTCCCGGCGCGGGGGACGCCGGCGGGGCCGAGCGTGATCTTCATCACCGTCGACACCCTGCGGGCGGATCACCTCGGCTGCTACGGCTATGGACGGCCCACCTCCCCGTTCGTCGACTCCCTGGCGGCGGGAGGGGCCCGCTTCACCGATCCCAGCGCCCCGGCGGCCTGGACCAAGCCCTCGACCGGCACGCTCCTCACGGGCCTCTACCCGTCGCGCCATGGGGCCCTCTACCACGGCAGCCGCCTGCACCTCCCCCCCGGCGAGCGGACCCTCGCGGAGGCCTTCCACGCCGCGGGCTACGTTACCGCCGGCTTCGTCAGCAATCCCAACGTCAAGAGGGTCTTCGACTTCGACCGCGGCTTCGACGAGTTCTTCGACTCTCCGGTCGAGGACACGATCTCGCTCGCCGCGATCCGGGGCTCGTACTTCGGGCGCATCCTAATGGATCTCCTGCGCCATGAGTTCAACTGGAAGTACGAGAACGACGTCCGGCGGATGAACGAGCACGTGCTCGCCTGGCTCGAGGTCAATCACGAGCAGCCCTTCTTCCTCTACGTCCATTACATCGATCCCCACATCCCCTACGACCCGCCCGCGGAGTATCGGCGGCAGTTCGCCAGCCCTCGTTCCGGGTTCCCGCTCTTCAACGCCCGGAAGGAGCGCGTGGGACGGGATCTCTACGACGGTGAGGTCCGATACACCGACGATGGGATCCGCGAGCTGGTCGAGGCGCTGTACCGGCACGGTCGCGGAGAGGACGCGCTGCTCGTCGTCACCTCGGATCATGGCGAGGAGTTTTTCGAGCACGGCGTGCTCGGCCACGGCTTCTCGCTGTACCAACCGGTCATCCACGTGCCGCTGATCCTGCACGGGCCGGGGATCGTTCCCGGCACCGTCGTCGGCGAGCCCGTGCAGATCCTCGACCTGCCAGCGACCGTGCTCGATCTCGCCGGCACGGGCGTCACGCGGCTGGGCGACGGCATCTCCTTCGCCCCCCTGCTTGCCGCGCCGGCTGCTGGCCGGGAAGGGCCCTATTTCCTGGAGAACGAGTTCGGCCAGAACGAGGGCGACCGGCGCTCGTTCGTGTTCAAGGGGGTCCGGAGCGGGCGGTGGAAGCTGGTGCTGACCGAAGCCAACACCTATTTCCCCCCCGGCGATCCGCGGTACGGCAGCCTCGCCCTCTACGATCTCGCCGCGGACCCCGGGGAGGAGCGCAACCTGATCCGCGACGAGGCCCATCGCGACCTGGTCCGGAGCCTACAGGAGCGGCTCGCGGCCCATCTTGCCTTCCTGGACGAGACGGGCTTCCGGGACGCCGAGCCGGCGGCGATCTCCGCCGAGATCCTTGGCAACCTGAAGGCTTTGGGGTATTGAGCGCCCAGCGAGCCTGGCCATGAGCCGCCCCCTCCTGCTCTTCACGATCGATGTCGAGGAGGACATGCCGGGCTGGCGGATCGAGGACTCGATCTCGGTGCAGAACGTCGCCGCCCTGCCGCGGATGGCCGAGCTGTGCCGCGAGCTCGGTGTGCGACCGACCTACCTGTGCACCTACCCCACGGTGACCGCGCCGTCCTCCGCGGCGATCCTGCGCGGGCTCGCCGCCTGCGGCGATTGCGAGATCGGCAGCCACATGCATCCCTGGAACACGCCCCCCTTCAACGGCGTGCCCGGGCGCAGCACGGACGAACGGCGCACGACGTATTACCAGTTCGAGCTTGGACCGAGGCTTTTCGCGGCGAAGCTCGCTCGCATTCACGATGCGGTGAGCGAGGTGGCGATGCGCCCGCCGGTCTCCTATCGCGCGGGACGGTTCGGCATCGATTCGACGACGCTCGCGGTCCTGATCGGGCACGGCTACGAGGTGGACAGCTCGATCACGCCCCTGGAGGAGCATCTGGACGACGAGGGCCCCGACTTCCGCAGCGCGCCCCAGTTCCCCTACCGGCCGAGCCTGGATGACGTGACGCATTTCGGCGACATGTCGGTGGTGGAGATTCCCGTCTCCGTGGCGCTCACGCGCCCGGTGCCCGACATCGTCCTGCAAGCCTACGTGTATCTGCCGAAGGCGACGCGGATGCGCGGGCTGCTCTCCCGCGACTACCTCCGCATCATCGACTTCGCGTGGCTCTATCCGGCCCGCTTCGACGTCGATCTGATGATCCGGGCCGCCACCACGCTGGTGAACGCTGGCAATCCCGTGCTGAACGTCTTCCTGCACTCGAGCGAGCTCGTGGCGGGCGCCTCGGGCCGCATCTCCACTTCCGCACAGGTGGAGGAGGTGTTCGCGCGCACTCGCGGGCTCCTCTGCCACTGCCTCGAGGTCTTCGGGGCCGCCCCCGCGACGATGCGCGAGGCCGCCCGCGAGCTGCGGCCCTCGCTCGGCCTCTGATCGGCCGGCCTCCGATGTCCTCCGCCCTCCGTCCCGCCGCCCGTGCCTGGGAGGGGCACGCCGGCCTGGCGGAGGCGGCCGAGGATTGGACGGCGGTCCTCGCGGCCTCCGGCGCCGATCCCTTCTTCCACTCCCCCCTCTGGGCCCTCGCCTACGCGGAGGCCTTCGTTCCGGCGGCGGACGTCTTCGGCTGGACGCTCCGCGACGAGGCCGGCCTGTCCTTCGCCGTGCTGCCCTTCCGCCGCGAGCCGGCGCGCGGCCGCTTCGCGCTGCGGCGCGCGATCCTGCTCCTCGACGGCTCCTTCGACGGCGAGTACCTCGACCTCGTCGTGCGCCGGGGCCGGGAGGAAGAGGCCGCCGCCGCCGCGCTCGACCTCCTCGCCGCCCGGAACGACATCGAGGCGGTCGTCCTCTCCGGCGTGCCGGGGACCTCGCCGACCCTTCCCGCGCTGCGCGCGGTCCTGCGGCATCGCCGTCTCCCCTGGCGCGAGCGCGCGGTCCCCGCGGGCACGGCACCGCTCCCGGCGACCTTTGCGGCGTTCCTCGCCACCCTCAAACCGCGCATGCGCAGCAAGGTCCGCTCCGAGGAGCACCGCGCGCAGGAGCTCGGCGCGGAGCTCGCCTGGTGCGAGGATCCCGCCGCGCTGCCGCGCGACCTCGAGAATCTCTACGAGCTGCACCGCCGCCGCTGGGAGGCCGCCGGGCGGCCCGGCAGCTTCGCCGATCCCCGCCGCCGCCGGCTGTACGACATGCTCATGCCGCGCCTGCTCGCCGCGGGCCGCCTGCGCTTCTCCCGGCTCGCCCTCGCCGGCACCCCGGCCGCCTACCAGCTCGGCGCCGTCGCGGGCGGCACGTACTACCAGCTCCAGGAGGGATACGACCCGGCGGGAACCGACCTCCGCGCCGGCATCGCCCTGCGAGCCTGGTCGATCGCCCGCCTGATCGAGGAGGGCGTCACGCGCTACGACTTCCTCGGCGGCCTCGACCGGCACAAGACCGATTGGGGTGCGGTCCTCCGTCCCACGACGACGATCGCCTTCGCCCTGCCGCGGTGGCGGGCGCGGATCGCGTACGGGCTGCGCGCCTGGCTCGACGCGCGGCGGAGTGCGGCGCCGGAGTAGGCGCTTCACCCCTCCCGCGCCCGCGCCACGATCTCGCCCACGTCCCGGGAGAGGCCCGGCCGCGCGGCGATCCGCTCGAGCTGGGCGCGCATTCGGGCCTGGCGCCCGGCGTCGAAGCGGCGCCAGGGATTGAAGGCGGAGACCATCCGGGAGGCGACCTGGGGGTTGAGCGGATCGAGCTCGAGGACGGCGTCGGCGACGAAGACGTAGCCGCGGCCGTCGGCGGAATGGAAGCGGACCTGGTTGCTGGCGCCGAAGGCACCCACCAGGGAACGGACCCGGTTCGGGTTCTTCCAGGTGAAATCGGGGTGGCGCGCGAGGGCGAGGACATGGTCGACCGCCGCGGGATGCGTGGAGAGGGCCTGCACCGTGAACCACTTGTCCACGACCAGCGGATCCCGCTTCCAGCGGGCATAGAAGGCGTCGAGGGCCGCGGTTCGCTCGGGACGGTCGAGATCGGCGAGGATCGAGAGAGCCGCTTCCGCCTCCGTCATGTTGTCGGCGGCCTCGAACTGGCGCCAGACGAGCGCCGTCGTCGCATCCTCGTCGAGGGTCGCCAGGTAGGCGAGCACGCAGTTGTGCAGCCGGCGGCGGTCGATCGAGGCCTTGTCGTTCGCGTACGGCTTCGTCGAGGCGGTCGCCGAGTAGACGGCGGTGAATTCCGCCCGCAGGGAGCGCGCGAGCTCGCGGCGCACGAACTGCCGCACGGCATGGATGCCGTCGGGGTCCACGACCTCCATTCCGAGCGCGAGCTCGCGCTCCGCGGGCAGCACGAGGGCGAGCGACTTCAACGAGCCATCGAGCGCCCCGTCGGCCAGGATCCTCCCGAAGGCCGCGACGAAGAGCGGATCGACGGCGAGCGGGCGGCCGGCGGCACGGCGGGCGACGAGATCGAGGAGCAGCCGGCGGCCGAGCTCCTGTCCCGCGTCCCAGCGCTGGCAGGGATCGGAGTCGTGGGCCATCAGGAAGGCGAGCTCCTCGCTCCCGCGCTCGGCCTCGAGCACGACGGGGGCCGAGAAGCCGCGCAGGAGGGACGGCACCGGTCGCGCGGGAATGCCGGCGAACGTGAAGGTCCGCTCCGCCTCCGTCAGCTCGAGCACGCGCGTCGTGCCGCCGGTCCGGGGCTCCCCGGCGAGTCGCAGGGGCAGGTCGGCGCCGTCGGGACCGAGGAGCCCCACGCGCACCGGGATGGGAAAGGGCCGTGGCTCGCCCTCGCCGCGCATCGCCTTCGCCGTCTGGGAGAGGGTCAGCGTGTACGTCCGCACCGCCTCGTTCCAGGTCCCGCGCGCCCGCACGGTCGGAGTGCCGGCCTGGTCGTACCACCGCTCGAACTGCGTCAGATCGACCCCGTTCGCGTCCGCCATGGCGGCGCGGAAGTCGTCGCAGGTGACGGCGTGCCCGTCGTGGCGCGCGAAGTAGAGGTCCATCCCCTTGCGGAATCCGCCCGCCCCGAGGAGTGTGTGATACAGCCGGATGACCTCCGCGCCCTTCTCGTACACCGTGGCGGTGTAGAAGTTGTTCATCTCGACGTAGGACTCGGGGCGGATGGGGTGGGCCATCGGCCCCGCCGCCTCGGCGAACTGCACGGTGCGGAGGTTGCGCACGTCCGCGATGCGCTTGACGGGAGGGGAGGTCGTGTCGGCGGTAAACTGCTGGTCGCGGAAGACGGTCAACCCCTCCTTCAAGGTGAGCTGGAACCAGTCGCGGCACGTCACGCGGTTTCCGGTCCAGTTGTGGAAGTACTCGTGGGCGATGACCCCGCCGATGCGTTCGTAGTCGTCGTCCGTGGCGGTCTCGGGCCGGGCGAGCACGTACTTGGCGTTGAAGATGTTCAACCCCTTGTTCTCCATCGCCCCCATGTTGAAGTCGCCCACGGCGACGATCATGTACACGTCGAGGTCGTACTCGAGCCCAAAGACCTCCTCGTCCCAGCGCATCGCGTTCTTCAGGGAGGCGAGGGCATGGGCGCACGAGTCGACGTTCGCGGGTTCGGCCCAGATCTCGAGGCGGACGCGGCGGCCGGAGCGCGTCGTGAACTGCCCCTCCAGGCACCGCAGATCGCCGGCGACGAGGGCGAAGAGGTAGCTCGGCTTGGGGAACGGGTCCTCCCACCGCACCCAGTGCCGGCCGCCCGCAAGCTCCCCGCTCGCCACGCGGTTGCCGTTCGAGAGCAGGACCGGGCAGCGCGCGGCGTCAGCCTCGATCCGCGTGGTGTACCGAGCCATGACGTCGGGCCGGTCGAGGAAGTACGTGATGCGCCGGAATCCTTCCGCCTCGCACTGGGTGCAGTAGTTGCCGTTCGACCGGTAGAGGCCGGAGAGCGCGGTGTTGTCCTGGGGCCGGATCTCGACGACGGTCGTCAGAGTGAAGGAGTCGGGCACGCCGGGGACGACGAGCCGCTCCTCGCCCGCCTCGCACTCGTTCGTCCCGAGCGGCCGCCCGTCGAGGGACACGGAGCAGAGGACGAGCTTCCCCCCGGCGAGGACGAGCGGGGCGCCGCCGTCGTTCACGGCGGCGTTCCTCCGGCCGCGGATCGTCGCCGTCACCGTGGTGACCGCCTCCCGCAGATCGAAGTCCAGATCGACGGCGTCGATCCAATGGTCGGGCGGACGATAGTCCCGGCGGTAGACGGGCGAGGGCGCGTCGTTCTTCATGACCTGGCTCGTGGGGGATGAGCGGAGAGAAGCCGGACGTGGGGGGATCCAGGATAGGGGGCCGGCCGCGCGTCCGCGGAAGCGGATCGGAAATCGGTTCCCGGAGCCCTCCCCGGCGACCCCGGGAATACGGTCCCGGCCCCCCACCGGGACGCGGGAACATCCTTCCCCCGCGGGAGAAACCGCCGGAAAAGAGGCCGAAAGCGGACCGGATTCCCGCCTCCGGGTGGCCTCCCCAAAAAAGACCGGGCACGCTAATATGTTGCAAACCTCATGCAGACGGCGGACCACCCGCCCCTCCCCCTCCCCCCGGTGAAGAAGGGGTCCGCTGCCAGGGCATGTCCCCCACCACTAGGAGAACCCACCATGGCTTGGAAGCCCTTCATCGCATTCGCTGGTCTCATCTGCCTCGCGGCCACCGCGGGCGCTCAGGACGTGAACGTCCCCGGTGACTACCCCACCATCCAGCTCGGCATCGACAACGTCGGGTCCGGCGGCACGGTCTTCGTCGGCCCCGGCACCTACACGGAATCCCTCATCATCGACCCGGCCAACGCGCTCGGCACGGGCGTACGGGGCAAAGCCTCGATGCGCATCGAGGCCACGGCGCCGGGCGTCGTCATCCAGTGGAACGCCGGCGCCCACGCCCTGCCCGCCGCCGTCACGAGCATCAACGGCACGGCCCTCGACTACATCCTCCTGACCAAGGGGGTGACCGCCCTCGAGCTCCAGGACCTCGAGTTCACGGGCCTGGACGACATCACGACCGGCAAGCTCTCCTGCGGGATCGTCCTGCTCGACAGCGACGCCCTCCTGACCGGTTGCTTCATCCACAACCTCCAGAACAGCCCCACGGGCTGGATCGCGAACGGGATCGGCCTCCGCGTCGAGGGGAGCACCTCGAACGTCGACGTCGTCGACTGCTCGTTCACCAGCATCCAGCACGCCCACGTGTCCGCGGTGGACAGCGCCACGGTCGACCTCTCCCTCTGCCAGATCATCGGCCGCGGCCCCACGGCGAGCCTCCCGCAGCACGGAGTGTGCTACGGCGGGCCGGGAGCCGAGTCGGACGGCGGCGGCACGATCGACAACTGCTTCATCGACGGCTTCTGGTTCACCGGCGGCACCTGGCGCGCGGCCGGCGTGCAGAACTACGCCAGCGGTCCGGTCACCATCACCAACAACGAGTTCGAGGACTGCCAGACCGGCGTGTACGACTACGCCAACACGAACGACATCCTGCTCACGATCGACCGCAACGTCTTCAATCAGCTCGCCACGTACACGACCGGGCTCACCCCCTCCGCGATGATCGTCGAGGACGGTGATACCCTCAACACGATCACGATCTCCGACAACCGGATCAACGACCATGCCGGCCCCGGCATCGCGATGCTGACGGAGGGCGCCACCATCACCAACAACTACCTGAACGCAAACGGCAGCGCGGCGTCCAACGTCAACTGCCGGGACGACGCGGCGGCGCTCGGCAACGACTGGGTCGGCAACACCTATACCGACTTCCGGTCCAATGCCGGCTGGCCGAACTACTTCCTCGTCACGGGCGCCGCGGGCGCGCGCGACTGGGACGCCCTGGCCCCGGCCGAGACGGCGATCTACGGCGCGGGCAACCCGGCGGGCAGCATGATGGTCGTCGCCGGCCGCCCGGCGATCGGGACCTCCTTCACGCTGGGCGTCGACAACCCGCTCGGCACCCAGGCCCCGGGCTCCCTCGGGCTCTTCCTCTTCTCGACCCTCCCGGACGCCAACTACCCCAACGGGACCCCGTTCCCCGGCTGGGGCATGGACGGCGGTGCCGGCCAGATCCTGATCAACCTGACGTTCGTCGACTGGTCGATCTCCGCCGTCGCCGGCATCTGGGCCGGTGCCGGCAGCCCCGTGCCCTACACCCTGCCGATTCCGGATGAGCCCGCCTTCGTGGGCCTCCGGCTCTTCGCCCAGGGCGTGATCCTCGACCTCACCACGCCTCCCCCCGGCATCTGGATCGGCCTTGCCCGCGCGGCCGAGCTGATGATCGGCTACTGATCCGCGAACGGCGGCGTCCGGGCGGAGCATCGCTCCGCCCGGCGCTGGCCGGGCGGCATCGGGAGAGGGACCGCCGCATGCGGCGCGTTCTCGCGCGCCGCATGCGGCGATTTGCGTCTGACTCCCGTGCCTCCAAACTTCGGCACGCCATGGAGGGTCACTTCTCGGGGGAATCAGCGTAGCCCAGCGCCCGCAGCGCGGCCTTCTCCGCCGCGGTCAGGTGGAGTTCTTCGACCGCGACCTGGGGACGCAGCAGGGCACGCATCCTCGTCTCGTGCTTCCGGAACCGAACCGGACCGGGAACCGAGGGCATCTGCTCACCGGGATCTCGCCGCAGGTCATAAAGCCGGTCCGGGACGTCGAAGGTCTCTCCAGTCAGGGGCATTCGACCCAGGAGCTTCCAAGGTCCCTCCATCAGGGCGTAGTTCGCCCAAGGAGGATCCGGCGGGGGACTGCACGAGAAGGAGTAGATGGGACGATCCTCAACGAGCGAAAGGAGCGACGACCCCTCCCAGCGGAGATCGGGCGCGATCCCGGCAATGTCGCAGATAGTCGGTGAGAGGTCGAGCAGTGAGGCACCAAGGGGGCGCCGTCCGGCGTCCAGCCCGGCTCCCCGGATGCCGATGGGAATGCGGCTCACCTCTTCGAATACCGAGTTGCCGTGCCTCAGCAGACCGTGTTCCGCGAATGCCTCGCCATGATCACTGGCAAAGATCACTGTAGGTTTGTGAAGGTCGATTTCGTCCAGGATCCTGATCAACTCGCCGAAACCCCGGTCGAGGTCGGCGACTCCGCCGAGGTAGAGCTGCTCGAGCAGTCGGCAGGCGGCGGACCGCTCATCGCCCTCCTTGTCGTCGCCAGCCACGGCGCGATTGTTCAGATTCTCGAAATCCAGGTGCTGGGGGGCCGGATCGCTTCCGAAGACTCGCTTCAACCGAACTACGGTTTGCGGACTGACGCGGTAGGGAGTGTGCGCACGGTAGGTCTGAACGAAGAGGAACAATGGCCGGCCATCGTCGCGCTCGAGCGCGCGGCGAACTCGCTCCAAGGTAACATCGAGGCGACCGATCGGACCTTCCTCGAACGCCTCGAATCCCTGGTCAAGCCCGTAGCGGGCGGATACGTACGAAGACTCTGTCACGGCGGCCGTTCGGTATCCACCGGCCGAGAGGAGCTCGGCCACCGTGACGCACTCCACCGGGAGACTCCTCCGGTCGTAAGTGACACCGTGCTGGTAGGGATACAGCCCTGAGAACATCGAGGCGTGCGCGGGCAGGGTCCAGCTCGCCGGCGTCCAGGCCCGCACGAAACACGCGCTCTCGGCGAGGAACGCATTGATGTTCGGGGCGATGTCCCAATCTCCTCCCCATGGCTCCAGGGCGTCCGCTCGCAGGGTGTCGGCGAGGAACAGGACGATGTCCGGACGGGGTCGCTCTCGATGCGCCGGCAGGGGGAGGGATCGCTCGGGAATCGCCATGGGATCGAGGATGAGCCCCACGCCCGGTCCCCCCTCGACCGTGAGGCAGAGCTCCCCCGACGGACAATCGGGCACTCGGATGCGGTGGAACACGGTCTCCAGCTCTGGCCCCACCCGCGGCCGGTGCTCCCACACCGGCGCATCGCCGGCGAGCAGGCGAAACGCAAGTTGCTGATCCGGCCCCATCGGGGCCGCGACGCCCGTGGTGAGCAGCAGCTCCCCTCCCGCCGCGAGCACGGTCCCGTCGAACCGCACGCGGTCGCCCGGCACGAGGCAGAATCCATTCCAGGCGCCGGAGGAACTCGTGACGCGGCCGCGGGAGACCATGGGCAGGAGCGAGGAGTACTCCAGGTGGCAGTCCATCCCGTTCTTCCCGGCGGGGGGCTTCACATAAAGGAAGATACCGAGTGCGGTGAAACTGCCCGCGGGGACGGCGATCGTTCCGATCTCCTCGCCGCTCACATCTACGAATTGCAGCGGCTCCCCGTCGCAATGAAGTTGATGGACTTCCAGCCCCCCCTGGACCCGAGCCATCGACGGAAAGACCGTCGTGAACTTGAGGATCCCTGCCCAGGCCGTCTTGGCGGCCGTCTCGCTCCGCAATCGCTCGTGCACGCGCATCCAGCCGTTTCCGAGATCCTCCGCGCGCCAGGTGGGCCCGGAGCGCGGACCCGGTTCCTGGCCGAGGATGTACAGGGGAGCGGCTCCCCCGGCTATCTCGGCGGCCTCCCGCCCGCATCCGCCCCAGAGAAGGCAGGAGCACGCCGTCAGGAAAGGAACCGCCGCATGCAGCAGGTCAAAACGCGCCGTGCGCGGCGGCTTTCTTCCGGGTTCCGCGCTAATACCCGAGCACAAGGTCGATGGCATTGCAGAGCAGAATGCCGACGGGACCGCTCTGGGTGAAGGCCTGCGTGCTGAAGGAGACACCCATGAGGGCGGGATCGGCGGGGATGGGGAGATCGATGGGGTAGGGGTTGCTCGTGCCCACGCCGAAGGTGCTGAAGATCTGGCCGCTCAGGGGATTCAGGAGGAGCTCTTGGCCCAGACCGTTCAGCAGGAAGGTGAGAGCGGAACCGTAGCCGTAGAGGCCCCAGAAGCCGCTCCCCCCGTGGGCGGTGAAGTCGAGCGCGACCGACCACGTTCCTCCGATGACGGGCGTGTCGCTCGTCCCGTAGCACGGGGTGTTGATCCCCGTGCCGTTGCGCACCGTGGCCGAGGCTCCCACCGGATCCGTGAACTTGCGCAGCCAGTACCCGTGGAGGAGCTGCAGATCGTTCTCCGCGATCGTTCCCCCGAAGAGCAGGTCGACGTAGCCCGAGTGGGGCGGACCGACGCTGCCCAGGTCCGTGACGAGATCGCTGATGAGAAAAAGGCTCTGGATCGCGTGGAAGTCGGGGTCCAGGATCATCAGGTCCTCGGCGAGGGTCAGCGGGAACCAGGAGGGATGCAGGGGATCCACCGGGGGATCGAAGGCGTTCGTCAGGGTGGGATCGTTCTGGACGTCCCGGTCGAAGGTGTACGTATCGACGAACTCGTCGCCGGCGAGGCACACCGGGGTGTCGATCGCGTGGCTGGCGGCGGCGCGGATCCAGGTCGAGGGGCTGGCCGCGGCGAGGATCCCGGGGGCGACGTCGGCCACCGTCGGGGCCGCCTGGCCGTTCACGTCCGGCCAATGGAGAGCGGGGTAGACATCGGCGTAGGCGGGCAGCCAGGCGAGCGGAAGGTCCCCGACGTAGCCGGCGCACCTCGTGTCCTGGCCCGACTGGCTGGAGGTCGCTCCCAGGAAGACGCGGGTCGGCCCCAGGGCGATCCACGCGGCATAGACGCCGCCCGCCGAGGTGCCCCAGGCGATGACGCGGTCGTTGTCGAGGCTCAGGCCCGCGGCGTTCTCCGCGACCCATTGCCGGGCCCAGGTGAAGTCCTTCTCGCCCCAGAAGAGGTCGAAGTCCTCCCACTCGGCGCTTCCCGCGGGGAAAAAGACGTTCGCCTCCTGCCCCGAGATGACGGAGTCCGTGCCGACGCCGCTCACCGAGACGATGGCCCAACCGCCTTGGAGGAACGTCTTCAGGTCCCCGTGGTGGTCGCCGCAGAGCCGAGTGATCGCGCCGCGCGTGCCGTCGCACCACGCCAGGGGCTCGAGGAACCCGCCGACGTTCGAGTGCAGGATCACCGGCCAACCGCTCGGCGGAGGAGTCCCGACGGGCACGAAGATGGCGAGGTGCTGCATCGGGTGGGGAGTGGCCACCGTTTCCGGCGGAACGTACCTCCACCACTGCGGGTGGCTCGGGTCGTGCGGGCTGGGATTCTGAATCGCGTCGACGCAGTCGGTGGACTGGCATCCGCTCGGCAGCGATCCCTGGGGAGCGGCGACCGCGCTCGCCGCGAACCCGATGGCGAGCAGGGCCCCGAACGCGGTGCGGGCGATCGATCGGGAGGGGAGGTTCCGCTTCATCCTCGGGTGCACGTCGGTGGTGGGGGGGTGAACCCGGCCCCGGCGAGCGCCGGATCGCGAGTCCGCGGGCACCTCCGGGCTACGTCGCGGGCACGGAACGGCCCGCGCCGGAATCCGGCGAGGCGACCGGGCAGGAGAGGGCAGGGGTCGTAGGGGGACGGGACTTGCGAGAGATCGGGCGCGCGGACTCGCAGTGAGCCAATGGTACCCGGGCGCCCGGGGGCGGGAAAGGGGGCCGCCGCGGTCCGGCCGCCGCCGCCCGGAGGCGGGAAACGGATTCAGGAGCCAGGACTCCGTATATACACGGGTCAGGCCGAGGCGCCGGCCGGGTCGGCGAGGACCTCCCGGTAGATGGCGGCGTCCGCCGGCGAGAAGCAGCAGATCGTGACGCGCTCCGGAAGGGAGTGGGCCGCGAGGTGGGCGCGGATCCGGCCGACGGCGATCGCCGCCGCGCGCCGGCGGGGGAAGCCGTAGGCGCCCGTGGAGATGGCCGGGAAGGCGAGGGTCCTGACCCCATGCGCCGCGGCGAGGGCCAGGGAGGAGGCGTAGCAGGAGTCCAGGAGCTCGTCCTCGCCCGCCTCTCCCCCCCGCCACACGGGCCCCACGGTGTGGATCACGTGCCGCGCCGCCAGGTCGTGGCCCCCGGTCCGGCGCGCCTGGCCGGGGGGACAGCCCCCCAGGAGGCGACATTCCGCCTGGAGCCCCGGCCCCGCCGCCCGGTGGATCGCCCCGTCCACCCCGCCCCCCCCGAGGAGGGTCGCATTGGCGGCGTTCACGATGGCGTCGACGGCGAGGGTGGTGATGTCGGCGACGACGACTTCGATCCGGTCCGGCGCGGTCACGGCGCGAGCCCCGGCGCAGATCGTACCGCGAAGGGCGGGCGGCCGCCGATTCCCGGCGCGGGGTTCCTCCGGCCGGGGGGCGCGGGGGATCCGCTCCGGATCCGCCCCCACCTCCGCTCCGGGCATAATGGGAGGCGAGCATGAGCGCGCCCTCCCGCCCCATCGACGTGCTCGGTCGGCCCCTGCGCAGTCTGCGCGTGTCCGTCACCGACCGCTGCAACCTGCGCTGCTCCTACTGCATGCCGGAGGAGAGCTACGTCTGGCTTCCCCGGCGGGACATCCTGCGCTTCGAGGAGATCTCGCTCCTGGTCGATGCGTTCCTCGCCCTCGGCGTCGACAAGCTGCGCCTGACGGGGGGCGAGCCGCTCCTGCGCCACGATGTCCCCGATCTCGTCGCCTTGCTGGCGATCAGGCCCAGCGTACGCGACCTCGCCATGACCACGAATGGCCTGCGCCTGGCCGGATACGCCGGGGCGCTGAAGCAGGCCGGTCTGCATCGGCTGACGATCAGCGTCGACACCCTGGATCGCGATCGTTTTCGCCGGCTGACGCGGCGCGACGAGCTCTCTCGCGTCCTGGCCGGCATCGACGCCGCCGTCGCGGCGGGCTTCGCGGGCACCAAACTCAACACGGTCGTCGTCCGCGGCTACAACGACGATGAGCTCGTGCCGCTTCTGGAGTTCGGGCGCGCCCGCGGGATCGAGGTGCGCTTCATCGAGTACATGGACGTGGCCGGAGCGACCCGGTGGAGGATCGAGGACGTGGTGACGAAGGGGGAGATCCTGGCGCGGCTCTCGGCTCATTACGGCGAGATCCGCCCGATGGAGCCACCGCCCGGACGCACCGACCCGGCCGAGGGATGGATCCTCCCTGACGGGACGACCTTCGGCATCGTCGCCTCGACGACCGCTCCCTTCTGCCGCGGCTGCGACCGCGGCCGCTTGACCGCCGACGGGATGTGGTTCCTCTGCCTGTATGCCGCCGCGGGCCTCGACCTGCGCGCCCCCCTGCGGGCGGGGGCGAATCCGGCGGAGATCGCCGAGCTCCTGCGGAGACGCTGGCACGAGCGCGAGGATCGCGGCGCGGAGGAGCGGCACGCCGGCCGGCGGCGGGGGGCGATCCCGATCGCGCCGGAGCTGCGCCGCTTCCCGCACCTGGAGATGCACACGCGGGGGGGGTGATCCCCCCCGGCGGCTCTCCCTTGCCGGCCCACCCCCCGGGCCGGATACTGCGCACCCCGCCCTCCCCCTCCCGGGGTGCGCATGAACGACGAGGCCGTCGAGGCTCCCTCCCCCGTGCTCCGCGTCGCTCCCAACGCTCTGTCCGGCTGCCGGCTGGGGCTCGCCTTCGCCTTGCCCTTCGTCGACGAGCGCTGGTGGCTCGGCATGGTCCTGGCGGCGGGCGCCAGCGATTGGCTCGACGGCTTCCTCGCCCGGCGCTGGGGGGCGGCGAGCTGGTGGGGGGGGATCCTCGACGGCCTGGCGGACAAGCTGTTCGTGTTCTCGTCCCTGACGAGCTTGGCCGTCCATCACCTCCTCCCCGCCTGGTGGGTCCCGATCCTCCTCGCCCGGGACCTGGCGGTCGCGGCCGGCATGACGATCGGCCTCTTCCGCCGGAACCGCCGCGCCCTGCAGGACGTGGGCTCCCGCCCCTGCGGGCGGCTGACGACGATCCTCGTCTTCGGTCTGCTCGTCACGACCCTCGCCTGGCCGGATCTCCGCCGCGCCCATCAGGCGCTCTTCCTCCTCGCCGCCGCCGCCAGCGTGGGGGCCGCGGTCGACTACGCCCAGGCCCGGATGCGCGCGCTCGCCGCCCGGTGACGTCGCGGCACCGTACTTCGCATAGCGCGGGCTGACGCCCGCAACCCACGCTGACGTGGGTCGGCGTGGCCCGCGCGAGCTCCAACATCGTCAGATGTTGGACCAGTATCATCTGATCTACTACTTCCGAGATTCTCCGCGGTCCGCGAAGAATCTCGGAAGTAGTAGATCAGGCCGCGTGCGTGGTCCGCTCGAAGGCCCGGTCGAGGGCGATCCGGAGCTCGTCCCGGCTGAAGGGCTTCGTCAGCGTGGCCACCGCGCCGAGGTTCTCGGCGGCCGTCAGGCTGGCGCCGCTGCCGATCTTGCCGGACATGGCGATAATCCGGATGCCCGGGAAGAGACGCCGGATCTCGGCACAGGTCCGGATGCCGTCCCGCCCCGGCATCACCATGTCGCTGAGGACGACCGACGCCCCGAAGGCCCGCAGCTTGCGCAGGGCCTCGTCCCCGTCGCGGGCCGTCTCGCAGAGGTAGCCGAGGCTCTCGAGGAGCGCGCGCAGGATCTCCCGGATCGCTTCCTCATCGTCGATGACGAGCACGCGCGGCGGCTCTTCCTCCTCGGTCCGGGAGAGACCGCGCCGCACGTGCTCCACGAGCTCGTGGGGGGTGAACGGCTTCTGCAGGAACGCCGTCGCGGGGATCATCCCCGTTCCCAGATTCTCCGGATCGAGGAAACCGGACATGAAGATGGTCCTCGTCCCCGGGCGGTGCCGCCGGATCTCCTCCGCGAGCTCCAACCCACCCATGTCCGGCATGTTGACGTCGGTCAACACGAGGTCGACGAGTCCCTCGAGGTCTTCGCACACTTGGAGCGCTTCGCGGCCGTTCTCGGCGGCGACGACCTCGTACCCCTCTCGCTCGAGGATGGAGACCACGAGCCGGCGCACCTGCGGATCGTCCTCGACCACGCAGATCCGCGGCCGGTTCGGCGCGTCTGCGGCTCGCGGCGGAGCGGGGAGCGCGACCGGAGCGCAGGACGGCACGGTCGGGAAGTAGATCTCCACCACGAGCCCTTTCGGCGCGAGCCCGCGCGCCTCGGCGTTGGCCGCCGCAATGCGCCCCCGGTTCTGGGCGACGATGCCGTAGACGGTGGAGAGCCCCATCCCCCGCCGGCCTTTCGTGCGGTGCGTCGTGTAGTAGGGATCGAAGGCGCGGGCGAGCGTGTCGGGATCCATCCCCGGCCCCTCGTCGAGGAAGCTCAGGCACGCCCACTCGTCCCCATCCGGGGGATCGAAGGCCGGGCCGCGGACGTCGGGAGGGAGGGTCCGCACGCGCTCCACGCGCACGATCAGGCGCCCGCGACCACCCATGGCCTCCCGGGCGTTGCGGACGACCCCCTCGACGGCGGTCCGGAGCTGGACCGGATCGGCGCGCACGAGCACGGGTTCCGCCGGCTCCTCGATCGAGAGCTCCATTTCATCCCCCCGGCGGTGCTTCACGGCCTCGACTGCCCCGGGCACGAACGTCCCGAGGTCCACCGTCTCCGGATACGCGACCTGGCGGCGGCTGAAGGCCAGGAGCTGCTGGGTCAGGTGCCGGGCCTGCTCCGCAGCGCGCGAGATCTCCTCGACGCTCTCCCGCGCCGGATCCGCGGGCGGGAGGAGCCCCCGGAGCACATAGCCGTGGCCCAGGATCGCGGTGAGCTGGTCGTTGAAGTCGTGGGCGATGCTGCCGGCCAGCTCCGCCATGGCGTCGAGGGCGAGGTTCGAGGCCGGGCCCGGACCGCCCGACGAGGAAGTCCCCGGCCGCGCCGGCTCGGGGACCTCGACGAAGAGGCCGACCTGGTGGTCTGCCCCGGGGCTCCCGGTCGAGCGCAGGTGGAGCTGCGCCTCCCGCGGCGATTCGCCGGCTCCCGCGACGCGCACGCGGCAGGGCGAGCCGCGATCCAGGTCCCCGCGCACGAACCGCGACAGGTGCGCCCCGACGAGGACGGACTCGGAACGGCCGAGGAACGCGCAGGCCTCCGGCGTCGCGGCCAGGAGGTAGCCATCCCCGTCGAGGATGATCCCGGGCAAGGGAAGGGCTTCGAAGCAACGGCGGGCCGCCTCGATCTCGCCCTCGAGCTCTTGCCGCGTCTCCCGCTCCTCGCCGATCCGGCGCTCGAGGCCTCCCAGGACCTCGGTCAGGTCGCCCACGACGTCCTGGAAATCGGCGTGGTGGGCGAGCTCGCGCAGCTTCCCGATCCCGTCCCGGTCCAGGACCTCGGCCGCCCGCCGGATCCACCGCCGCCGGGCCAGGAGACGGCGCTGGCGCAGCATCCAGACCCCGAGAGCACCGATGGAGAGGAGGGCGTAGCCGGCCCATTCGAGGGGATCGTTCCCAGGGAACGGCAGTTCGCCGGGCCCGGTCCCTGCCGCGGCGATCCCGCCGAAGGCCACGACCGCCCCGGGAGCGAGACGGGAAGCTCGGAGGGACGGCAGCATCGCGCGGAGGCGGGGCCGGCGCGGGACCGCGGACCCCGGGGCCGAGGATCGGCCGCGGCCGGAGCGGGATTGAGGGAATTCGGCCGCCCCGTCGGAGGGCATTCCAGCCCCCGGGCTACCGCGCCAGGGCCGAGAGCTCCGCGGCGGTCGCCGGGCGAGGCCCGATCGTGACCGCCCCCTCCAGATGGGTCGTCGGGGCGAGCCGCACCGCTCCGTTGGGGGGGCTCAGCGGCCGGCCGGCATCATCGACGGGATCGAGGGCCAGCGCCGGCTCTCCGCCGCCGCTCTGGAAGCGATTCGCGCCGAGGATCTTCACCTCGCGGCAGCCCCCGATCGCCACGACCGGCCGATCCCCGCATCCGGGCGCGAATCGGAACTCGTTGTCGCGCAGGGTCAGGCTCGCGTTCGGGAGCGCCTCGCCGCCCTGCCAGGCCGCCAGGGCGCCGGTGCCGTAGGGAACGCCCGGGGTCGTGAGCACGCGCCAGTCCTTCCGGAACCCAGCGTGGTAGACGTTCCGCTCGAGGAGGATCGGGCCCGTCAGGCGGCCCGCGAAGGTGAACGCCGACCCGCCCTTGTATCCGTCGCCCGCGCCGACGCCAACGTCCTCGACCCGGCAGTTCCGGATGGTAATCGCCCCCGTGCCCGGCGGCCCTTCCGCGGCGCGCGCGGTGAACTGGCAGAAGGTCCGGCCGAGGAACCGCCCCTCCACGTTCTCGATCACGATCTCGCCGCGGGGATTCTGGAGGTAGAAGCCGTGCTCGCCCTGGATGCCCTCGACGCGGGCCGGCCGCGACACGCCGGCGAAGCGGAAGTCGGCCAGGTTGTGCCCCCACACGCCCCATTTCGACTTCCGTCCCTGGGCGCGGAGGTGGTCGTAGCGGCCGAGGACGTCGCAGTCCTCGAAGTGGAAGCCGACGTGGGGCCGGTCGGCGGGCTGGCGGTAGAACATGATCCCCGCCCGCTCGCCGGCGAAGATCGTGAGGCCGCGGAAGGTGATGTGGCCGCAGCGCTGGGCCTGATCGATGGCGATCGTGTCGCCCTGCGCGCCCGCGATGCGCACCTCTCCCCGCCCCTGGACGACGATCGGCAGCCCGGGCCGGCCTCCGGCGGTGCGGGCGTTCGCGCGGGAGCTCGAGCGGAAGCCGATCGTGAACGGCTGGTAGGTCCCGGGGTCGAGCACGATGACGGTCCCCGGCGCCGCCTTCTCGAGGGCTCGGGCGATCGGGTGCTCCGCCGCCTGGGGGGTCCCGCCCGGCAGGCACAGCGTATCCGGCGTGCAGAAGATCCGGGGACCGGCCGGCGCCAGGCCGGAAGCCGGCTCTCCTGCCGCGAGCAGACCGCCGGCGAGGAGAGCGAGGATCGCGGGGCGGCCGGGGCGCAGGAAGTCCATGCCGGTGATCGGTGGCCGCGTCGTCAGCGCTTGCGCGGCTGGCGCAGCGTCTGGCTCGTGTCCTGCTGGGTCTCCGCGTAGCGGCGCCAGCGATCGTCGATGACCTTGTAGACGTCCTCCGCGGACGTCACCCCGAAGATCCCCTCGGAGACCGGGCGCCACTCGGCGAGGAAGGTGTTGCGGTCGCGGGCGAAGGCGCAGCCGTTCCGCAGCCATTGCTGCCCCGGCTTGCCCAGCTCCTTGGCGACCCAATCGAAGATGCTCCACGACTTGGCGAGGTCGCCGTCCTCGAGGTCGTAGAGGTAGAGCAGCGCCATCTTGTCCAGCGGCTGGCCGCGCTCGAGAGCGGTGCGGTTGTAGAGGTCGCGGAGCCCGAAGAGCCCCTTCTCACCCTCCTTGCCGGCCGGGCGGACGTAGTTCGCCTCCCGGAACTCCTTGCAGACGACGGAGTTGCGGCCCGTGTACTCGAAGGAGAGGTAGTAGCCGAGCCCCTCCTCGATCCACGGCTGGTTCATGCCCATTGGGCCGCCGTTGAAGTGGAGGCAGGCGAGGGCGTGGCCAACGTTGTGGGTGACGATGCCTTCCATGTCGCGCTCGCGGCTGTAGCGCCACAAGTTGACCGTCTGGGGCAGGAGCGGGCGATGGATCGTCATGCCCGCCAGCTCCGCGACGCGCTCGGGCTGCGTCACCCGGTGCTGGTAGAACTCCTCGGCGAAGCGGCGGTGCTCGGTCGGGTCGTCGCGGCAGAACATGAACTCGAGGAAGAGGCCGTCCGGGACGCGGTCTTCGAAGTCCGCGGCGAGGTAGGGGTCGACGAACTCGACCCGGAAGCCCTCGATCAGCTCCTCGGCCAGCTCGAGGAGCTTCTTCACGCGGGCATGGCCGATCTCGTCGAGGTAGATGAAGCGGACGTGCTGGCTCTCCTGGATCGAGAACTTGGCCGCCCCGCCGGTGATCGCCTGGGAGGCCGCCCCGAGGGGAGCGAAGGTCTCCACGGCGTGGACCGATCCGATGGCGCGCTTCCAGCGCGCGTCGAGCGCCTCCGACGTGGAGATCTTCCGCTCCTTGTCCAGCTCCTTCGCCAGCTTCTCGGCGGCGGCGAAGAAGGAGATCTGCTCCAGCCACGACCGCAGACGCTCGCACTCGAGGATCAGGAGGCGGTGCTTCTCGAACCACGCGGCGCTCCCCTTCTCGGCGGCGTCGCGCTCCTCCCGCCGGCGGTCGAGCCGCTCGCGGCGGAACCGGTACTCGCCGGCGAGGGACTGGATGTCCTCGCTCCGCATGAAGAAGGCGAGGCTCCCGATATCTCCCCCCGGCACGGCGACGACTGTCTTGCGACTCACCGGGACCTTCACGCCGTCCTCGATCTCGTAGGGCACGGCTTCCGGGTTCTTCGGATCCAGCACGAAGAACTCGTTCTGATCCTCCGCGCGCGGATCGGGGTTGGCGCCCCGGTACTGGATGTTGGTCGCGGTGATCACCACGCCGCCGTCCGGCACTGGCTCGCCGAGGATGACCATCTCGCCCTGGTAGGGCGTCGTGTGCTTCTTGTACCGCCCGGCGATCTTCTCGCTTTTGAATCGGACCACGAGGATCTGGGCGTCGGCGAGTGCCCCGAGGAGCGCGAGGGAGAGGAAGAGGAGGAGGAGGAGGAGGAGCTTCCGCATGGCGTCGTCCCACCCGCATCATCGGCGGGCGACCGGCAGGAAGGTAGAGGAAAAGAGGCGGCGCGGGAGATCCGCCGGCTACGCCGGCAGCACGTACTCCCGGCGCGTGATCGCGACGGCGCCGAGGACCAGGGCCGCGAGGACGATCCCGAGGATCGTGCGCAGCCCCTCGCCGGGGGAGACGAGATCGATGGCCTCGCGGGCGGACATCAGCCGCCGGGAGAGCTCGGGATCGCCCGCCAGGAGGCAGCTCTTCAGGTAGTACTGGATGGTCAGCGACTGGTTCCCGCCCGGAAGGTTCGCCAGGAAGCCCTCCACGGCGAAGGTATAGCCGAGCCCGACGATGATCGGCCGCTTGAGGAACGCGCCGGCGGCGGCGAAGACGGCCGAGTAGACGACGCCGCCGAGGACGATGACGCGCACGAGCCGCTCGCGCACCTCCGCCGGTTGGCGCGCCGCCCCCGCGGGAACGATGCGGTCGAAGATGGCGAAGACCGCCCAGGCGCTCGCCGCGAGGAGCAGCGTCACCACGAGCACCAGGGCCAGCCACCGGCCGACGAGGATCGCGGCGCGGGGGATGGGTCGCGTGATCAGGTAGCTGATCGTCCGCCCCTCCACCTCCTCCGCCACGGCGGCCGACCCGAGGACGAGAGCGATCAGCGGAACGATCGTCTGCACGTGCAGGATCCACGCGAGCTCGAGGGCGGGCGGCTCGTGCCGGCCGTCCCAGGCCCAGACGAAGAGCAGCGCCGCCGCGACCGGCATCGCGGCAAGCCCGAGGCAGATCAACGTGCGCACCGAGAGCACCGTCTTCCCCAGATGGGCGCGGAAGAGGATCCCGACGGCGAGGAGGAAGCGCATGTTCAGGCCACCAGGTAGTCGAAGACCGCCTCGAGGCTGGCATCCACGCTCTCGAGCCCCTGGACGCCGAATCCGCCGCCGGCGGCGATTTCGGTCAGGCGGCGGTGGAACCGAGCGACGTCGCGGGTCTCCAGCGACAGTCGGGTGCCATCGTCGAGGAGACGCACCGCTATCACCTCCTCCGCGTCGAGGAGCGCCCGCGCCAGCCGGCGCGCGTCGCGGGCGACGATCTCCACGCGCCGGGGATGCTGGCGCAGGAGCTCGCGAACGTCGGCGATCGTGCCCTGGGCGAGGAGGCGACCGCGGTGGACCAGCAGGATCTCCGCCGTGAGCGCCTCGATCTCGTGGAGGACGTGGCTCGAGACGAGCACGCTCGTCCCTGCCGCGGCGAGCTCCGCGAGGAGACGGATGACGTCGCGCCGCCCCACGGGATCGAGGCCGCCGAGCGGCTCGTCGAGGACGAGGAGCTCCGGATCGTGGGCGATCGCCTGCGCGATCTTGACCCGCTGGCGCATGCCCTTGGAGTAACCGGCCGTGCGCCGTTCCATGTCCTCCCCCAGCGCCACCCGCTCGAGGGCCCGCCGCGCCCGTGCGTCGGCCTCGCGACGCCCGTAGCCCCCCAGCCGCAGGAGGAAGCGGACCATCTCCCGCCCGCTCATCCGGCCGTAGACGGCGTCCCGCTGCGGGCAATAGCCGACGCGGCGGAACAGGAGCCCGTTGGCGAAGGGATCCTCGCCGAGGACCCGGATCGTCCCGCGCGAGGGCTTCAGCTCCCCCGCGATCAGCCCCAGGAAGGTCGACTTGCCCGCCCCGTTGGGCCCGAGGAGGCCGGTGATGCCCGGCTCCATCCGCACGGTGAGCTCGTTCAGCCCCACGACCTGCCCGTACCAGCGGCCGAGCGCGACAGCCTCGACGACGGCGCTCACCCCACCGCCTCCAAGCGCCGCAGCCGCAGCGCGACGACGAGGAGCGACGCCGCCACCGTCCCGGCGAGGACCGACCAGGCCGTCGCGGCCGGGATGCCGGGCCAGGAGTGGCCGAGGTCGAAGATCTCGATCGCCACCTGTCGGAGATCGTAGATGGGGGAAATCGCGAAGAAGTCGTAGCCCTCCAGCGACCTCAGAACCCTCCCCATCGCGTGCGGGATGAAGAACACCGCGAAGAAGCCGACGATGGCGAAGCTCCGCCGGGCGGCGAGGCTCGACACCGCGAGGGCGACCGAGCTCGTGACGACGATCCAGACGAGCGAGTAGAGGACGGTGTCCACGATGACGTCCCACTCCTCGAGGAGGAAATACCAGTCCGGCGAGTTGAACGCCGCCACCGCGCAGATGACGAGCCCGGGTACGAGGACCGCACAGGCCGTGAAGAAGGCGGCGGTGAGGAACTTTCCGAGGAAGTAGTCGAGCCGCGTGATGGGCCGGCAGAAGTAGAGCTGGTGGGCCCCGGCCCGGATGTCGGCGGCGAAGAGAGCGCTGCCGAACCAGGCGGCAGGCAGGAGGGCGAAGGTCTGGGAGTAGGAGTTGAACTCGGCGATGTTGTTGCGCACCTCGAGCCGCTGCAAGGCCCGCTGGGCGAGCATGTCGACGAGCGCCAGTCCCCCGCCGGCGCCGTCGGGCAGCAGCCGGGCCTCGGCGGCGAACTTGGCGTAGACGAAGAACGAGAAGATCGCCGTCCCGATCGCCGGGATGGCGTAGAGAAGCAGTAGGGGGAGCTTCCGCTTGCTCGCCGCGCGGACGTTGGCCGCGGTGATCGGCCAGAAGCGAAGCGGGTGGCGGCGCCGCGGCCCCGTGAAGCGCCGGTAGACCTCCAGCCGCGTGATCGCCATCAGTCCGCCTCCGCCTCGTGCAGGGCGCGCAGGAACACGTCCTCCAGCGAAACGCGCGACGACGCGAGGTGCGTCAGCACGGCCCCGCTCCGCCGGGCGAGGGCGAACACCTCGTCGCCGCCGCCGGGGGGCGCGTGGAGCAGGAACCGACCGCCTCCCGACCGCCGGAACTCCAGCCCCGCCTCCGCCAAGGCGGCCGCGAAACGCTCCACGTCGCCGTCGACCTCGGCCCGGGTCCACGCCTCCTCGCCGCGCGTCAATTCGGCGATGACCCCGCTCGCGAACGCGGCCCCGTGGTGGATCGCGATCACCTCGCGGCACGTCGCTTCCACGTCGGGGAGGAGGTGGGAGCACAGGAGGATGTTCTTGCCGTGCGCGTGCCCGAGGTCCGCCACCAGCTCGAGCATGTGCCGCCGCCCGTGCGGGTCGAGGCCGTTCGTGGGTTCGTCGAGCAGAAGCAGGTCGGGATCGTGCACCAGGGACTGGGCCAGCTTGAGCCGCTGCTTCATGCCGCCGGAATACTCGTCGCTCGAGCGATAGCGGGCCTCCTCCAGCCCCACGTAGTCGAGCACCTCGTGGGTCCGCGTCATCGCGTCGCGCCGCGTCAGGCCGGCGAGCCTCCCCAGCGTCGCCACGAGCTCGACGGCGTTGAGACCCGGCAGCAGGCAGTCCCCCTCCGGCATGTACCCGACGCGACGTCTGACCTCCAGCCGGCCGTGGCGCGTCGCCGGATCGCATCCCGCGACGAGGGAGGTTCCGCGATCCGGGGCGAGAAGGCCGAGGAGCACCTTCAGGAGGGTGGTCTTTCCCGCCCCGTTCGGCCCGAGCAGCCCCACCGGCCCCGGCGGGACGTCGAGGGTGAGCCCGTCGAGGGCGCGGACCGCGCCGTAACGCTTCGAAAGCCCGCGCAGGGCGATCACCGGCGGGTCCCCGGCCCCTCCGCTCATCGACCGGACCCTCCGTCGCCTCCCGCCCCCGCCGGCGGCGGTCCCCACCGCTCCACCTCGACGCGCGCGTCGTTGAAGCAGGCGCCGTGGGCGAGATCGGCCAGCGTGTCGGGGGCGAGGGCGTTCGCCGTGCCGCCGCCGAGGGTGTTGTGCGACCAGAGCCCCTTCGGGAGCACCGCGACGCCGGGCCGGACGTCCGGGGTGAGAGTGGCCGTCGTGCGCACCTCGCCGAGGTCGTTCCAGATGCGGACGACATCCCCCTCGCCGATCCCTCGCGCCGCGGCATCGGCGGGGTGCAGCTCGACGGGGACGATCCCCCGGTGGAGCTCCCCGAAGGTCGAGCTGATGCGCTGGCGCGTGGCGGGCGAGAACAGGGCGAGGGGATGGCGGGAGTCCGGCATCTCCGGCCGGTACACGTAGAGCCCGTGCGGCACGGCGTGGTCGAGCCGCGCGGGGAACAGGTGCACGCGACCGTCGGAGGTGCGCGGAAAGACGTCGGCGAACTGGACGGGACGGTCGCCGATCGCCGGGAAGGCGATCCCGTCGCGCTCGAGGGCGGCGAGCGTCGCCGGATGGCCGGCGAGCATCGTGCGCACGAGCTCCTCCGGCGTCTCGGGATCGCCGGGGCGATGGAGGCCCAACCGCCGCAGCAGCGCCGCGAACACCTCGTAGTTCGGGCGCGCCTCCCCGACGGGAGGAACCACGGGACGGGAGAGCTGCAAGGCGTAGGCGCCGTAGGCGTTGCGCAGCTCGTGGTGCTCGAGGAACGTCGTGGCCGGCAGCACAACGTCCGCGTAGCGCGCGGTGTCCGTCATCACCTGCTCGAAGACGACGGTGAAGAGGTCCGCGCGCTGCAATCCCCGCCGCACGCGGTTCTGGTCGGGGAGCGTGGCGAGGGGATTGCAGTCGTAGACGAACAAGAGCTCGACGGGCGGGCTCGGGTCGCCGAGCAGGGCGCGGCCGAGGCGGTTGATGTCGATCGTGCGCCGGTCGGCGGGAGGCTCGTTCGTCGCGTCGGCGAGCTCCCAGGCTCGACTGGAGCTCATCGAGTAGCCTCCGCCGCGCACTCCGAACTTGCCGCCGACGGCGGGCAGGGCGAGGACGGCGGCGACCGCCGCGCCGCCGTTCCGGTTGCGCTCGAGCCCCCAGCCGCAGCGCAGGGCGGCGGGGCTCGACGTCGCGTAGAGAGTCGCGAAGTGCGCCACGTCGGCCGCCGCGAGACCGCAGGCCTCGGCGGTGCGCGCGATCGTCCAGGGCTCCGCGCGCGCCCGCAGCTCGTCCGCCCCGCGGGTGTGGGCGGCGAGGAATCCGAGATCGGCGCCCCCCTCCGCGAAGAGGCGGCGGATCACCCCGAGGGCGAGGGGAAGATCCGTGCCCGGCCGCAGGGCGAGGTGGAGGTCGGCGCGCCGGGCGAGGGGCGTGCGCCGGGGATCGATCACCACGAGCCGCGCGCCCCTCTCCTGGGCCCGCTGGACGGGGGGCACGAGGTGGATGCCGCTCGCGCTCGGGTTCATCCCCCAGAGGACGACGAGGGCGGCGTGCTCGTAGTCCTGGATCGCCAAGCCCGGCATCGGGCCGTACATCGCGGCGTGGGCCTCGCCGGTCGGCCCGGCGCAGAGCGAGCGGCGCAGGCGCGAGGCCCGGAGCCGCCGGAAGAGCCGGCGATCCACGGACCCCTCGGTGAGGCGGCCGTTCGAGCCGCCGTAGGAGACGGGCAGGATCCCCTCGCCGCCGGTGCGGGCCGCCACCTCTCGCATCCGCGCGACGACGAGGTCCAGGGCCTCGTCCCAGGATGCCGGCCGGAATCCCTCCGCCGTCCCCTTGGGCCCGCCGGGCCGGCGAATGAGGGGCCGGCGCAGGCGCTCCGCGGCGTTCACGTGCCGGTCGAAGCGGCGGACCTTGGCGCAGATCACGCCGCCGGTCAGCGGGTGGCGCCCATCGCCGTCGATGGCGACGACCATCCCGTCCCGCACGGTCACCGCGAGGCTGCACCCATCCGGGCAGTCGAGGGGGCAGGCGCTCGGCCGGATTTCCTCCTTCGCATCGGCCATCGGGGGATTCTACTCCCCCTTCGCCGCGGCGAGGACGCCCTCGGCCCAGGCGCGCACCTCCTCGCGCCACTCGGCGCGCTGGAGGAAGCCGCCGTCGTTGTGGCCGCCCACGGTCTCGAGCAGCCGCTTCGGCTCGCGGGCCGCCGCGAGCAGGCGGCGCGCCTGGGCGAAGGGCACGATCTCGTCGTCGGGGCTGTGGGCGATCAGGAGCGGCACGCGGAGCTCGCCGATCTTCTCCTCGTTCGCGTAGCGGGCGCGCAGGAGCCACCGCACGGGCAGCCAGGGGTAATGAACGGCCGCCACGTCGGGGAGCGAGGTGAAGCCGCTCTCCGCGATCAGCCCCGCCACGGCTCGGCGGCGCGCGAGCTCGATGGACACCGCCACGCCCAGGGACTCGCCGTAGAGGAGCAGAGTCGCCGGCGCGATCCCCCGCGCGCGGGTCAGGTGGTCGTAGACCGCCTCCGCATCGAGGTAGAGCCCCTCCTCGCTCGGCTCGCCGCCGCTCCGGCCGTAGCCGCGGTAGTCGTAGAGGAGGACGGAGAGCCCCATCGCCACGAAGGCCCGGGCGGCGGGGAGACGCCCGTCGATGTTGCCGGCGTTGCCGTGGCTGAAGAGGACCGTGCCGCGGGCCGCCGGCGCGGGGATCCACCAGGCGTGGAGGATGACCCCGTCCGCCGTTTCCACCGCCACTTCCTCGTAGACGAGCCCGGCGGCCGCCGGGTCGGAGAGGAGCCCCACGACGGGGAAGTAGATCAGGCGGTCCTGGAGCACGGCGAGGACGGCGAGGGAGACGAGGGCGCCCGCCCCGGCGGCGAGGAGGAGCGCGATGGGGCCCCGAAGTCTACGGTGCACGGGATTCTCGTCATCCGCCGGCCGGCGGGCCGCGTCGAGGGGAGGATGGAGGCGGACCCCCCGCCTCCCCCCCCTCCGGAGGAAGAGACTAATGAAGCCGATGCTCCGATTCGCCCCCCTGGCCCTCGCTCTTGCCCTTTCCGCCTGTCTCGAGAACGAGGAGGAGATCGCGGTCCATCCCGACGGATCCCTGACCGTCCGCGTGGCGGCCAAGGGCGACCGGGCCGATCTCTCGAACGGCTACCCTGTGCCCCTGGATCGCGGCTGGCGGATCGCCGGCGAGGACACCGCCCTCTGGCTCCAGCGCGTGGGCGGCGACACCGGCAGCGCGGAAGTGCAGGCGCGCGCCGCCGCGGCGGAGTGGCCGGCCGGGAATCCCGCCGACGGGCTCCCCGGCGGGGATGAGGAGCCGGAGATCCGCCTCGCGGTCGAGCGGGACTTCGCCTCGGCCGCCGCGATGCCGGAGTGGTGGGCGCCGCCCGCCGAGCCGTATCGCACCGCCTACCTGCACCGCACGACGCGGCTGGACGTGCGGGAGGCGGGCAACAAGCGGATCTTCGTCTTCGAGCGCACGTTCCACCGCCGGGATCGGGGACCCCGGGACGTCTTCGCCCGGGTCTCCGACGCCCTGCCGCCCGAGCTGAAGGACAAGCTCGAGCACCACGAGACGATCACCGCCGGCGAGTGGGCGACGATCGAGGAGATCGCCCGCCACGCCTTCCAAGACGCCGGGGCGGAGTTCGCGCGGGCGGCGATCCTCCCCCTCTACACGCAGGGGGACGCCTCCCTCCCGCCGCGCCTCGTGCCGGCGATCCTGGCCGAGGTGCGCGAGGCGGCCGGGGCCGCGCTGTCCGTGGACGTCGTCATCGCCATCTACGAGTCCGCTCTCGTCGAGGACGGCCAGACGGACACGATCGACGAGCGGGGCGAGGACGAGGGGGCGCGCCTCGCCCGCGGGCTCGAGGAGGGACTCCGCCAGGCCATCCGCGACACGCTCCGCCGCGCCCTGGGCCGCGCCGGCGTGGCGGAGGACACCCAGAACGCGATCCTCTTCGGGCTGGAATGGGAGTTCACGGCCTATGCCCACTCCGACGACGTCTCCGACGAGGACTTCACGGTCCGCGTGACGCTGCCGGGGGTCGTAGTCGATGGCAACCAGGACTCCGGGGAGGGAGGCGCGCTCGTGTGGGCCTTCGAGGGCAAGGACCTGCACGAGCGCGACGTCGTGCTCCGCGCCGTCTCGGTTCTGGAATGAGGTCGTGGATTCCGCTCTCGCCGCCTTCGATCGGCTCGTCGCGGAGCACCAGCGATCGGTGCTCCGCGTCTGCCGGGCGATCCTCGGCGACGAGCACCTCGGCGCCGACGCCGCCCAGGAGACCTTCGTGCGCCTGTGGCGCCGCCTCGGCGCCGAGCGCCGTCCGGAGCGGCTCGACGCCTGGCTGCGGCGCGTGGCCGTCACTGCGGCCCTCGACCTCCGGCGGCGGCGCGCGGCGCGGGAGGAGGCGCTCGCCCGGGCGCCCCGCCGCGAGGAGGCCGCCGAGCGCCCGCCCGAGGAAGGGCTCGCCGCCCGCGAGCTCGCGGAGAGGCTCGCGCGCGCCCTCGAACGCCTGCCCGAGGGCCAGCGGGTCGTCTTCCAGCTCCGCCATTCCGCCGGGCTCTCCCTCGCCGAGGTCGCGGCGACCCTCGGCGTCTCCCTTCCCACGGTGAAGACCCAGTTCGCCCGCGCCTGCGTGAAGCTGCACGGCGCGCTGCGCCCCTTCGACCCCCAACGGAACGACTCGCCATGATTCCCGACGATCCGGATCTCGCGCGGGGAAAGGAGCTCGCCGCTCTGCGCCTCTACGGCGAGCTCACGCCGTCCGAAGAGGCGGAGCTCGACCGGCTCCTCGCTGCCCACCCCGCCGCGCGCGCCTTCGCGAGCGAGCTCGCCGCGGGGCTCGGCGCGGCGCGCCGCGCGGTCGAGATGGCTGACCTCGCCGCACTCCCCCCCGACTGGCGCGAGCGCCTCTCCGCCGCCACGCGCGTGCGCCGGGGGCCCGGGGCCCTGGTGCGAGCCGCCGCGACCTTCGCCGCCGGCCTCGCGGCCGGCCTCCTCCTGGCCTGGGC
>JBFMCU010000187.1:0-10909 GCA_040754415.1 Planctomycetota bacterium
CGGTCTCGCTCGCCTCCCCGCCGCCCGCCCCCTCGTTTCCCGCCCAGCCGTCGAACCACCGCCCCGAGGAGTAGGGATCCAGCCCCTCCCTCGCCACGCCGTGGCGGGCCGCGTTGCGCAGCACGTAGGCGAGCGCCGATCGCACCTCCCGCGGGTTCTTCAGGATGTGGTCGTGGTAGCGGTCGGCGAACACCTTGCCCCGCCGCCCCCAGTGGCGGTTGAGAGCCTTGGCGATCCGCACCGCCAGCCCCTGCATCCCCCGCGCCAGCGCCCGGCGATCCCGCGCCTCGACGATCAGGTGGAGGTGGTTTGCGAGCAGGCTGTAGTGGAGGAGGCGAAAGCCGAAGCGCTCCTTGCCCGCCGCGAAGGCCGCCCGCAGAGCGAGGGCGGGCCCGGGCCGGCGCAGGGAAGGCAGCGGGGAGCAGAGGCGCAGGGTAACGTGCACGGGGTAGCGAGCGGCCAGCGGCGAGCGGCCGTGGTGGCTGACGCGGGGCCGGGTGCCCCTTCGCGGACGGCCGGCGCCGCGGCGCGCTCCCCCGCGGTGGGGGAGGAGGGGCAGCTCGAGCTGGTGTTGCGCTCGCCGGCGCCGCCGGCTCGGTTCACCCTCCTTCCTCCTCCTCCGTAGATCTCGGCGTCGCTCCCCCATCTTCGATTGGGCACTGATTCCCCCCCGGAAGAGGACCGCCTTCGGCGGCGGGGGTTGCGGCCCATCGCGGAGATTCCAGGTTGTCGTTGGCCCGGGCGGGCGTTCGCGTCTGGCGCCGGCGAGCAGGACCCCGGCGACCCGCGCCGCGGGGAGGTGCGCGGCGGAAACCTGCGCCGTGGCGAGGCGCGGCGCGATCCACTGCACCGCCGCGACCCGCGCGCGCCGCGAGGGTCTCCTCGCCCGCCGAGTCGCCGGTCCCGCCCATGCCGCGCTCTCCTCGCCACGGTTCCCACGGATTCTCGGCAACCGCCCCCCTCCCGCCGCGGTCTCCCCCCCCGCCTTCCCCGGGTGGCCGGGGGCCGGTGGCGGGGACGGCGGCAGGGGTGGGTTTTTGGGGAGAGTCGTTGTCCCCCCGGCCGGATGGGGCCGAAGATGGCGGCGACTCGGCAGGGGAGATCCATGGTGCGCATCGATCGCATCTCGACCGGCACGGGCGACGACGGGACGACGGGGCTCGGGGATGGGACGCGCGTGCCCAAGGACGACCTCCGCGTCGAGGCGTACGGGAGCGTCGACGAGCTCAACGCCGCCCTCGGCCTGGTCGTCGCCGACGGGGCGCCGCCCCGCATCGCGACCCTCCTCGCCGCGGTGCAAAACGATCTCTTCGACGTGGGCTCCGACCTCTGCGTCCCCGGGCGGAGCGACGATCGCGGGCGGATCGATGCGAGCTACGTGAGGCGCCTCGAGCGCGAGCTCGCCGCCTGGAACACCGGCCTCGAGCCGCTCTCGAGCTTCGTCCTGCCGGGAGGCTCCCCCCTCGCGGCCCGCCTCCACGTCGCCCGCACCATCTGCCGCCGCGCGGAGCGCCGCGTCGCCTCCTGCCGGCGGGCCGATCCCGCCCGCACGAACCCCGGCGTTCTCACCTACCTGAACCGCCTCTCCGATCTCCTCTTCGTCCTCGCCCGTGTCGCCAACGACGGGGGTCGGAGCGACGTCCCCTGGCGCCCGGGAGAGGGCAAGGGATGAGCCCCCCGCCTCGCTCCCGCGCCCCCGCGCCGCCCCGCCGCTGGGAGCGGGGCCTCGTTGGCCGCGCGGTGCGCTTCGCCACCCACGACGCCTGGCACGCCGAGCTCGGCGCCCTCCCCACCTTCCGCCGGCACTGGCTGCGCGCCTATCGGATCGTCCACATCGCCATCCGCGGCTTCTTCCGCGATCGGTGCTCCCAGCGGGCGGCGGTCCTCACCTACATCACGATCTTCTCGCTGCCGGCGCTGCTCATCTTCGCCTTCGCGATCGCCAAGGGCTTCGGGGCCTACGACAAGCTCCAGACCGAGGTCATCGACCCCTTCCTCGACCGCACCTTCGGCAACCGGACCGCCGCGGCGAGCCAGGAGGGCGTCGAGCAGATCCGCGAGGTGATCGACACGATCTTCCAGGCGGTCGAGAAGACCGACCTGAAGGCCCTCGGCTCCGTCGGCTTCGTCCTCCTCATCTACTCGGCGATCAAGATGCTCGCCGCCGTGGAGCACGCCCTGAACTCGATCTGGGGCATCCGCCGCGCCCGCACCCTCGTTCGGCGAGTGACGGACTACCTCTCGATCGTCGTCGTCGCCCCGATCCTGCTCATCGTCGGCTCCGCGCTCACCGTGTACCTCCGGAGCGAGCGCTTCGCCGCCGTGGTGGGGGATGTGGGCATCGTGCTGCGGCCGGTGCTCGGGATGCTGCCGGTCGTCTCGGTCTGGCTCGGGCTGACCTTCGTGCTGCTGACGATGCCCAACAAGCGCGGGCAGCTCTCCTCCGCCGTCCTCGGCGGGATCGTCGCCGGCCTCGGCTGGCAGCTCGTCCAGGTCCTCTACGTCGAGTTTCAGGTCGGGATCGCGCGCATGCAGCCGATCTACGCGAGCTTCGTCGCGATGCCCCTCTTCCTGATCTGGATCTACCTCTCCTGGAATACCCTCCTGGCCGGCGCCGAGGTCGCCTGCGCCCACGAGAACGAGCACCTCTACACCTCGATCGCCCGCACCGGCGAGGTGGATCAGCGCTACCGCGAGGCCCTCGCCCCGCGGCTGGCCGGCCGCATCGCCGCCGCCTTCCTCGCCGGCGAGCCGCCGCCCGCCGCGCCGGCGCTCGCCACCGCGCTCTCCGTCGCCCCGCGGACCGCGCTCGAGGTCCTCGACGCCCTGGAGGCCCACGATCTCCTCGTGCGCACCGGCGAGGACCGCGGCGAGGGCTATCTCCCCGCCCGCGACCCCGAGACGATCACCGTCCTCGACCTCCTCCACGCCCTGCGCACGACTCCGGGCACCGCGAACCCCCCCGTGCGGGCCCGCCTCGACGCGCGGGTCGATCGCATCCTCGCGGCTTTCGACGAGACACTCGGCGCCTCGCTCCCGAACTACACCCTGCGGGAGCTCGCCCGGACGCACCTCGAGCCGGCGGTGGCGCCAGAGGACGCTCGCGACGCCGCCCCGGCCCGGCCGGCGGACGAACCGGCGTAGCGGCGGCGCCGCCTACTCGCCGCCGCCGACGCCGCCCTCGCTCTCGGCTGCGGGCGGGCTCTTCGCGTCCTCCGCATCCTCGCTCGCCCCGGGGGCGGGCGGCGGCGCGGGCCGGGGCGCGTTCAGCCTCTCGAGGGCCTCCCGCGCCGCCTGCCGCACCCCTTCGTCGGGATCCCGGAGCAGCCGCACGATCGCCGGCAGGTGCTCGACGCCCTCGAGGGTCGCGAGAGCGCGCGCCGCCTCCGCGCGGACGAGCGGATCCGCGTCGGCGAGTATCGCGGCGAGCTCGACGACGGCGCTGGCCCGCGTCTGGCGCCGCTCGGTGCGCTCTTCCCAGGCGCGCTGGAGGCGGTGGTACTCCTCAAGATGGGCGAGACCCGACTGGCACGCTGCACGAATTGGGTCGAGTTCGGAACGCAGTCCATTGAGAAGGTACGAGACGGCCTCATCAGTTCCGAAGCGAGGCAATACGCTCGCCGCAAGGGCGCCCAGCTCCTCTCGGTCTCCCGAATCCTGAATCCACGTCGCATCGAGGCACTGGCCGACGGCCGCCACATAGCGTGAGTCCCCCAGGTGGCCCATGGTCCGGATGGCGCTCGCCGCGTACTCGGGGAAACGGATGCTGCCGATGAGGACCGGCGGATCGACATCGGCGGGCAGGAAGGCGAGATGGACGAGGGCGTTCTCGATCGCCGCGAAGGGCTCTGTCCACCTCAACGAGGGCTCACCGTTCGGAAACCATCGATCGAGGATGGCGAGGGTGACCTCCCGGTGCAGCGGCTTTCCCGTGTCGTAGGCGCTCGCCAGACCGAAGCACGACAGGTCGGCCAACCCGCGATCCTGGACCACGGCGAGGAGGAACGGATTGAGCTCCTCCGGCGGCAGGGCTCGCGCGATCTGGTGGAGTTTACCCGATTCCCGCTTGGTTGGATCCGTGTTCTTCCAGCGGGGGTCGGTCAGGAGAGGCCGCATCGCTCTCTGGAACTCCTCTCCTCCCTCGTTGGCTGCCAACCTTGCGGCATCCAGTCGCACGTTCATGGGAAAACCAGGGTCGGCCAGGAGCTTGCGCATCCTCACGATCCGAACCGGCCACTCCTCGTAGATGACCCGCCAGAGGGAATCGTACGTCTCAGGAGCCGTAGAACGAGCAGCGCGCAGAAGACGAAGCAGGAGCTCGTCGTCGAGGGAGCGGAAAGCGTCGGTCGGATCGTGCTGCAAGAGCGTGGCCAGGAGTCCCGGAACCTGCTCTTCCAGGGCCACCCGCACGATCGTGGACGTGACGACCGAGGCATTGAGAGCGATCGTGACGAGGAACGCGCGGATCTTGACGTCGGGATCCCGGGCGAGGCGCTCGTACACGTCGTCCTCGAGACGAAGGCCAAGCTCCGTCGTACATGCGATGAGACTCTCCATCGCGACTCGCCGTACCGAGACATCATCGTCGAGCACGAGACGGGCGAGTGCCGCCTGTTCCCGCTCGCCGATCTCCCTCCGGACGGTCACCCTCTTCCCCTGGGGTTGCCCGTCCGGCGGGAAGGTCTGGAAAAGGAGCAGGTCTCGAACCGGCTGGAGGGTCTGGCCCACGATCTGGCGGATCGCCGGATCGGGATCCGCGGTCATCTCCAGCAGGGCCTCACTCTCCGGGTAGGCGGCCAGGCGCGTGGCGGCCACGTACCGCACGCCGGGATCCGGATGCCGAGCGGCGTGCTCGAGAATGGGCCGGACGGATTCCAGAGCATACGAGAATCCACCGCGGCTGTCCACCCAGGTGAGTACCTGGAGCACTCCGCTGCGCTGGGTAGCGTCGGGGCCATCCAGCGCGACCATGAGAGCCTGCTGCATTCCCGGGGTCAGCGCATCGCGTGCCAGGAATTGCGGAAGGAGCTCCAGAGCGATGAGAACTCCTTCTGGCGCGTGCAGAATCTCCTCGACGACCTGCAGCCACTCCGGCTCGAGGCAGACGATCTTCCCTCCCGCGAGGGCCACTCCAGACCAGGTGCCGGCGTTTCCGAGGACATTGCACTCCTTCATGTGCCGGCAGACTCGGCCGCTAAGGTTCGGAATGGACAGATCGACTTCGCGGGAGAGGAACTTCGCGGCGAAGTGTTCTCCGTACTGGATCATGTAGTGGAGCGGATCGTGCAGGTCATCCTCGCTGGGCGCCTCCGGATCGCCGCGGACGATCTCCGCCAGATAGGGCATGGCGCGCCCTCCCAGCTCCGCGAAGCGCCTCCACTGCCCGCGGGCGAGTCCGTCGCGCACCAGCTCCCGCAGCGACTCGTCCTCCGCTGGGAGAGGCGTCGCCTCCGCCTCCGCCGGCGCGAGTCGCCCTCGCGCCTCGCGCAGGCGGTCATTCGCGGCTGCCGCCTCCTCCGCCCATCTCACGAGCCCCCCCGGCGCCGCCACGAGCCTTCGTTCCCCCTTCCACCGCTCTTCCCGTCCATCCGGCAGCAGCCGCGTGAGCGCGGCGGCCGCCTCCTCCCGCCTTCCCAGCTCCCGGAGGACGCGCGAGCGCAGGAGCGCGATCTCCACCAGGCACTCTCCCCGCGCCTCGTCCGGCGCCGGCCGGGCGCTCGCGGCGCGGAGCCAGAGCTCCTCGACGCGCGGCAGGACGGCGGCCGGGTCGCCCTGGATCTCGAGGTCGGCGGCCAGCGCGGCGATCTCCCGCCGGAGCTCCCCCGGGTCGCCCAGCTCGCCGTCGCGGGCGAGGGGCCGGGGTTCCTCCTCCGGGGCGGCCGCCGGCGGCGCGCCGCCGGCCTCCTGGGCGAGGGGAAACGCGCCGAGGGCCTGCCCCGTCCCGAGCACCACTGCGATCCACACCATCGCCTTCATCGTTCGATCCTCCGTTCTCTCGTCGCTGCTCCCTCCTCTCGTCCCCTTCTACCTGAGCGCGCGAGCGCGCCGGTCACCGCTCGGTGATGCCGATGTCAACGCCCCGTCACCGGGCGCCCCCCTCGTCCTCCCCCCGCCGGCTGAAGCGGTAGCCGAGCCCGTGCACCGTGAGTAGGTGCCGCGGCGCCTCGGGCACCTCCTCGAGCTTCTTGCGGAGCTTCAGGACGTGGGTGTCGATCGTCCGCGGGGTGGGATCCGCGTGGGCGCCCCACACCTCGTCCAGGAACCGGGCGCGGTCGAGGACCTGGCCCTCGTGGGCGAGGAAGTAGCGCAGGAGGTCGAGCTCGCGGCGCGAGAGGCCGATCCGCGTCCCGCCCCGCGTCACCGTGTACGAGGCGAAGTCGACGAGCGCCGCGCCGATCCGCACCTTGCCGCCCGCCTCGCGCATCCCCGGGGTGTCGCCGGCGGCGCGCGCGAGCAGGGCGCGGATCCGCAGGAGGAGCTCCCGGGTGGAGAAGGGTTTGACCAGGTAGTCGTCGGCGCCGTACTCGAAGCCCTGCACGCGGCCCCATTCCTCGCCGCGGGCGGAGAGGATCAGGGCCGCGCAGGAGAGGCGGTCCTGGCGGATCGCCTTCAGCACCGAGAAGCCGTCGCGCCCCGGCAGCATGAGGTCGAGGAGCACGAGGTCCGGCCCCTCGGCGAGGGCGAGGGCGAGGCCCCGCTCGCCGTCGGCGGCCTGGAGCACGGAAAAACCCTCGGCGGCGAGCGCGTCGGCGAGGGCGAGGCGCAGCGGCTCCTCGTCCTCGATCACCAGGATGCGCGCGCCGCTCATGCCTCCTCCATCTTGCCGTCGCCCTCTCCCATTCGCACCGGTGCGGCGGGCAGCTCGATCGCGAAGAGCGCTCCGCCCCCCGGGCCGGGATCGAGGCACAACGCGCTCCCCCCGTGCGCGGCGGCGATCCCGCGCACGATGGCGAGGCCGAGGCCCGCCCCGGGGGCGCCGCGGCCGGGCGGCGCGCCGCGGGCGAAGGGGGCGAAGATCGCCGCCCGGCGCGCCGGCGCGATCCCCACCCCGTCGTCGCGCACGGCGAGGCGCAGGCCGCCCCGCCCGTCGCCGGCGATCTCCACCGCGATCCGCTTCGCGCCCGCGTGGCGCAGCGCGTTGTCGGCGAGGTTCAGGACCGCGCGGCGGATCGCCTCGGGATCGAAACGGGCCGTCGCCGGCGGATCGGCGAGGCGGAAGGCGAGCTCCGGACCCGCGCCGGCGGCCCGCTCGCGGAGGTCGCGCTCCAGCTCGCGGGCGAACGCCGCGACCTCGACCGCCACGGGCGAGAGCGCCGGCCCCTCCCCGCGCTCCAGCCGCGCGAAGTCGAGCACGTCGTCCACGAGCCGCCGCAGGCGCTGGGCCTCGCGGCGGATCAGGCCGTGGTAGCGCCCGCGCGCCGCCTCCTCGCGCACGAGCCCGCGCTCGAGGTTCTCGGCCATGAGGAGGATCGCCGAGAGCGGCGTGCGCAGCTCGTGGGACACGTTGGCGACGAACGACGTCCGCAACCGGGCGAGATCGCGCTCGCGGCGGAGCACGCGGGCCGTGGCGAACGCCGCGGCGGCGGTGAGGAGGGCGAGCAGGACGAGGGCCCCGCGCAGGACGAGGAGGCGCTTCTTCTCGCCGGAGACGAAGGCCTCCGGGTCGGCATGGCGCAGGACGAAGGAGAGCTCGCTCCCCGGGAGCGAGGTCGCGTCGCGCACGAGGGGCCCCTCCTCCTCCCGATCGCCGGCAAAGTCGAGGGCGAAATCGGCGGGGAGCAGCCCGTGGCTCGCCACGGCGGCGGCGAGGCGATCCTCGAGGACGCCGGCGGCGAGCGCGGCGCCGACGGTCGCGCCGTCGGGCGCGGGGCGGTGGACGAGGACGCCGTCGGCGAGGTGGAGCACGCCGGCATCGCCGCCGGCGGCGGGCGGCGCGGGGAGCGTGCCGAGCACCGCGGCGAGGTCCCGGCCGCGCCGGCCGCGCGAGCCGCCCCGCTCCCCACGCCGCGACGATCCGCTCGGCCGCCGCGAGCCGGGCGTCCGGAGCGAGATGCGGCGCGGCGGCGAGGGCGGCGAGCAGGAGGTAGGAGACGCCGCCCCGCGCCTCGGGCCCCTCTAGCGCCGCCGCGAGCGCCTCCCACTGGGCCGCCGCCGCGTCCGGCCGGCCGGCCCGCCCGGCGATCTGGATCGCGCGCAAGCGGCCCTCCGCCTCGCGCGGCGGATCGTGGTCCTTCTCCAGCGCCTCGAGCACGGCCGCCAGGGCCTCGACCGGATCGTCCTCCTCGCGCTCGTAGCGGCACGCTTCGCCGAGCAGGGCGTCGAAGACGAGGTAGCTCGTCGCGCCGCGCGCGGCGAGCCAGTCGACCGGGGCGACCGTCGCGACCGGTGCGCCGTCCTTGCCGGCGGGCGGTGCCGTCCAGACGAGCGGCTCGCTCTCGCGCGCGGGATCGAGCTCGCGCAACAGCCGCTCCCACTCGGCGACGACCCCATCGCTCACCTCGCCCGCCCGCCGGGCGAGGGCCGAGGCGCCGGCCAGGCGCGGGTCGCCGAAGGCCGCGACCGCCGCCGCCAGGAGGGCGAGGGTGGAGACGAGGCCCCCGGCGAGAACGAGGCGCTCCCGCCCGCGGCCCCGGTGCGGGGAAGGACGAGCCATCGCGGCCGCCGCGAGCCTACGGATCCCGCCCCCCGCAGGGTCAACGGGATGTCAACGCCGCGCCGCCGGACTACGATTCCCGTCCATGGCGCTCGTCGCCCGCCACGTCTTCGTCTCCGGCCGCGTCCAGGGGGTGGCCTTCCGCTGGTACGCGCACGACCGCGCCAGCGAGCTCGGCGTCGCCGGCTGGGTCCGCAACCTCGCCGACGGGCGCGTGGAAGCGTGGGTGGAAGGCGAGGCGGCGGCGGTCGAGGCGATGTGCCGCTGGCTCGCCGCCGGCCCGCCCCACGCCCGCGTGACGGACGCGGAGGTGCGGGAGGACACGCCCCGCGGCTGCACCGGCTTCGACATCCGGAATACCGTGCCGTAGCAATCCTTCCACGATTCGCTGCGAATCGTGGAAGGATTGCTACGGCACGGTATTCCACGGACGGCGGAACCCGAACCGCTGGTAGAAGAGGGACACCGCGAGGAGCGCCACCGCGAGCCCGGCGAGCGAGGCGACGCGGTAGAGGCCACCGAGGTGCCCGAGGTCGTAGAGGAAGACCTTGGCGAGGGCGAGGAAGAAGAGGGCGAGGCTCGACCAGCGCAGGGCCCCCGCGCGCCGCCAAATGCCGAGGACGAGGAGCACGAGGGCATACGCCCCCCACGCGATCGACATCGTCACGTCGCGGGCCGGCAGGCGCTCGAGATCGAGATCGACGCGCGCGCCGGTCGCGAAGTGGCCCAGGATCTCGAGGTTCAGGGCGAGGAAGAACGCCACGAGCGCGCCGAGCCCGGGGAGGAGGGAGCGGAAGGCGCGGGGGTCGGGCACCGCCCGCCCCGCGCCGAGCACCACGACGGCGCACGCGGCCGGGACCAAGTGGGCGTACCCGATCCAGCTCGCGACGGGGACGGCGGAGCGCTCGTAGTGGCCGAAGTCCAGGGCGTGGATGGCGAGGACCAGGGCCACGCCCGCCGTCGCGCTCGAAGCGACCCAGGCGAGCCCGGGATGAGCGAGGCGGCGCGCCAGCAGGGCGAGGAGCGCCGCCCCGAGGGCCGCGGCGACGACCTCCTCCTCCACCGCGATCGCTTCCGGCGCGACGCGGGAGAGGAGCACGAGGGCCGCGCCGCCATACCACGCGAGCGGCACGCGCCACGCGCCGATCCCCGTCCGAGCGGCGCGCGCCGCGAGGGGAGCGACGAAGGAGAGCGCCAGGAGGCCCGCGAGGAGCGGCGGGGCTAGGGAGAGGTCGCGACCGAAGCTGCCGGTCCAGAGCGTTTCCACCGGCCCGAGCAGGACGGGCGCGGCGAGCGCGCCGGCCCGCCACGTCCACGGCCGCCCGCGCCGCCCGGCCGGGACGGCCGCCGGCCAGCCCCCGGCGAGGGTGGCGATCGCCAGGACGAGGAGGAGGCCGGCCCGGTGCGCGTCCACGGCCGGGAAGCGCGCCGCGAACTCCCCCGTCCAGCGCCAGGCGAGGAAGCAGGGAACGGCGACCGCGCCGATCCCGATCACCCCCGATGCCAGGCGCACCGCCGCCGCGGCGAGGAGCGCACCGAAGGCGAGCGCCGTCACCGGCAAGAGCCACGGATCGTGGGCGTGATAGAAGGTCGTGTTCGAGAGATCGACGACCTGCACGGCGAGAAAGAGCCCCAGGCCCTGGAGCAGCGCCCGCCCGCGCTCGCCGCGCGCCGCGAGGCCGCCGAGGAGGAGCGCCAGACCGAGAACGACGACGATCGCGAGATAGACGCGCGGATCGGGCACCGGCACGCCCACCCGCCCGAAATGCGTCGCGCGGTAGACGGCGAGCCCGAGCGCCAGGCCGATGGCGGCTCCCCGGAGCGGGAGACTCGTTCCGGCGAGCCACGCCTGGCGTGCGAGGAAGAGAGAGAGGGCGATCCAGAGGACGAGGAGCGGCCAGAGCGGCGCCTGGGTCGCCTCGCCGGCGGCGAGGATCGCGAGCAGGAACCAGCTTCCCGTCGCCCCCGACGCGGCCAGGGCGAGGCGAGGCGGCCCCGTGCTGCGGCCGGCGCGCCGCTCCCACTCCGCGCCGGCGTGGGACACGAGGGCGAGCCCGATCGCGACCGCGGCGAGCTCCCAGAGCGCGCGGGGCGCGGAGAGGTCGGTCGTGAAGAGCCACACGCCGACCACGGCGACGGCACCCGCCGCGGCGCCGAGCGAGAGCCACGGCACCTGCTGCACGCGTCCCACGACGATCGCCGCCGCCGCGAGCAGGCCGAGCAGGAGGGCGGTCGGCCACACGGGCCCCCGGAAGT
>JBFMCU010000188.1:0-28941 GCA_040754415.1 Planctomycetota bacterium
CGCGGGCGCCGCGCCGCCGTCCTGCGCCTTGCGGCAGCCGGGCTCGCCGCCGCCCTCCTCGCGCTCTTCCTCGGGCGCCGCGGCGAGGATCCGCCCCGCGCGGATCCCGGCGCCACCGCCGGCCTCGCCCCCGAACAACCCGTGCGCGAGCACGGGAGCGTGCTGGCCTCGCTCACGAGCGAGTACATCGAGATGCGCTCCGGCCCGGTGCGCCTGATCCTCCTCACCGGAGGGGGGCGCGCCGGCGGCGAGGGCGCCGGAACCACGAGCAGGGAGGAATCACGATGATCCGAGAGATGATCCTGGCGGCCGGCCTCGCCGGCCTCCTGGCGGGCGGCACGGTCGCCCAGGAGAGCGGAGAAGGGGCGGCGGTCGCGTCCGCGGCGAAACGGCAGTTCCCGGTGGTGGACGAGAGCGAGCTCACGATCTGGCAGTTCGCGCCGCGCTTCCGGGAGGCCGAGACGCTCTACAAGTTCGCGGGGCAATCGCTGGCGCGGAACTACGAGGTGGAGCGCCGGGGCGGGTCAGGCTCGACGATCGTCGCCAACATGAGCCTCCTCGGCGACACGATCGTCCTCTACGACGTGCCGGAGCAGGTGAAACGCATCTCCTCGATGCTGCAGGAGCTCGACGTCGCGCCGCGGGTGGAGCTGACCACCTTCGAGTACCACCCTCGCTACGTGGCGATCAGCTCGCTCTCGGGTGCGTTGCGTTCCTACCAGCGGCACATTGTCTTGACGGACGCCCATGGGCAGAGCCGGGCGGACAACATCGCCTGGATGCAGGATCGCTCCGTGGTGATCGTCCGCGACACGAAGGAGGCGGTGGCCGAGATCCAGGCCCTGCTCGCGCGAATCGACGTTCCCGAACCGCAGGTAACCATCACCTGCTGGGTGATCCGCGGCGGCAAGGAGGGCAGCGGCGCCGGGCTACCGGCCGAACTCACGGAGAACCTGGCCCGGCTCGTTCCCGAGCTTCGCTTCACGGCGGCGGGCTTCGCTCTGATCCGGACGGCGGCCGCGCCGGGACGCCCGGTGGAGCTCCACATCGAGGGGACGGGCGCGGACACCTACGATCTGGCGTTCGTGCCCAGCGCCTATGACCCCAAGATGGGGTCGCTGACGATCGACCAGTGCCAGCTCAAGCACCGGCGGATCGAGACCGCCCCGGCGAGCGAGGGGCGGCCCGCGCAGTTCTCCGCCGCCACCGAGCTCTTCACGACGAACACGATCCTGCGCGGCGGCGAGTACACCGTGCTCGGCGCCACCGGCACCGAGCCCGTGTTTCTGGTCGTGCGGCTGCTGCCGGTCCCGTAGCGCCGCGCTCATCCGTCGCGCGGGCCCTGCTCCTCCGCGAGCGCCTGCTGCCGGCGCCCGAGGTAGCGGCCGACGAAGACCCAGCCGGCGGCGATCGGCACCGTGCCGAGGGCGATCGCCGCCAGGCCGAGCTTCGCCTGCTCCAGGCCGGCGAAGGCCCAGCCGGCGGCCGTGTCGCCGCCCCGGTAGAGGACGGTGTCCACGAAGGCCTTCGCCTTGTACTTGTCGGCGCGCGGGACGACGGTGAACAGGACCTCCCGCGCCGGCTTCGTCATCCCGTAGCGGGCGCAGCGCAGGGCGACCATCAGGCCGACGACGACCGGCAGCGTGGGGGAGGTGCCGAGGAGGGCGAATCCGGCGACGGCGAGGAGGGGCATCACGACGATGGCCGCCTGGACCCCGAATCGCCGCATCACGCGGGAGACGACGAGGAGCTGGAGCGCGAGGGTGATCGCGTTCACCGCGACGTCCATGTTGGCGAAGAGGATCAGGCGTTCCTCCTCGCCGGGGAGCGCGGCCTTGACGATCTTCGCCTGCTCGAAGTAGGCGAACGTGTTGACCAGGCTCTGCACGGCGATGTAGAGCGAGATCATCAGGAGGTAGGGGGAGCGCAGCACCGTCCGGAATCCCTCGAGGACGCTCCCGCCGAGGGGGCGATCGGCCTCCCCTCCCGCCGGCCGGAACGTCGCGAAGGACGGGCCGGGCGCCGCCGCGGCCGCCTCGTTCCGGGCGCGCCGGTCGAGGATCCAGGCGCACAGGTTCGCGACCTCGAGAAGGGCGAGGGCGGCGAGGAAGGCCCCCGGCGCGCCCCACGACGCGACCACGTGCTTGAGCGCCTGGGCGCCGAGGATCCCGCCGATCGTGCCGCCGACGGCGATCAAGCCGAAGCGCCGCTTCGCCTCCTCGGCGCGGTGGAGGTCGGCCATGAAGCTCCAGAAGACGGCGACGATGAAGAGGTTGTAGACCGAGTGCCAGACGAAGAAGACACGCTCCTCGATCCGCCGGTCCTCCGCCGGGACGAAGCGCCAGACCAGGAAGAAGCCGACCAGGTTCAGGGCGAAGAACTGGTAGGTCCAGGAGATGAACCGCCGCCGGGGGAAGCGCGCGACGAGGGCCGAGTAGAGGGGCACCGCCACGAGCATGCCGAGGAACGTGAAGGTCTGGAGCCACGCCAGCACGTCCTCTTGGTCGGCGCCGATCTCCTCTCGCACCGGCCGGAGGACGTAGAAGCTCGCCAGGAGGAAGAGATAGAAGGTCGCCGCGAGCAGGACGCGAGAGGCCGCGGCGGAGCGGGCGAGGGCGGGGCTCTTCGGCACGGGGCTCACGGCGGGGTTGCGCCCGGTTGCGTAAGCGGGGCCCGGATGCTGTCCCACGCGGGCGGCGCTCGCTACGCTGCGAACCGGCCCGCGAACATACTGCGGGACCCCGGCCGCCGTCCCCGCGAATCGAGGATTCCGAAGCACGAGGAGACCATGACGAAGACGACCCGACGGACCTTCCTCCACCAGACCGCGCTCGCCGGCGCGATCCTCGGCATGCCTCTCTCCCGGGTCGCCGCCGCGCAGGAGCGGGCCGCGGCCGGCCCGGTCGAGAAGGCCGCCAAGCGCCTGAAGCTCCTCATCCTCGGCGGCACCGGCTTCCTCGGGCCCCACGTCGTGCGCCACGCGCTCGCGCGCGGGCACGAGATGACGCTCTTCAACCGCGGCCGGACGAACGCCGAGCTCTTCCCGGAGCTGGAGAAGCTCCTCGGCGACCGCGATCCGCAGAAGGGCGAGGGGCTGAAGGCGCTCGAAGGGCGCGACTGGGACGGGGTGATCGACACGTCCTCCTACGTCCCGCGGATCACGTCGGCCTCCGCCACGCTGCTCGCCCCGCACGTGGGGCACTACGTGCTCGTCTCCTCGGTCAGCGCCTACGGCGACTTCAGCCAGCCGGGGATCGCCGAGGACGCCGCGGTGGCGACGATGGAGGACGCGACCGTCGAGGAGATCACCGGGACGACCTACGGCCCGCTGAAGGCGCTCTGCGAGGCGGCAGCCGAGGCAGCGATGCCGGGGCGGGTCGCCAACGTCCGCCCGGGCCTGATCGTCGGCCCCGGCGATCCGAGCGACCGCTTCACGTACTGGCCGGTGCGCGTGGAGCGCGGCGGCGAGGTGCTCGCCCCCGTGGCGCCCTCCGAGCCCGTGCAGTACATCGACGGGCGCGACCTCGCGGCGTGGATCGTGCACCTGATCGAGCGGCGCACCGCCGGCGTGCTGAACGCCGTGGGGCCGAAGGAGCCGACGACGATCGGCGCGCTGCTGGAGAGCTGCCAGGAAGTGACGAAAAGCGACGCGACCTTCACGTGGGCCGACCTCGAGTTCCTCTCGGCCCAGGGCGTCGAGCCGTGGGGGCACCTGCCGGTCTGGGTCCCCTCGGCCGGCGACTCGCGCGGATTGGTGGCGGTCAGCAACACGAAGGCCCTCGCCGCCGGGCTCGCCTTCCGCCCGGTCGAGGAGACGGTGACGGACCTTCTGGCGTGGATCCACGGTCTCGAGGACGCCCCGGCGCGCCTCGCCAAGCTGCGCGCCGGGCTCACGCCCGAGCGGGAGGCCGAGGTTCTCGCCGCCTGGCACGCGCGCGAGAAGTGACGCTCAGCCGCGCGGCGGCGCGGGCCGCTCCTCCCGGGGCGCGAAGCCCCGGCACGGCTCCCCCGAGGAGAGGAGCACCTCCGCCGCCGGCAGGGCGCGCGATTTCATCGCGAACGCTCGGCAGCCGTAGGGCCAGCGCGCGTCGTGGGTGACGTAGAAGTGCCGGCAGCGGCGGCAGTCCGGGGACGGCGCGGGCGACGGCCGCTCAGCCATGGAACGCGACGAGGGCGCGGATCATGTACTCCGGATCGTGCGCCCCGCACAGCTCGCGGATCGAGTGCATGGCGAGCTCTGGATTGCCGACGTCCACGGTGCGGATGCCGAGACGGCCGGCGGTGATCGGGCCGATCGTCGTGCCGCAGGCGAGGTCGGTGCGGTTCACGAACTTCTGGTAGGGCACGCCCGCCGTCTCGCACGCCGCCGCGAAGAGGGCCTCGGTCTCGCCGTCGGTCGCGTAGCGCAGGTTGGCGTTGATCTTGATCACCGGCCCCTTGTTGAGCTCGAGGTGGTGGTCGGGCTCGTGGCGGTCGGCGTAGTTGGGATTCGTCGCGTGGGCCATGTCCGCCGACGCGCAGACGGAGGCGACCGTAGAGCGGTGGTAGTCCTCGCGGCCGCCGCCGCGGGTGAGCACGATGCGCTCGAGGATCGCCTCGAGCAGCGGGCTCGCCGCGCCGCGGGCGGAGGTGCTGCCGACCTCCTCGTGGTCGAAGAGGCAGAGCACGGGGATGAAGGCGCCCCGCCCGCCGGCCTCGGCGCGCCGCACCAGCGCCCGCAGGCCGCAGTAGCAGGAGCAGAGGTCGTCCAGCCGCGGCCCGCTGACGAATTCCTCGTCCGCCCCGAGCAGAGTGCTCGGCGCCGTGTCGCACAAGACCGCGTCCCAGGAGAGGATCGCCGCGGGATCGACGGCGAGCTCGCGGCCGAGGAGAGCGCGGAAGCCGCGCTCCGTGCCGTCGTCGATCCCCCAGATCGGCGCGAGATGCTGCTGGGCGTTCAGGAGGAGCCCCTTCTCGCGGACGTCGCGGTCGAGGTGGATGGCGAGCTGGGGGATGCGCAGGAGCGGGCGGGCCAGGTGGAAGGTGCGCGCCGCGGGCGCCTCCTCCGCGCGTAGCCACACCCGCCCCGCCACCCCGAGGTCGCGGTCGAGCCACGAGTTCACGAGCGCGCTGCCGTAGACCTCGACGCCGAGCTGGCGCAGCCCCTCGCGGCGAGCATCGGGGCGGGGCTTGATCCGCAGGGTCGGGCTGTCGGTGTGGGCGCCGACGATGCGGAAGCCCGTGCCGGGCGCCTCGTCCCCCGCGAGGACCCAGGCGACGAGGCTCGCGCCGCGGACCGCGTAGCGCCGGCCGGCGACCTCGCCCCAGGGCTCCGCCTCCGCCACGGGCCGAAATCCGGCCGCCTCGAGGCGCCGGGCGACCGCGGCGACGGCGTGGAAGGGCGAGGGGGATGCGTCGAGGAACGAGAGGAGGCCGCGGGCCTCCTCCAGGGTCGGGCTCGTCATGGGGCGGGGATTGTAGCGGAGCGGCCCGGAAAGGCCGGCGCTCCACTTGCGCGCGCGGGGCGGATGGCTTCGGATGGGACGATGCCTCCGTCGCGCCGGCTGGCCGCCTCTGCGCTCCTCGGCGCCCTCGCCGCCTGCTCCCCCGGCGGCGGCAGCGGCGCTCCGGGCGGGTCCACCGGGCCCCAGGCCGATTTCGCCGGCGATCCGCGGACCGGGCCGGCCCCCCTGGCGGTCCTCTTCGCCGACGAATCGAGCGGAACGATCACGGAGTGGAGCTGGGCCTTCGGCGACGGCGGTACGGCGAGCGAGGCGGATCCGGCGCACACCTACCTCGCGCCCGGGAGCTACGCCGTCACCCTCGCCGTCTCGGGTCCCGACGGCGCGGACTCCCTCACGCGCGACGACTACATCGTGGTCGTCGATCCGCCGCCGGTCGCGGGCTTCTCCGGGGCGCCGAGGGCGGGGGCGGCGCCGCTCGACGTGGCGTTCACCGACGAATCGACCGGGGCGATCACGGCCTGGAGCTGGATCTTCGGCGACGGGGGCACGGCGGGCGAGGCGGATCCCGGTCACACCTACGTCGCTCCCGGCACCTACACCGTCGCGCTGGCGGTCGCCGGGCCGGGGGGGAGCGATGCGCTCACGCGCGACGACTACATCGTGGTCGTCGATCCGCCGCCGGTCGCGGGCTTCTCCGGGGCGCCGAGGGCGGGGGCGGCGCCGCTCGACGTGGCGTTCACCGACGAATCGACCGGGGCGATCACCGCCTGGAGCTGGGTCTTCGGCGACGGGGGCACGAGCAGCCTCCGCCACCCGGTCCATCGCTACGAGACCGCGGGCACCTACACCGTCTCCCTCGAGGTGACGGGGCCGGGGGGGAGCGACGCGCTCCAGCGCAGCGACTACATCGTCGTCGATCCTCCCCCCTGCCCGCCGCCCTCCATCGCGAGCTTCCAGACCTTCGCCGACGTTTCGTACGCGCCGGGCCGGTTCCTCGACGCCTACGTGCCCGACGAGCCCCGGATCTGCTCGCCGACGCTCGTCTGGGTGCACGGGGGCGGCTGGATCGCCGGCTCCAAGAACGCGCCCGAGTCGCGCGCCCTGGTCCGGGCGGTGGCGGCGGACGGCTGGTACGTGGTGGTGATCGACTACACGCTCGCCGATTTCGATCCCTGCGGGAGCGGGCTCGGCGCGGGCTCCTATCCGGAGGCCTATCGCGACGTGAAGCGGGCGGTGGACTGGATCCGCTCGGCCGGCACGCTCCTCTACCAGCTCCCGGACGAGATCGTCGTCGCCGGCTCGTCGGCCGGCGCGACGCTCGCCGCGATGACCGGGATGACCCTCGGGGTGGGCGAAGACCACTTCGATCCCGCTCCCGGCGGCGACTACCGCGTCGATCGAGTGATCCTGTTCTCGGCGGCGATGAACTTCGTGAAGGGCGGCTGCTTCGGCAATCCCTGGACGGGGATCTGCGTCGCGAACTGCCCGGCGCCTCCCGATCCGCCGCAGGACTGCTCGCTGCCGGCCGGCTGCGAATCGACCGGCGGCTACGCGCCCGGCTACCCCTGCTTGGCGGATTCGGGCAACTGCCGCGGCTTCGAGCAGCCGGAGTGCTTCCTCGGGACGGTCTGGCCCGCCGGCGGCGTGCCGGCCGGCGTGGAATGCGGCAGCCCGCTCGGCCTCCCGCCGCACTACCCCGCGCTGCCGACCGGCAACCCCTGGTACGACGCCTCGCCGTACTTCTGGGTGACGGGGGAGGAGCCGCCCTTCCACGTCTTCGCCAGCGAGTGCGACCCCCTGGTCCCGCTCGCCGACGCGGTGGATCTCGTCGCCGCCCTCGCCAAGGTGGGCGTGCCGGTGGAGCTCCTCCTGACGCCCACCCTGACCCTTTGCGACGAGGGGTGCCGGCACGGCGCGGACGCGATCACCGGCGAGGATGCGGCCGGGGCCCTGATCGCCGTCCTCGTGGCCGCCTACGTTCCGTAGAGCCTTTCGGGCGCGGGTGGTGGAAGGGGAGGGCCGGCGGGGAGTAGGTTCTCCCCATGCGCGCCGACGGCGGAGCGACGCTCGCGGCCTGCCACTGCTGCGGCCTCGTCCAGACGCTGCCGGGCCTCGCGGCCGGCGAGCGCGCACTCTGCGCTCGGTGCGGCACCACGATCCTGTCCTCCCGCGGCCGCCGGCGCAGCAACCGCCGCGCCTTTGCCAGCGCCCTCGCCGCCCTCATCCTCTATCCCGCCGCGATCGGCCTGCCGATCATGACCCTGGAGCAGCTCGGCCATCGCACGGAGGCGAGCGTCTGGACGGGCAGCATCGGGCTCCTGCGCCGCGGCGAGCTCCTCGTGGGGACGGTCGTGCTCGTCTGCTCGGTCGTCCTGCCCTTCGTGAAGCTCGTCGCGCTCCTCGCGATCACCGGCGCCACGCGGCGCTTGAGCCGCCGCCGCCGGGCCCTCACGTATCGCTTGATCGAGGCGGCGGGGCGGTGGGGGATGCTCGACGTGCTCCTGATCGCCCTCGTCGTGGCCTGGCTGAAGCTCGGGGACCTCGTGGACGTGCAGCCGGGGCTCGGCGCCCTGGCGTTCACGTCCTGCGTGCTCCTCAGCCTCGTGGCGGGAGCGTGGTTCGATCCCCACGCCCTCTGGGAGCGAGGAGAGGAGGCGCCATGACCGCGGCCGGAATCCCTTCCCTTCCCGCCGCACGGGTCGCCCCCGTCCGGGGGTGGTCGTGGAGCTGGCTCCTGCCGATCGCCGCGCTCCTGTTCGTCGGCTGGGTGATCGCCGGGGCGCTCGGGGGCCGCGGGCTCCTCCTCACCGTGCACGCCCCCGACGGCCACGGCCTGCGCGCCGGCGACGCCCTGCGCTACCGCGGCATCCGCGTCGGGGAGGTGGAGCGGCTGCGGCTCGCCGCCGATCTCCAGGAGGTCCTCCTCGAGGTCCGCCTCGCGCCGGGCGCCGAGGCGCTCGCGCGCCAGGGAAGCGGGTTCTGGATCGTGCGCCCCCACGTGACGCTCGACAGCGTCCAGGGGCTCGAGACGATCTTCGGCGCGCGCTACCTCGCCGTGCGGCCGGGGCCCGCGGGGGGCGAGCGGCGGATCGACTTCGACGCGCTCGCCGAGCCGCCGGTCGAGGAGCGGATCGAGCCCGGCGGGCTGGAGATCACCCTGGAGGTCGCGGAGCGCGGCGGCCTCTCCCCCGGCGCGCCGGTCCTCTATCGCTCGCTCCAGGTGGGGAGCGTGCTCGCGGTCGGCCTCGCCGGCGACGCCGCGGCGGTCGAGGTGCGCGCCTACGTGCGGCCCGCCTACGCGCCGCTCGTGCGCCGCGACTCCGTCTTCTGGGAGGCGGGCGGCGTCGAGCTGCGCCTCGGGCTCGTGGGGGGGCTCGACGTCGAGCTCGACTCGCTGCGCTCGCTCGTCGTCGGCGGCGTCGCCTTCGCCACGCCCACCGATCCGGGACCGCCCGCCGGGAACGGCCAGCGATTCCCGCTCCGGCTCGAGCCTCCGGAGGAGGTCGCCGAATGGCGCCCGTCGATCGCGGTCGGGAGCGAGCTCCTGCCGCCCGGCGCGGCGCGCCCGGTGCCGGTGCGGGCGAGCCTCACCTGGCGCGAGGGGCTGGTGTGGCGCAGCCGGAAGGGCCGCGTGGGCTGGGTGCTGCCGGTTCCCGGGGGATTCCTCGGGCCCGCCGACCTCCTGCGCGCCCCGCCGGACGCCCGGCGGGACAGCGCGGCTCTCGAGATCGCCGGCGGGAGCTTCCCCCCCGGCGGCGCGCTCGCCTGGGAGGAGGCCGGCGTCGGCCGGCTCGAGGCCTCGCTCGGGGAGCGGCTCGTCCCCTGGCGGGGCGAGGCGGGCCGCCCGCTCGCGGAGCCGGAGGAATGCCTGGTGCTCGCCGACGCGGGCACGCCGCCGCTCGCCCTCTCCGCCGCGCGCCTCGTCCGGGACGGCGACGCCTGGCGGGTGGATGGCGCCCTCGCGATCGACGAGGACTGGCACGGGGCCTGCGTCGTCGCTCGCCGCGACGGAGCGCTCCTCGGCTTCCTCCTCGTGGCGGAGGACGGCCCGCGGATCGGGCCCGCCGGCCCGCGCTGACGGGACTTCCGGGCGCGGCCGGCCGCCGCCGCGACGCGGGGGGGGATTCCGGCCGAATCCCTGAAGATCGCTCGCCGCCGGGACCGATCCAGAGCTCCCCCGGGCGCCTGGCCTCCGGGGCCGAGAGAGAGGGAACTCGCCGTGGACAGGGTCGCACGCGGATCGGGGTCGGGGAGGGGGGGCCGGAGGTCCCGGGAGGGCCTCACGGTGCTCGAGGTCACCCTGTGCCTCCTCGTGGTGACGACGGTGCTCCTGGGGGCGACGCGGGCCTTCTCCGCGAGCCTCGCGGCGATGGCCCAGGCGCGGGACGTGACCCGGGGCGCGCTCTTCCTCGAGACGGCGCTCGAGGACGTCGGCACCCAGCCCTACGGGAGCCTGCTCGCGCTGAACGGCGATCGGATCTTCGATCGCCCGGACGCCGCGGACTCCCGCTTCGCGGTCGATCTGACCGCCTTCCTCGCCGAGGTCGACCTCATCCAGGTGCGGGCGGTGCTCGTGGACCTCCGGACGGACCGGGAGGTGGGGCGCGTCACCACGCTGCGGAGCGCGCGATGAAGGGGACCCGGACCGTGCGGCGGGCCGGGGGCGCGGGCTTCACCCTGGTGGAGGTCATGGTGTCGGCGGCGCTCTTCTGCCTCGTCGCCTATGCCTTGCTCCAGGCCGTGACGGCGGCGCGGAACTCGCACGAATCCGTGCTGATGGCGGCGGCGGAGAACGAGGAGATCCGGAGCGCCGCGGCTCTCCTGCGGGACGAGCTGCGCCTGGCCAGCGCGGACAATCTCGCGGTCACCACCCTCGAGGGCGGGAACCACGAGGTCGCCTTCCAGATGCCCATCGTCGTCCTCGGCGCGCTCGACTGGGGGGTCTACGATCCCTCCCTCGGTCCCGACGAGGAATCGCGGAACAGGCCCGGCTGGAGCGTCCGCTACACGGTGCAGCAGGTTCCGGGGGCCGGGGGGGGGATCGTCCGCCGCCTCGTCCGCCAGGTCCGGGACGAGCTGGGGACGGTGCAGAAGGAGAAGATCGTGGCGGAGGGGATCCGGCTGGGCACCGACGACCCGCCGGGGTTCACCATGGTCCAGGCCGGCGACGTCTGGGAGGTGACGCTCACTCCCGAGGGTCGCTCCGCGTCGGCCGGCGGGAGAGGAGTCGTGCTCCATGTTCGCCTGCGCAACTGAACGCGAGAAAGCGCGCCGGGGAAGCGCCCTGGTGGGCACGCTCGTCGTGCTCCTGGGGCTCCTCGGGCTTCTGACCGTCACCCTCGTCGCCTCGACGATCGAGGTGAAGGACGCCCGCCGCACCGTCGACGACGTGCGCCTGGAGCACCTCGCGGACTCCGGCTTTGAGGCCGGGATGCACTTCCTGGCCGACGCGGTGAAAAAGACCCGGGTCCACCAGCCGCTCCAGGGGATCACCGACCTCTTCGCGCTCGCCGACACGATCACGCCCTTCGTGGGGGAGCACCTCACCGATTCCGGCGTCGCGGTGGGGGGGTATTCCGTCTCCATCGCCGTGATCGAGGAGACCGGGGATGCCGTCACGGTCGAGATCGAGTCCACGGGCTACCTCCCCGATGCGCCCGTGAACCTCCCGCCGGGGGTGTCGCCCGCCGCCTGGCGTGCCGTGCGCGCCACGGTGCGCTTCGAGCTCGCCCCGAGCGAGGTCTTCGACTACGCCTACTTCATCAACAACTGGGGGTGGTTCTACGGCGACACGATCGTGGCCAACGGCAACGTGCGCAGCAACGGCCAGTTCGACGCCGCCGGATACGCGCCGTGGGTCAACTGCCAGCCGCTCTACGACGCGGTGGACTGGGACGCGGGGCCGGCGCAACTGATCGGGTACCGCGACGACAACCTGGACGGCCTGGAGGACGGCAACGACGGCGGCATCTTCTCCGGCTGGGACATCGTCGATGCCGAGAACGTGCGGGGACGCGGCGGCGAGCCGGCGAACCAGCACGACTTCCTGGACCCCGTGGAGATGCCGAACCTGACCGACCTGGCCCTGTACGAGGACCGGGCGGTGATCCAGGGCGGAACGATCACCATCGGCGGCGCTCCGATGAGCGATGCGGTGTACGGCGACGAAGCGGGCGAGCGCCAGAACCTCTACCTGACCGGCACCGCCGTCGCGCCCATCGTCATCGACGGCCCGGTCGTCGTCCGCGGAGACGTCATCCTCCGCGGCTACGTCACGGGCCAGGGGGCGATCTACGCCGGGGGCAACGTCTACTGCCCGAGCTCCGTGCAGTACGTGAACGCCCCGGCGACGACCCGCCCGGCCGGCAACACGCAGGCCGAGACCGAAGCCTGGCTGACCGCCAACGCGGACCGGGACTTCCTGGGGCTCTTCGCCCGCGAGAACGTCGTGGTCGGGAACCACACGAACAGCACCTGGCGCTACTACGTGAGCGGGTGGATGGCCTCCAGCCTGAACAAGTCCGAGGAGGACGCCGGGGAGGACCGCATCCCCAACACGGCGGCGGGCCGGGACGGGGTCGCCGGCACCGCGGACGACGACGTGTTGGAGGACGACGGGACGTTCACGGTCGAGTACTACACCGCCGAGGACCAGGCGCTTGGGCTGATCCCCCCCGGCTACTCCGTCGGGGACGCGATCCCCGGCACGGGCGAGGACATCGACGGGGACGGCCAGTACGACGACACGACGACGTTGGCCGACGTCGACATCTCCACTCCGCTCAACACGACGTACTGGGGCGGGAACATGCCCGGGGGGGGCATCGCGAACTACAACGACATCTCCACCCTCTACGCGAACCGCCTGGACGCCGTCTTCTACACGAACCACTCGTTCTGCTACGTGGTCCTGGGGTCCACATCGGCGCGGATCAACGGCGCCCTCGTGAGCCGCAACGAGAACATCATCTACGGCACGCCGACGATCGAGATCAACTACGACTGCCGTCTCCTCGGCGGGAACTCGGGGATCGCCGGCTCCCTGCTCCCCCAGGTCGTCCGGCCGCCGGTCCTCCTGCGGTGGACGGTGCTGGATGCCGATCCCAACCGCTATCTGGCGGCGCTCGAGTAGGAGGCGGCGCCGATGATTCGAATCGCCCGCGATCTCCCCGGCGGCCTGCTCGCGCTGCTGCTCGCGTTCGGGCCGGCCTTCGCCGCCCCGGGGGAGGATCCGCCGGTGTCCGCCGACGCGGCGCGCCTCCTCGCCGGCCGCGAGCGAGAGGTCCTGCACGAGGCGAAGCCGATCGCGCTGGCGGGACTGGATCCGGGCGACGGGGGGTTCCGCGCCCGCACCCCGATCCTCCTCCACGCCTCGCGCGCGGCGGCGCGGGTCGACGGGGCGGAGAACCGGCGCCGCCGGCTCGCGCTCTACGAGGCGCGCGCCACCTTCGACCGGCCCCTCCCGCGGGAGGAACTCGCGGTGCCGCCGGCGGCCCGCGGCGAGGCCGGCGAGCGGGCCGCGGCGGAGGGCCGGTCCGGGGCGGGCGCCGGAGGCGGCCGCAGGGCGGCGCTGCTGGCCGTGCCCATCCTCGCCGCCGCCGGGGCGTGGCTCGCGCTCCGCCGCCGTCGCACCATGGCCGCGTAACGGGTGCAGCGCGGGCGGGACGGTTCGCGGCGGGGGAGGATCAGCCGCCGTGGCGCCCCCCCCCCCCCCCCGCCGCGGCCGCCATGCTGGCGAGCTTGGCGGCCGCGGTGTTTTCGTCGTTGACGCAGCGGTCGGCGAAGCAGCCGAACCCGCAGTCGGGATTCAGGAAGATCCGCTCCGGCGGCCAGAAGGCGAGGGCCTGCTCGACGCGGGCCGCGATCTCCGCCGGGGGCTCGACCTCCGCCGTGCGCGGATTGACCACTCCGAGGCCGATCTCCCGGTCGGCGAGGGCCTCGCCCACGACGGCGACGTCTCCGGCGCGCGGGGTGGCGAGCTCGAGCACGAACTGGCGCGCGTGCATCGCGCGGAAGGCGGGCAGGAGCCCGGAGTAATCGCCGGCGAGCAGCACCTCCTCCTGCCGGCTCCAGTTGCCGCGGCAGACATGGAGGCCGATCCGCGGGCCGTCGATGCCGTCGACCACGGCATTGAACAGCTCGGCTGCGTACTCGAGCTCGGCACCCGCATCACGGCGGGTCGCCAGGGTCGCTCACATGAAGGTGCGCCGGCCGCGGTCCTTCGCCATCACGATCTCGGTGAGGACGGGCTCGTCGAACTGCACGAACTCGCAGCCCGCCGCGGCGAGCTCCTGAAGCTCCTCGCGCAGGATCCGCACGACGTCGCGCCCGAGATCCGTCTTGTCCGGGTAGGCCGCGCGCGAGAACGCCCCGACCCACATCGAGCGCGTCAGGAGGTAGGGACCCGGGAGCGGGATCTTGACCGGCCGATCGGTGAGCTGGCGCACGAAGGCGAGCTCGTCGCCGGCCAGGGGCTCCCGGCGGGAGATCGGCCCGACGCAGGTCGGGTTGTGGATCGCCGCGGCGGGGACGTCGAGGGCGGCGAGCATCTCCTGGAAGGAAGCCTGGTCCTCGACCGTCTCCAGGGTCTCGGCCAGCGACATGAGCCGCGTGCCGGCGAGCTTCTCGGCCACGAAGGAGTAGAAGCCGTCCCGCCGCTGCTCGCCGTCGACGACCACGTCGACGCCGGCGGCGATCTGCCGGGCGACCGAGCGGCGCACCTCCCCATCCGCGACGGCGGCGAACCGGGCGCGGGAGATCTCGCCCTGCCGCCGCGCCCGCAAGGCGCGCAGGAGCTCCGGCGAGCGGGGCCAAGAGCCGACCTGGGTGACCTCGAACATGGCGTTCCCCGCCCGGCCGGCGCGGTCCGGCCGCGGACCGGGCCCCGGGCGCGGGGTCGTTCAGTGTGTCCCGCTCCGGCCGGCCCCGCAAGGCGACGCCGCCGCCGCCGTTCCCTACCATGGCGGGGAGACCCCGCGCGCCGCCATGGAAGCCAAGCTCGTCCTCGCCATCCTGTCGTTCGTGGCGGTGGTCGTCGTCCTCGTGGTGCGGCGGGCGAGGCAGACGAACGCGGAGTGGGCCGCCGCGGCGCGGGAGCTCGGGCTCCCCTTCCGCCCCGCGACCCTGGCGGGGGGGCGGCGGATCGCCGGCGAGCTCGATGGCGCCGACGTCTGCGTGGAGACGATCTCCCGCGGCACCGGCAAGGGCTCGAATCGCGCCACGCGCTACCGGGTCCGCCATGCCGAGCCCTTGCCGGCGGACCTGCGGCTCGCCGGCGCCGGCCTCTTCGCCGGGCTCGGGCGCCTCCTCGGGGGCCGCGGGGCCACGACGGGGGACGAGGGGTTCGACCGCGCGGTCCATCTCCGGACGGGCGACGTGCGCCGCGCGCGCGCCTTCCTCGACGCCTCCCGGCGGGACGCGGTGCGCCGCTTCCTCCGCACCCATCCCGGGGCGGTGATCGACCGGGAGGGGATCGCCTGGACCCGGAGCGGGGTCGTCAGCCGCGCGCCGAGGCTCTCGGACCCGCTGCGGGAGATGGTGGCGCTCTCGCGCGCCCTGTCGGGTCCGCCGGCGGAGGTCGCGCCGCCGCCGCGGCCGGCTTCTCCGCCGGTTCCGCCGCCCCGCGCGCCCGAGGCGAGCCTGGCGCCGCTCGCGGCGGACGAACCCCCGCGGGCGGAGCCGGCGGCCCCGCCCGCCCGGCCGGAGGAGATCCCGGCGGCGCCGCCCGCGGATCTGCCGCCCGAAGAGCCGCTCGCGGCGGCGGACGTCGCCGCCGCCCTCTTCGCCGCCGGCCTCTCGGGCCTCGCCGCCGACCGCCTCTTCGCGGAGCGCTTCCGGGGCCGGCGGGTGCGCGGAGAGGGTCCGCTGCGCGCGGTCGAGGCCTATTCCTACGATTTTGTCCTCGGCACGGCGCCGGGCACGAAGGCCCTCGTGGCGATCCACGGCCTGCCGGGAGACGTCTTCGGAGGGGACGAGGTGCGCGCCGTCGTCGGGCTCCCCGCCGCGGACCGGGACCGCCTGCGCGGGCGGCTCGGCGAGCCCGTCCGCTTCGAGGGCGAGCTCCGGAAGCTCGAGGGGTTCACGCGAAGCCTCTTCGTGGCCGGCGGGCGGCTTTTCCCCGATTCCAGCCCGGGGCCGGCGCCGGCCGATGGGGGGGCGGGGTCGTCCCGGGGCTCGATGGGGCGGTGACCGGGGCTTAGGATACGACTACGACGGTCGGGGGCCGCGCCGGCCGCGCCCCGGCCCGACCCTCGGGAGGCGAGCATGTCCATCGGAACCAGACTCTCCGCGCTCGCGGTGGCGAGCGCTTTCGCCCTCCCCGGTGCGGCCCTCCAGGCCGGCGGGGGGACGGGGACCGGCACCGGCGGCGGGGACGGCGGCGGCGACGGGGGGATCGATCCCCATACGACTCCCCCGCCGGTCTATCCCGGGCCCGGGGACACGGTGCCCCCCGACTGGCGGCCGAAGCCCGGCCCGCCCGCCGCGGCCCCGATCACGCGGGGGCCGGGAGAGCCGCGGGTGCGCCCCCTGCCGGGGACCACGACGGCGGACGGGGGCCCGGCGGTGCCGCCTTCCATCGCCGACACCTTCGGCGCCGACTTCACCGATTGGTCGATCTGGTGGGGATTCAACCGCGAGCCCTACCTCCTGCTCTCCCGGGGCGGTTATCGGAACCTGCCCCTGACCCACGACGGGAGCGTGCGGCGGGCGGGCGGGCGGACCGGTCCCCGCGCCCCCGCCGAGCTGCGGCCGAGCCCCGAGACGATCCGCGGCGCGATCGTCCCCGCCCTGCTGGCGGCGCTCGCCGCGAATCCCTCGAACTTCGAGGTGGATGCCATCCTGCAGGCCCTCGGCCGGATCGGCGAGGAACCCGCCGACCGCCTGGCGTCCGGGGAGCTCACGCGGACGATCGCCGGCTTCCTGGCGCACCCGAGCGCGGGGATCGCCGAGAACGCCTGCGTGGCCCTAGGGATCCTCGGCCAGCCCGGGGCCGTGCGGACGCTGGCCGCCGTCGCCGGGAACACGGAGGCGGGGCGGACCGCGTGCGGGCGCTCGGAGGTCCCGGATCGGATGCGCGCCTTCGCCGCCTATGGCCTGGGCCTGACCGCGCAGCGCTCGCGCAACGTGGACGTGCGCCGCTACGCGATCAACGAGCTCTGGTCCGTGCTCGGGCGGCGCCAGAAGGTGCAGGACATCCAGGTGGCGTGCGTGCTGGCGATCGGCCTGGCGGCCTCGGCCGGCGACCCCGCCGCGCTGGACGACTCCTTGCCCTTCCAGGGCTCGGCGCCCGTCCTCGTGGATTCGCTGCTCGCCTTCCTGGAAGAGGACGACAACGACTTCCTCGTGCGGGCCCACGTCCCCACGACCCTCGCCCGGCTCGCGAACCAGGTCTCGGAGGAGGCGCAGGCCCGCATCGTCGACGCGCTCCTCGCGCGCCTGGCGCGGCGCACGCGGGATCGCAACGAGATCCGCCAGAGCTGTCTCCTCGCCCTGGGGCTCGTGGCCGACGCGGACGAGGATCCGCGGGACGTGCGGGTGCGCAAGGCCCTGATGGCGGCGGCGGAGGAGGGGGATCAGCTCGCCCGCGCCTACGCCCTGATCGGGCTCGCCCAGATCGCGGGGCGGCGCGGCACCGGATTCGGGGATCGGGAGGCGGGCACGGCGGAGATCCGGCGCTTCTTCTTCACGAGCCTCCCCCAGGCCAACGTGCACACGAAAGCGTGGCTCGCCATGGCGCTGGGGGTCATGGGCAACGCGCTCGCGGCGGAGAACCGCCCCCTCACGCCCGCGGATCGCTCCGCCCTGCGGCTGCACCTCGGCGCGAGCACCTCGCCGGACGTCGTCTCGTCCCTGTTCCTCGCGGCGGGTCTCGTCCGCGACGCCGAGGCGGTGCCCGTGATCCTCGATCGGATCGCCGACTTCCAGGACGACGTCGTGCGCGCCCGGGGGGCCCTGGCCCTCGGGCTCACCGGGTCGCGGGACGGGATCGAGCCCGTGCGCTCGCTCCTGCTGGAGGCCCGCTATCGGCCGCTGCTCCTCGTCGAGACCTCGCTCGCCCTGGGCCTCATGGGCGACCTGCAGCTCGTGCCGACCCTCCTCGGGATGCTGGCGAAGGCCGACTCCCTGAGCACCCGCATCGCGGTGATGGTGGCGCTCGGCAACGCGGGCGACACCCGGGCGGTCGAGCCGCTCCTCGCCCTGCTGGAGGAGGGGTCCGCCACCGCGACCCAGCGGGCCTGGGCCGCCTACTCCCTCGGCCGCCTCGCCGACAAGGAGGAGATGCCCTGGACGGCGAAGATCTCGACGGACATCAACTACAGCGCCAACCCCCCGAGCCTGACCAACCCCGACGGCGCCGGGATCATCGACTTCCGCTGATCCCCCGCATCGGACGGTCTCCGCCCTTTGCGGAGACCGTCCGATGCAGGGGATCAGCGTAGCGAGGAGGCGGGGAGGTTCTCCCCGCCTCGCGCGCCCCGTCTCCGCCCTTTGCGGAGACCGTCCGATGCCGGGGATCAGCGGCCAGCGCCGAACTCCGTCGTCGCCGGGCGCCATTGACGTAGATCAAGTTCCGCCCGTCCGGGGATCCTCCCCCGGCCCCCCGATCCTCCAGAGCCGTCTAACCTTGCCGGTGGCCCCGGCGGAGCTTCGGCTCCGCTCACAACGACTGTGGAGGAATCGATGACGGAGACGCCGCGACGCGAGGATTGGATCCGGAGGCGGATCGCGGGCTGGCGCGACGCCGCCGGCCGCTGGACCGCGGGGGCGACGTTCTTCCTCCTCCTGAGCGGACTCTCGATCTACCTCCTGCCCTTCAGCGTCTTCAACCAGCATGCGGTGCTGGTGCACACGCTCGCCGGGCTCCTTTTCCTGATCCCGACCGTCCTCTTCGTCGCGCGCCACCTCGCGGGCTACCTGCGCTTTCCGCTCACCCACGTGAACTTCTCGGGGTGGGCCCTCGGCGCGATGCTCCTCGCCTGCACCGTCTCCGGCCTCGTGCTGACCGCCGAGGGGGCCTTCGGCACCCGCATCACGTACCTCTGGGACACCGTGCACGTCGTCACGACGTTCGGCGTCCTGATCTTCCTCTTCGCCCACCTGGTCCCGCTCTGGCTGCGCGGCGGCCGCGGGGCCCCGGACGCCGCGGCGCCGGCGGTCGTCGCCGGCCTCCGCGGCCACCAGCGGATCGCCTTCGGCGCCGCGCTCGGGATGTTCCTCGCGACCGGCGCTCTGACGGTCCTCGCGCGGCCCATGGCGCTGGTGAACGAGTTCCCGCCCGACTACGACGCCGAGGCCTACGGCGACAAGGGACCCTTCGCGCCGAGCAAGGCGACCACGGTGAGCGGGGGGGCCATCGATCCCCGCGCTCTCTCCGACTCCGCCTCCTGCGGGACCTCGCGCTGCCACGCGGAGATCTACGAGGAGTGGCTGCCCAGCGCGCATCGCTATGCCTCGCTCGACGCGGGCTTCCAGGCGATCCAGTCCGTGATGGCCGAGCAGAACGGGGCGGACTCGACCCGCTACTGCGGGGGCTGCCACGATCCGATCTCGCTCTTCTCGGGCACGAAGAACATCGGCGTGACGGAGCTGACGAGCCTCGCCGGCTATCAGGAGGGAGTCTCCTGCCTGGTCTGCCACGCCATCCAGAAGACCGACGTCGCGGGCAACGCGAACTACGTGATCGCCCCTCCCGTGCGCTACGTCTGGGAGCTCCTCGACGGCGCCCTGCCGGCGTTCCTCGCCGATTTCCTGATCCGCGTCTACCCCGAGCAGCACATCGCCTCGCTCTCGCGGCGGATGTTCAAGACGCCGGAGTTCTGCGCCGCCTGCCACAAGCAGTTCATCGACGAGGAGGTGAACCAGGTCGGCTGGGTCCAGCTCCAGAACCAGTTCGACAACTGGCGCGCGAGCCGGTGGTTCACGGAGGGGGATGCCCACCAGACGGTGGAATGCCGCGAGTGCCACATGCCGCTCCTCGTCTCGCGCGATCCGGCGGCCGGCGACGCGGCGGATTACAACCGCCACCCCGGGGACGGCCAGCACCGCAGCCACCGTTTCCTCGGGGCGAACCAGTACATCCCCGTCCTCGCCGGCCTGGAAGGGGGCCAGGAGCACGCGGCGATGGTCGAGGAGTGGCTGAAGGGCGAGTACCCCGTGCCGGAGATCGCCGGCAAGTGGCGGAACGGCCCCGCGATCCCGATCGAGCTCGACGTGCCCGCGTCCGTCGCCCCCGGCGAGGAGATGGAGGTCCTCGTCCACATCACGAACAACAAGGCCGGCCACGACTTCCCGACCGGCCCCCTCGACATCATCCAGGCGTGGGTGGAGATCGAGGTCCGGGACGCGGCCGGCGCGGTCGTGTTCCACTCCGGGACCGTCGACGAATCGAACTTCGTCGCGGAGGGCACCTTCATGTTCAAGGCGGAGCCGGTGGATCGCTACGGCAACCTGATCGACCGCCACAACCTCTGGGAGATGGTGGGCGTGCGCTTCAAGCGGTCGCTCTTCCCCGGCTCCGAGGAGGTGACCTCGTACGCCTTCGACTGCGTGGGGGCGCGGGAGGGCGCGAGCGAGCCGCCGCGCGCGGAGAGCGTGGCGGTGGCGGTCCCCGACGGGACCGAGCTCCAGAGCCCGCTCACGGTGACCGCCCGGCTGAACTACCGCAAGTTCGACCAGTACCTCCTGAATTACGTCTTCGGCGCCGATTCCGGCCTCACGGCGCCGATCACCGTGCTCTCCGCGGCGACCGCCGAGGTGCCGCTGATCGCCGGGAGCCGCTAGCGTAGTGGACCCGGGAGACATGGTGCGCTGGCGGCGGCGTCGCAAGTCGGTCCTGATCGCGCTCGCCGCGCTCGCCCTCGGCGCGGTCGGGGCGATCCAGCTCCGCGGGGGGGGCGAGGAGACCTACCGCCCGGGCGAGCGTACGGAGGGGCTGACGGACCGCCTGGGCGGCGAGCCGGCGGCCGCGGGTCCGGGCGTGGCGTTCGTCGAGGTGGCGCACGCGGCCGGGCTGGTCTTCCGCCACTTCCCCTCCGTGCGCACGGGGCGGCTTCCCGAGGACATGGGCTCCGGCGTCGCCCTGGGCGACATGGACGGCGACGGATGGACGGACGCGTTCCTCGTGAACGTGGCCGGCTCCCTCGCGGACGACCTCGCGGCGCCGGGCGCCGGGCGCTCCCGCCTGTTCCGGAACCGCGGCGACGGCACCTTCGAGGACGTGACCGCCTCGAGCGGCATCGACCACGTCGCCCTCGGCATGGCCGCGGCCTTCTTCGACCCCGACTCCGACGGCGACCTGGACCTCTTCGTTACGAGCTACGGCGCCTGCCACCTCTACCGGAACGACGGCGGCGGGCGGTTCACGGACGCCTCCGCCGCCGCGGGGATCGCCGAGCTGCGCGGATTCTGGACCGGCATCGCCGTGGCGGACGCGGATCGGGACGGCGCGATGGACGTCTATGTCTGCGGGTACGTGGTCTACGACGAGGCAAAGAACGCCGGGCGGGGCGCCACCTCGCAGTACGACAAGCAGATCCCCGCCCTGATCAACCCCTCGACGTTCGAGCCGGAGCGCAACCTGCTCCTCCTCGGCGCGGGCGACGGGACGTTTCGCGAGGTCGGGGCGGCGGCGGGAGTGGACAACCGCCGGGGGCGGAGCCTGGCGGCCGTCTTCACCGACTGGACCGGCGACGGCTGGCCCGACATCTACGTGGCGAACGACGTCTCGGACAACGCCTTCTTCGTGAACCAGGGCGACGGGACGTTCGTCGACCTGGCGCCCCGGGCGCTGGTCGCCGACTACCGCGGCGCGATGGGGCTCTCCGCCGCCGACTACGACGCCGATCTCGACCTCGATCTCTTCGTCACCCACTGGCTCGCCCAGGAGAACGCCCTCTACACCCAGCTCCCCCGCCTCGATCCGGCGCGGGAGGGGCCCGCCTGTCCCCTCTTCTCCGACGATGCCGACCGGTACGGGCTCGGCTTCATCGCCCTCGACAAGGTGGGCTGGGCGACGCGCTTCTTCGACCTCGACAACGACGGGGTGCTCGATCTCTTCGTGGTGAACGGCAGCACGGTTCCCGAGGAGCGCGACCCGCGCCGGCTCGAGCCGCAGCAGAGCCATCTCTTCTGGCAGTCCCCCGACCGGCGCCGCTTCTTCGCGATCGGCGCCGCCGGAGGGGGGTTCTTCGCCGAGCGGCACGTCGGGCGGGGAGGGGCGAGCTTCGACTACGACCTGGACGGCGACGAGGACCTCCTCGTTGTGCTCCACGGGGAGGACGCCGTGCTCCTGCGCAACGACGGCGGCAACCGCCGTCCCTCGCTCCGCCTGCGCCTGCGCCAGGACGCCGGCAACCGCTTCGCGATCGGCGCCGTGGTCACCGCGACGATCGAGGGCCGCCGGGCCCGGGAGGTCGCCGACGCCCAGGGCTCCTACCTCTCCCAGCACGCGGTGGGGGAGGTCCACTTCGGGCTCGGCGCGGCGAAGGGGGTGGAGGAGCTCGAGGTCCTCTGGCCGGACGGAGAGCGGGAGCGGGCGGGCCCCTTCCCGGCCGATTCGATCGTGACGTGGGTGCGGGGGCGCCCGCCGCGGGTGGAGCTCCTCCCGGGGCGGGGCGCGCCGGAGCCTCCCGCGCCCCTGGCCGTGGAGGAGCAGCGGCGTTTCTATCTTCTGCGGGGGAAGGCCACCGCGGCGCGGGTCGAGGGGCGCCTGGCGGACGCCATCCTCCTCTACCGCCAAGCCCTCGCCGCCTGGCCGGGCCATGCCGACTGCCTCTACTACCTCGGCAACTCTCTCGCCGAGGAGGGGGACGAGAAGGGGGCCCTCGCCGCCTTCGAGGAGCTGGTCGCCGCGGAGCCCCGGGGCAGCGGGGGCTGGATGCAGATCGGCTTCCTGCGCCTGCCGGGGGGCGATCCGGCCCTGGACGACCTCGCCGCCGCGGAGGCCGCCTTCGCCCGGTCCGCGGCCCTCAACCCCGAGGAATCCCGGCCGATCGTCCAGCTCGGGGTGGTCGCCATGCTCCAGGGGCGGCTGGAGGAGGCCGCGGAGCGCTTCAGAGCCGCCGGGCGGCAGAATCCTCGCTCCATCGAGGCCCGGTGGTTCGCGGGCCGGGTGGCGTGGCTCGCCGGCGACCCCGGGCGGGCCCAGGCGCTCCTCGCCGAGGCCCAGGCCCTCGCCCGCGCGGGCGGGCCGCTCGCCGTGACCGCCGTCGCCTCGGACGAGGGCGCCACCCGCTCGGGGTCGGCCATGACCGCCGCCGGGGGGATCCCGCTCGCCCCCCTCCTGGTGCGCTGGTCCAGTCTGGCGGAGCGGGAGCCCGACGCCGCCCGGGAGTACGGGGACGGGTAGCCCGGTCCCCGGGAAGGCCGGATTTCAGGCCCGGGCGCCGTCCGGTCGAACTCTCGATCTTGACGGCGGGCCGCCCGTCTCGGACCCTGAAGGCAATCGTCCCGCCCCGTGACCCCCGCGGGGCCGGCGCCTACTCCTCTACCATGGAATCCACCCCCGCTCTCCAGGGCGGCGGGCTCGCCCGCCGTGTGTTCCGCTCTTCCTCCCTGGCTCCGCTCGCCCTGGCCGTGGGTCTGACGGCCGGGGGTCTCGCGGCCTGCAACCTGGGCCAGGGGGAGGAGCGAGTCCAGTCGGGCACGCCCGGCAGCGAAGGCGACAAGCCCGACGGCAGCGGGACGTTCTTCGTGGACGAGAACGAGAGCGGGGAGGCGTCGCGCCTGCGCATCGCGGAGATGTTCTGGGGGCGGCTCGTGGATGTCTACGACGCCCACCAGGACCCGGAATCGAACTGGGTCGCCGGCACCACGGCGTTCTTCGCGGACTTCGTCATCAACGAGACCTTCCGGGCCGACTCGGACGAGGACTCCTTCGCGGCGGGCTACGGCAACTTCCTGATGGACTCGAACCCGGTGACCCTGAAGACGCGGCTCGTCATCCGCCGGGTCAAGGGCGAGCCGGAGCCGAGCCCGGGGGCCGGCACCTTCCTCGACCTCCTGCACTCGACGACCCAGTCGATGCCGCCGATCGATCCGAAGAACGACGACGGATCGTCGCTCGAGCCGTTCTCGTTCATCGCCCGCAACTCCGTCCTCGTGATCCGGGTGAACGATCTCCTCGACGACAGCGCCCAGGCGGCGGAGGACCTGCTCGAGAACGTGCACGTCCTTACCGGCTATCGTCCGACCATTCCCTTCGGAGCGCGGGTCGTCTTCGATGGGAACCACGGCGGGATCGCCGGCGGGGCCTTCCACTCGACGCGGATCCTCGTCGACATGACCACCTCCGAGGTGGAGGCCGCGGACATGCCGGCGGCCCCCGGCGTCAACGTGATCGGCCTGCCCGCAAGCCTCACGACGACCGGGCAGCCCAATACCTCGGTGCGCATCCCCTCCCAGGCGGACTTCGGCTCCGGGCAGTTCACGATCCTGCGCAGCTTGAGCGGCAAGCCGATGGCCACCTCCTCGAACGGTCCGGTGGACTGGGGTTCGCCGACCCTCGACATCGTGCGCGCCATGCGCGCCGGCAACGCCGAGGACACGAGCAACGGCTTCATGCTCGACGAGGATCCGCCCCGGCTGCTCGGCGGCTGGCAGTTCAGCGTGCTCGCGGCGTACGTCGATCCGGACGGCCTCGCCGGGCGGGACTTCGTGTTCGACATCGACTTCGCGACCGCCTGCATGACCGCGCCCCGGGAGGGGGACATCCTCGCTCTGGGCGGCGGCTACTTCCTCGAGGTGCGCGAGGACGGCGTGGACCCGGATCCGATCACGGGGCAGGTCGGGAGCGTGCGCGTGCATTTGCTGGTCGGCGACGACGTCACGAACCTGAACGCCTTCCTGGGGCTCGGGATCTACATGGCCTCCTTCGGCGAGGGAGCGACCGTCGACGATTCCTGCTGGGTGACGTTCACGCCGCTCCCGACCTCGCTCCCGGGATACCCGGTGGTGGTCTCCCCCGATGCCCAGATGATGGTGCGGTTCAGCGAGCCGATGGACCCCGACTCGGTCAGCCCCTTCGACACGATCTTTGTCGTCCGGGGCGACTCCTCGACCGTTCGGACCGCGAGCAACATCGTGGTCGGGAGCACCCAGGCCTCCACGAACTTGAAGGACTTCAACTTCACCGGCCTCTTGCCGTTCGCCCACGAGGGCGATCCCGGCGATCCCTCGCCCTACTACGTGGAGATCCTGACGGGCGCCGCGGGGGTCGGCGACCTCGCCGGCAACCAGATCGCCGACGCGATCCCCAAGGTGGAGTTCGTCATCGATCCCGCGGCCGGGCCGGAGGAGAACGGCGGGCTCGTCCTGCGCTTCGCGGCCGCCGACGAGTACGACTTCGACCTCGGCGACGCCACCTCTCCCGACGGGCTGACCGATCTGCGGGGTCAGATGTACTACGACCTTGCCCGGGAAGTGATCCATCCGCGGCCGGTGCAGCGCGCGAGCTATCCCGTCGACTACACGAACACGCTGGTGTCCAACTTCGCGCCGATTCCAGGCGGAGTCCTGACTCCGCTCGTGCCCCTCGGGAGCAAGCTGATGGCCCTGTGGCGCTACGCGGACCTCGAGATGAACGTCCGGGACGACCTCAAGTTCAACCTCGATGTCGAAGGGCTGAACTGGGCGCCGCCGGGCGGGCAGCTCGTCGCCGACTACTTCGAGCAGTTCGAGATCCGCCTCTCCCCCTCGATCCAGTTGCCGGACGAGACCGTCGGCCTCATTGGGCCGGTGTACCCGAACTCCGGCCTCTACAGCGCGCCGGCGCGATTCGACTCGAACATCGTCTCCGTGCCTACGGACCAGGTCACGGTCCACCACCGGGCCCTCGGGTACCGGATCAACCCCGTGGACTTGTTCCTCTCCTCCTCGGGGAGCCTGATGATGCCCTACCCCCTGAATCTCGCCGGCGGCGAGCGCGTGGACTTCACCTGGCGCAACACCGCCGACCTCGGGACGGGGGGTTTCAGCGGCTCGGGTGTGCCGCAAGATATCGAAGTTCCCGGGATGGACCCGGGCCCGGTCGCCAGCATCGCTCCGGCGGGGCAGGTGCCCACGATCGGCCTGCCGCTCCTGATGGAGTACCGCTGCTACCCCTCCGACGACGGGATCGGGCTGAACTCGCTCAGCGTGGGGCAGGCCATCGTGGGATACAACATCCCCACCTTCCGCGTTTTCAGCTCGGGGGGGATCGACTCCTCCTATAACCAGATCGCGAAGAACCCCGATCTCGAGGACGTGCCGGACGGCGGGTTCAACCCGGCCTCCACGCCTCCGGGCCAACCGACGCCTCCCGGCGACAACCTCCTCTACATCGGCCAGCTCGACACCGTGATCCGGGTCAGCCGCGTCCACACGGTGTGGTTCGCGGCGGGGGTCTCGAGCCCCGACTACCTGCCGCCGGTCGTGTTCCCGGACCCCGACGCCCAGCCGGAGGGGACCGTGGCCCTGCTGGAGTACCGCGGCGCGGCGGGGTTCTCGGGCGCCGGCGAGTCGGTGTACGACGGGACGAAGCTCGATCCGTACGGGGACCTCGCGCCCGGCGTCGCCGGCTCCGTCACCTTCTATGGCGACGGGCTCTGGTACGACGACGTCGACCAGTACGACGGGGCCCCGTACCTCCAGGTGCGGATCACCTTCCTCAGCAACATCGACACCCTGCGGTACGCCGAGCTGGATGGCCTGGGGCTCGCGTGGGCCGCCGAGTGAGGTCCGGCGCGGCCGGGACATGATCCCCGCGCTCGTCGCGCCCGCGGAGGCGGGGTAGGCGCGTGGGCGAGCGTGCGGAGCCCGGATGGGCGGTCCCGGAGCCGCGGCCGGTGGGCATCGGGATCGTGGGGACCGGCTTCCTCGCCGCGACCCGCGCGCGCTGCTACCGGCGGATCCCGGCCGCCGCGCGGATCGTGGCCGTGACGGACGTGGACCGGGCGGCGGCCCGGGCCTTCGCGGCGCGCCACGGCGTGCCGCACGTCGCCGCGGACCTCCCCGCGCTCCTCGCGCTCCCGGCGGTCGAGGCCGTGGACCTGTGCGTCCCGAACGGCGTGCACCGCCCCGCCGCCGCGGCGGCGATCGCCCGCGGCAAGCACGTGATCTGCACGAAGCCCCTGACCGCCTACGTGGGCCAGGACCTTCCTCCGGAGGCGCCGGACGCCGCCGTGCCCGCCGTCGATCGCCGGCGGATGCGCGAGGTGGCCGTCGCCGACGCCGAGGCGATGGTGCGAAGCGCGCGGGAGGCGGGCGTGCTGCTCCTCTACGCCGAGAACTGGATCTTCGCGCCGGCGATCGCCCGCGCCCGCCGCCTGCTCGCTGCCGCCGCGGGGCCGATCCTCGAGATGCGGGGATGGGAGAGCCACCGGGGCTCCCACTCCCCCTACGCCCGGCGGTGGCGGTCGGCGGGCGGCGGGGCGCTCCTCCGTCTCGCCGTCCATCCCCTGGGGGCGATGCTCCACCTGAAGCGCGAGGAGGGTCTCGCGCGGGGCGGCGCGCCGATCCGGCCGGTGGCGGTGACCGCGGAGGTGGCCGATCTCGCGGCGGTCGACGGCGTCGATCCGGCCCGCGCCTTCATCGCGACCGGGGAGAGGGACGTGGAGAACTGGGGCTCTGTCACCGTCGCCTTCTCCGACGGCGCGCGGGGGATCGCCATCGGGAGCGACAACCTGCTCGGCGGCCTGGAGAGCCGCCTCGAGATCCTCGCCGCCGACTGCCACTTGAAGTGCAACCTCTCCCCGAACGACCTCCTGCGCGCCTACGCCCCCGCCCCGGAGGTCTTCGGGACGGAACCCATCCTGGAGAAGACCGACACCTCCGCCGGCTGGAGCACGCCCATGCCCGACGAGGACTGGACCTCCGGCCACCTCGCCATGTGCGAGGAGCTCGCGCGCGCCGTGCGCGAGGGGCGCCCCGCGACCTCCGACGGCGAGCTCGGGGCGGAGGTCGTCCGCGTGGTCTACGCCGCCTACCTCGCCGCGAGCGAGGGGCGGCGGGTGACTGTTTGAGATCGACCCCCAGCACCCGCCGCCGCGGTGACAAGCAGTAGGGGCTGCAGGGCGGCATCAAGTTCGACGTCGCATGATGGGCCAACGAAGCACGACAGGATGTGGACGACCTTCTTGGGTTTCTCGAAGAACGGCGTTCTTAGAAAGTCCCGCCGTAGCAGTAAGAGGCTCCCCGAATCACGTCCAAGAGAGACCTGACAGTCGCTAAACGCGGAGGGGACGGCTGAGAATCCCCTGGACAGCGGTCATACCGGCTGTTTCAGTCTGGGGACGTTTCACGGAGCCTGGCGGCCTAGCCCCTCGTGAACCGAAGGTCGCCAAGACGGCGCGCCATCCTCTCGCCACCACCTTCGCTCTCTGTCTCCGAGGCAACTTACATGAAGTCCACGCTTCTCATCATCCTCGTGGCCTTAGCTGCGCCGGTCATCGGCCAGACCTCCCTGCCCCCTTACACCGGAACGGGAACCCCTGGCGACGCTTTCGGCCAGTCCGTAGTAGCCGGAGACTTCGATGGCGACGGACTCACCGACGTCGCCATCGGCAAGCCGCAGGCTACATTTGGAACGGTGCCGACCTGTGGAGCCGTCGAGATGCGAATGGGGGATGGAACGACCCGGACCATCGGCAGCCTGGACAGTCTGGGCAACTTCGTCGGCAACGGCGGCGGCGCTTTCGGTTGGTCACTGGCCGCGGGTGACCTCGACCAGAACGGCAAGGACGAGCTCGTCGTGGGAGCGCCCGCAGAGGGATCGTCTCCTCCCCTCTATGGAGGACAGCACTACGTGTTCAACGACCTCGACTACGTCGCCTCAACCGGAGTCTGGGTCTCGAGGTACGTAGCAGGCACCAATCAAGCGCAGACGAAGCTCGGCTGGTCCGTGACGGTTCTGCCGCATCCAGCCGGAGTCCCGGGCTCGATGGCGTGGGCCGCCGGCTCACCGGACGGCGCGCAGATCAACGGGGGGGCCAGGCGGGGGTACGTGGATGTCTACGATGGTGCCACCGGCGCTTTCATCACGTCGGTCGGGCCCACGGAAACGACCCCGGCGCCGCCCTTAGGGCGAATGAAGTTCGGCTCACAAATCGTGGGCGGCGACTTCGATGGCGATGGTCTGGGGGACCTTGCCGTGAACGGCTACAACCAGTTGGTGTCTTCCGCGTACAGGCTCATCTGGGTCCTGCGGTCCGGGTGGCCGCAGTACTACTACGCGATCACCACCAACGGGATGATGGACGGAGTCATCGTCGGAGGCGCGGGGCTGCTTTCGCTGGCCATGCCCGGCGATGTCAATGGCGACGGCGTCGATGACCTCATGTGGGCCGACCCCTCCCAGTTCAGCAATCCCCTTGATCCGAGCGGCAGCGTCTTCTTTCGTAACTGTTTAGCGGGTCAGTGGGCCTTTCGGGAGCGGTGAGAGGCGATCCTTCGGAGGATCCTGTCGCAACGCTCGTCGAGCTCGAGCTTCTTGCGATCAAGGCGGTGGAAGTCGGCCAGCGTG
>JBFMCU010000189.1:0-5169 GCA_040754415.1 Planctomycetota bacterium
GATGACGCTCCGACGTCGCACACCACGTGCACGACCTACCTTGGGTTTGCCCGATGTGGCTCGGCCGGGCGAGAGCCCGGCAACCCACGAGTGCTACGGGAGGCCGGGCCTCCATAGCGTCTGAGCCGTCGCCGCGGGCACCGATCGCTCCACGGCCGCCCCCCGGAGGCGACCCGAGCTCCCGATCCCCTCACCGGAACGAGTCCAGGTCCAGCGACGGCTCCGGCCGCGCCGCGAACCCGAGCGCAAGGCCGAGCGCGAGGAAGCTCGTGAGGAGCGACGACCCGCCCGTCGAGATCAGGGGCAGCGTGAGCCCCGTCATCGGGATCAGGCCGAGGTTCACGGCGACGTTGATGAAGAAGTGGGCGGCGAAGTAGAGGCCGACGCCGGCGACGACGAGGCGGGAAAAACGGTCGCGGACGCGGCCGGCGGCGGCCAGCAACGAGCCGGCGAGAAGGAGGTAGGCGACGACGAGGACGCTCGCGCCGAGGAAGCCGCTCTCCTCGGCAATCACCGCGAAGATGGAGTCGCAGTCGCGCTCGGGGAGGTGGCCGGCTTCGTTAGCGACGCCTCGGCCGAGCCCCGTGCCGAGGAGGCCGCCGTGGCCGATCGCCACGCGGGCCTGGTAGGCGTGGAAGGCGGCGCCGCTCTTGCCCTCGATGAGGACGGCGTTGTCGAGGGTCGCCGCCCAGGTCTCGATCCGCTTGAGCTGGTAGCCGTGCCCGAGCTCGAGCTCGAAGGCGACGGCGCCGGCGAGGAGGCCGGCGGCGCAGAGCCCGCCGATCGTGCGCGCGCGGGCGCCGGCGAGCCAGGCCAGGCCGAGCGTCACCGGCACGATCGTGAGCGCGGTTCCGAGGTCCGGCTGCGCGGCGACGAGCGCCATCGGGACGAGCGCGAGGAGGGCGGGCCCCCACCACTCGCCGAGCTCCTGCAGGCGATTGCGATAGAGGGCGCGCGCGAGCGCCACGATCAGGCCGAGCTTGGCGAGTTCGGAGGGCTGGAGATCGAAGCCCAGCGGCAGCGGGATCCAGCGCCGCGCGTTGTTGCGCTCCTCGCCGATGAGGGGCACGAGGACGAGCAGGACGAGGACGAAGCCGTAGATCGTCCACGCGTGGCGCCGCAGCCAGCGCGGGCGCAGGAAGAAGCCGAGGCCGAGGAACGGCAAGGCCACCGCGATCTTCTTCACGTGGGAGGCGAAGACGATCCCCTCCCGCCCGAAGCGCACGTCGCTCTCCTCCATCGTGCGGACGAAGACGAGGCTGGTGACGATCATCCCCGCCGCCAGGAGGAGCACGTGCCAGTCGAGCGCGCCCCACGGCACGCGCGGGACGAAAACCGCGCGCCAGCCGCGCAGGGGGCGCAGGCCCTTCCAGCTCCCGACGCTCTCGATCATCGCCCCTCCTCCGCCGCCGGGGGGGCGAGCGCAACGCCGCGCTCCGCGAGCCACGCGCGCACCTCGGGCTGGTCGAGGAACGCGCTCGCCACGTAGACGGCGCCGTGGGACGACGTCGTCATCGTGTCGTGCACGAACACCACGAAGACGAGCGCCGGATCGCGGGCCGGGACCCAGCCGGCGACCCACGTGTGCTTGTGCACCCGGCGCTCCACCTGATCCTCGTCCATCCGGCTCGTGATGTCGGCGCTGCCGGTCTTGGCGGCGATCGCCACGCCGAGGCGCTCCGGGGCGAGCGCGCGGTGCGCGGTGCCGGTCTCGCGCGCCACGACGTCGGCCAGCGCCCGGCGCACGAAGTCCAGGCTCGCCGGCGCGAACGGCAGGCGCCGGGCCGGCCCGGGGGGGAGCTCGCGCCCGCCGGCGCTCCGGGCGAGGCGCAGGCTCGGCAGGACGCCGGTCGCGAGGGCGGCGTAGGCGCGGGCGAGCTGCATCGGCGTGACCTCGACGACGGCGAGCCCGTTGCCGGCGGCGCGCCGCTGGTAGTCGGAGAGCGACGGGCGAGCCCCGCCGGGGCGGAAGACGGCGGGCACCGCCTCGGCGAGCCCGAGGCGAGGGCCGGGGCGGGAATCGCCCGGCGGCGGGCTCCGCACGCCGGTCGGCGCGCCGAAGCCGAAGATCGCGGCGAGGTCGTGGAGCTGGTCGTCGCGATAGGTCTCGCCCAGCCACGCGAAGTAGGAGTTGCACGACTCGACGAGGGCCCGCTCGAGGCTCACCGGGCCGTGGCCCCACTCGCTCCAGCAGCGGATGTCCACGTATCCGGCGCCGCCGCGCTCGATGGGACCGCACGTCACCTCGTGCCCGGGATCGAGCCCGCCGCGGTCGAGGGCGTAGACGGCGACGAGCGGCTTGATCACCGAGCCGGGCGGCTGGAAGCCGGGCTTGCCGAGCGTGCGCTCCAGGGGGCTCGCGCGCTGGCCGCTCGCGCCGGGAGCGAGCTCCGAACCGGCGGTGGGCTCCGAGGCGGCGGCGATCACGTCGCCTTCCGGCGTGATGGCGACGATCGCCCCCACCGGGTTTCGCGCCCACTCGGCGTCGAACTTCTCGTCCTCCCGGACGAGCGGCGGATGGGCGAGGGTGCGCTCGGCGGCGCGCTGCACGGCCGCCTCGAGCGTGAGCACGACCGGCTCTCCGTCCTCCGCCGCGCGCACGACCCGCTCTCCCCCGCCGCCGAAGGTCTCCTGCAGGCCGCGTTGCTCCTCGTAGCCGTTCGTCCCGCGCAGCTCGGGGTCGAAGAATCCCTCCACGCCCGCCACGCCGCGGATCTCGTCGGGAAGGAGCACCCGGCCCACGAGCCGGCGCAGCTCCTCTTCCTCGACGGCGGTACGGTCGGGGAGGTTGCGGAGCCGGCGCAGCGCCCGTGCGTCCTCCCGTTGCGCCTGGAGCTCGCCGATCGTCACCGCCGACACCGTCCCCACGAGCGCGGCGGCGAGCGGCCCCGGATCGCCCGCGTGCACCGGCAGCTCGCGCACCGCGGCGGCGCGCGCCTCGATCCCCGGGAACCAGTCCGCGTAGCGCGTCAGCAGGTAGACGACGTCGTAGGCGGGGTGGCGGCCGAGGAGCGGGCGCGGGCGCGTGCCGTAGTCCTTGAGGAGGTGCGCGGCGCGCTCGACCGCCCGCTCGCGCAGCTCCTCGCGCAGCACAAGGCGGCCCCCGGCGGAGAGCTCGCCGGTCCCCCCGGCCGTCTCGCGCAACGAGGCGAGCGCGGCGGCGAGATTGCGCTGGAAGCCGTCCTCCCATTCGCCGGCAAGACGGCGGAGGATCTCGTACACGGCGTCCAGGTCGGCGCTCGAGCACCGCTCCAAGTGCGCGGCGAGGCGGGCGCCCGGCCCGGGCTCGCCGGCGGCCTCCGCGGCGCTCGGCGTCACGGTGCGGTCGACGAGCGACCAGTCGCCGGGTCGCTCGCGGCTCGCCGCGCGGAGCGCGGGGTCCTGGATCGGCAACACGGTCCGGCGCGCCGCGCGGAGCTCGCGCGGGAGCTCGGCGTGGAGGATCCCGTCGAGGGCGGCGAACACCGCGAGCGAATCGAGCGCGCGCCAGTCGGGGGGATCGCCGTCGAGCGCCCGCTCGATCGCTCCCTCCGGCGCGAAGATCGCCGCCAGGCGGTCGAGCACCTCGCCGGGCCCGGTGCGGTACGCGGTGTTCAGGACGAGGTCGGCCCGCAGGCGCGGGAGCGCGTAGCCGTCGCGCCAGCCGGCCACCCAGCCGTCGCGCGCGGTCCGCGCCCACTCCGCCAGCCGCGCCTCGTCCCACGCGAGGAGATGGCGGATCCAATCGAGCTCGATCGTCCCGAGCAGGGTGTCCGGCTCGATCCGCCCGGGCGCGAAGCGGGTCGCCTCGAGGAAGAGCTTGGAGGCCGTGGCGTCCTCGACGAGCCGGCGCGAGTCCTCGAGCTCGCCGATCAGGGCTGCGAGGGGATCGCCGCCGCCGTCCTCCGCCGCTTCGTCCCGCGCGAGGAGCCGGGCCAAGCGGCGGAGCTGATCCATCGACCGCGCGAGGCGGGCGTCCATGTCGGCGAGCACGCCGTCCGGGGTCCACGGCGCCTCGCTCGTGCGGGAGCGCTCGGCGGCGGCGAGCGCGTGGAAGGGGGCTTCCGGCTCGCGCCGCTGGCCCTGCTTGCGCACCGCGGTCCACTGCCGCGGCGAGAGGTCGAGCAGCCGGCAGAGGTAGAAACGCAGATCGGCGGCGCGCGCCGTGCGCTCCTCGGCGCGCGGGTCGGCACAGCTCGGGAGGCGCCAAGGGCCGCTCTCGACCGCCTCGCCGGCGACGAAGGCGGCGAGATCGGCGGAGGTCAGCCCCACCAGCGCCCGCGCACCGGCCGCCAGGCTCTCGGCGGCCTCGGCGAGCGGCACGGCCCGGCCCTCGAGGAGCGAGCGGGCGTGGGCGACCTCTCCGAGCGGATGGCCGCGGCGGAAGTCGCGGTAGCGCAGCACGAGCTCGAAGGCCCCGCGATCCACGGCGAGCACGGTGCCGCGGGCGTCGGTGATCTCCCCGCGCCGGTACGGGAGCACGTGGCCGACGTGCACGAGCCGCGCCGCCTCGATCGACCACACCTCGCGCTCGTGGACCTGGATCCACCACAGCCGGGCGAGGAGGACCGCGCCGCCTGCGGCCAGGAAGAGGAGGAGCGGCCGGATGCGGTCCCTCCCGCTCACGCCGCCCTCCTGCCGAGGGGGGTGAGCCCCGGCAGCCGCGCCAGGAGCGGCGGGAGCAGGAGCGCGGCGGCGGCGGTGGCGAGCGCGCCGCGCAGGACGATCCCCCCGCCGGCGGGGAAGGCCGCCGCGGGGCCGAGGGCGAGCGTGCGGCTCGCGATCCAGAAGGCGGAGAGGGCGGCGGCGAGGAGGCCGGCGAGCAGCGCGCGGGAGAGCGGGCGATCGATCTCGACGATCTCCCGCAGCCGCCCGGCGATCCACACGACGGCGAGGTAGCCGGCGAGCACGGCCAGGGGCGGATCGGCGGTGAAGGCGACGCGCGCCAGGGCGACGAGCCCCGCCGCGATCCGGGCCTCGCGGCGCTCCAGGCGCGCGTCCAGCGCCAGGAGGAGCAGGAGGCCGGCGTCGGGGACCCACTGGCCGAGCGCGGGGAGCGAGGCTAGCGCCCCCTGGACGGCGAAGAGCCACGCGCCCCACACGACGAGGAGCAGCCAGACGACGAAGGGCGCGCCGCGCGTCACGGCTCCTCCTCCCCGCCCGCCGCGACGCGGACGTAGAGCGCGCCGA
>JBFMCU010000190.1:0-93141 GCA_040754415.1 Planctomycetota bacterium
GGCGGCCGCGCGGCGCACCGCGCTCGCCGTCCTCCTCGCGGTCTGGATGGTGCCGCCCCTCTTCGGGCTGGTCCTCGTGCAGGAGGAGTGGGGGACGCGGGGGCTCCTCGTCCTCGTCCTCCTAGCGAAGATCGGCGACGTCGCCGGGTTCTTCGTCGGGCGCGCGATCGGCCGGCGCCACCCCTTCCCCCGCCTGAGCCCGGGCAAGACGGTGGCGGGCTGCGTCGCGTCCCTGGGGGCGGGCCTGGCGGCGGGGCTCGCCCTCGCCGCGGCGGGGGTTCTTGCCCCGGGCCCGGGGGGGCTCGGGCGCGCCGCCCTCGGCGGGATCGCGGTCAACCTCGCCGCCCAGGCCGGCGACCTCGCGGAGAGCGCGGTGAAGCGGAGCGCGGGGGTCAAGGACTCGAGCCGGCTCGTCGGGCCCTCGGGCGGGGTCCTGGACGTGGTCGACAGCCTGCTCCTGGCCGTCCCCGCCGCCCTGCTCCTCTTTCCGCTCCTCCTCTCCTGAACGGCCCCTGGTACGATCCTCCCCCGGTTCCTCCCAAGACCCCCGTTGATCGAGATCACGATTCCGCTGCGGTCCCACGACGAGGCCATCCAGGTGCTCGGGCCCTACGACCGCAACGCGAAGCTGATGCGGCAGGTCTTCGACATCGAGATCTACACCCGGGGCGGGAATCTCCGGCTCAAGGGGAACGAGGCGGAGGCGAGCGAGGCGAAACGGCGCATCGAGCACCTGCTCGGCAAGCTGCGCAAGGGCCGCCAGCTCGAGCCCGGCGACGTGGAGGAGATCCTGCTCGGCGCCGACCGCGAGGGCGGGCGCGAGGCGGAGACCGCCGTTCCGCGGGGAACCGCCGCGGGGGGGCCGATCCCGGTTCCCGATGGGCGCGGCGGGCCCCCCGCGCCGCTCGGGCTGCGGCTGCGCGCCGTCGAGCCGCGGGGCAAGAACCAACACCGCTACCTCGAGGCGATCGAGGAGAACGTGCTCACCTTCGGGGTCGGTGTCGCGGGGACGGGCAAGACGTTCCTCGCCATCGCGGCCGCGGTGCGATCCCTGCGCGCCGGCACCCGCCGGCGGCTCGTGATCTCGCGGCCGGTGGTCGAGGCGGGGGAGCACCTGGGCTTCCTCCCCGGCGACTTGCAAGCGAAGCTGAATCCCTACCTGCGCCCGGTCTATGACGCCCTGTTCGAGCTGATCGGCTTCGAGGACACCCGCCGCCTCGAGGAGGCGGGGGTGATCGAGATCGCGCCGCTCGCCTACATGCGCGGGCGGACCCTCTCGAACTCCTTCGTCGTCCTCGACGAGGCCCAGAACACCACCCCCGGACAGATGAAGATGTTCCTGACCCGCCTCGGCGAGAGCTCCACGATGGTCGTGACCGGCGATCCGACGCAGTCCGACCTCGAGGGGCACACCCGGAACGGGTTCCTGGACGCCGTGGCCCGGCTGCGGGGCTACCAGGGGATCGCGGTCGTCGAGTTCTCCCCGCGGGACATCGTCCGCCACCCCCTCGTGGAGCAGATCGTGCGGGCCTACGAGGGGCCGGAACCGCCCCGCGGCGAGCCCCCCCGCCGATGAGCGCCCGGCGGCGGCCCCCGAAGGCCGGCTCCGCGCCGCGGATCGAGGTCGCCTGGGCCGCGGGGCCGCCGCTCCTCGCCGACGCGGAGGTCGAGCGCATCGTGCGGGCGGCCCTGGCCCACGGCGGGCGGCCGGACGTCGGCCTCGCGGTCTCCTTCGGGGGGGAGGAGCTCCTGGCGGAGCTGCACGGCCGGCACCTCGGCGACCCGACTCCGACCGATGTCCTCGCCTTCGACCTCGGCGAGGAAGGGCGCGGCCCGGTGGGGGAGATCTTCGTCGGGGTGGACCAGGCCCGCGCGGAAGCGGAGCGGCGGGGGGTGGATGTCCGCCGGGAGCTCTCGCTGTACGTGATCCACGGCGCGCTCCACCTCTGCGGATACGACGATCGGGATCCCGCCTCCCGCCGCCGCATGCGGGCGGCCGAGCGGGCGGTGCTGCTGGCGCTCGGGCGGGCGACGGACCGCCGATCCGGCGGCGAGTAGCGGCCTTCTCCCCCGCCCGCGCGCCGCGGCGAGGGACGCGAGCCCGCTTTCTGCACCACTTTTTCCGATTTTTTTTCGTTTCGTCCCACGCGCGGATCCGCGGCGCGGCCGCCTCGCGAACTCGCCGTCCATTCCGCGAATGCCCTGGGAGTTCGCGAGGCAGGCGGGATGGTCCCGGGGCGCGCGCGCGGTCCGCGGGCGACGAAGAGGGCGGCAATCGCCTTGCAACGGGGTCCTGGATTGAGAAGAAACTCGCTTGTCGCGGAGAAAAGACCACTGCGGGCCCGCGCTGACGGCGGCTCCGCGGGACTTCGCCGCCCGAGAGAAGATGACCGTCCGGACCGACCGCTCCCCACAGAGAGCGAGCAAGAACTGCTCGCGAACGGGCGGCAGAGCCGTCAGGCGATGCGCCAGAGGACAACTGAGAGGCTGGTTCATGGATTCTCGCTCAGCCTCACAGACCACCGGGAGGTTCCGAAGCCAGCGCGAGCTCGCGTCGCTCTGGAGGGCGTACTGGAAGAGACCGGACGACGATCGCCGCAACCGGCTCGTCGAGGCCTACCAGAATCTCGTCGACGAGGTCGTCGGCCGGACCGCGGCTCGCCTGCCCCGGGTCGTGGACCGCGGGGACCTCCTGACCGCCGCCAACGTCGGCCTGATCGCGGCGATCACAACCTTCGACCCCTCGCGCCGCGTGCGCTTCGAGGCGTACGGCGAAACGCGCATCCGCGGCGCGCTCCTCGACGAGCTCCGGGCCCAGGACTGGCTCCCTCGCCCGTGGCGGCAGCTCCTCGGGGCGCGGAAGCGCACGCGCGAGCGGCTGTGCGCGGAACTCGGCCGCGACCCGATGATCGAGGAGCTCGCCCCGGCGCTCGGGCTCTCCGTGCCGGAATACGACGCTCTCTACGGCCCGGCCCTCCCCGGGGTTCCGAGCAGCTCCCCGCCTCCCCCCCGCCCCGAGCCCTTCCCGCCGGCCTCCGAGCTCGATGTCCTGCCCGATCCCCGGGGAATCCCGCCCGCGGAACGCCTGACCCGCGACGAGCTCCTGCGGCTGGTGGCGCAGAAGCTCACCGAGCAGGAGTACCGGATCGTCTACCTCCGGTACTGGGAGGAGCTCTCCATGCGGGAGATCGGGGAGCTCTTGAACCTCTCCGAGTCCCGGGTGTGCAAGATCCACTCGCGCCTGATCGAGCGGCTGCATGATCGGTTCGGACCGCACTTCGGGGAGGAAGAGAACGAGGGCACGAAGCGCGGCTCCGTGCCCTCGTAGGTTCCGCCGGCGCCGGCTCGGAGCCGGCTGCGGGTGCCCAGATGTTTTCAGCCGGGCACGCTTGCGTTGCTCCCGTTCCCCGTGGGGAGCACGGGCGGAACAGGGGCCGGCGCGGTAGGTCCCCATCTACCGGCCAACCCGACTCCTCCTTCCGGAGGTGCAGCCGATCCTGGTCCCCTCAGGCCGGGCTGCACCCGCACTCCCCGGAGGCCGGGCGATCGGGATCCCGAGGATCCCGGCCGCTCGCTCGTCCGAGCGCTTCCCCAAGCGCATGGAAGTGCACGACGACGAACCTTCCCCCCGTCCTCGGGAAGGACGGGATTCGTTCCGCACCGGCCAATGCTCCGCGCCGGGCGGTGAGAGGGGCGAACGCCGACGCCGCCTCGAAGGGCGAACCCCGGGAAGGCGCAGGATCTCTCTTGGCTCTGCCGCCTCGCGCTCCGGGTGGTGTGCTCGCTCGTCCTCATCGACATCCTCGTGGCGTTCGCTCGGAACCGCGCGCCCCGTCCGGGGAGGGCGCCAGCCCCGGGCCTCGCAGGAGGCCCGGGGCGGACGGGATGGGAAGAGTGGCTTCACACCCCGGCGTCGTACCCACGGAGCGGGACCGGATCCCCGCTGCCCCTCGGATGACGTCCGGGTGGAGCGACGACATTCGGTAGCTCGGCTGCCCCAGGGGGCCCGTGGCTTTGCGTCCCAGCCTTTCGGCTGGTTTGCCCTTGTCGTGTCATCGTCGGGAGCGCGAAACCATACCTTCAAAATCGCAATGGGCAAATCGGGCGGGGAGGATTCTCGGCGCGGCCGGGGAGATCGGACATAGCCCCTTGCAGGATCGGTGGTTGCAACGCTCGAAATCCACCCCTCCACCCCCCCGGGGGAGGGGGGCAGGGGGGAAGGGATTTCGCCTCCGGGCCCGGGACGGAAAGGGCTTCGCCGGCCCGCCGGCGGGGCGTTCAGAGCGAGCAAGGATTGCTCGCGAACGGGCGGCAGCGCCGTCAGGCGATGCGCCAGAAAGCACCTAGAGAGGCTGTAGCATCGGCTTCTGCCCAGCCTCTCAACCGAGCGCGCGGTGCACAGCACACACCCCGTCCAGGACGGCGGCGAACTCCGCGAGCGGCAGCATGGTGGCCCCGTCCGAGGGGGAGCGATCGGGGTCGGGATGGACCTCGAAGAAGAGGCCGTCGACCTCGCCGGTCGCGACGGCGGCCCGGGCGAGGGCCGGGACGCGCCGGCGGTCGCCGCCCGTTCGCCCGTCGGAGCCGCCGGGGAGCTGGACGGAGTGGGTGGCGTCGAAAACGACGGGGTGTCCGGTTTCCGAGAGCTCCCGGAAGCCGGTCATGTCGACGACGAGCCGGCCGTAGCCGAAGGAGCTGCCGCGCTCGGTGACCATCACGTTCCGGTTGCCCGCCCGCTCGCACTTCTCCGCCACGTGCTGCATGTCCCAGGGGGCGAGGAACTGTCCCTTCTTCACGTTCACCGCCCGTCCCGCGCTCGCGGCCGCGACGACGAGGTCGCTCTGGCGGCAGAGAAAGGCCGGCACCTGGAGCACGTCGACGACCTCGCCCACGAGCGCGCACTGATCGGGCAGGTGCACGTCGGTGAGGACCGGCACTCCCACCTCGGAGCGGACGTCGGCGAGGATCCGCAATCCCTCCTCCATCCCCGGGCCCCGCCCGGAGCGGATCGAAGTGCGGTTCGCCTTGTCGAAGCTCGCCTTGAAGACGAGCGGCACCTCCCGCGCCGCCGCGATCTCCGCGAGGCGCGCGGCGATCGCCAGGGCGAGATCGCGCGTCTCGAGGACGCACGGGCCCGCGATGACGAACAGCCGGCCGGCCCCGAGGGTCCGGCCTGCCACCGTCACGGTGGGACGGGAGGCGAGGTCCATGGGCGGGAGTCTAGCACCAGCCTTCTTGGTCCACCCCGCCCTGCGCGTCCCGCCGCCGCGCCCGGCCACCCGGGGGGAAGAGGCCCCCCCGACCCACCGGCGGCGCGGCCGGTTTCCCGGATTCCCGGCGATCCTCCGGGGCGGCGACCGCGGGGGCGCCACCGCGCCGGGCCCAGGCCTGGACGCTGCGGCTACCCTGAAGGCATGACCGCGCGGGGGACGACGATGATCCTGGGGGCGGGGGGGTTCCTCGGCCCGCACCTCGTCCGCGCCGCCCTCGCTGCCGGCGCGCCACGGGTCGTCGCGGTGCGGCGCGGGCTCGATCCGCCGCCCGGCGTGCCGCCGCATCCCGCCCTGGCGGCGCGGGCGGTCGATGCGCGCTTCCCCCGCGCCGCGGAGCGGCTCCTGGACGAGGAGCAGCCGGCGGCGATCGTGCTCTCCGCGGCCCTGGCGAGCGTCGCCGCCTGCCGGGTCGATCCCGAGGCGGCCCGCCGCCTCCATGTCGAGCTGCCCGCGGCGGTGGCGAGCTGGTCCGCGCGGCACGGCACGCGGCTCGTCCTCGTCTCCACCGACCTCGTCTTCGGCGGCGCTCCGCCGCGGGGGGAACGCTACGCCGAGGAGGATCCCCCCTCTCCTGTCCACGCCTACGGCCGCAGCAAGGCCGCCGGGGAGGAGGCGGTGCGCCGCCTCGCGCCGGGTGCCCTCGTCGTCCGCCTGCCCCTCCTCTACGGCGACTCGGCGGGCCGCGGGCTCGGCGCGAGCGACTCCCTGCTCGCCGCCGTGGCGCGCGGGGAGCGCCCGCGACTCTTCCGCGACGAGTGGCGGACGCCGCTGGAGGTCGCCGCGGCCGCCGCCGCGGTCCTCGAAGCGCTCGCGACGGATGCGGCGGGGCTCCTCCACGTCGCCGGGCCGCGTCGGCTCTCCCGGCTCGAGCTCGGGCTCGCCATCCTGCGGGCCCATGGTGCGGCCGCGGCGGGCCCGCTGGTCGAGGAGAGCACGCGCGCGGCGGCCGGGATGGAGAGCGAGCGGCCCGCCGACGTCTCCCTCGATCTGGCCCGGGCCCGCGGTCTGCTCCGGACGCCGCTCCGCGCGCCGGAGGAGGTCTTGCGCGGCGCCCCGTCTTGACCCCCTGCGCCGGAGGGGTTCAAGTGGGGCGCTTTTTCGCGCCCGCCGCGCCGGGAACGCCCCGATGGACCTCGATCCGCGCTACGACCCCCACGCCCACGAGGACGCCGTCCACCAGGCGTGGATGGCGTCCGGCGTCTTTGCGCCGGCGCCGGAGAGCACCGCGCCGCGCTACGTGGTCATGATCCCGCCCCCCAACGTGACGGGGGCGCTCCACATGGGGCACGCGCTCAACGGCACGATCCAGGACATCGTGGTCCGCTTCCAGCGCATGCGGGGCCGCGACACGCTTTGGCTCCCGGGCACCGACCACGCCGGCATCGCCACGCAGGCAGTCGTCGAGAAGAAGCTGTGGGCGGAAAAGAAGCAGACCCGCCAGGAGCTCGGCCGCGAGGCCTTCCTCGCCAAGATCTGGGAGTGGAAGGAGGAGCACGGCAACAAGATCCTCGAGCAGTTCCGCCGCCTCGGCGCGTCCTGCGACTGGACGCGCACGCGATTCACGCTCGAGCCGGCGATGTCCCGGGCGGTGCGGGAGGCCTTCGTCCGCCTCTGGGAGAAGGGGCTGATCTACCGCGGCGCCCGCATCGTGAACTGGGACTGCGCCCTCGGCACCGCCGTCTCCGACGACGAGGTGCTGATGAAGCCCATCAAGGGCCATCTCTACTACGTGCGCTATCCGGTGGAGGGCGAGCCCGGCCGCTTCGTCACCGTCGCCACGACCCGGCCCGAGACGATGCTCGGCGACACCGGCGTGGCCGTGCACCCCGCCGACGCGCGCTACCGGAGCCTGGTCGGCAAGCGCTGCCGCCTGCCGTTCCTCGAGCGCTCGATCCCGATCGTCGCCGACGACACCGTCGACTCCGCCTTCGGCACCGGGGCGGTCAAGGTGACGCCGGGGCACGATCCGGCCGACTACGAGCGCGGTGCGCGCCACGGGCTCCCCATCGTGACCATCCTGAACCTCGATGGCACGATGAGCCGGGAGGCGGGCGAGTTCGCCGGCCTGTCCCGCGAGGAGGCTCGCCGCCAGGTGGTCGCCGGCTTGGAGGAGCGCGGGCTCCTCGAGAAGACCGAGCCCTACCAGCACAACGTCCCGATCAGCGATCGCTCCGACACCCCCGTCGAGCCCCTGGTGTCCGAGCAGTGGTTCGTCCGGATGGCGCCCCTCGCCGGCCCGGCGATCGCCGCGGTGCGGAACGGGGCCCTCGAGCTGAAGCCCGCGCGGTGGACCAAGGTCTACGTCGACTGGCTCGAGAACGTCCGGGACTGGTGCATCTCCCGCCAGCTCTGGTGGGGGCATCGGATCCCGGTCTGGTACGACGCGGACGGCGTCCCGGTGGCCGCGCGGATGGATCTCGCGATCGGCTCGCCCCATCCGACGACCGGCCGGCCCATCGTCCGCCAGGACGAGGACGTGCTCGACACGTGGGCCTCGTCCTGGCTCTGGCCGTTCGCCACGCTCGGGTGGCCGGATCGCACCCCCGACCTCGCCCGCTTCTACCCGACGCAGTTCCTCTCCACGGCCCGCGAGATCCTCTACCTCTGGGTGGCGCGGATGGTCATGGCGGGATACGAGCTGCTCGATCACCTCCCGCCGGAGGAGCGCTGCCCCTTCTCCACCTGCTACGTCCACGCCACCGTGCTGGACGCCAAGGGGCGGCGCATGTCGAAGAGCGCCGGCAACGGCATCGATCCCCTGGACATGATCGCCCGGTACGGGGCGGACGCCGTGCGCTACTCGCTCGTCCTGCTCACCCGCGAAGGGCAGGACGTCAAGCTCTCCGAGGATCGATTCGAGATGGGACGGCGGTTCACGAACAAGGTGTGGAACGCCGCGCGCTTCGTGCTCCAGAACCTCGCCGGGCCCCGCGACGAGCCGGGCGGCGCCCGTCCGGCCGCCGTCGAGGACCGCTGGATCCTCTCGCGGCTCTCCCGCGTGCACGCCGAGGTGACCGCCGCCCTCGAGGCCTACTCCTTCAACGACGCGGCGCAGGCGCTCTACCGCTTCGTCTGGAACGACTTCTGCGACTGGTATCTCGAGCTCGCGAAATCGCGCCTGGCCGCCGGGGAGGGAGCGGGGGCCCGGGCGGCGCGCGGGACCCTCGAGCGCGTCCTCGATGCCACCCTGCGGCTCCTGCATCCCTTCACCCCCTTCCAGAGCGAGGTCCTGTGGAAGGCCCTCCACGCGGCGGATGGGCGGGCGCCCGCGCGGATGCTGGCGGCGACGTCCTGGCCCGCCGTGCCCCCGGAGTGGATCGACGGCGAGGCGGAAGCGGAGATCGGCCTCCTGCAGGAGCTCGTGGGCGCCGTGCGCGGCATCCGCGCCCTGACCGCCCTGGGGGATCGCGCCCCGCTCGCCGCCCTCGTCGTCGCTCCCGACGGCGGGGACCGGCGCGTCCTGGAGGCGTGCGGCGAGCGGGCGCGGGCGCTGGCGTTCCTTTCGCGCCTCGAGATCCGCTCCGCCGCGGCGCGCCCCCCCTCCTCGGCCGTCGGGGTGGCGGCCGGCCTGGAGGTCTTCGTCCCGCTGGAGGGCAGCGTCGATCTCGGCGCGCTCGCCGAGACGCTCGCCCGCCGCCTCGACAAGCTCGAGAAGGCCCTGGGCGGGGTCGAGGCGAAGCTCGGGAACCCCGGCTTCCGGCGCAGCGCCGCGCCGGAGGTCGTGGAGGCCGAAGAGACCCGCCGCGCCGAGATGCGCCGGGAGCAGGATCTCCTGCGGCGCAACCTGGAAGGGCTGCGCTGATTCCGAGAGGCGCCGATTGGACCGGCCGGCAGGTGGCGCCGGGCGGCGCCGCCGCAGCCAGAGCCGGCCGGCGAGCGGCACCTGCCGGCGCCCTCGCCGGCCTCTGGCGTTAGATGCCCTGGGCGGCGCCGGGCGGCGCCGCCCACGCATCTAACGCCAGGCATCGGTGATCGAGCTCGTCTCGACCTTCAGGGCGAGGTCGAAGAGGAAGGCCTTCGTGGGGGAACCCTTCGAGGGCACGAACAACTGGAAGCGCAGCGTGTCCATCGGAATCGGCGGATTCGCCTCGTCGACCTTCTTCGGGGGCACCCAGCGCTCCACCACGACGGCTCCCCCGTTGCGCGGGGGGCGATCGTAGCGGAACGCGCTGGCGGGCATCGTCACGAGCGGCGTGCCCTCGAGGTCGAAGAAGAAGAACTGGCTCTGCTCCGGGTTGAATCCCATGGCCTCGGTGAACGGAGCCGGACCGACCCCGGGCAGCTCGCCGGCGCCTTCTTCCGCCGGGGGTGCGGCCCCCGCCTCGGCGAGCACGCCGGCGGCCCGGTAGGCGACGTGGTAGGAACCCGCCACGAGCGCGGGCTCGAGGAGCGGGCGGTCGATGGAGAGGATCCCCAGGTAGAGCGGCCCGGCAGTGAGGGTGGTGTCGTCGAGCTCCTTGATCGAGTTGCCGGGGACCGCCTTGGCCGGGACGAAGAGCAGCCGCTCGTAGCCGATGACCACCCGGTAGCCGGGGAGGATGCTCTTCCCGGCGCTCGCGGCCGCGGCCTCCGGTAGGGCGGGCTCCTCCTGGCTCGCGGCGGCGGCCGTCCCGCCGGCGGCGGCGTCCCCACCCTCGCCCGCGGCCTCGCCGGCGGTCGCCGGCGCCTCGCCGTCCCCCGGGAGCTTCTCGCCCCGCGAGCCGGGCTTGGAGTGCCAGACCTGCAGGACGACGGCATCCCCCGGGGAGAACTCGAGTTCGGCCGGCAGCACGTTGTACTTGACGTCGCTCTCGAGCAGGGCCACCGCGGTGTCGACGCCCGGGCGGAGGCTCGCCGCGCAGCGGAAGCCGAGGGCATCGGTGGACTGGCTGCGCTCGGCCCACATGCGCGTCGCGATGCGCACCCCGACCTCGTCCTGTTGGAAGGAACCGCCGACGAGGACCCGCTGGTTCGGGTCGAAGGGAGCGATGGCCTCGATCGTTCGCTTGTCGCCCTTGATCCGGAAGGGTTTGTAGCCCGGGAACGCCTCGTAGGGGCTGCTCGTCCACTCCCAGACGTTGCCGGCGAGGTCGTGGATGCCCTCGACCGCTCCGCTCGGATACGTGCCCACCGCCATCGTGCGCCCCATGCCCGCCCGGCTGGAGCTGCAGGCCCGGACGTCGAACTCGTCGCCCCACGGATAGACGCGGTCGGAGTTGCGGCGGGCGGCGCGGTAGAACTCGAACTCGGTCATCAGGCGCTGTCCGGCCCAGCGAGCGTAGGCTTGCGCGTCGCGATAGCTCACGTAGACCACCGGCTGGTCGAGCTGATCGGCCGGGACGGACCACTTGCTCTCCTTGTCCCGCCAGTGGTCGGCCCACCAGGCGTCGGGGTCGAAGACCTTCTGCTCGAAGCGCTGCCCCTTGTCCCGGGCCTCCTTCGACAGGCGGCCCTGCTCGTCGAGGAAGGCCCGCCGAGCCGCCTCGACCGTCTCGGCGCCCCAGGTCCACGGCGGCCGGGCGCCCGTGGCCCGGACATAGGCCCCGTACTGCTCCACCGTCACCTCGGAGGGCATGAGGTAGAAGTCCTCGACCGCCATTTTGAACTGGGGCGTCTCCCCCGCGAGGGGCCGCGCCAGCTCGGGCTTCGCCAGGATGATCGCCTCGGCGCCGGCAACCGGCGTTCCCACCTTCGTCTCTCCCCCCGGGATCAGGACGAGGCCCGGCGGCGGTGCCGGGGCCTTCTTGGCGTCGGTTGCGGCGGGCGGGAGGGTCGAGAGCACCGCGAACAGGGTGATTGCGAACACGAAGAGGGGTCCTCGGCTGGAGCTCGGGGGGGCGGTCGCGGGCGTCTCGAGCGCCGGCGCCGGCGCACCTCCCGCGGCCACCTTACCCGGAAAGGGGGGAGATGTTACCGGCGGAACGGGCCCGCGCAACCGCGCGGAGGAGGGGAACCGGGCGGGAAGGGCCTTGTCCGGCGGCCGGCCCTCGCCGAGGCTCTTCCCGATGGCCCGCGAACCCGCCCTCGCCCCTGGCCGCTACACCGTCACCGCCCGCCTGGCCGGCGAGCGGCTCGACCGCGCCCTCCAGATCCTGCGGCCGGGCGTCTCGCGCACCCGCCTCCAGGAATGGGTGCGGGATGGGGGGATCCGCGTGGACGGGGTCGTGGTGGACCGCCCCGCCTTCCGCCTGGAGGCGGGGACCACCCTCGAGCTCGTCGTGGTGCCCCGCTCCCGGTTGCGGCCGGGCGGCCCCTCCGGCGCGGTGCTCGCGGTGATCTACGAGGACGAGCACCTCGCGGTGATCGACAAGCCTCCCGGGATGGTGACCCACCCCTCCGCGCTCGTCGGGGGCGCGACGGTCTCCGAGCTCGCCGAAGCGCGGTGGGGGAGCCTGCCGGTCGCCCAGGGGGAAGACCGCCCCGGCATCGTCCACCGCCTCGACGCCGGCACGAGCGGGCTCCTCGTCCTGGCCCGGCGCGCCGGCCCGGCGGAAGAACTCGTCCGCCAGTTCCGCTCTCGGGAGGTGGAGAAGACCTACCTTGCGATCGTCTTCGGCGAGCCGCGCTTCGACAGCGACTGGATCGACGCTCCGATCGGGCGCGCCGGGGGGGCGGGGGATCGCCTGGCCGTCGTGCCGGCCGGCGAGGGCCTTCCCGCCGAGACCTTCTACCGGACCCTGCATCGCGCGCGCGGCTTCGGAGTGCTCGCCTGCCAGCCCCGGACGGGACGCACCCACCAGATCCGCGTCCACCTCGCTTCGATCGACCACCCCCTCGTCGGCGATCCCCTGTACCGCGGCCGGCGGGGTCTCTCCCGCGCGTTGCCCGCAGGGGCGCCTCCCCTGGAACGCCAGGCTCTCCACGCCGCGGAGCTCCGCTTCCGCCACCCCGCGACGGGCGAGTCCCTCGCCTTCCGCTCCCCCGTCCCCGCCGACCTCGCGGCGTGGCTCCGTTGGCTCGGGGCGAGCCCTCTGCTCCTGGCGAGCTCTACCGCGGAGTGAGGGAGAGGGTGCGCTCCTCGCCCGCCGCGAGCTCGATCTCCGCCGTCGCCCGGCCCGCGTCCGACTCGACGAGTACGGCGTAGGCCCCGGGGGAGAGCGGTCCCACGCAGTGCGCGCCGGCGGGGAGGTCCGGCGGAGGGGGCGAGACCAGGAGCGCCGCGGCGGCCAAGCCGCTCACCGCCCGGCCGCGCGCGTCGGCGACTAGGACCCGGGCCGGACGCGGCGAGCCGTCCTCCCCGGTCGGGACGACCCGCAGCCGGGCCCCGGGGCCGAGCTCGAGCTCGATCTCGCTCTGCTCGCGGGCCTGCAGCGCGACGGGCTCCGACTCGCTCGTCGCCGCGGAGGAGGTGCGGGCGAAAGCGGTGTAGAGGCCGGGGGCGAGCCCGTCGATCCGGAAGCGCCCGTCGCGGCTCGTCGTCATCCGCGACACGACCTCCACGACGACGCCCTGTCCGTCGCGGACGAACACGGTGGCTCCGCTCGCCGGGGCGCCGCCGGCGTCGATCACCCGGCCGGCCAGCGAGCCCGCCGGCCCCAGATGGATCTCGAGGCCCGCCCGCTCCTCGCCGGGGCCGAGGACGAGGGAGCCGGCGTAGGCGCGGGCCAGGGGCGCTCCCTCCGCTCCGGCGGCCGGCGCGGGCGGCGCGGCCGCCACCCCGTAGGTGCCGGCCTCCAGGTACTCGAAGGCGAAGCGACCCTCCGCGTCGCTCCACGTCCCGCCGAGCCCGCCGGCGGGGCTCCCCTCCGGCTGGGGGCCCTCCCGGCGCAGGAGGAGCTCCACGTCCTCGACCCCGGCGCCCTCCGGTCCGCGCACGACACCTTCCAGACGTCCGGCCGGGAGCTGGAGCTCGAGGCGGTGCTCGGCGGCGAGCGGCACCAGGACGGGGAAGGCGAGGGTGCGGGAGACGCCGAACGCGCCCTCGGGGCGGATCTCCGCCTGGTAGGAGCCGGGAAGGGCGAGGGCGATGGAGAAGCGGCCTTCCGCGTCGAGGGTCGCCTCTTCCTCGGCGCCGAGGGGCTCCGCTCCGGCGGCGATCAGGCGCACTCGTCCGGCGACCGCCCGGCCCGCGGCGGTGACGCGCCCCAGGACATGGATCGGCGGCGTGGCGAGCTCGCCGAGCACGACTCGCGCAAGCCCTCCCGCCTCGATCCTCGCCCATCCGCTCTGCAGGGCGGCGAGGTTGCCGGCGGGATCGCCCTCCGCCCCCGGGGCGGCATCCGCCGGGACGGACCAGGCCCGCCATGCGCCGGGCGCGAGCCCCTCGACCCGGAAGCGACCGGCGGCGTCGGTCCGCACCGCTCGGCTCTCCCCCGCGCCCTCCGGCGAGAGGTAGACCGTCACCCCCGCCGCCGGCCGCCCGTCGCGGCCAAAGACCTCTCCCACCAGGGCGCCTCCCGGCGTGCTGGCCCGTCCGCCGGGGTCCGCGGCGGGAGGTGCGGAGACGGCGGAGACCGCCTCCCTCGAGGCCGCGCCGCGCCAGGAGAGCAGGGCGTGCCCGCCGACGAGCGACAGGCCGATCGCCGCGAAGACGCCGAGGAGGAGGAGATCGGAAGGAGAAGTCCGGTGCACCATGGCGCTCCCAAGGCTTTGGGGGGGACCACACTACCAGCCGGCGCCGGCTCCCGGTACCGCCCGTCCCCCCGGAGGGGTCAGGCCGCCGCGGATCAATGGAGGCGCACCTTCAGGTGCCGCTCCGGCGCTCCGGCGAGGGTCACCGGCTTCGTCATCCGCCGCCCGTCCTCGGCGACGGCGGTGACCGTGTAGCGGCCGGGGGGAAGGGGCCCGACGCGCTGCTCGGAGAAGGCAAAAGTGCCCTGGCTCTGCATCATCTCGGCGAGGGAGAGCATCCCGTGGACCTCGCGGCCCGCCTCGTCCGCCACGGAGAGGCGCGCGCGCACCTCGGCGCCCGTCTCGTCGATCACCGTGACCAGGAGCATCGTCCCGCCGACCATGGTCACCGTGACGTCGGTGCTCTCGCCCTCCCGGACCTGGATGCGCTCGCCCTCGATGCTGGCCAGCCCCTTGCCGCGGGCGGTGATCGTGTACTCCCCAGGGGCGATGCTCGCGTAACGGAACCTGCCGTCCGGCCCGGTGGCGGTCATGGAGAAGCGCTCGAGGAGGCGGCCGGACCCGTCGCGCAGGAAGACCGCGACTCCCTCCACGGGGGCGGCTCGCTCGTCCACTGCCGTGCCGGTGACGTCGCCGGGCTCCTTCAGGTGGAAGTCGATCCGCTCCAGGGACGCCCCCTCTTCGACGACGAGGCCGCCCCGGACCTCGCGGCCCTCGGCGGCCTCGGTGCCGAGGAAGCCGCCGAGGACGGCCCCGCCGGCGGCCACGGAGTAGACCCCGGGCCGGAGATAGACGAGCTCGTAGCTCCCGTCGTCGCGAGAGATCGTCTCCGCGTACTGGCCGCCCCACAGGGTGCCGTAGTCGATGCCGCCCTCGGGCGCGAGGCCGACCCGGACGCCCGCCCGCGCCTTCCCGTCCGGGCCGAAGATCGTGCCCGCGATCCGGCCCACCGGGAGCTCGAGGTCCAGGCGGACCTCGTCCCCGGCGGGGATCGTCCGCGAGAACTCGATCGAGTTCTGCTGCGCCCCCGCGTCGCCCTGGACGGCGGCGACAGTCACGAGCGCCGTTCCCGGTCCGTCGATCTCCACCTCGTACGCTCCCGCGGAGTCCGTGCGGGTCATCTTCATCCCGCTGATCCCCTTCGCGCCCTCCGGGACGATCGTGAGCATGTGCTCCACGCAGGGCTCGCCCGCGTGGGTCACCCTGCCGTGCACGCGGATCGGCTCCGCGGGCGGCGCGCCGAGCACGACGTGGGTCTCCTCGCCGTCGGCGATCTCGGCCGAGGCGAACAGCATGTTTCCGATCAGGCTGGCGAGGACGTCGTCCGCCGCCGCGGCTTCCCCGGCGGCCTTCTCTCGCCCGCTCAGCATCGCGGTGACCGACCAGGTGCCCGGCCGGAGCCCCTCCAGGCGGAAGGTGCCCTCGGCGCCCGCGGTGGCGATCGTCGGCTCCAGGAGGGAGGTGTCCTGGAGGATCACGGTCGCCCCGGCGGCGGGCTCTCCCCTCCGGTCGTACACCTCGCCGGTGAGGATGCCGCCCCGGCGCAGGGCGAGCGTCACGCCGGAGACGACGGCCCCCGCCGCCGCCGGCACGCTCACCGGGGCGCTCGCGGCGTAGTCGGGGTGGGTGGCGACGAGCGTGGCGGTCCCCTCGCCGAGGTCCTCGAGGCGGAATGCTCCGGCCTCGTCGCTCCGGGCCTCGGGGAGCTCCAGCCGCCCCTGGAGCCGCGCCATCCCCTGCATGGGCGCCGTCTGGATCGTCACCGTCGCGCCCTCGACGCCGCTCCCGGCGGGGCCGACGACGACCCCTTCCACGGTGGCGGGCGGGAGGAGCACGAAGACGAGCTCTTCGGCCTCCGGCGCGCGGGGGAGGTCCACGGCGGCGGTGCTGCTCGGTCCGTGCCCCGCGGCGCGGACGGTGACGTCCCACGGGCCGGGGGAGAGCCCTCCGAGCACGAAGCGGCCGTCCGCGGCCTGGAACTCCGCGCGGCGGGACTCGGCGAGGAAGCCCAGGACCGCCTTCGCGCTCGCCTCGACGCGGAACGCGGGGATCGGCTCGCCCTTCGCGTCGATCACCCGGCCGGCGAGATGCGGTTCGGGGGCGAGGACGAGCTCGAGGTCCGCGGTCCCGGGCCGGACCCCGTCCGCCTGCGCGCGCCAGGAGTCGCCGCCAGCGTTCCTGGCGGGCGTCGCGCGGGCGAGGACCTGGAAGGGACCCTTGCCGAGCCCCGCGACGGCGAAGCGGCCGTCGGCGCCGGCCGCGGCCTTCCCCTCGCCGCCGCGCATGGCGTTCAGGGCCCCGGGACCCATCATGGCCTGCGGGTCGAAGCGGATCTCCACCTGGGCCCCGGCGGCGGGCGAGCCGTCCGCCCACCGGACGGTGCCGGCGATCGTCGCCCCGTGCTCCAGGCGCAAGAGGAGATCGTCGCGGTCCATCCCGTCCGCGAGCTCGAGGATGGGCGGCGCGCTCTCCAGGTAGCCGGGGCGCTTCGCTCCGACCAGGAGCTTGCCGGAGGGGACGTGCTCGAGGGCGAAGGCCCCGGCGGCATCGCTCGTCCCCGTGGCGAGCTCCGGACCGCCCGGCAGGCCCCACAGGAGCGGGGCGTGGACCGCCACCTCCGCCTCCGCGACCCCGTTCCCCGCCTCGTCGACCACTCGGCCGCGCAGGGCGCCCCCGCGCTCCAGGCGGGCGTCGAGCAGGGTGTCCCGGCCGGCCTCGACCACGAGGCTCGCGCGGCGGAAGGTGGCGAAGCCTTCGCACTCGATCCCCGCCTGCCAAGGACGGCGGGTGCCGACGGCGCGGAACTCGAAGCTCCCGTCGGCCTGCACGGCGGCGGTGCGGTCGATCATCTCGCCGTCCGCCAACCCCTGGAACGAGAACTGCGAGAAGTCGGGCCCGAGGGAGGCCTCGGCGCGGGCGAGGTGCGCCGCGGGCTCCGCCGTGCCCGGCGGCAAGCTCACCCGGCCGGCGATGCAGCCGCCGGCGCGCGGGCGCAGGACGACCTCGGCGCCGCCGGGGGCGAGGGCGATCTCCGTGCACTCGAGCGAGCAGAGATAGCGCCCGTCGACCGCGAGCCAGCCGCGCGGCGCGCTCGCCGGGAAGGACACCCGGAACGAGCCGTCGGCCGCCACCGGCGCGAGCGCCCGCAGGGCCGGCGAAACCCGGGAGCGATCCGCGCGGCCCGCTTCCGTGGCCGCTCCGCCCGGACCGTAGAGCTCCCGCGGCGAGAGCGCGCGGTCCAGGGCGAGGACGGCGAGGGTGGGATCCGCCGGCAGGCCGGGCGGGATCGCGACCCGCCCGACGACCTCGATCTCCTCCGGCCCCCACTCGCCGAAGCGCTCGGGGGTCCGCGGGGCGAGCGCGAGCTCCGTCCGCCCCGCCTCCGCCGCGACCGCGTCGCCCGCCGCGGGCGCCGGGGCGGCCGGGCTCTCGAGCTCGGCGACCGGGGGGGCGGAACCGTCCGGGGCCGCGCCGCGACCGGCGGGGAGGGCCTCCTCTTCCGGGGCCGGCGAGCCAGGAAGGACGAGGAGGAAGGAGATCCCGCCCAGGAGCGCGGCGGCTCCGAGGAGGAGGAAGGGGGAAGGGATCTTCCGCATGGCGGAGGGAGGGAGGGTTCGGGAGAGGGGTGGCGCACCCTACGGCATCCGGGGGGGCATATTCCGCCCGGGCGGGCGCCGGGATTCCCGGCGCGAAGGCTCCGGAGATTCGCCGCCCCGTCCAGTAGAATCCTCGCCCCCCTGCTCCGGATCCCCCCATGGACGATCCTTCCCCGCCCCGGCGGCGCGCGGGCGCGAGCCTCGGCCTCGAGGGGTTCCTCCTCGAGCTCGACCACGTGGCGATCGCCGTGCCCAGCCTGGCGGAGGCGCGCGCGATCTTCGTGGCGGGGCTCGGGTTCCAGGCCGGGGAGGTCGAGCCCGTGCCGGGCCAGAAGGTGAACGTCCTCTTCTGCCGCGCCGGCGGCCAGCGGATCGAGCTCGTGGAGCCCGCCGCCCCCGATTCCCCGCTCGCGCGGTTCCTCGCCCGGAGGGGGGGCGGGCTGCACCACCTCGCCTGGCGGGTGAGCGACATCGAGGCGGCCCTCTCCCGCCTGCAGGCCCGGGGGATCGAGCTGATCGACGCGGCGCCCCGCCCCGGCGCCCACGGCACGCGCATCGCCTTCCTGCACCCCCGCTCGACCGGGGGAGTGCTGACCGAGCTCGTCGAGCTCCCCTCGGCGAGCGGCTGACCCGAGGCGCGGCCGGCCCGGGCCGGCCGCGCGCCGCCCATGACCCAGAATCCGACCTCCCTCGATCTCCTCCACGCCAAGCGCGAGGCCTCGCTCGTCGGCGGCGGCCAGGCGCGCATCGACGCCCAGCATGCCAAGGGGAAGCTCACCGCCCGCGAGCGGATCGACCTCCTCGTCGACGAGGGGTCCTTCGTCGAGATCGACCGCTTCGTCGTGCACCGCTGCACAGACTTCGGGATGGAGTCGCAGCAGGTGCTCGGCGACGGGGTCGTCACCGGGCATGCCCGGATCGAGGGGCGGCCGCTCTACCTCTTCAGCCAGGACTTCACGGTCTTCGGCGGCTCGATGTCGGAGACCCACGCCGAGAAGATCTGCAAGGTGATGGACATGGCCCTCAAGGTCGGCGTCCCCTGCCTCGGCCTGAACGATTCGGGTGGGGCGCGGATCCAGGAGGGGGTGAAGAGCCTGGGCGGCTACGCGGAGGTGTTCTGGCGCAACACGCGGTCCTCGGGCGTCGTGCCCCAGATCTCCGCGATCATGGGCCCCTGTGCGGGCGGCGCCGTGTACAGCCCGGCGATCACCGACTTCGTGTGCATGGTCGCGGGCACCTCGTACATGCACATCACCGGGCCGGACGTGGTCCAAGCGGTCACCCACGAGGAGGTGACCTCCGAGGAGCTGGGCGGCGCGGAGGTGCACGCCACGAAGTCCGGCGTGGCGCACTTCACGAGCCCGGACGACAAGTCCTGCCTGGCGCTCGTGCGCCGCCTCTTCTCCTACCTCCCCCTGAACAACGCCGAGGGGCCGCCCTTCGTGCCCGCCGACGATCCCCCCGACCGGATGGAGCCATCCCTCGACACGATCGTCCCCGCCGACTCGAGCAAGCCCTACGACATGCGGCGCGTGCTCGAGCTGGTGGTGGACGAGGGATCGCTCCTCGAGGTGCACCGCGACTTCGCCACCAACATCATCGTCGGCTTCGCCCGCCTCGGGGGGCACGTGATCGGGCTCGTGGCGAACAACCCCGCCGTGCTGGCGGGGTGCCTCGACATCGACGCCTCAACGAAGGGGGCGCGGTTCATCCGCTTCTGCGACGCCTTCAACGTCCCGATCGTCACCTTCGAGGACGTCCCCGGGTTCTTGCCCGGCACGGAGCAGGAGTACGGCGGCATCATCCTCCACGGCGCGAAGCTCCTCTATGCCTACTGCGAGGCGACGGTGCCCAAGCTGACGGTCATCACCCGCAAGGCCTACGGGGGCGCGTACGACGTCATGGCGTCCAAGCACGTGCGAGCCGACCTGAACCTCGCCTGGCCGGGAGCGGAGATCGCGGTGATGGGGGCGGCGGGGGCGGCGCGCATCATCCACCGGCGCGAGATCGCCGCCGCCGCGGATCCCGCCGCCGAGGAGGCGCGCCGCGCCGCGGAGTACGAGCGCACCTTCAGCAACCCGTACATGGCCGCCGAGCGGGGGTTCGTGGACGACGTGATCGAGGCCCACCGGACGCGCCCGATGTTGATCCGCGGCCTGGAGCTCCTGCGGACGAAGGTGGAGCCCGGGCCGGCCCGCAAGCACGGCAACATCCCGCTGTAGAGGCTCCCGCCATGTTCAAGCGCATCCTGATCGCCAACCGCGGGGAGATCGCGCTGCGGGTCTTGCGGACCGCGCGCGAGATGGGCATCGAGTGCGTCGCCGTGTACTCGGAGGTCGACCGCTGCTCGCTGCATGCGCGCCTGGCCGACGTGGCGATCCCGCTCGGCGGATCCCTGCCCGCCGAGTCCTACCTCGACATGGACAAGATTCTCGCCGCGGCCGCCCGCGGGCGCGCCGAGGCGATCCACCCCGGGTACGGATTCCTCGCCGAGAACGCGGAATTCGCGCGGCGGGTGATCGAACGCGGCTTCGTTTGGATCGGCCCGCCGCCGGACGCGATCGCCAAGATGGGCGACAAGATCGTGAGCCGCCGGATCATGAAGGCGGCCGGCGTGCCCTTCGTGCCCGGCCTCGTCGATCCCGTCGCGGACGCGCGGGCGGCCCGCGCGGCGGCGGAGACGATCGGCTACCCCGTCCTCCTGAAGGCGGCGGCCGGCGGGGGAGGCAAGGGGATCCGCGTCGTCCGCGCGGCGGGCGAGCTCGAGGGAGCGTTCCGCACCGCCGCCGGCGAGGCGGTCAGCGCCTTCGGCGACGGCCGCCTCTACCTCGAGCGCTATCTCGACCGGCCGCGCCACGTCGAGGTCCAGGTGCTGTTCGACCGGCACGGCCACGGGGTGCACCTCGGCGAGCGCGAGTGTTCCGTCCAGCGCCGCCATCAGAAGCTCGTCGAGGAGACGCCCTCGCCGCTGGTGGACGGGAAGCTGCGGGCCCGCATGGGCCAGGCCGCGCTCGACGCCGCGCGGAGTGTGGACTACGTTGGGGCGGGCACCGTGGAGTTCATGTGCAGCCCGGGGCCCGACGGCCAGCCCCATTTCTACTTCCTCGAGATGAACACGCGCCTGCAGGTCGAGCACCCGATCACGGAGATGATCACCGGGCGGGATCTCGTGCGCGAGCAGCTCCACGTCGCGAACGGCGAGGAGCTCGGGTATTCGCAGGCGGACGTGACCTTCCGCGGACACGCCATCGAGGTGCGGATCAACGCCGAGGATCCCGCCCACGGGTTCGTGCCCTCGACGGGCACGATCAGCAATCTGCGCTTCCCCGGCGGGCCCTGGGTGCGGATCGACTCCGGGCTCTACCGGGGTCTCGAGGTTGGGCTGAGCTACGACCCGCTCTTGGCCAAGGTCATCGCGTGGGGACCCGACCGCCCCACCGCCATCGCGCGGATGATCCGCGCCTTGCAGGAGTTGAACGTGGGCGGCGTGCGGACGAGCGCTCCCGCCGGCCTGGCGGTGCTCGCCGACTTGCGCTTCCGCGCCGGAACCTACGACACGCACATCCTCGACGGCTTCGACTTCCAGGGGCACGCGGGCGCGGAGGTGCAGGCGGCGGCGGTGGCGGCCACGATCCACCGCTGGACCCAGGCCCGCCGGCGCGCCCTCGCCGGATCGGGCGGGGAGCGCCGGGGATGGCTCGAGCGCGGGCGCGGGCGGGTGACGGCCTGGCGCGAGCTACCCGCGGACGGCTCCGGCCGAGAGGCGCGCCCGTGAAGTACTTCGTCACCGTGAACGGAGCGCCGCACGAGGTGGAGCTCTCGGAACGCCTGGGCGAGCTCCTGGTGCGCTACGACGGGGCGCCCCTCGACGTGCGCTTCGAGGAAGTCGACCGCCTGGGGCAGGTGGCGCTCTACGTGGGGGACGCGAGCTACGCCGTGTCGATCGAGGGCAACGCGTCGAGCGCGGTGGTGACGGTGGCCGGCGCCCTGTACACGATCGAGATCGAGGACGAGCGCGAGCGCGCGGCCCACTCCGCCGCTCGCGCCAGCGGCGGGCACGGCGGCGTCGTGAAGAGCGTGATGCCGGGGGTCGTGATCGAGCTCCTCGCGCGGGAAGGCGAAGTGGTCGCGAAGGGGCAGCCCCTCCTCATCCTCGAGGCGATGAAGATGCAGAACGAGATCGCCGCCCCGATGGCGGGGATCGTGAAGGGCTTCCACGTCGCGGAGGGCGAGGCCGTCGGCAACGGGGCGAAGCTCGTGACCCTGGCGGCGCCCGCGGAGTGACGCGACAGGGAGTCCGGACGGACACCGTCCCGGGCGGAGTGCGGCGCCCGGCCCGTGCCGCTCCTCGTCCGGCCTCCGGGTCGCGCGGCCGCCGCGCGTGCTGCGGAGCGAGGAATCCGGAGAACCGCGGCAACCGGAGGAGCGATCGAGCGGTCCGGGGTGCCGATCCCCTTGGGTGGCCGGGGGCGGCGGAGGGAGGCCCCGGGGCGGGCGGCGGGGGCTCGCGCGCCCCCGGAGATCGGGAGCGAGGCTACGATAGGGCCATGAAGAAGCTCCTGGCCGTCCTCCTCGCCACGGCGCTCCTGGCCCTGCCCGCGGGGGCGACGTGGTCCATCGTGGTCGTGAATCCCCGCACGGGCGAGGTGGCCGTGGCGACCGCCACGTGCCTGGCGAACTTCCCGCTCTGGCGCTGGGTCCCGCTCGTCGTCGTCGGCAAGGGCGCCGGGGCCGCCCAGTCCACGATCGACGGCGGGGCGCGCAACCGCCTGATCATGTGGCACGACCTGCAGGCGGGCTGGACGCCGAAGGAGATCCTCCAGGACTTGATCGAGAACGGCCTCACCCCCGCCACCCGCCAGTACGGGGTCGCCGCCTTCGCCGGCCCCGCCGTCACGTTCAGCGGCGCCCAGTGCGGCCAGGGGCTCGGCAACATCACCGGCCGTGCCGGGGACTGCTTCTACGCCATCCAGGGCAACCTCCTGACCGGGGCGGAGCCGGTGCTGGCGGCCGAGGCGGCCCTCGTGGGCACCGACGGCGACCTGGGCCAGCGCATCATGGCGGCTATGGAGGCGGCGCGGGCCATGGGCGGCGACGGGCGCTGCTCGTGCGACCCGGCCGATCCGACCGGCTGCGGCGCCCCGCCCCCCGACTTCGAGAAATCCGCGCACTGCGGTCTCGTCTACATCGCGCGCATCGGCGACATCGACGGGGACTGCACCTCGAGCTACGGCTGCGCGACCGGCGAGTACTACCTGAAGATCTCCTTCTCGGGCCTCGTCGAGGATCCCGATCCGGTCTTCGTGCTGCAGGGGATGTACGACACGTGGCGGGCGGGGCTCGCCGGGCGTCCGGACCACGTCCTCTCGACGGCGAGCACGCCGGCGCAGTTTCTGCCGGCGGACGGGACGACGTCCGCGACGGTGAGCGTGCGGCTGGTGGACGTGGAGGGCGTTCCGCTCGCGGCGGGCGGCGCGACGGTGGCGGCGAGCGTGGCGGCGACGGCGGCGGCGAGCGTCGGAGAGACGAGCGACCACGGCGACGGCAGCTACTCCTTCCCCTTGATCGCGGGGCGGAAGCCGGGTCCGGTCGAGGTGGAGATCACGGCGGAGGACGGGGTGGTGAAAGCGACGCTCTATCCGTTCCTGGCGGTGGAGGTGAAGGAGGCGACGCCGCTCTTCGCGGGCCGGGATCACGTGTCGGCGGAGGAGACGAGCGAGGTGGCGCTGACGCTGAACGTGCCGGAGGCGGCGGGGCGGCCGTACCTCATCCTGGCGAGCGCCGCGGGGACGGAGCCGGGGTTCCTGTGGGGCGAGGTCCTCGTGCCCCTGAACCCGGACGCCGTCACGTGGCGCAGCCTCGTGGGTCGCAACGGCGACGTGTTCCGGAACACGTATGGCGTGCTGGACGGGGCGGGGCACGCGGAGGCGGCGTTCCATGCGCCGGCGGGCCTGCTCACGAGCCTCGCGGGCGGGCGGCTCGACTGGGCGGCGCTGATCCTCGATCCGGACGCGCCGGTGACGAATCCCGTCGGCTTCGACGTCCGCCCCGGGCCGTGAGGTCTCCCGCCCCCGCCGCCGATCCTCCATGACCTCGCCGATCGACGCGCTCCTCGACTGGATCGCCCTCCCCTCGATCACCGGCGCCGAGGCGGACTACGCCGCCGCTCTCGCCGATCGCCTGGAGGCCGCCGGGTTCGCCGTCGAACGCCAGGAGGTCGCGCCCGGGCGCTTTAACGTCCTCGCCCGCGCCGGCGAGCCGCGAGTCGTGTTCTGCACGCATCTCGACACCGTGCCGCCCTGGTTCGGACCCTCGCGGCGGGGCGGGGCGATCCACGGGCGGGGGGCGTGCGACGCCAAGGGACCAGCCGTGGCGATGCTCGAGGCGGCGCGCCGGCTCCTGGCGGCCCGGGAGGAGCGGATCGGGCTGCTCTTCACGGTGGGGGAGGAGGTCGACAGCGCGGGGGCCAGGCGCGCGAACGAAGCGCTCGCCCCTCCGTGGCGCCCGCGCTACACGATCGTCGGCGAGCCGACCGCCAACCGGTTTGTGCGCGGCGGGAAAGGGGTCTTCCGCGGCACGCTGCACGCCCGTGGCGTCGCCGGGCACAGCGCGCTCGCCGGCGGCCCATCGGCGATCCACGCGCTCGTGGGGGCGATCCAGCGCCTGCTCGCGGAGGAGTGGGGCCACGACGACGTGTTCGGCCGCGGCACGATCAACATCGGCGAGATCGCCGGGGGAGTCGCGGCAAACGTCGTCGCTCCGCGCGCGACGGCCAGCGTGATGGTGCGGGCCGTGGAGGGGCCGGCCGCGGTGGAGGCGCGGATCCGGCGGCACCTCGGGGAGCACGTCGAGCTCGTCGCGCCGGTGGGCTACGGTCCGATCCGCTTCGCGCTCCCCGCCGGAGACGAGGGACCGGTCGTGGCCTTCGGGACGGACGCCCCCTTCCTCCCCGCCTGGGGAACCCCGCTCCTCTACGGCCCGGGTCGGATCGAGGACGCCCACACCGTGGAGGAGAAGATCGCCGTGGAATCCCTGGAGCAGGCGATCGCCGACTACGAGGCCGCCGCCCGCACGCTCCTCGCCCGCATCGACGCCGGAGCCGCGTAGGATACGGTGCCGGAGCAATCCTTCCACGATTCGCCGCCCCCGCCGGGGGCGGCGAATCGTGGAAGGATTGCTCCGGCACCGTATCCCCATGTCCGGCGAAGCACGACCGCGCGGAGAAGCTCTCCTCGACGCCCTGGAGCGGGGCGACGTGCGCGCCGCCTGGCCGGATGCCGGCGGGACGTGGCACGTCGAGCCGTGGGTGAAGGAGGAGATCCTCGCCATCTTCCGCGCGAGCCCCCTCGCCGCCCACGGCCGGGGCGAGCTGCGCGAGGTGTGGCCCTTCGTCGACAAGGCGGCCCTCCCCGTCCGCGCGTTCTCTCCCGCCGGGACCGTGCGGCTCGTCCCCGGCGGCTCGGCGGTGCGGCGGGGGGCCCACGTGGGCGAAGGAGTCGTCCTCATGCCCCCCTCTTACGTGAATGTCGGGGCCTGGATCGGTCCCGGGGCGATGATCGACAGCCATGCGCTCGTGGGCTCGTGCGCGCAGGTGGGCGCCCGGGTCCACGTCTCGGCCGGCGCCCAGATCGGCGGCGTGCTCGAGCCCGCCGGCGCGCGCCCGGTGATCGTCGAGGACGATTGCCTGGTCGGCGGGCTCTGCGGGCTCTTCGAGGGCGTGCTCGTCCGCGCGCGGGCGGTGATCGGAGCGGGCGTGATCCTCACCGCTTCGACCCCCGTCTTCGACCTCGTGCACGACCGCGAGCTCCGCGGGACTCGCGAGAGGCCCCTCGAGGTCCCCCCCGCGGCCGTCGTCGTCCCCGGCACGCGCCCGGCCGGCGATCCCCGCGGCCGCGCGCGCGGCCTCGCGGTCGCCTGCGCGCTCATCGTGAAGTACCGCGACGCGGGGACGGACGCCGCGACCCGGCGCGAAGGCGACTTGCGCTGAAGGGGCCGGTCCTCACCGCCCGGCGAGCGCCAGCGCCGCCTCCGCCACGCGCTCGGCGGTGAATCCGAGCTCGCGGAGGAGGACCGCGGCGGGGGCGGAGGCGCCGAAGCGGTCGAGGCCGAGGACGACCCCGCGCTCGCCGGCCCACCGCTCCCAGCCGAAGGTCGTCCCCGCCTCGACCGCCACGCGCGCCGAGAGCGCGGGCGGCAGCACGCTCTCCCGGTACGGGGCGTCCTGGGCGGCGAAGAGCTCCCAGCTCGGCATGGAGACGACGCGCGCCGCGACCCCGCGGGCCGCGAGCAGAGCGCGCGCCGCCAGCGCCAGGTGCACCTCGGCGCCGGTCGCGATCAGGACGACCGCCGGCGCCTCCCCCGGCGGATCGGCGAGCACGTAGGCCCCCCGCCGCACGCCCGCGGCGCTGCCGAGGGTGCCGCGATCGAGAACGGGGAGCCCCTGGCGGGAGAGGACGAGGGCGGTCGGCCGCGCGCGCTCCGCGAGCGCGACCTTCCACGCCTCCACCGTCTCCGTGGCGTCGGCGGGGCGGAGGACGAGGAGGCCGGGCATCGCCCGCAGGCTCGCCAGGTGCTCGATGGGCTGGTGGGTCGGGCCGTCCTCGCCCACGGCGATCGAGTCGTGGGTGAACACGAAGACGACCGGCAGATGGTTCATCGCCGCGAGCCGGATCGCCGGCCGCATGTAGTCGGCGAACACGAAGAAGGTCGCCGTGTACGGCCGCACGCCCCCGTGGTAGGCCAGCCCGTTGGCGATCGCTCCCATCGCGTGCTCGCGGACGCCGAAGTGGACGTTCCGCCCCTGGCCCGTGCGGCCGTCGAAGTCGCTCGCGCCGGCGATCGCCGTCTTGGTCGAGCCGGAGAGGTCGGCATCGCCGCCGAGGATCCACGGCAGGCGTTCGGCGAGCGCGTTCAGCACCTTGCCGCCGGCCTCCCGCGTGGCGAGCTTCGCGCCGGCCGCGAAGGCCGGCAGCTCCTCGTCCCACCCGCGCGGCAGGGTGCCGCCGGCGGCCAGGCGCCGCTCCGCGTCGAGCGCGGGGTGCGCCGCCGCCCAGCGGGCGAGCCGCGCCTCCCATTCGGCGCGCGCGCGCGCCCCGCGGGCCCCGGCGGACCGGCAGTGCGCGCGCACCTCGTTCGGCACGTGGAACGGCCGCTCGTGCTCCCAGCCGAGCTCCGCCTTGGTGCGCACCGCCTCGGCGGCGCCGAGCGGCGCCCCGTGGCTGGCCGCCGTGCCGGCCTTGCCCGGCGAGCCGTAGCCGATCGTCGTGCGCACGACGATGAGCGAGGGGCGCGCCTCCTCCGCCCGGGCCTCGGCAAGCGCGGCGTCGATCGCCGGGAGGTCGGTGTTGCCGTCCTCGACGCGCTGCACGTGCCACCCGCACGCCTCGTAGCGCCGGCCGACGTCCTCGGTGAACGCGAGCGACGTCGGGCCGTCGAGGGAGACGTCGTTCGCGTCGTAGAGCCAGGTCAGCCGGCCGAGCCCCAGGTGCCCGGCGAGCGACGCCGCCTCGCTCGCGATCCCCTCCATGAGGTCGCCGTCCGACACGAGGGCGTAGGTCCGGTGGTCGACGATCGCATGGCCCGGCCGGTTGTAGCGGTGGGCGAGGAAGCGCTCGGCCATCGCCAGGCCCACGGAGTTGGCGGCGCCCTGGCCGAGGGGCCCGGTCGTCGCCTCCACGCCCGGCGTCACGCCGCGCTCCGGATGCCCGGGCGTGCGCGATCCCCACTGGCGGAACCGCTCGATCTCCTCCCGGGGCAGGGATCCGAAGAGATGCAAGAGGCCGTAGAGGAGCATGCTGCCGTGTCCGGCCGAGAGCACGAAGCGGTCGCGGTCGTACCAATCGGGCTGCGCGGGATCGAACTTCAGATGGCGGTGCCAGAGCACGTAGGCCATCGGCGCCGCCCCGAGCGGCAAACCGGGATGGCCCGATCCCGCATTCTCGATCGCGTCGATGGCGAGCGCGCGCAGGGTGTTGATCGCGGCGAGGTCGAGGGCAGCGGCGGCGGAGACGGCCATGGGATCCTCCCGGCGGACGCGGGGGTGCGGAGTCGCGGGAGCGTACGGAGTCGGGACCGAAACCGCCACCCGGGGCGCGGAGAACGGTGCCCTGGATGGCGGTTTCGGTGCCGACTCCGTACCCTCCCGCCGGCATGCGGTGGTTCTTCGGGTTCTTCCTCGTCTCGGGGTTCGCGAGCCTCGTCTACCAGGTGGTCTGGCTGCGGCTGGCGATGGCGAGCTTCGGCGTCACGACGCCCCTGATCGCGCTCATCGTCTCGCTCTTCATGGCCGGCCTCGGAGTCGGATCGTGGGCGGCGGGGCGGTGGGCGAAGCGGTGCGAGAAGGCGCCCGCGGCGCGCATGCTGCGCCTCTACGGGCTCGCCGAGTTCCTGATCGGCGTCTCCGCCCTCGCCGTTCCCGCGCTCTTCGCCCTCGGCCGGCGGGCGGTGCAGGAGCTCGCCCGCGGCGAGGAGCTCGGCTCGGGGACCTACTACGCCTACTCGGGCCTCGTGCTCGCGATCTCCCTCCTGCCCTGGACGCTGTGCATGGGGGCGACGTATCCGCTGGCGATGTCCGCCATCCGCAAGTGCCGGGCGGAGGAGTCGCCGCGCTCGTTCAGCTTCCTCTACCTCGCCAACGTGCTCGGCGCCCTGCTCGGCACGCTGGTCTCCGCCTTCGTCTTGATCGAGCTTCTCGGCTTCCGGCGCACGCTCCTCGTCGCGATGGCGCTCAACTGGGGTCTCGCCGGCACGGCCCTGCAGCTCGCGAGGCAGGCCGGTATGAGCCTCGCCATCCCCTCGAGCCGCTTCGCCGCTCCCGCCGAGGTCCCCGGCGATCTCCCGCGCCGGAGCTACCTCTTGCTCCTCCTCCTGACCGGCCTGAGCTCGATGGGGATGGAGGTCGTCTGGGTGCGCCAGTTCACCCCGTACCTCGGGACGGTGGTCTACGCCTTCGCCGCCATCCTCGGGATCTACCTCGTCGCGACGTTCGTCGGGTCCCAGGTCTACCGGATCTGGTCGGCGCGGCGGCCGCGGGCGGAGAGCGGCTACGCGTGGATCGCCGTGGGACTCCTCGGCCTCCTGCCCCTCGCGGCCGCCGACTTCCGGCTCGCGCTCGGCTCCGCCGCCGCCCAGGGGTTGCAGTACGGCGCGATCTCCGCGATTCTCCTCGGCGCGGTGCGGGTGGTCGCGGGGATCGCACCCCTGTGCGCCGCCTTCGGGTTCCTGACGCCGATGCTCGTCGACCGCTGGTCGGGCGGCGATCCCGATCGCGCCGGTCGCGCCTACGCGGTGAACATCGCCGGCTGCCTCGTCGGCCCGCTGCTCGCCGGCTTCTGGCTCCTCCCCGCCTTCGGCGAGCGGGGGGCGCTCGTCGTCCTCGACCTGCCGCTGATCGCCGTCGGGGCGGCGGTGGGATTCGGCCGGGCGGCGGCGGGGCGGGCGGCGGGCCGCCGGGTCGCATTCGGCGCGACCCTCGCGGCGGCGATGGTCCTCGTCGTGGCGGCGAAGGGCTTCGAGCAGACGCCCGGCGTGCGCGAGGTGCGCTACGACGCCACCGCGACCTCGATCGCCGGCGAGGATCCCGCGGCCGGCAAGCAGCTCCTCATCAACGGCTGCGGAATCACCCAGCTCACCCCGATGACCAAGGTGATGGCCCATCTGCCGCTCGCCTGGCGCGGGAAGCGCGAGGCGAACACGCTGGCGCTCTGCTTCGGCATGGGGACGACGTTCCGGTCGCTGACGACCTGGGACGTGCCGGCCGCGGTGGTCGAGCTCGTGCCGAGCGTCCCCGACCTCTTCGGCTTCTTCCACGCTGATGCCGCCGCGGTGCTCGCCCGCCCCGGGGTCCGCGTCGTGATCGACGACGCGCGGCGCTTCCTGGAGCGCACGAACGAGCGTTTCGACGTGGTCACGATCGATCCCCCGCCTCCCGTCGAGGCGGCGGGCTCGAGCCTGCTCTACTCCGAGGAGTTCTACGCCGTGGTGAAGGCCCACCTCACCCCGGACGGGATCCTCCAGCAGTGGTGCCCAGGCGGCGAGGACCGGATCCAGGCCGGCATCGCGCGCGCCCTCCTCGCCTCCTTTCCCCACGTCCGCATCTTCCGGGGTCTCGACGGCTGGGGCTTCCATTTCCTGTGCAGCGCAAACCCGCTCCCCCCCCGCACGCCCGAGGAGCTCGCCGCCCTCCTTCCCCCCGCCGCCGCCGCCGACCTCGTCGAGTGGGGCCCCGAGTCGACGGCCCTCGCCCAGCTCCGCCGCGTCACCGCCGCCGAGCTCCCCCGCGCCGAGCTCGAATACTGGGTCGGCCAGCTCGCCACCTTCACGATCACCGACGACCGCCCGCTGAACGAGTACTACTTCCTGCGGCGCTTGCGGCACGGGTATCGGGCGCTGTAGGCTGCGCATACCCATGGCGGGCGCGGATCCTCCCCCGGGGTCAGCGCAGGTGTCGACTCCTCCGGGGACCGCGGCGATCGAGAATCGAGGAGGGAGACCTGACTGAACGCTCCCCCATTCGGCGCTGTTCGCCGAGCGCATCTCCAGGAGGACGGGCGCCGCGCGTCAGAGGCCGTAGGCGATCCCGAGCAGGAACGACCAGGTCGTGTAGTCGTCGACCGTGCCCTCCGCCCCCGACACGCGGTCCACGACCTTCCAGTCGGCGAAGTGCTGGTTCACGCGGAGGAGACCCTCGAGAGTCCAGTGGGCGGAGAGGGCGCGGCGATAGCCGGCGTCCAACGACGCCAGGATCTCCGTTCCGGCGTCCGTAGCGATGTCGAAGCTCCCCCCGCCGGCCACCGGGCCGGAGGCATCGTCGACGTCGACGCTCGATAGCCCGAGTCCCGCCCCGGCGAACCACTCGTTCGCGCTCTCCGCGCCGCCGAACGTGCGCTCGATCCACGCGCTCAGGGTGGTGGCCGTCGCGGCGGCGTCGACCACCTCGGCGCCGGGATCCTGGGTGATGCCGAGCAGCTTGGCGGGCCGCTCGAAGTCGTAGCTCATCCGGTCCAGGGCGAACCGGGCCGCCCATACGTCGTTCAGGCGCCTCCGGGCGAACACGCCGTAGGTCGTCAGGTCGTTCGCCGGCTCGCCGTCGCCGAGCGTGACCCCGCCCGCGCCGCCGATCTCCCATCCCGTCGAGGCCGAGCGGGGCGGAGCGGCCCGCCCGGCGGAGGGCGGCGATCCCCGGGCGGCCCGGCCGGTGGGCTCGCCCGGCGCGCCGGACCGGGACGGCGCCGCACATGCCGCGAGGAGGACGATCAGGGACAGGAACGCGCGGGCGGTGACTCGGTGGCTCATGCGAAGTATTCGATGCGATCAGGGTCCTTCCGCGGCGTCGCCACCGCGGCTCGTGTCCGTTCCGAACCGTAGGGGTGCCGGGCCCCCGCGTCATTACCGCTGGATTATGCCCGCGAAAAGGACGAGACGTGCGCCGGGTGCGCCGCCGGCTCTCCGCGCCCCGCTGCTGCAAGGGCGGCGGACCGAAGCACGAGATTCCCGGTGACGATCGGACCAGCCGGGCGAGGGCGACCACTGCGATGCTCCCCGGGAACCCGGATGGGACGGAATCCACGAGATTCCCGCCGATCAGGTCGGGGACGAAGGTCGGTCGGACTGCGCCGGGTCGCCGGACGGCAAGGAGCGAGATCGGTCGGGCGACTGGCCGGGATAGGCGAATGCGAGCAGATACGGCGCTCCCCGCAGGAGATACGCGCCCAGCGCCCACACGACGAAGGAGACGAGCACGCCGCGGCCATCGCGAGCGAAGACGCTCAACACGAGCAGGGGGGCCCACGAGAGCAACAGCAGCAACCCGATCGTCCGAACGATGATTCCGAAGACGTCTCGAGGATCCATGCGCTCCGCACCTCCCGCCATCGATGGGCTCAGCGGTCTCCGCCTGACGGCGGGGATCGGCGGCATGGTACCCGGGACACCCCATCATGGACCCGCTTTCCGCCTTCGCCTGGGCCCGGCATTCCGAGGCAGCTCCCCGCGCCGGAGTCAACGCTCGTCCGAGTCGAGGAGCTCCCGCAAGGCCGCGGCGTGGGTGGCCAGGAACAGGCGGTCCTTGTCCCTTCCGACAGCAGCTTTCGAGGCGACGATGTGCTTCAGCCGGGCCACCGGGACCTCGACGCCTTCGAGTCGGAAAGCAACCCGCTCGCGCCAAACCTCGTCGAAGGTGAAACCCGCCATCAGGAGCGTCAGGTCGACCTGGAGTCCTCTCCTGTCCGTCGCGCTCGTCGAGGCCAATCTCTGGACGACGCGCTCGGCGAGGGCCAGATCCCGAGGCTGGTCCAACGGCCTCCCCGCGCTGGAGAGCTCCAGGCTGCAGGACTCGCAGGCTTGCCACGCGCGCCACAGGTTGCGCGCGTCCGGAGGGAGGAACACGTCACGGTCCTGCGTCGTGAACACGACCCCCGCGTGGTGCGCGTGCAGGTTCGCGCCGGAGACACCGATCAGGAGGTAGCACACACGCAGGTCGATGAGCGCCCGCGCCAACTCGACAAAGGAAGCCATCACGGAGGGATCCTCCGGGCCGTCTCGACGAGGCGCGTCCATTCCTCGAGCGTGCGCTCGATCCAGGTCTTGTCCGTTCCCGGTCGGCTCTCCGGGAGCTTCTCGGCCCGCTCGACCAGGCGCAGGTACTCCTCGGAGAGGACGATCGGCCCCTCGCTCGGTAACGTGGATTCCGCCGCGGCGATCCCTTCCCGGGCCCTGCGCGCTGCATCGTCCATCGCCCAGAGCGTACGCCCCACGGGCGCCGGAGGGTAGGAGGCGTGTGCGGGCACCGATGCGTTCCGAAGGAGCCCCCCTTCCCGCCTCGCCTGCACCCCGGCCCGAGGCATCCTGAGCGACCTCCGCACGAAGCACGGGGTTTCCGGTAACGTCTGGGCCTGCCGTGCAAAGAAGCGGGCGTCCCTCCCATGCCGGACCCCGACTGGCTCTTCCGCCGCTACCGCGAGACCCGCGACCCCGAGTGGATCGCCCAGGTCTTCGATCTCGTGGCGCCGCGCCTCCTGCGGCTCGCCGTGCACCTGGTCGGGCGGGCGGACGAGGCGGAGGATCTCGTGCAGGAGACCTTCCTCGCCGCGATCGAGCGCGCGGATGATTTCGAGGCCTCTCGCGAGCTGGTGCCCTGGCTGTCGGGCATCCTCGCCCGCCAGGCTCGCTATGCGCGCCGACGCGCCGCGCGCGAGCCGGACCCTGCGCGGCTGCGGGAGCGGGTCGCCCGCTCGCCGCTGGAAGAAGCGGAAGCGGCGGAGCTCACCGGATCTCTGGCCAAGGCCCTCGACCGCCTGGAGGAGCCCACCCGCCAGGTCCTTCTCCTGCGCCTGCGCCACGGCCTGGCTCCCGCCGAGATCGCCCATCTCCGCGGGGAAAGCCCCGGTGCGGTGCGCGTGCGGGTCCACCGGGGCATGGAGGATCTGCGCCGCCTCCTGCCGTCCGGATTCGCTTCCGCGGCCTTCCTGCTCTTCGATCCAGCGCGGGGTCTGGCGGCGATCCGGCGCGCCGCCATTCATCAGGCGCAGGCGGCCGCCGCCCCGGGAACGACGTCCCTCACCCTCGGAGGGCTCCTCATGACGAGGAAGGTCGTGCTCGTCGCCGCCGTCCTGGTCGCAGTGGGGATCGTGGCGGCCAGCAGCGTGTTGTGGCCGGCGGGCGGGAACGACTCGCGCCTCGATCCGCGGTCGATCGCCGCGATCGCTGACGTCCTCCCGGCTCCGACCGCACAGCCGAGCGAGGTTCCCCCCGGCGGCCCCGCTGGCGCCACGGCGCCGCGGGCCCCCGTCGAGGCCGCCCCGGTCCCCGAGCTCGCTCCCCTACGCGGTCGCGTGCTCGACTACTTCACGGCCCTCCCCGTCGCGGGGGCCCGTCGTCGAGCTCCATCCGCCGGGCGCGCGGACCCTGGAGGAGCTCGAGGCGGAAGCCTTTGACCACATCTGGCAGGAGAACGGCGGCGGATGGATCGTGGCCCGCGGCGCCTGGCCGCACCTGGAGAGCGAGACCTGGGAACGGCTCCTGGAAGCCGCGTCCGGCCTCCTGGACGAGGTGCTTTCCGTCTACGGGCGTTCCTCGGCCGACTGCCAGCCGATCGCCGTCGCGCGCACCGGCGCGGACGGCACCTTCGAGCTTCGTGGGCCCGCGACGGGAGGAACGATCCGGTGCACGCACGAGCCGTACTCCCCGTGCGAGGTCGCGGCGGCGAATCCGGACCGGGAATGGACGATCCTCCTGCGCGCTGCGCGCGAGTTCACGGGCCGAGTCGTCGATGCCTCCGGCGCTCCGATCGCCGCGCCGATTGCGCTTCTCCTTTGGGGGGAGGCCGGATTCCACGCGCTCGCCGGCGAGGGGGACGAGGCGAGGTCGCCGCTGTTCGAGTCCTGGACGGCGGTGACCGCGCCCGATGGCACGTTCGGCCTTACCGTCTGGGCCGAGGGGCACCTTCCCTGGCGCGCTCGGTTCACCGACCTGCCTGCGGAAGGCCAGATCGACGTCGCTCTCGTCTCCGGCCCGCTGCCGGCCGTGGAAGGACAAGTCCTCGCGAACGGCGTCCCGGTCGCAAGCGTCCTCGTACAGTTGCCGCCGCTGGCGACCCCCCGGGGGGCTCGGGTACACGATCGACGCTCGGCGCACCGGCGCGCAGGGGGACTTCCGACTGGAGGGAGCGGAGGGGGGCCATCTCCTGCGCGTTACGGAGAGCCGCCACAGCCACCTTCGGTAGGTGGACCTTCCGAGCGACGGGCCGCTCGTGATCGATCTCGAGCGACTGGGAGCGATTGACGTACTCGTGCAGGACGGGAGGAGCGTCCCGCGGGCCGACCACACCGTGGTCTTCGTCGACCCCCTGGCCGCGGCGATTGGCGGAAGACCGATGGGGAGGGGCAGGTCGTGTTCTTCGACCTCCCCGGGGCACGTTCCGCGTCCGGGTGCCGCTCGCCCCCGCGACGGGAGGCTTCGTGGACGCGGTCTCGGCCGAGGTGGAGCTCGCGGACGGCGATCGGGAGACGGTGCGCATCGAGCTCCCCGCGACCGGCGCTCCCCGGCATCCGCGCGTCGTGACCGATGCGCCCGAAGACCTCGCGGCCTGGCGCGCCCGCGCGGTGGACGGAGACTGGGTCGCTCTCCTCCCTGACGGGACGATCCCCATCGATCTCCAGGGGCTGAACTGGGGCCGCCTGGAGATCGAGGCGGACAGAGGGCGGCGGTGGGAGGCGAACATGCCCCTCGACGCCGAGGACGGATACGGGATCCACCTCGCCTTGGAAGGCCCGCGCTACGAGGGGCTGCTCGTCGATCTCGCGACCGGCGCGCCCCTGCCGGGAGTGCAGGTCGTCGCATTCGTCGAACGGGGTCGGTTCGCACCCTCCACCGTCACCGACGAGGTGGGCCGATTCACCCTCGTCTGCGAGCGGCCCTTCCCGCATCGCCTCACCTTCAACGACCGCGGCGAACGGCCCGGGTGGGACAACTCCCACGGCGACCTCTACGGGGTCGCCTATCAGGTTGCCGTCCCGCCCGGCGGCCCCGATCTCCTCACGATCCGGATTCCCCGGCTGCGCGACGGCCGATTCCGGGGGCTGGCAGCGAAACGGTTGTCGAGGCGCATCCGGGGGCCGGACGGAACCGAGCCGCTCGTCGCCTGGGAGATCGGCTTCTTCTGCCTCCAGCCGGATGCACAGGGCACGCTCGAGCTCTGGCGGACCGCCTACCTCACGACGACGAGCGCCGAAGGGGGCTATGAGGTCGAGCTGCCGGACGTGGCGCGCTACCGCATCCTGGTCTTCCGCCCGGGCGACCGCACCGCCGTGCTGACGGAGACCTGGGAAGGGGTCGCGGGGGCGGAGGAGACGCACGACTTCGTGGTTCGCTGAGAGGCGCCCTCCGGGGGGTGATCCACGATTCACCGACGACCGCCCCCCGAACGAGTGCCACTTCCAGCGGCACTCGCCGCACGGGTACCGGGGCTGCAGCCGGCACGCGGCGACGGCAAGGGCGTGCTACGATCGGCAGGGTGAGAGCCTTGCGCATCCTGCGTGGGATCTGGATCGCGCTCGTCGCGATCCCCACCGTCCTCGTGCTTTCGACCATTTGGGGCCCGTTTCCCGTCGGGTGGGTGGGGACGGGCTGGGAGGAGGCGCACGAGCTGGTCAGCGTGGTGGGGATCGGGGGCCTCCTCGTGCTTGTGGTCCTGGGCGTGCTCGCCGCCGCGTTCTTCGCCATCGGCGCCCTCGTGGTGAGAGGGGAGATGCGCCGGTCCGTCTTGTGGACGGCCTTGACGGCGCTCGCGCCGCTCGCGTCGTGTTCCGCGCTCTTCGCCCTGCGCTTCGTGGTCGAGCCACGCGCGCATCTCGCCCGCCCGGAGGCGTTCCGGCGGCTGGCGGCGAGATCCGAGCCGCTCGTCGAAGCCATCCGCCGCTACGAGCACGACCGCGGGCACCCGCCGTTCTCCCTCCGCGAGCTCGTGCCAGACTATCTGGACGGCGTCCCGGAGACGGGGATGCCCATGTACCCGCAGTACGAGTACGGGGCATTCCGCACGCCGGCCTACGACCCGTGGATTCTCGCCTGGAGCCTGGGTCGTCCCCCGGACGGGGCGATTCCCGACGCCCCCGACTACTTCGGTCTCGGGGACCTGGACGAATCGATTCTGGTACTTGTCGTCGCCGGCGGCGAGACGGTGGCCGTGGACACGGACCGCCTGCCGTTGATTCTGGGCCGGCAGCCCTTCGATTCGCGGATCTGGCGGGCCGAACCGGAGCGCCGGCTCGCCATGATCCACGACCTCCAGGCGCGCGACGATCTTGTCGGAATGACGGTCGAGGACGTGGAGGACCGGGTCGGCCTCCCGGACGACGAGAACACTCTTCTCGGACCCCGGGGCGAGGAGACGTGGGAGTTGCGCGTGCCCTGCAGCCTCGGCTTCCTGAACTGGGACGTGTTCTTCTACTGGCCGACGGAGGTCTACCCCGACCAGGCCTACGGCGGGTGGATCGAGAGAATCGACCGCTGGGCCTACGTGCACGAGTGGCCGGCGCTCCGCGCCTTTCGCGTGTGCCGCGGCCCCGGGAGTCCCGTTCCATCCTCCCGCCCGCCCCGGCCGGCGGTCGAGCCGGTTTCCTGCCCACCCGCTCGCTCAGCCGTGGAAGGACCGCCCCGCCCGCGCCCGCTCGACGAGCGACGCCGCCGGGGCGAAGCGCTCGGCCCGCTCGCTCCCCGCGACGTCCGGGGCGGCGTGGAGGCGTTCGAGGCGCTCGACGATCTCCGCGAGGCCCACCGCGTCGGCGTGGCGCAGGAGGCCGCCGCGGAAGGGGGCGAAGCCGGTGCCGAAGACGGTGGCAAGGTCGAGCTCCCGGGGGCCGGCGACGACCGCATCCTCGAGACAGCGGGCGGCCTCGTTCCCCATCGCCAAGACGAGGCGGTCGAGGACCTCGACCATCGTGAGCGTGAAGGGACCGCGCCGGGAGGGCAGCGCGGGGTTCACGCCGCCGTTCGCCGGCCGGCCGGCCGGGCCCGGCTTCCAGAGGTAGATCCCGGCGCCGCTCTTCTTGCCGAGATGGCCGGCGGCGAGGAGGGGGCCCAGGAAGCCGGTCGCCGCCATCCGCCCGCCGTAGGCGGCGGCGAGCGAGGCGCCGGCGTGGGCGGCGATGTCGAGGCCCACCTCGTCGACGAGTTCGCACGGGCCCATCGGCATCCCGAAATCGACGAGGGCGCGGTCGATCGCCGCGGGATCGGCGCCCATCTCGACCAGGCGCAGCGCCTCGTCGAGGTAGGGGCCGAGCAGGCGGTTCACGAGGAAGCCCGGCACGTCCTTCACCACGACCGGCGTCTTGCCGAGATCGACGGCGAGCCGCGCCACGCGCGCGATCACCCCGGGATCGGTCGCCGTCCCGCGCACGATCTCCACGAGCGGCATGCGGCGCACGGGATTGAAGAAGTGCATCCCCACCACGCGCTCCGGGCGGGGCAGCGAGGCGGCGATCGCGTCCACCGCGAGCGACGAGGTGTTCGTGGCGAGGATCGCGTCGGGGCGCGCCAGCGTCGCGAGCCGGCCGAGCACGGCGCGCTTGACCTCCAGCCGCTCGGCGACCGCCTCGAGCACGAGCTCGCAGCGCGCGAAGCCCACCGGCGCGCGCGTCACCTCGAGACGGTCGAGGGCGGCGTCCGCCTCCGGCCGCTCGATCCGCCGGCGCTTCCGCTTCCTCTCGATCTCCCGGCGATGGGCGTGCACCGCGGCGTCCAGGGCGGCCGGCTCGAGGTCGTGGAGGCGGGCCTCGACGCCTTTCTCGGCGAGGAGGCTCGCGATCCCCCCGCCCATCACCCCGGCGCCGATCACCGCCGCGCGGGCGATCCGCGGCGCCTTCTCGCCGTCCGGACCGACGCCGAGCTTCTTCGCCGCCTCGGAGAGCAGGAAGAGGTTCACCAGGCTCTTCGACACGTCGCTCGCGGCCAGCGGCCCCACGGCGGCAAGCTCGGCCGCCAATCCCGTCGCGAGGCGCATCCGCGGGGCGCGCACGACGAGCGGCAGCACGGCGAGCGGCGCGGGATACTGGCCCTTCGTCTCCTTCATCACGCCCCGGCGCGCGAGGTGGGCGATCGCCGCGCCGGCGAGGGGATTCCGATCGACGAGCCAGAGCCGCCAGCCCCGCCGTTCCCGCCGCGGGCAGGCGATCCCCCCGCGCGCGATCTCCTCCGCGACGCGCCAGAGATACGCCGGCTTCGCGAGGCGGTCGGCGAGCCCGAGGCGCAGCGCCCTCTTCGCCGGGTGGAGCTTCCCGGCGAGGATCGAGTCGAGGGCCGCCGGCACGCCGATCCGCCGCGGCAGCCGCTGCGAGCCGCCCCAGGCGGGGAAGATGCCGAGGAGGACCTCCGGGAGCCCGATCCGCGTCTTCGGGTCGTCGGCGAGGACGAGGCGGTCGCAGGCGAGCGCGATCTCGCACGCGCCGCCCGGCACTGCGCCGCCCACCGCCGCCACCGTGCACAGGCGCCCGCCGCCCTCGCGGCCGAGGCGGTGGAGGCGTTCGAAGAGGGCCTGCCCCTCGCGCACGAACTTCTCGGCGTGCTCCTTCTCCGCGAACCGCGCGATCGTCTCGATGTCGGCGCCGCCGGCGAAGGAGAGCGGCTCGCGCCCGGCGATCACGAGCCCTCGCAGGGCGGGATCGGCGGCGAGCGCGGCGAGCGCGAGATCGAGGTCGCGCAGGACGGGAACGTCGAAGACGGCGAGCTTCGGGCGGTGGGGGGGATCGAGGTGGAGCCGGACGAGCTCCGGCGCCGGCCGCTCGATCCGCCAGCACGTCCCCGGGGGCGGGGCGTCGGCGGGCAGCGGGATCCCGGCGAGGTCGATCATCGCGCCATCCTCTCCAGGACCGCCGCGCCGCCCTGTCCGCCGCCGATGCAGAGCGTCGCGAGCGCCAGCGCGTGGTCGCCGGCCGCGAGCTCGTGGGCGGCGGTCAGGAGCAGCCGCGCCGCCGTCGCGCCGACCGGGTGCCCGAGCGCGATCGCGCCGCCGTTCGGGTTCAGGCGGCCGGGGTGGAGCTCGCCGAGGGCCTTCTCGCGCCCCAGGTGCGCGCGGGCGAAGGAATCGCTCGCGAAGGCCTTCTGGCAGGCGAGCACCTGCACCGCGAAGGCCTCGTTCAGCTCGATCGCGCCGATGTCCGCCATCGCCACCCCCGCCGCGGCGAGGGCCTTGGCCGTCGCGAAGACCGGCCCGAGCCCCATCCGGGCCGGATCGCAGCCCGCCCAGGCGAAGCTCCGCAGCGCCGCCAGCGGCGCGAGCCCGAGCGCGCGCGCCCGCCCGGCGGTGGTGACGAGGAGGGCCGTCGCGCTGTCGGTGAGGCCGCAGGAATTGCCGACGGTGACGACGCCGTCGGGCTTCTCGAAGTAGGGCCGCAGCTTGGCCAGGGCCTCGATCGTCTGGTCGTCGCGGATCCCGTCGTCGTGCTCGACGGCGCGCGCCCCGGGCTTCGCGCCCGGCGGGACGTGGGGAACGATCTCGCGGGCGAGCCGCCCGGATTCGCGGGCCGCGCGGGCCCGGCGATGGCTCGCCAGCGCGTAGGCGTCGGCCTCCTCCCGCGTCACGCCGAACTCGCGGGCCAGCACCTCGGCGGTGGAGCCCATGATGAGCCCCGAGACCGGGTCGGTGAGCCCCTCGGTGAGGGCGACCCGCGGCGCGAAGAACATGGGCGGCCGGAAGCTCGCGAGGACGCCCAGGCGCTGGCCGAGGGTCTTCGCCCGCATCATCCGCGCGAAGAACTTCGTGGCGGCGCGGTTGTAGACGAGCGGGTAGGCGCTCATCACCTCGACGCCCACGCAGAGGAAGAGCTCGCCCTCGCCCGCCGCGATGCGGGTCGCCGCCGTGGTGACGGCCTCCAGGCCGCTCGCGCAGTTGCGGTTCACGGTGTGGGCGGGCACGTGGCGCGGCACCCCGGCGCGGAGCGCGATCACCCGCCCCACGTTCGCCTGGTCGTGGGGCGGGCCGACGCAGCCGGCGATCGTCTCGTCGACGCTCGCGGGGTCGACGCCGGCGCGGGCGAGGAGCTCGCGGGCGGCCGCGGCGCCGAGGTGGGCGGCGTCCTCGGCGGCGAAGACTCCCCCCGCGCGGGCCTGGGGCAGCCTGAGCCCGGCGGCCAGGACGACTCTGCGATCGGGATCTCGGTTCACGATGCCGTTCCATCCGGGCCGTTTGCGGCGTCCGGCGGGGAGATTGAACCCTCCGGAGTCCTCCGGATCCATCGACCGCGCGCGCAGGGAGCCCATGGACAGCCCCGGGGCGAAGCCGTGGAATGGGCCGATCGGCCGCCCGGAACCCCGCCCGTGAACGATCCGCGCCCTCCCATCCCCCCCCGCTCTCCCGAGCCCCTCGGGAACCGCCTGCGGGTCGATCCCGCCCGCCGCCAGCCGCGCACCGTGCTCGTGCTCGGCGGGGGCGGCATGCGGGGGATGGCCCACGTGGGCGTGCTCCAGGCCCTCCAGCGGCTGGGGATCGTCTACGACGCGGTGATCGGCACGAGCATAGGGGCGCTCGTGGGGGCCATGGCCGCCGCCGGGTACTCGATCGAGCGGATGGTCGACATCGTCAGCCACCTCCAGAAGGAGGACTACTTCCGCCTCAACTTCGTGAAGTTCCTCATGAAGGGGATGCGGGCCTCGAGCGTCTACCGCGGCGACCTCTTCCGCGAGCGGCTCGGCACGATCCTGCCCCCCGGCGGCTTCGCGGACCTGCGCGTGCCGTTCTTCTGCAACTGCGTGCGCCTCGAGACCGGCGGCCTGGTCTTCTGGGGGACGCCGGGGTTCGAGGACGTTTCCATCGCGGACGCGGTCTACTCCTCCTGCTGCCTGCCCGGCGTGTTCGAGCCCTACCGGCGCGACGGCTGCCACCACATGGACGGCGGGATGGTCGACGCGCTGCCCCTGCGCTTCGCCAAGCAGCTCCGCCCCGACCTGATCATCGCCGTCGACCTCGCCATCAAGGCCACATTCAAGCACCCCAACTACCGGGATCGGGTGCTGAGCACGCTCTACCGCGCCTTCGAGATCGCCGAGGAGGTCATCACCGAGCAGCAGCTCCACATGCACGCCGACGCGCGGACGGTGCTGATCCAGCCCAAGCTCGGGATCCAGTCCCGCTTCGACTTTGCGCACGTGCCCGAGGTGATGCGGGCCGGCGAGGAGGAGGCGACCCGCGTCCTGCTCGCCCACGCCGCGACGCGCAACCTCGTCCAGGAGGACCTGCCCGCGGGCACCGCCTGTCCGGTGACGCCCCGCGACCACGTGTCGATCCGGATCGACGCGCTCGCCTGCATCGGGTGCGGCAACTGCCAGATGGTGTGCGAGACGGACGCCTACCACCACCGGGGCGATCGCGCCGAGGTCCGCAAGCTCTCGAACTACGAGTGCACGCGCGACCACGCCTGCGCCCGCAACTGCCCGACCGGGGCGATCCACCTCGGGAACCTCTGAGAGGTGTCTTCTTCCTTTCTCTCGGCGCTTCCGGCCGCCACGCCGGAGGGCGGGACGGCGCGCCGCGGGGGATCCTCCGCCGCCTCCGGAGGAGCGCCGGCGGCCATCCCGGGTGCCCAGGTCTCGATCCGCCGCCTGGCGCCGGTGCGGGCGACGGCGCGCGCGGAGGGGGGGGGCGAGAGGACCGGAGGACGGCGGGCGCGCTTCGGCGGCGCCCAGGTCGTCGCGGCGCCGCCCGCGCTGGCCCCGCGCGGGGTCGGCCAGATCCTCGATACGGCCTTCGACGTCTTCACGGCGCGCTTCGCGGTCTGCGTGGCGATCGGCACGCTGCTCATGCTGCCCGTCGAGATCGGGATGGAGGTCTACTTCGGCTCCCGCCTGCGCGAGCCCCGCGTCCTCGAGGCAACCTGGGGCTACGCGCTCGTCGGAGGAGTGGTCCAGCTCCTCGCCGCCGCCGGCGTGTGCCACGTCGCCTCCGCGCACCTGCTGGCGGAGCGAGTCGATCCCGGCGCAGCGATCCGCACCGTGCTGCGCAAGAGCCTCGGGGTCGCCGCGCTCGCCGTCACGGTGGGCCCCGCGGCCTATCTCCTCTTCTACTGCTGCGTCCTCCCCGGTGTTTTCGCACACTGGCTCACGGCGGTGGCGACGACCGCCTACATCCTGGAGACGGGATGGCCCGGGCGGGCGGTCGCCCGGAGCGTCTCCCTCTCGTGGGGCGGGGGGAGTCTCGGGCGCTGGATGGGATGGGCCTCCGTCAGCAGCCTGATCGTCCTGCCCCTCACGTTCTTCTCCGAGGGGGGCTACAACCCCATGTTCCGCGATCTGGCGCGAAGGTACCTGCCGCTCGGCTGGGACGAGACGGCGCTCCTGCTCGCCGGACCCGCCGCCCTGCTCGCGGGGATGGCGGTCGCCTACGAGGCGGTCGTGGTCGTCGTGTACTACTACGATCTGCGCGTGCGCCGCGAGGGGCTCGACCTCGAGCGCGAGCTCGCGCGCCTCGTGGCGCGCCGCGGGAAGGAGGCAGCGTGAGCGGCGGGCCGGGATCGATCCCCGCGGACGTCGTGCGGGCGCGGATCGACGAGATCCTGGCCGGCGAGCGGGCCGGCGCGGGGCCGACCGTGCTCGAGCGGTTCGGAGAGTGGATGAGCGAGACCTTCGCGCTGCCCGCGGTGAGCGAGGAGGCGCTGCGCCTCCTCCTGTGGATCCTCGCCGGCCTGGTGCTCGTCCTCGCCGTCCTGCTCGCGGCGCGGCTCGTCGCTCCGGCGCGGCGGGCAGCGAGGGGAGACCGCGGCGGCGAGCGGGAGCCCGGTCCCGCGGCGAAGGCGCGAGCCCGCGCCCTGCGGCGGGAAGCGCGGCAGGCGCGCGCGGCGGGGGATCTGCGGACGGCGCTCCGCCTCTCGCTCTTCGCCCTCGTCGTGGGCCTCGGGGATCGCGGGGACCTCGCCTACCGCGACGCCTGGACGTACCGCGAGCTCCTCGCCCGCGGCGCCCCGAGCGGACCGGCGCGCGCGCTCCTTGCGCCCCTCGTCGCCGAGCTCGAGGCGAAGGGCTACGGGCGCGTGCCGGCGACCGCCGCGGACGTGGATCGCCTCGAGGCGCTCTGCACCGCCCATCTCGGCCCGCTCGGGGAGGAGGAGGGATGAGCGGGATCATGGGGCGCGCGCTGGCCCTCTTCTTCCTCCTCTCCCTCCTCCTGATCGGCGTGCTCGCCGCCTTCCTGCCGGCCGACGAGGAAGCGAGCGGCCGGCGCGCCTTCTCCGCCGACGCCGACGGTCGCCATCCCGCCTACCTGCTCCTCGTCTCCCTCGGGTTCCGCCCCGAGCGATGGACCGATGCCCCCGGCCGGCTCCCCGCCGGTGCGCACCTCCTCCTCCTGCCGGCCGCCCCGCCGCCGCCGCTCGGCCTGGCCGACGCGCCCGCCGGAGATCCCGCGGCGACCGGCTCCCGCCGCCGGCGCGATCCGCTGCACTACCGCCGGTTCCTGGAGGAGGGGGGCGCGCTCCTCTCCGGCCTCGACGAGGGGCGGCGCGAGTTCCTCGCCGACGAGCTCTTCCTCGCCGGCGTCGCGGATCTCGCGGTCGAGAGCTCGCCGGCGCCGGACGAGGCGCCCGCCCGCGCGGTCCTGGCCACGGGGGAGGAGATCCCGCTCGCCCCCGATCTCGCCGAGCGCTTCGCGCCGGCGACGATCTCCTCCGACTTCGAGGTCCTGGCGGCGGACGAGGAAGGCCGCCCGCTCGCCGTCGAGCGCCCCGTCGGACGAGGTCGGCTCGTGCTCCTGGCCAGCGACGCCCTCCTCGGCCGCGACGAGATCGGGCGCGCCGGCCACGCCCTCCTCCTCGTCCGGCTCGTGGAGGAGCTCGCCCCGGGGGGGCGGATCCTCTTCGACGACTACGCGCTCGGGGACTGGCGGCCCGACTCGCCGCTGGCGCTCGCCCTCGCCCCCGGGGCGCGCGCGTTCACCCTCCACCTGCTCCTTCTCGGACTCCTCGCCGTGTGGGGCGCGGCGCGGCCGTTCCCCTTCCCCCGCGATCCCGAGCCCCTCGCCCTGGTCTCCCCGCTGACCCGCGTGCGCGCCTGGGCGGCGACGCTCGTCCGCCTGCGGCGCTGGAACCTGCTCGGCACGCTCCTCGTCGAGGGGGCGCGCCGCCGGCCGGCCGGGCTCGCCGCCGCGCGGCTGGACCGCGCGGTCGCGAGCGAGGAAGATCTGGAGCGACTCGGGAGGGAGCTCGCGCGCCTCGAGGCCCGGTCCGCTCTCCCCGCGCCCCCCCGTCCGGAGATCGCATGGAAGAAACGCCTGCTGCGCTGACGGCCGCCGCCCTCGAGACGCTCGCTCCCCTCGCCCGTCTGCGCGCCCGCGTGCACGAGGCGGCGGGCCGCGTGCTCGTGGGGATGGAGGAGGCGGTGGATGCGTGCCTCGTCGCCGCGCTCGCCGGCGGCCACGTGCTGCTCGAGGGGCCGCCCGGCGTCGCCAAGACGCTCCTCGTGCGGACGCTGGCCGCCGCGCTCGGGGGAACGTACTCGCGCATCTCGTTCACGCCCGACCTCATGCCGTCCGACATCACCGGCACGAGCGTCTTCCACCCCGGCGAGGGCGAGTTCCGCTTCCGCCCCGGGCCGGTGTTCGCCCAGTTCCTCCTGTGCGACGAGATCAACCGCGCGCCGGCCAAGACGCAGTCGGCGCTCCTCGAGGCGATGCAGGAGGGGGCGGTGACGATCGACGGCCGCCGCCACGAGCTGCCGCAGCCCTTCGTCGCCTTCGCGACGATGAATCCGATCGAGCACGAGGGCACGTATCCGCTCCCCGAGGCCCAGCTCGATCGGTTCCTGGCGAAGGTGCTCATCGGCTATCCCGCGCCGGAGGTGGAAACGCAGCTCCTCGCCGCTGCCCACCGCCGCTCGCCCGCCGTCTCGCCCGCGGAGCTCGGCGTCACGGCCGTCGCCTCGCCCGCCGAGATCGTCGCGGGCCGCGCCACCGTCGATGCCGTGGGGGTGCGCGCGGACCTCTCCGAGTACGTGGTGCGGCTCGCCGGCGAGACGCGCCGCTCGCCCTCTCTCGTGCTCGGGGCGAGCCCGCGGGCCGGCCTCATGGTGCTGCGCGCGGCCAAGGCCCGCGCGGCGCTCGCCGGGCGCGACTACGCGACGCCCGACGACGTGAAGCAGGTGTTCGTGCCCGCCCTGCGGCACCGGGTGATGCTCGAGCCCGCCGAGGAGATCGAGGGCGTGCTGCCCGACACGGTGCTCGCGCGCATCCTCGACACGGTGGAGGTGCCGCGCTGATCCCCACCCCGCGCCTCCTCCTCGCCGGCGCGGGGCTCGTCGGGCTCGCCGGGATCGTCCTCGTCCTCGACGGGCCGCCGCTCGTCCTCCTCGTCGCCGATCTCGCGGTGGTCGCGGCGGCGCTCGGCGATCTCCTCCTGACGCCGAGCCGGCGCGCACTGGAGGTCGAACGCGAGCTCCCCGAGCGCATCGGGCTCTCCCGCGACTTCCCGCGCCGCCTGCGCCTCGCCCATCCGCGCGCCGCCGGCCGGCGCGTGCGCGTGCACGAGGAGTTCCCCGCCGCCTTCGAGGTGCGCGAAAGGAGCGTGGGGGGCGCGGCGGCCGCGCCGGCGGCCGGCGACCCGACCGGCGGCGCCGACGCGGGGCGGTGCGACGGGACAGGGCGGATCGAGCTCGTGCGCCTCTATCGCTCCCCCCGGCGCGGCGTCTTCGCCTTCGGCGGCGTGCGCGTGCGCGTGCGCGGGCCCCTCGGGCTCGTCGAGCGGGAGGTGCGGCTCGCCGGCCCGCAGGAGGTGGCGGTCGCGCCCGCCCTCGCCCACCTGAAGCAGACCCTGCGCCTCGCGGCGAGCGAACGGTGGCGGGATCTCGGCGTGCGGCGCCTGCGCGCGCGCGGCGGCGAGACGGAGTTCGAATCGCTGCGCGAGTACGTCCCCGGCGACGAGGTGCGCCGCGTCGACTGGAAGGCCTTCGCGCGCCGCGGGAAGCCGATGGTGCGCCAGTACGAGGTCGAGCGGGGGCAGGAGCTCATCCTCCTCGTCGATCGCGGCCGGCGGATGCGCGCCGCGGGCAGCGCGGAGGGCGAGCGCGGCTGGACGAAGCTCGACTGGGCCCTCGACGCGGCCCTGGAGCTCGCGGCGGTGGCGCTCGCCAAGGGGGATCGCGTCGGGGCGGCGGTGTTCGACCGGCGCCTCGCTTCCTACGTGCCCCCCGCCAAGCGGGGGCGCCAGCTCTCGCTCCTCTCGCAGGCCTTCTTCCCGGAGCTGCCGACCGACGCCGACTCCGACCTCGCCCGCGCCCTGCGCGAGCTCGCCGCCCGCCATCGCCGCCGCGCCACGGTGATCGTGCTCTCCGAGGTCGCCGATCCCCACTCCGTCGCCCACCAGCGCCGCGCGCTCGCCGCCGCCGCGCGCCGCCATCGCGTCGTGTTCGCCGCCCTCGACGATCCCGGCGTGCGCGCCGCCGCGGCGGGGGAGGGGGCGAGCACGGCCGAGCGCGCCGCCGCCCTCGACCTCGTCGAGGACCGCCGCCGCGCCCTGCGCGCCCTCGCCGGCACCGGCGCCCGCATCCTCGATGCCCTCCCCGCCGAGGCCGCCGGCCCGCTCCTCGCCGCCTGGCTCGAGGAACGCCGCGGCGCGGCGCGCGCGCGGCGGGGGGGCTGAAGCGGCGGAAGCTCGCCTCCCGGTGGTCGCGACTCGTCCCTCGGATGCGCGGGGGTCGACGGAATCCGATGGCGGGACGATTCAGCGCGCCATCCGCGCCCCTTGTCGAGTCGGGTCCGACCGTCTCACCCAAGGCGCCCGGATCCAGCATTCATGCAACTGCCCACTTGCGCGACAGGACCGCTGCCTGTTCCAGTACGGTCTGCGTCGCCTTCTCCTGCTTGTCGGGCGGGTAGCCGTGCTTCCGCAGGATCCGCTTGACGATCACGCGGAGATGCGCCCGGACGTTCTCGCGCATCGTCCAGTCGATGGTCACGTTCGATCGCACGGCGGCCACGAGCTCTTGGGCGATTCCCCGCAACGTCTCGTCGCCGAGCACCGCCACCGCGCTGTCGTTCGCCTCCAGCGCGTCGTAGAAGGCGAGCTCGTCCTCGCTCAACCCGAGCGACTCTCCGCGCCGGTCCGCCTCCCGCAGTTCCTTCGCCAGGGCGATCAGTTCCTCGATCACCGCCGCCGCCTCGATCGCGCGGGCTTCGTAGCGGCGCAGCGTTCTTTCCAGCATCTCCGCGAAGGAGCGCGCCTGGACGACGTTCTTCCGCGTCCGGGTCCGGATCTCGCCCCGCAGGAGCTTCTGCAGGAGCTCCACGGCCAGGTTGCGCCGCGGCATCCCCCGGACCTCCGCCAGAAACTCGTCCGAGAGGATCGAGATGTCGGGCTTCTTCAGCCCCGCCGCCGCGAAGATGTCCACCACCCCTTCGGGAACCACGGCCCGGGAGATGATCTGCCGCACGGCGTGCTCCAGCTCCTCCTCCGGCCGGGCGTCACCTGCGGCGCGCTTGGCAAGTACGGCCCGACCAGCCTGGAAGAAGGCCACGTCGTCCCGGATCCGGAGGGCCTCGGGATGGGGCACCGCCAGGGCGAACGCCGGCGAAAGCTCGTGCACGGCGCGGAGGAAGCGGTCCTTCGCATTCTGCGCCAGGATGTGCTCCTGGGCCGCCGGCAGGAGACTGAGGCGTTCCGTCGGGCGGTCGCTCGTCCACCTCGATCGATCGAACCCGTGGAAGAGAGCGCAGCAGATCTCGTGCTTCTCCAGCAGGAGGGCGACCGCTTCTTCCTGGTCGAGCGCCGTCTCTCCCGTGCCGCCGCTCTCCGTGTACGTGGCGAGCGCCTGCTTGAGCTCGGGGCGAGCCCGAGGTAGTCCACCACGAGCCCGCCCGGCTTGTCCCCAAAGACCCGGTTCACGCGGGCGATCGCCTGCATGAGGCCGTGGCCCCGCATGGGTTTGTCCACGTACATCGTGTGGAGCGAGGGGGCATCGAAACCCGTGAGCCACATGTCCCGCACGAGCACGATCTTCATCGGGTCCGCGGGGTCTCGGAACCGCTCCGCCAGCTCTTCCCGGCGCTTCTTGTTGCGGATGTGCCTCTGCCAGCCCGCCTCATCGGAGGCCGAGCCGGTCATCACGACCTTGATCGCCCCCTTCTCGTCCTCCTCCTCATGCCATTCGGGGTGCAGGGCCACGATCTGGCGGTAGAGCTCCACGCAGATGCGCCGGCTCATGCAGACGACCATCGCCTTGCCCTCGATCGCCCCCAGCCGTTCCTGGACGTGCTCGACGATGTCCCGGGCGACGAGTTCTAGGCGCCGCTCCGCGCCGACGATGGCCTCCAGTTGCGCCCACTTCGTCTTGAGCCTCTCCTTGCGCTCCACCTCCTCGCCCTCGGTCGCCTCTTCGAAGTCCGGGTCGATCCTCGGCCGCTCCGTCTCGTCGAGCTCGAGCTTCGCCAGGCGAGCCTCGTAGTAGATCGGCACCGTCGCTCCGTCCGCGACTGCCCGTTGGATGTCGTAGACGCTGATGTAGTCGCCGAACACCGCGCGCGTGTTCGCGTCCTGGAGCTCGATGGGGGTGCCCGTGAAACCGATGAAGGAGGCGTGGGGGAGCGCGTCGCGCATGTGGCGCGCGAAGCCGTCGATGAAGTCGTACTGGCTGCGGTGCGCCTCATCCGCGATGACCACGATGTTGCGCCGGGCGGAGAGGACGCTCTGGCGGTCGCCTTTCATCTCGGGGAGGAACTTGTGGATCGTGGTGAAGACGACGCCGCCAGCCTCGACGGCGAGCTTCTTCCGCAGGTCCGCGCGGCTCTCGGCCTGCACCGGCGGCTGGCGCAAGAGCTCCCGGCAGCGGGAGAAGGTGCCGAAGAGCTGGTCGTCGAGATCGTTGCGGTCGGTCAGGACGACGAGCGTCGGATTCTCCATGGCCGGCTCCCGGATGATCCGCCCGGCGTAGAACGCCATCGTCAGGCTCTTTCCCGAGCCCTGGGTGTGTCAGACCACGCCGATCCGCCGGTCTCCGGGCTGTCGGCCGGGTCGCCGGCCGGTTTCGTAGCCATCCGGGACCTCCGCGGCCCGGCTGGCCTCCCCGGCGAGCTCGGCGGCGCGCAGCGTCTCCTCGATTGCGACCTCCACCGCGAAGACCTGGTGGTAGCCGGCGATCTTCTTCGTGAGCTTGCCGCCGCCCTCGTCCTCGAAGACGGTGAAGTCCCGCACCAAGTCGAGGAGGACTCTGGGCGCGAGCACCCCCTCGATCACGACCTGCATCTCGGTCGGCCGAGAATCGGCCAGGTCTTGGCCGAAGATCGTGCGCCAGGGTTTGAACCACTCCCGTCCCGCCCCCACCGCCCCGACCCGCGCCTCCAGGCCGTCCGAGACGACGAGCAGGGTATTGGGGGCGAAGAGCGAGGGGATCTCCGCCTGGTAGGTTTGGAGCTGGTGGAAGGCCGTCCAGATCGTGGCTTCTTCGTCCGCGGCGTTCTTGAGCTCGAGGACCGCCAGCGGCAGACCGTTCACGAACAGCACCACGTCCGGCCGCCGCTCGTGCTTGTTCTCCACGACGGTGAACTGGTTCACCGCGAGCCAGTCGTTCTCGCCGGGATCCTCGAAGTCGATCACCCAAGCCTGGTCGCCGGCGATCGAGCCGTCGGGGCGAAAGACCTCGACGGTCACGCCAAACACGAGGAGGCGGTGCAGCTCGTGGTTGCGATTCACGAGGTCGGCACCCTCGGGACGGGTGAGCTTTCGGAACGCGTCTTCCAGGGCATCCGGGGGGAAAGTGGGATTGAGCCTCGCCAGGGCGTCGCGCAGCCTCTTCTCCAAGACGATCTCCCCGTAGGCCGACCGCTCGCTCGCGATCTCACCCGGGGCGATCTCGGGGCCGTGGCGGATCGCCCACCCGACCCCTTCGAGCCACGCGAGGGCCGCGTCTTCGACGACGGACTCCGTGAATCCGCGGCTCGTCATGGCGCCTCGTCTCCCAGGAGGTTCAAGACGAGCCGGATCAAGAGCTCCTTCTGCCCCGGCTCGCTCTCGGCGGTGAGCAGGGTGAGGGCCACCAGGGCGTTGTCCGCCAGCCGCGGGCGGCCGTCCGGCCGCCAAAACAGGCCGTTGCGCCGCAGGTAGTCCAGGAAGAGCAAGGCGCCGATCCGCTTGTTGCCGTCGGCGAAGGGATGGTCTTTCACGGCGAAGTACAGCAGATGGGCCGCCCGCTCCTGCGCGCTCGGGTAGAGCGGCTGGCCGTCGAAGGTCTGCTCGATCGCCCCCAGGATCGCGGCGAGCGCCTCTCCTCGTTCCTGGCCGAAGAGCGCCCCAGCTTCCCCCCGCGCGATCACCGCCTCGCGCAGGCTCGCGATGGCTTCTCGCGCGCCGCGAGCGGGATCGAGGAGGCCGGCGATACCGGATGGGAGGGTCTTGTGGGCAGGCGGCCCTCGTCGTACTCGAAGAACCACCGCCAGGCCCGGGCGTACTGCCGGACGATGTCCAGCACCGCCCGCCCCTCGTCGCTGAGGCGCGCCGGCGCGCTCAGGGTGCGAACGAGCAGGCCGACCGCCTGCTCGATTTCTTCCATCCCCCGCTCGCGCAGCCGGCGCTCGTTCACGGTGTAACCCCGCAGGAGGTGCTCGCGCAGGGTCCGCGTGGCCCAGATCCGAAAAACGGTGCCCCGCTTCGAGTTGACGCGGTAGCCCACCGAGAGGATCGCGTCGAGATTGAAGAACTCGATCTCCCTAACCACCTCGCGGCCGCCCTCCCGTTGAACCGTTGCGTTTTTTTGCAACGGTTGCCCCTCGCTCCAGTTCTCCCGAGGCGAAGACGTTGCGCAAGTGCCGGGAGATCACCGACTTGTGGCGCTCGAAGAGCTCCGCCATCTGGGTGAGGGAGAGCCAGACCGTGTCTCGTTCCAGCCGGACTTCGACCCGGATTCCTCCGCCCGGCTCCTCGTAGAGGACGACCTCGCCGGCCCCTCCCTCCGGTGCCGGTCTCACGGAGCGGCCTCCAGGAGGCGTTCGACGTCGCTCAACCGCAGCTCGCCGGAGATGAGCTTCGGAAGGAGTGTGTCTCGCAGGGCGGCGAGCATGCGGGACTCGCACCGATAGCCAAGAGTCCGGCCAAGGAGCACAAGCGCTATCTTGTCGAAGGCATTGGCGACCGGCGCCGGGGGGCGGAGCACCTCGAGATCCAGAATGGCCTCGGCATGAGCCCGCTGGTGGCTCTTCGAGGTCCCCGTGACCAGGCCCTCGATCTTCTGCCGGAAGACGGGAGACCGCGCCAGGCAGTAGACGTAGGCCCGCGTAATGGGGGGCCGCGGGAGCAACACAAGGAACTCTGTGGAGCAGACTGCTCGGTCGTCCCCGCCAACGTCGGCCAACCAGACGCGCTCGATCTCGGGATTGAGCTTCGACAGCAGAATCGATCCCGGTGGGACCCGTGACTTCAGGCTCCTGATGTCCTCCCCACGCTCGATCTTCGGACACCGACCGTCGTCGAAGGCGGGGATGCTGAAGTGCTGGAACAGCGCATCCGGGGACTCGAGCGGGTTCTCCGGATTGCGCCGATGCTCCACAACGTCCGCGAACCGACCCACATCCCACCCCCCCGGAATCTCTCCCAGCTCAGAGTCCGCGAAGCGGTTCGGGAAGAGGTCCGCGATCGCCTTCGGCAGGCCGGGGTCGCGGCCTTCGGCCTTGGCGCGGACGGGATCGAAGTCCACGAACCACGACTGGAAGAGCGAGCGCGCCATCCCCTCCAGCGTCTCGCTCATCCGCCGGTTCAGCTCGATCTTGTCGTCCAGTGTGCCCAGGATGTGAGCGATCGCGCGCTGCTCCTCGACGCCCTCGGGAGCAGGCACGTCGAACGACTCGATCATGCCCTTTGTCAGCGCGTTCCGCGTTCCACCCGAACCCGCCCATGACAGGAGCTTCGACTGCATCTCGGGCGAAACCAGGAAGTACCGGAGAAACCGCGGATCGAGTGTGGCGGGTTCAGGGCGGATGATCGCGACATGCTGGTTGACTCGTGCAGGTAGCACCCCTGGATCGACCTGACACGCCCGCGCTACCGAATCGCCGGTGATGTTGAGCAGGACATCGCCCTTGAGTACCTCGACATTCGCCAACTCGGCAGCGTGCCTCTCCCCGATGTATGCAAGGCCCTCCCGATGAAAGCCGTTGTTGTAAACGTTCTGGCTCCTTATCAGCGCGTACGGTCCAGCGTCCATGTAGACGTCGCCGCCACCTCGGGGCGTGGCACCGCTTCCGATCTTCGTACAGACGCTGCCGAGGCGAAGCGGCTTCCACTCACCCGCCATACCCAAGCTCCTTCAGGTTGGCGGCGATGGAGGCGTCCAGCTTCGCAGATTCGGCCTGCTGCTCGCACAATGTCGCGACGAGCCGCTTTATCTTCTCCGCGAACGGCTCGCCGTCGTCCTCCTGCGCCTCGGCGCCGACATAACGGCCAGGCGTGAGGACGTGGCCGTGCTTGCGGATCTCCTCCAACGCGGCGCTCTTGCAGAAGCCGGGCGCGTCGGTGTACTCGCCCGCGTCCTTCTCGCCGCGCCAGGCGTGGTAGGTGCTGGCGATGCGGGCGATGTCCTCATCCGTCAGCTCCCGGTGCGTGCGGTCCACCATGCGGCCGAGCTTCCGGGCGTCGAGGAAGAGCATCTGGCCCCGCCGGTCGCGGAACTTGCGGTTCTTCTTGTCGCGCGCCAGGAACCAGAGGCACGCCGGGATCTGGGTCGAGTAGAAGAGCTGGCCCGGGAGCGCCACCATGCAGTCCACGAGGTCGGCCTCGACGAGCCTCTTGCGGATCTCCCCCTCCCCGGACTGGTTCGAGGACATCGAGCCGTTCGCCAGCACGAACCCCGCGATCCCCCCCGGCGAGAGGTGGTGGACCATGTGCTGCACCCAGGCGAAGTTCGCGTTGCCGGCCGGGGGCACGCCGTACTTCCACCGCTTGTCCTCGCGCAGGAGCTCCCCGCGCCAGTCGCTCACATTGAAGGGGGGATTGGCGAGGATGAAGTCGGCCCGGAGGTCGGGGTGCTTGTCGGCGTGAAAACTGTCGCCATGGGCGATCTGGCCCTCGATGCCCCGGATGGCGAGGTTCATTTTGGCGAGCCGCCAGGTCGTGTAGTTCGACTCCTGGCCGTAGATCGAGATGTCGGCCCTGGCCCGGCCGGCGTTCCCATTCCCGGTCGCGTGCGCGCGAATGAACTCGACCGACTGCACGAACATCCCCGACGAGCCGCAGCAGGGGTCATAGACCCGGCCCTGGTAGGGCTCGAGCATCTCCACGAGAAGCTTGACCACGCACCGCGGCGTGTAGAACTCGCCCCCCTTCTTGCCCTCGGCGCTCGCGAACTGGGAGAGGAAGTACTCGTAGACGCGGCCCAGGACGTCCTTGGACCGGGCCTCCCGGTCGCCGATTCGGATGTTGCTGACGAGGTCGATGAGCTGGCCGAGGCGCTCCTTGTCGAGGGCGGGGCGGGCGTAGTCCCGGGGCAGCACGCCCTTGAGCGCGGGATTGTCGCGCTCGATGCCGATCATCGCATCGTCCACGAGGCGGCCGATCGTGGGCTGCTTCGCCTGGTTCTTCAGGCGCGACCAACGCGCCTCGGGCGGCACCCAGAAGATGTTCTGCGAACGGTACTCGTCGGGATCCTCGGGGTCGGCGCCGAGCGCGCGCTCCGCCGCCAGCGTGGTGCGTCGCTCCTCGAAGGCGTCGGAGATGTACTTCAGGAAGATCAGGCCGAGGACGACGTGCTTGTACTCGGCGGCGTCCATGCTGCCCCGCAGGGCATCCGCCATCTGCCAGAGCTCCGCCTCGTAGCCCACGGTGGCGCCGGAGTTCGCGGCCTTCGCGGACTTCCTCTGGGATGCTCTCGCCATCCTCCCCCTCGGTGGATCGGGTCAAACCCCAGAATCGGAATGCCGCCGAGCATCGTCCCGTCCGCCGGTGCGGCGATCGGCGGCGGGCCGGTCCGCGCGGGTGGGTATAAACGACCGCCGGATCCGTCGCAACAGCGGGAGGTCCGCCGGAGGGGAACGGTTCCCGCCGCGGGTTTCGGGAACGGGATCCGGGGGAGGCCGCCACCTTTCCGCACCCGGCGGCCAGACTGCCGCCGAGCCAGCGGGGCCAGGCGTCGCCGGAGATCCGGAGGGCGGGGCTTCCGCCCGGAGCGCCCACCGTCCCCCCAGGACCGCCCAGGCGACGAGCACGGCGCCGGTGCCGACAGCGACGCTGAGGCGCACAGGGAGGGAAGCGTGGGGGCTCACGAAGCCCTCGATCAGGCCGGCGGCGAAGAGGAGGGGGAAGACGGGGGCGAGGAGGCGGAGCGCGCGGCGGCCCTCAAGGGCGAGGGCGCGACGGCGGGTCCAGGGGCCGGGGAGCAGCACGGCGCGCGCCAGCACGAGGCCAGCGGTGCCGGCGAGCACGATCGCCTGGATCTCGATCACTCCGTGGCACCAGAGGATGGAGGAGATCGCTCCTCCCTGCCCCCAGTGGTCGGCGACCGCGGTGTAGGTGCCGAGCATGAGGCCGTTCGTCGCCAAGAGGTAGAGATAGACGGGCGCGACGAGGGCCGAGCTGAAGAAGAGGATGCCGACGAACATGTTGTGGGCGAGGATCCAGCCCGCCGTCGCCGGCGACTCGCCGAGCCCGAAGTCGAAGTTCCCCCGGAAGGGCTCGCCCGCCTCCGTCGCGCGGAGCCCCTCGATCTCCGCGGCGACCGCGGCGGGATCGAGGAGGGAGGGGGCGAGGTCGAGGTCGCGCGCGACGGCGACGCCGGCGAGGCCCGCCAGGCCGTAGAGGAGGACGAAGGCGGCCGCGAGGAGCCTCCACTCGCGGCGGATCGCCCGCGGGCATTCCACGCCGAAGAGGCGGATCGCGGCGGCAGCGAGGCTGGCGGGTCCGGGCGTGCGCTCCCGGTGGAGCACCGCGTGGGCGGTCCCGATCAGCCGGCGCGCCTCGCCCGTCACCCCCGCGCTCTCCCCTGCCGACTCGAAGCGCGCAACCACCGAGCAGGCATGGCGATAGAGCCGCGGCAGCTCGCGCAGCTCCTCGTCCGTCCACCGCTGCTCCCCTCCCGGACGCTCCAGGAGCGCCCGCAACCGCCGCAGCCGCGCGAGATCCTCCTGGCGCGGATCCGGGGGAGGCGACGGCGGGGAGGAGGCCATGGGGAGAGGATAGCCGGCGGGGGCGAGGCGGACGTATCCTCCCTCCGGCCCATGACCGACCTCCTCGTCGAGACGACCGAAGGGATCCGCCTGCGCCACGAGGTCGCGGGGGCGGGGTCGCGGGCGGCGGCGGGGGGGATCGACCTCGGGCTCTTCGCGATCGCGTACCTCGTGCTCCTCGTGGCCGCCCTCGTCGCCGGGGCGATCGAGCCGGCGGGGATCGGGGGGTTCGCGATCGGCGTCCTCGCCGGAGGGGCGGGGCTCCTCCTCGTGGCGTACCACGCGGTCCTGCCCCTGTTCCTCGGCGGGCGGACGGCCGGCAAGCGCCTCCTCGGGATCCGCGTCCACGACCTCCAGGGGACGCCGGCGAGCGCCTTCCAGCACCTCGTGCGCGCCCTCTTCCTGCCGCTCGAGCTCTTCCTCGCGATCCCCGTCCCCCTCGGGCTCGTCCTGATCGCCGCGACCGCGCGCCACCAGCGGCTCGGGGACCTCGTGGCGGGCACGATCGCGCTGCGCGACCCGCGCCGGGGCGCCGTCCCCGAGCCCTTCCCCCGGGAGTGCTGGTCCGGCCTCGCCAGCCGCCGCCTCTCCCTCGTCCCCGCCCTCGCCGAGCGCTTCGACGGCGCGGACGTGGACTTCCTCCGCCGGCTCCTGGCCCGGCGCGGCCTGCACGCGCGGGCCCGGGAGGATCTCCTCCTCCGGAGCGCCCGCCACTATGCCGCCGTCCTCGGCGTCGATCTCGGGCCCCGCCCGACGGCGACGACCGCCCTCGCGCTCCTGCACGAGCTCTACCTCTACCTGCGCGAGACGCGCGGCGCCTACTCCTCGTCGCGATAGTGGCGCAGGCGGCCCCGGTAGCGCTCGAGCGCGCGGATCCGCTCCTCGTCGAAGCCGCGGCCGGGGGCGAGCCCGTCCCAGTCCGCCGGCCGCCGCGCCTCCCCGGCGTCGGGGGGCGGCGAGGCGGGATCGGGGGCGGGACGCGCCGTCCACTCCGCCTCGGCGCGCGGCGGGCGCGGCGGGTCGCCGGCGGCGAACACGCCGGGGCCGAACGGGAAACGCCCGTGGCGCAGGCGCACCGCGAAGAGCTCCTGCGTGCCGACGAAGTAGACGTAGATCCCGATGACCGGCAGGAGGGCGAAGGTCGAGGCGAGGGGGCGAACCGTGAAGAAGAGCACGAGCGGAAGCGCCACCATCGCGGCGGAGACGACCCGGCTCACGGTCACCGCCCGCTCGGTCGCGGCGACCCAGTCGCGGCGGCGGGCCAGGAACGCGCGGAGGATACGGCCGCCGTCCATCGGGAAGGCGGGCAGCAGGTTGAACGTGCCCAGGGCGAGGTTGCAGAAGAGGAAGACGATCCCCGTCTCCTCGATCGTGCGGAGCGCGCGGGGGCGCTCGCCGAGGAGCGCCCAGCTCGCCACGAGGATCCCCGCGCCGATCCCGGCCAGGACGAAGTTGACGAGCGGGCCGGCGACGGCGACGAGCCCCTCCACCTTCGGCTGCTCGGGAATGCTGCTCATCCGCGCCATGCCGCCCAGGGGCCAGAACGTGATGTCGAGCACCCGGATGCCGAAGTGGCGCGCCACGAGGCTGTGGCCGAGCTCGTGCAGGAGCACGAGGCCGAACAGGGCGACGAGCAGGAAGGGGTCCGGGATCATCACGAGCGCGATCAGGAGGAAGCTCCAGTGCACCCGGATGGGGATGCCGAAAAGCGTGGCGATTTTGAGGGAGCCGATCACGGGGAGGATGCTTGCGCGGCCCGAGCGCCAGGCCGGTGACGGCTCCGGATCGCCGTCGGAGCGAGCGGGGGCGGAGCAACCTAGGCCCGTCGCCACCCTGGCACAAGGCGCTGGCCCGGAAACCCGCGGCCCGCGGGGTCCGGGAGCTACTCCAGGGCCCGCTCGACCGCCTCCTCCGGGCTCGCCGCGGGGAGGAGCGCCGGATCGACGGCCCACGAGCCGAGGCTCACCACGCGCTTCCCGCGCTGGAGGGCGAAGGCGATCTCGGAGAGCGTGCCGTACGCGCCGCCGACGGCGACGAAGGCCGCGGCGGTGTTGGCGAGGATCGCGTTGCGCGCGTCGCCCATCCCGGTGGCGATCGCGACTCCCACCCAGGGGTTCGCCGCCGCGGGATCGGCCCCCGGCAGGAGACCGAGAACCAGCCCGCCCGCCTCCGCCGCGCCGCGCGACGCGGCGGCCATGACCCCCCCGAGCCCGCCGGTGAGGACGGTGCAGCCGCGCTCCGCGAGGAGCCGGCCCACGCGATGCGCCCGCTCGGCGGTCGCGGCGTCGCAGGCGCCGGCGCCGATCACCGCCACGATCCTCGTACGCATGCTTGCCTCCTTGCCGCCTCCACCGCGCGCGAAAGCGGCGGCTCCCTCGTGGCGAGGGAGCGCAGATCGAATAGGGTAGCGGCCGCATGCGGATCCTGATCCTGAAGACCGGGGCGCTCGGGGACGTCCTGCGCACGACCTCGATCCTCTCCGGACTCCACGCCCGCCATCCCGGCTGCCGCGTAAGCTGGCTCGTGGCGGAGGGCGCGGAGGACCTCGTGCGCCATCATCCCCTCGTCGCGGCGGTGCACAGCGTGCGGCCGGAGGATCCCTCGTCCGTCGCCGCCGCGGGCCAGAAGCTCGGGGCCGAGGCGTGGGACCGCGTGCTCTCCTTCGACGACGAGGTGCCGCTCTGCGCCCTCGCCTCCCGCCTCTCCGGCGGCGGCGATCCGGCGATCCTCTCCGGCGCCTACCTCGACGCCGAGGGGCGTCCCGCCTACACGCCCGACACGGCCCCGTGGTTCGACATGGGTCTCCTCTCCCGGTTCGGCAAGGCGGAGGCCGACCGGCGCAAGGCGGCGAACCGCGAGAGCCACCCCGCCCTCTTCGCGCGCATGCTCGGGATCGCGCCCGGGGAGCCCGCGCTGCCGATCCCCGCCGCCGCGCTCCGCCGTGCCGCCGCGTGGATGGCGCGCGCCGGGCTCGAGGCCGCCGGCGCCGTCGTCGGCCTGAACACCGGCGCCGGCGGCCGCTGGGACGCGAAGCGGCTGCCGGTCGGCCGCACGATCGCCCTGGCGGAGCGGATCGCCCGCGATTCCTCCGCCGCGGTCGCCTTCGTCGTCCTCGGCGGACCCGAGGAGGCGGCCCGCCAGGCCGAGATCCTCCGCGGCCTCGCGGGCCGCGTGCGAGCCGTCGACGGCGGGACGGAGAACTCGCTCCTCGACTTCGCGGCCCGGATCGACCGCCTCGACCTGCTCGTGACGAGCGACAGCCTCGCCCTGCACGTGGCGATCGCCCGGCGGGTGAAGGTGCTCGCCTTCTTCGCGCCGACGTCGGCGGCCGAGATCGAGCTCTACGGCCGCGGCGAGAAGGTCGCGAGCACCGCGCCCGACTCCTGCTCCTACCGCCCCGACGCGGACACGTCGACCCTGACCGTGGAGCGGCTCGCCCCGCCGGCCCTGCGCCTGCTCGCGGGCGGGTAGGATGCTCCGCCGTTCCCCTCCCCGCGCCCCGAGGATCCCCATGCCCGGCCTCCAATCGATCGCGCCCCTCTCCGCCCTCCTCTTCCTCCTCGCCGGCTGCGCTACCGCCGCCGCCACCACTGCCGGCGTGCGCACCGCGACCGCCGCCTCGTCCGACGGCCTACCGATCGCCTACGACGAGCAAGGCCGGGGCGACGCGGCCCTCGTCTTCGTGCACGGCTGGTGCTGCAACCGCTCGTTCTGGGCCGCCCAGACGTCCCTCTTCGCCGCGGACCACCGGGTGGTGACGCTCGACCTCGGCGGCCACGGCGCGTCGGGCCGCGCGCGGGCCGAGTGGAAGCTGGAGAGCCTCGCCCGCGACGTGGCGGCGGTGGTCGAGACGCTCGATCTCCACCGCGCCGTGCTCGTCGGGCACTCCATGGGCGGGCCCGTCTGCCTCCTCGCCGCCCGGCTCCTCCCCGATCGCGTCGCCGGGGTGGTGGGCGTGGACACGCTGCACGACGCGGATTTCGTGTACCCCGAAGGGATGTGGGACGAGGTCCAGGCCGGCCTGGAGGCCGACTTCGCCGGCTTCACGCGCGGATTCGTCGCCCAGATGTTCCCGCCGGACGCCGATCCCGCCCTCCAGGAGCGGGTGGCGGCGACGATGAGCGCCGCGGATCCCGCCGTGGGCCTCGCCCTCATCCGCGCGATGCGGGGATTCGACCCGCAGGCCGCCCTGCGCGCCTGCCCGGCGCCGGTGCGCTGCATCAACGCCGCCGGCGAGATGGCGACCGACGTGGCCGGGAACCGCGCCTATGCGCCCTCGTTCGACGCCGTGACGATGAGCGGCGTCGGGCATTTCCTCATGATGGAGCGGCCCGGGGAGTTCAACCTCCACCTCGCCGCCGTCGTGCGGGAGCTCCTCGCCGCGCGCCGGTGAGGGCGGCGACGCGCCACTGGATGTCGCGGTCGATGCGGGGCGCGGCGCCGCCGTAGCGCTCCATCAGGGCGATCTTGCGCGCGAGGTGGCGGCCGAAGCTCCTTCCGTATAGGAAGGTCGTCTCCGCGCCCGCCGAGATCGCCAGGAACCGGACGCGGCTCGTCCGCCAGAGATGGAGCAGGGCGCGGGCGTTGGCGATCTCGCCGGCGATCGTCGCGGCGAGCCGCCGGCGGCAGGCGGCGCGCGCGCGGCGATCGCGGGCCGCGAGGTATCCGTCTACGTCGGCGATCCACGCCGAGACGTGGCGGTCCGTCGTCAGCCAGCATTGCAGGGCCCGCGCGCGGTCGCGCTGGTCGGCGAGGAAGGCGCGGGCGGGATCGCCGCGGTCGAGGGCGGCGACCTCGCCCTCCAGACGATCGACCGCGCGCGCGATCCGCGGCAGGGAGTAGCGGTCCGCGCGCGCGACCGCCCGGCGCGCCGCCGCGGGAGTCGCCAGCGTGAAGAGGACGTCGCGGGCGAGGTCGACGCGGTTGGGGTTGTGGTGGGTGGCGAGGAGGTGGCGCTCGTAGTAGGCCCGCGCGCGGGCGGGGATGAGCTCGATGTCGGGAACGAGGGGCCGGACGAGGATCCGGTACCAGACGCCCCACGAGAGGTAGAGCGGATTCGGCGCGCAGCCGCGGATCGCGGCCTCGACGTCGCGCCAGGCGCGCACGACGAGCGGGGCGTGCGCCTCGCCCGCCCACTCCCGGGCGATCGCCCGCACCGCCGCGTCGACGTCGAGGGCGGGATCGAACTGGAAGCGGCGGAAGATCTCCTCGTTCGCGTTCCATGGCACCGCCGCCGGCGGAGCGACTCCGCCATGGTGGGCGAGCCACGGCGCGCCGGCGCGGCGCAGCGCGGCGAGCTTCTCGTGCGTCAGCCACGGCGCGGGGAGGCCGAGGAGGGGCTCGAAGTCGTTCACCGGCCCGTGGGCGTACATCACGTGCGTCCGGCAGCCGCGCCGGGCCAGGCGGCGGATCTCGCGTCCCTCGGCGGGCGCGAAGTCGCGGCAGAGAATGGTGAACGGGCTGACCGCCGTGTCGCGGTAGCGCGGGTGGCGGTAGGGCGTGTCCCAGCCCTCCCGGAGCAGGGTCGGCGCCTCGACGTCGAGGCCGCGGCCGAGGCCGGCCCGAACGAGGGGCCGCTCGGGGCCGAAGGGCTCGAGGCGCGTCGCGACGCGGAAGGCGGGATTCGTCCGCGCTCCCGTCTCCTGGAGGAGGCGCAGGAAGTCCAGGACGTTCGCGGCGGCGGCGCGCGCCAAGACATCGGGCGCGGACCACTCGCGGGCGAGGTAGGCGCTGCCGTTGGCGCCCGCGTAGAGGGAGCGCGTGAACTCGAAACCCGCCCCGCTGTCGTTGCTCCAGATGGAGAGCTGGCCGAGCGCCGGGACGAGCTCCATCACGCTCTCCAGGAGCTCGCGGTAGTGGCGGCGCACCACCGGATGGGAGACGGCGAGGTTGAAGCGGGGCCGGAAGCTGCGGAAGGGATGGTCGACGCGGGCCCCGCGGAGCTCGGGGTAACGGGCGAGGAGGCGCTCGGGCACGGAACGCGGCTCGAAGCACGTCATGGCCGGGATCAGGCCATAGCGCACCGCCAGCTCGCAGTTGGCGCGCAGGCGGGCGCGGTTCGCCGCCAGGTGGGAGGGGGGGTAGAGGCCGCGCGTGAGGAAGCTCGCCGCGAACTGGTCGAGCGCCGGGCAGTACGTGTAGAAGCGCGGATAGACCTCGCCGGGCACGCCCTCCTCGTGCCCCTCCGGCGCGGCGAGCGCGTTCACCTCGAGGTGGGTGAAGCCGTAGCGCGCCATCTGCCGCACGTAGGTCGCCGGTTCCATGTCGCGCACGGCACGCGCGGCCTGGGCGAAGTAGAGATCCCACACCGGCCGCTGCACGGCGAAGGCGGGACGCTGCGGGCCGCGGGGGAGGGCGCGGAGCTCGCGGTCGCCCCACACCTCGACGAGGTGGGAGACGAAGGCGAAGAGGTGGTGGGCCTCCGCCGCCGCGAGGTGGGCTCCGCGGCCCGCTCGCTCGCCGCCCGGGTCGAAGAAGGTCCAGGCCGGGCCGGACGCCCGCCGGCCGCCGGGCAGGGATCCGACGGCGATCGCGAGCGCCGCCGGATCGTCCCGCTCCGGCCGCGCGCGGACGAGCCGGGCGCCCGGCGCCCACCGCGCGACGATCTCCTCGGCCACCGTGGCGCACACCGGAGGCGAGCCGGGCGCGACGTGCACGCGCCGTAGGCCGGCCAGGCGCTCGACGAGCTTCGCGGCGCCACCTAGAGGCCTTGGATCCGGGATCGTGGGCATTTGAGTCAAGTTCGCTCCAAGGCCTCGGGTCTCAACGGCGTCAGCCGTTGAACCAGAGACATGCTAGCGGGGCTGGGGCAGAGCCCCGCTAGTCCTCCACGCGGATCTCCAGGGCGGAGAAGTCGAGCACGCGCGTCGCCCCGCCGCCCCGCATGGTCACCACGCCCTCGCCGACGCGCGCCGTCAGGAACGGCCCCGCGAAGAGGTCCGCGGCGGGGAAGGGCGCCGGCTCGCCGCCGACGCGACCGGCCGCCTCGCCCCAGCGCTTCTCGTAGGTCCGGCCGGCGGCGTCCGTCCAGCGCAGGGCGAGCGCGTCGTCCTCGCCCGCGAGGAGCGGAAGCGGCGCGGCGAGGAGGCGCGCCCGGAAGAGCTCCGGCGGCTCGTCCGGCGGCCGCGTCACGACCACGAATCCCGCCCTCGCCCCCGCGCACCGGAAGCGGTCGCGGCCGGCGTGCTCCGCCCACTCCCCGGGCGCGGTCACGTGCCAGGCGACCTGGAAGTCCCCGTCGCGCCCGAACCACCAGCCGCCCGCCTCCTCGCGCGCGAGGAAGCGCGGCACGTGGAGGTCCACGTGCGGGAAGCGCTCGCCGGCGGGCACCTGGTAGAGGGCGAGCAGCACGTTCTCGTGCTGAAAGACCTGCTCGTAGGGAGAACTCGACATCGGCTTGTCGGGGGAGGCGTAGATCCCCTTCTGGGCCGTCACGCTCGCGACGAGGACGTGGAGATCCTCGGGAAAGAACATCGCGAGCTCCCGCGCGGAGACGAAGGGGTGGACCGTGAAGAGCGTCGCCCCCGGCGAGGCGCTCCGCCACGTCACGTCCCAGGTGTGCTGCTGGATCGGCTGCAGGATCCCGCCCGGGAGGCTCCCCAGGATGTAGCCCGGCGTCACGTACTCGACCTCGTGCACCGGGGGATTCCGGGTGGCGCCGAAGCGGATCACGTTGCGCACCCGCTTCACCTCCGTCTGCACCCACGCCCCGTCCCGCGTGTTGGCCATCGCGGCGAGCGGCGCCGGCGGCACGTAGCGCGAGAGGAGCGCGAGGAGGAGGCGGGGCGAGGGATCCGGGGTGGGGGGGATCCCCCCCGCGTAGAGATCGTGCAGCCCGGCGACGGGCTCGTCCGTCGTCCGGAACGGCTGCAGCTCGCGGCTGTGCCCGCCGGCGTACGCGCCGTCGACCGACTCCGAGAGGTAGTCCGCCAGGACCAGGTCGAGCATCATCCCGGCGAGCTGGCGCACCTCCGGCTCCGCGGCGAAGTCGTGGAGGAGGAGCAGCGGGTCGAGGAAGAAGAACACGTACTGCGGCGAGTCGAACTCGCCCTGCCCTCGGGTCGCCGTCAGGCGCGCCCAGTGGAAGAGCCACTCCCGCGCCTCGTCGTACACCGACTGCGTGTCGCGCCCCAGGTACCACTCGGCGGCCGGCGTCGCCGGGAAGGTCTGCGCGGCGAGCAGCAGGGTCGCGTAGTGGAGCACCCAGTGGTTCTCCGTGTCGCCGCGGTAGACGGGATGGGCGGTGAGCCGGGCGCGGAAGCGCGCGCGGAGGGCCGGCGGCATCTCCTCGCCGGCGTGGAGGGCGAGAGCGAGCGCCGCGAAGGCGTGGAAGAGCGAGCTCGTCGGATCGGCGAGCGCCTCCTCCACCCGCGCCCAGAGCGCCGGGCCGGCCCGCCCGCGCGCGATCTCGAGCCACGCCGCGGCGAACGAGAAGGGCGCATCCGGCGCCGGACCCGGTGCCGCGAGGAGCGCGCCGAGGAGGCGGTCGCGGCGGGCGAGGAACGCGGGATCGGGGGCGGGGCGGTGGGCGGCGAAGCTCCGCGCCGGCCCGGCGAAGCGCAGGGCGCCCGGGGCGGCGGAAGGGCCGGCCGCCGGCACGCCGGCCAGCGTCGCGAAGGCCACGTCGGCGACGATGGCCCCCGCGAAGCCCCCCGGCGCCCACGTGCGCCCGCCGTCGACGCTCTCGAGGAGCCCGTCGGTCCCGGTCGCGACCACGTGCCGCCGGTCGGCGGGATCGACGGCGAGGTCGAGGACGAGGAACTCGGCGGGGATACCCGCCCGGCGCGCGGTCCACGTCTCTCCGCCGTCGTCGCTCCGGTGGACGGCGCCCGGCGCCCCCGCGTAGAGGGTCGGCGCGGCGCTCGGGTCCTGCTCGACGCAGAAGACGAGGGGAGCGGGAGCGCCGGTGGGCTGCCACGAGCGGCCGCCGTCGGCCGACGCCAGGAGGCCCAGCCCGTCCGAGGCCGCCCACCAGCGGCGGGGATCGCTCCGGTCCGGCGCGAGGCGCCGCACGCGCACCTCGGGGCTCGTGCGAGCGAAGCTCTCGCCCTCGTCCTCGCTCGCGAAGACGCCGCCCTCGCTCGCCACGAGCAGCCGCCGCGGATCGGCGGGATCCTGGGCCACGGCGCTCGCGAAACCGAACTGCTCGCCATGCGCGACCGGCCGCCACGGCCGCTCGGCGAGGACGTCATCGGTGCGGAAGACGCCATAGGCGGTCGCCGCCCACGCCCGGCGCGGATCGCGCGCGTCGATCGCCACGCCCTGGACCTCCGCCACGTCGATGCCGCCCGCCACCTGGAAGGTCCGCCCGCCGTCGCGGCTGACGTGCACGCCGTCCCCGGCGGCGAGGTAGAGCCACTCTCCCCGCGGATCGACGGCGAGCGCGGAAGAGATCAGCTCGGACCAGGTCATGCTCTCCCAGCCCGTCTCCGTGCGCCTCTGGAGCCCCGTCGCTCGCGCGGGACTGCCGACCACCTGCCCGCGATAGAAGTGCAGGCACGCCAGGAGGGCCGGCCGCTCCGGCGCGCCCGCGGGAGGGGCGAGCTCCCTTCCGTCCGGCCCGCGGCAGGCCGCTCCGGCGCCGGCCAGGACGAGGGCCGCGGCGGAGAGACCCGGGGTCGGGTGGCGGCGAGGCATGGCCGGCGGCCGGGACGGGACGTCAGTGCCCGTCCCCGGGCCCCCCCTCGCCCGCGTAGCCGAGGTCGCGCAGAAGATCGATGTCGGCGCCGGCCTCCGTGCGCACGGCGCGCAGCCGCAAGACCTCGCGCGGCGGGACGTACCAGCCGCGCTCCTCCATCGTCGCGAACAGCGCGCGGGCCCGCGCCTCGCCCTCCGGCGTGGCGAAGAGGTTCTTGGTCTCGCCGGGATCGGCCGCGAGGTCGAAGAGGAACCACGCCGGCCGGGAGAGGAGGCGGTCCTCCGGACCGAGCGGCGGCACGGGCTTCGCCGTGGGGAGGTCCTCCTCGCGCCGCAGGAGCTTGTACCGGCCGTCGGAGAGCCCGCGCCACTGCCAGGCCGGCCGCTGGTCGCCGCCGCTCTCCAGCGGGGCGAGGCGATCCGCCGTCTCCGCGCCGGCGAGGATCGGGCCCAGGCTCGTGCCCTGCAGCCCGGGGGGCGCGTGCGCGGCGACGCCGAGGAGCTCGAGCAGGGTCGGGAAGACGTCCACGAGCGGGATCTGGGCCGGGATCCGCGCCGGGGCGAGGTCCGGGGCCCAGAGCACGAGCGGCACGTGCACGAGCTCCTCGTAGAGCGTGGAGGCGTGCCCGAAGCCCCCGTGCTCGAGGAACTCCTCCCCGTGGTCGCCGGCGAGCACGACCACCGTGTCGGGATGGGCGGCGAGGACCTCCGCCAGGAACGGGCCGAGGTGGAGATCGGTGAAGAGGAGCTCCTCGTCGTAGGCGTCGACGAGGGCCTGCCGCCGTTCCGGCGTCACGTTGGCCAGGTCCCGCGTGCCGTCGCGGTAGCCGTCGCAGGTCGGGCCGTCGAGGCGGAACGCGAGCCCGGAGCGGTCGAAGGTGCACGCGACGGGGGCCGGGGCCTCGTAGGGGTAGTGCGGGTCCATCACGTGCACGTAGGCGCAGAAGGGGCGGTCCGAGTCCCGTTCGGCGGCGAGCCAGCGGCGCACGGCGGGGAGCATCCGGTCGAGGCGGCCGGGCATGTGCTCGCGCGTGCGCTCCGGATGGTTGAAGTAGTCGGCGAAATGGGCCGCTCCCTGCGCGAAGCCGAGGTGGGGGACGATGTTCGGGTTCGGCGACCACATGGCGGTGTCCCAGCCCCTGCCGCGCAGGATCTCGATCAGCGTCGTCATCGGGGGCGGCAGGCTGATGCCGCGCGTGGGGACGCCGGGGACGGGGACGGACACCGCGAGGTGCTGCGAAGGCAGCAGGCCGGTGAAGAGCGTCGCCACCGCCGGCTTCGTCCACCCGGAGGGGGAGATCGCCCGCTCGAACACGACCCCGCGCGCCGCGAGCTCGTCGAGGCGAGGCGACACCTCCCGCGCGTAGCCAAGGAAGCCGGCGTGATCGGCGCGCCACGTGTCGACGAGGACGAAGAGCAGGTTGGGGCTCCCCGGAGGGGGGACGGGCTGCGTCCACCGCGCCGCGGCGCGCGGGAGGAAGAGGGCGAGGGCGAGGAGGACGGCTGCCGTTCCCGCGTGCCCGAACACCGCGTTCACCCGGTGCAGCGGGGCGAGGAAGCGGAGCCGCGTCTCGCCGAACCGCTCCGCGGCGAGCATGGCGGCGAGCGTGGCGAGCGCGGCGCCTCCCGCCGCCCGCCACGGGAAGACGCTCGCCCACCGATCGAGCATCAGCCACCCGAGCCCGAGCTCCCGCCACCCCTGGATCGCCGCCTCGCTCCGCGCCGTCGTGTGACCGGCGACGAGGAGGGCGATGGCGAAGGCCGAGACCGCGCAAAGAGGGCAGCGAAGGGGACGGAAGCGCATGGGCCGGCGGGGGAAGGCTGGGAGTCTAGCGGATCGCGGGCCGCGCGGATCGCGGCGCCGGCCCGGGCGGATCGTCGAGATCCCGGAACTGCATGGAGTGGAGGCGGGCGTAGATGCCGCCCTGGGCCAGGAGCTCGGCGTGGGTGCCGGCCTCCCGCAGGCGGCCGTGGTGCATCACGAGGATGCGGTCGGCGCGCCGGACGGTGGAGAGGCGGTGGGCGACGACGAGGGCGCTGCGGTGGCGCAGGAGCTGGTGCGTCGCCTCCTCGATCCGCGCCTCCGTCGCGGAATCGACGCTAGAGGTCGCCTCGTCGAGGATCACGAGGCGGGGATCGGCCGCGAGAGCCCGGGCGATGGCGAGGAGCTCGCGCTCGCCGGTGGAGAGGGTCACGCCGCGCTCGGCGACCTCGCCGTCGAGGCCGCCGGGGATGCGGGCCACGACCTCGGTCGCGGCGGCGGCCTCCAGGGCGCGGGCCAGGGATTCCGGCCCGACGCGGGCCCGGCCGAGCGCGAGGTTCTCGCGCACGCTGCCGCTGAAGAGGAAGTCCTCCTGGAGCACGATCCCGAGCTCGGCGCGGTACGCGGCGAGGTCGAGGGCGGCGAGATCCACGCCGTCGATCGCGATCCGGCCTGCGCGCGGGTCGTAGAAGCGCAGGAGCAGGTTGACGATCGTCGACTTGCCGGCGCCGGTGGCGCCCACGAGAGCGACGGTGTGCCCGGTGGGGATCTCGAAGGTGAGGTCCTCGACCGCGGGAGGCCCGTTCCCGTACGCGAAGGTGACCCCTTCGAAGCGCACGTGGCCCCGGAACGGGATCGCGATCGCCCGCGGCGCGGCGGGGACCGGGAGACCGGGCGCGGTGTCCAGAATGTCGAAGATGCGCTCGGCCGAGGCGAAGGCCGACTGGAGCACGTTGTAGCGCTCGCCGAGCTGGCGGATCGGATCCACGAAGAGCTGGAGCCAGAACCAGAACAGGATGAAGTCGCCGGGCGAGAGCTCTCCGCTCGCGATCGAACCCCCGCCGCGCCACAGGATCGCGCCCTGGATGGCGACGACGACCAGGCCGATGATCGGGAAGAAGAGGGCGAAGAGGAGGATCGTGCGCAGGTTGGCCCGGAAGTACTCGTCGAGGTGGGCGGCGAAGCGGCGGGAGACGCGCTCCTCGCGGCGGAAGACCTGGACGACTCGGATGCCGTTCAGCACCTCCTGGAGGTAGCCGTTCAGCTTGGCGAGCTTGGCGCGCACCGTGCGGTGGGCGCTCCGCGCGCCGCCGCGGAACACCATGCTCACGCCGATCAGGAGGGGGGTGAGGAGGAGGACGAGGGTCGCCAGGGGGACGCTCACCCCGAAGAGCAGGCCGAGGACCACCGCGATCTTCACCAGATCGAACAGGAGCGCGATCAGCCCGGAGGTGAAAAGCTCGTTCAGGTTCTCGATGTCGCTCGTGACCCGCGTCACCAGGGACCCGATGGGGCGGCGGTCGAACCACGCGAGGTCCAGGCGCTGGATGTGCGCGAAGAGCCGCGTGCGCAGGTCGTGGATCACCGCCTGGCCGGTCGCCGTGAGCTGGGCGATCTCCCCGTAGCGGAAGAGGGCGCCGGCGAGGATCACCGCCAGGTATCCGGCGGCCCACCACCCCAGACTCGCCAGGTAGGGCGTCGGATCGAAGGCGCCGCCGGCCGCGATCCGCGCCTCGCCGGCGGCGCGCACCGGCCCGTCGATGGCGCCGCGCAGCATCCAGGGACCCGCGATCTGCGCCGCGAACACGCCGATCAGGACGAGGAAGCTCGCCGCGAACCGGCGGGCATGCGGGCGGGCGCAGCGCCACAGCCTCCCCACGACGGCCGTGTCCCACCCCTTGGTGGCGATGATCTCGTCGGGATGGTCGATGTGGGCGCTCACAGCTCCGCGAGCTCCTTCGCCATCCGCTGGCGCTCCCACGTCCGGCGGTACCAGTCGGAGCGCTCGAGCAGCTCCGCGTGCGTGCCCTGCGCTTCCACGCGCCCCTCGCGCAGGACGAGGATCTCCTCGGCGTGGGCGACCGTGGCGAGGCGGTGGGCGGCGATCACCATCGTGCGCTTCCGGCCCGCCTCGCGGAGAGAGCGGAGCAGGCGCACCTCGGTCTCGGTGTCGACCGCGCTCAGGGCGTCGTCGAGGATCAGGATGCGCGGATCGCGGGCCAGGGCGCGGGCGATGCAGGTTCGCTGGCGCTGGCCGCCGGAGAGCGTCACGCCGCGCTCGCCGATCCTCTGGTCGTAGCCGCCCGCGAAATCCGCCACCTCCGCCGCCATCTCCGCCCGCTCGATCAGGGCGGCGAGTGCGGGGTCGTCGAGCGGCTCCTCGGCCCCGAAGGCGACGTTCTCGCGGTAGGTGTCGGAGAAGAGGAAGCTGTCCTGCGGGACGTAGGCGAGCGCGCCGCGCAGGGTGGAGAGCGAGAGGCGGCGGATCGGCGTGCCGTCCAGGCGGATCTCCCCGCTCGCCTCGTAGAGCCGGCCGAGCAGGTGGAGGAGCGTGCTCTTGCCCGCCCCCGTCGGTCCGACTACGCCGAGCGTCGTCTCCGCCGGCACGTCCACCGTGACGCCGGCGACGGCCGGCCGCGGCGCGCCGGGGTAGGTGAAGGCGACGCCGCGCAGGGCCAGCTCGCCCCGGACCGCGGCGAGCGCGACGGGATCGGCGTCCTCGGCGACCTCCGCGGTCTCCCCGAGCAGGGCCTCGATCCGCTCCGCGCTCGCCAGGGCCCGCGGATAGAGCCCGGCGATCCAGCCGAAGGCGATCACCGGCCAGAAGACCTTGAAGCCGAGGTCGATGAACTTGAAGAGGTCGCCGACGGCGAGCGAACGGTCGATCATCGCCCACCCGCCGACGAACAGGATGGGGAGGAAGGCGAGATCGTAGGAGAGGTTGATGAGCGACTGCGACCAGCCGCGCGCGCGGGCGAGAGCGACCTGGTGCCCGCGGTTCGCGGCCGAGATCGCCGCGAAGCCCTCGTTTTCGTGCTCCGCCAGGCCGTACCCCTTGACGACGCGGATGCCGGCGAAGCTCTCCTGGGCGCGATGGCCGATCTCCGCCAGGCTCTCCTGCACGGCCGTCGAGTGCTCGTGCAGGCGGGGCGTGAGGGCCTTCATCGTCACCGCCACGAGGAGCAGCGGGACCGCCATCGCCAGCGTCATCGCCGGCGAGATCCGGAGGAGCACGATCATGCTCCCCGGCACGAGGACGACCGCGCTGAGCACGTACATCATCCCCGGCCCCAGCAGCATCCGCAGGTTCTCCACGTCGGAGGTCAGCCGGCTCACGATGTCCCCGGTGCGGCTCCGGCCGTGGAAGGTGAACGAGAGGCGGACGAGCTTGTCGAAGAGGTCCTGCTTTAGGTCCCGCTCGAAGAACCGCGACACCCCGACGAGGAGGTGGCGCTGCAGGAACCGGAAGAGCCCCTGCGCCGCGGCCACGGCGAGGAGCAGGAGGAAGAGCCCGCGCAGGAACGCGGGATCGTCGCCCTGGCGCAGACGCGTGAGCGCGTCCCCGATCAGGACGGTGATCTGGATCTCGCCCGCCGTCACGAGCGGGATGCAGAGGATCCCCAGCGCGAGCCGGCGGCGGTGGACGAGGAACCGGCGGGCGAATCCCCCGAGCCGCTTCACCCGCCCCCCGCGGCGGCTTCGCCGGGCGCCTCCATGCCTGGCATCAGGAGATCGTGCCAGCGCGCGGTGAGGGCGTCGACGGCGCCGACGAGATCCGCGAGCTCGCGATCCAGATCGGCGGGCCCCGCCCGCGCCGCGGCCCGCAGGGAGGGCAGGGTCTCAACCCCGTAGCCCGTCTCGTCGCTCGGCGCCCACAGCCGGTTCGTGAACCACGGCCGGGCGGGAAGCCCGGCGGGGGCGCGGAGCGCGCGCAGGAAGGGGGGCGGCGGGGACGCGCCAGCCGGCGCGCGCGCCCGCACGAGCTCGGCGATCTCCGCCAGCCGGGCGAAGGCGAGCTCCAGGCGCAGCGCCCGCTCGGCGCCGAGCCACGGTCCCTCGGCGGCGGCGTCGCGCGCAAGCGCGGCCATGGCGCGGGCCGCCGCCGCGTCGTCGAACGCCCCCCGGCCCTCTTCCGCGAGCGCGGCGAGGAGCTCGGCGAGGAACGCGCCCGCCGTCTCGTGCCCCCGCCAGGTGGGGTCGAGGAAGCGGTCCATGAGCGGGAAGTCGTCGAACGCCGTGTGGTACTGGCCGCCGTCGTTCCCTCCGAAGCCGACGTCGAGGACCGGGATCCCGAGGTGATGGAGGAAGACGGCGAAGTCGGATCCGGAGCCGGGAAGGCCGAGGGCCGGCGCCGCCTCGCCGAAGGAAGCTCGCCACTCGTCCCCCAGGCTCGTGCCCGCCGCCGCCTCCGGCCGCGGGGAGGGCACGCGATCGAGGACCAGGCCGAGGGCCGTCTCGAGGCCCGGCGTCCCGGACGCGTGGAACGAGAGGCCGGAGACCGCCGTGTCCGCGTTCACGTAGACGAGGGCCTCCTCGCCGAGCTCCGCGGCGTTCGCCTCCGCCCATTCCGTGCTGCCGATGAGCCCCATCTCCTCCGCGTCCCAGAACCCGAGGAGGATCCCGTGGCGCGGCCGCCAGCCCCCCCGCGCGCGCTCCCCGAGGTGCTGGGCGGCGCGCAGGAGGGCCACCGTGCCGCTGCCGGCGTCGTGGGCCCCGCGCACCCAGGCATCCCGGTGGTTGCCGGCCAAGACGAGGCCCGGCTCGCTTCCGGCGAGACGCGCGACGACGCTCTGGATCGCCCGCAGCTCGCGGGGTGCCTCCACGGCGAGGCGCGCGCGCACCGGCCCCGCGGCGGCCAGGATCCGGCCGGCGTCGTTCGCGCCGAGGGGCACGCACGGGAGGTGCGGGAGGCGCGCGTCCCGCTCCGCCTCCCCCCGGCGCTCGCCCGCCGCCCCGGGGGCCGGGGAGGGCCAGCCCGGCGTCGAGGGGTCTCCCGGCGCCACGCCCAGGGGCAGGATCGAGCCGCGCTCGCCCTCCTCTCCCGGCCGCCAGGGGCCCCGGGGCCAGACCTCGCCCCGCGCCGGCCCGTCTTCGGCGGGATCGGCGAAGAGGAGGAGCCCCGCGCAGCCCTTCTCCTCGGCGAGGGCGGCCTTGACCCCCCGGTACGCGCCTCCATACCGGGCGAGCGCGATCCGGCCGGCGACGGGGATCCCCGCCCCCGCCAGCCGCTCGTAGTCGGCGGCCAGGCCCGCTCCCACGTCCACGACCTCCCCGCTCGCCTCTCCGCTCCCCGACCAGGCGAGGAAGAGGGGCACGTCGCCGGGGGGGAGGGCGTCGGGGTCGAAGACGGCCGTGCGCGCGACGAGGCTCTCCCCCTGCGCGTTCCAGGCCACGACCTCGATCCGCCGGGGGAGGGAGAGGAGGACTTCCCGCTCGTCGAGGGAGACCTCCCACCCCGCCTCGGCCAAGTGTCCGGCGACGACGCGCGCCGCGCGCCGGCTGCCCGACGTCCCGGCCAGCCGCGGCGAGGCGCAGAGCTCCCGCGCCAGGGCGCGGGCCGGCGGCTCCTGGGCGGTGGCGATCCCCGGCCGGAGCGCGGGGAGGAGCGCGACGAGGGCCAGAACGGACGGGGGGGCGAGGCGGCGCGGCATGGGGGCGAGGAAGCGGGTCGCCGAGCATACCGGGCCCGGCGCACCCCACCGCGGGCCGCCACGGAACTCCTCGCCCCGCACCGGAGTTGCTTCCCGGGCGGCGATATTCCGCAAAGGATCTGCAAAATCCGATGCGTCTTCCTGGCAAGGGGCGGTCTTCCGGCCTGGTGGACGGAATGGGGCCGTTCGAATCGGGGGAACGATCCGGCAACCTCGTTCCGTCCATACAGTAGAACGACCCGAGCGCACCGGGGCGGCAGCCTGGGCTCAGGTTCCTGCGGCGGCTCGTCGAGAGGAGGGCCGCGGGTGAGCTCGGGCGCTCCGCCCCGCGCGCGGCCGGGAGCTTTCCCGGAGAACCATGACCCGATCCTTCACCCATCGCGCTCTCCCGCGCCCGCAGAGCGCGGCATCGGCGGATCCGCGGCGGATCCGCTGGGACGAAGGGCCTCGGCTCGTCTGCTTGCTCACCACCTTGCATCCCGAGCGGGCCCTGTCCCGAGCCCTCGTCCAGCATCTCTTGGAGGAGATGCCGGACATCGACTTCCGCCTCGCCGGCCGGGGGACGCCGCAGGCGGTCTGGGTCTGCGGCTACTCGCCCGGTTCCACCGCCCCGGTCGTCGCCCTGCGGGTGCGCTACCCCCGGGCGACCCTCGTGGTGACCGGCCGGGGGCCGGTCGAGCGCTGGGAGAGCGAGGCCCGGGAGGCGGGTGCCGACTTCGTCTGCACCTGGCCGATCCCCTACGCCCGCCTGAGCCAGCTTCTCCACCTCCGCCGGGTGAACCCCCTGCGGTAGGTACGGTGCCGGAGCAATCCTCCCACGATTCGCCCCGTCCGACGGAAGTACGGTGCCGGAGCAATCCTTCCACGATTCGCCCCGTCCAGCGAGTTCCGGTTGGTAGGCGCCCGTCGGACGGGGCGAATCGTGGGAGGATTGCTCCGGCACCGTACTTCCGTCGGACGGGGCGAATCGTGGAAGGATTGCTCCGGCACCGTACTTGGGTATCCTCCCGGGCTTCATGCGTCCGCCCCTCCTCTACGATGCCGTCGTCTTCGACCTCGACGGCACCCTCGTCGCCACCCACCGCTTCTGGGCCCAGGCGGCGCGGACGGGGGCGAGGAGCGCGCTCGCCGCGCTCGGGGTCGCGCGGGAGGTGCCCTCGCCGCGGGAGTGGATGGCGCTGGTGGGGCGGCCGGCGGACGAGGCCTTCGCCACCCTCTTTCCCGAGCTCCCTCCCGCGGCGCGGGCGGCGATCCGCGAGGCCTGCTTCGCAGAGGAGCGCCGCCTGCTCGCCGCCGGGGGGGCCTCCCTCATGCCGGGGGCGGAAGAGACCCTCCGCACCCTGCGTGCCGCCGGCCTCCGCCTGGCCATCGCCTCGAACTGCTCCGCCCCCTACCTCGCCCACATGCAGGACGCCCTCGGCCTGCGCGCCCTGGTCGCCGAGGCGCGCTGCCTCGACTCTCCCGGCGTTGCCGACAAGGCCGATATGGTCGAGCAGGTCCTCGCCGCCCTCGGCACGCGCCGGGCGCTCATGGTCGGGGACCGCGGGCTCGATCGCGACGCGGCCTGGGCGAACGGGCTGCCCCACGTGCACTGCGCCTTCGGCTTCGCGCCCCCGGACGAGGACGTCGCCGCCGAGGCGGTGATCGAGGACTTGGGCGAGCTCCCCGCTCTGCTGGCGCGGCGCGCGGCCTGGATCGAGCGCGCCCTCGCCCTCCTCGGCGCGCTCCCGCCCCCGCTCCCCTTCGTCCTCGGCATCGACGGGCCGCCGGCCGCCGGCAAGACCCTCTTCGCCAGCGACGTCGTCCGCCTCCTCCGGGGCCGGCGCGTTCCCGCCGGGGCCGTGTCCCTGGAGGCCTTCCGCCGCCCGGGGGCGAACGGGGGGCCGGATCCCGCCCGCGATCCGCTCGGCGCCGCCTACGACCTCGACGCCCTCCGCCGGGAGGTCCTCGATCCCGCCGCCCGCGGCGAGCCCGTCCGGGTCCGGCGCACGGGCGGCGACCGCCGCGGGCTCCCCGTCCTCCACGCGATCGACGTGCCGGCGCGCGCGGTCCTCGTCCTCGAGGGCCCCTTCCTCGCCGATCCCCGCCTGCGGCCGCGGATCGACCGGCTCCTGCGCCTCGAGGTCCCCGAGGCGCTCGTGCTCCGCCGGGTGGGCGGCCGGGAGGGTCGGGCCGGCGGCCCGGAGCCCCTGGAGCGGCTGCGGAGCGTCGAGCTCCCCGCCCGGCGCGCCTTCGACCTCCGCCACGACCCCGCCCGCCTCGCCGACCTCGTCCTCGACGCCGCGAATCCGCTGGGGGCTTGAAGGGCGTGCGCCGGGGACCCTAAACTGCCGGGCCGGCCCGCGCTCGCCCCCGCGGAGGATCCCTCTCCCCGCCGCACCCGCCCCCCGTCCGTCCCTTCCATCCATGACCACCCTGCCCCAGCGCCTGCAGAAGTCGGTCTCCGGCTCCTTCCACAAGACCGCCCTCCTGCAGAAGCGCGTCCGCGAGCTGATCCGCGGCGCGGCGCCCCTGATCGAGACCCGCGAGGAGAATCCGATCAAGATCGCCTTCCTGGAGATGGAGCGCGGCTTGATCGAGCTCATCCCGGAGGAGGAGAAGCCTCTCCTCTAGCCGGCGGGCGGATCCCCGGGCCCCGTATCCCGGCGCGGATGAACGGCTCCGGCGAGCGGCACGACGCGGACGGGCGAGGCCGCCCCGAGCGCTGGCTCGCCCGCCCGGGAGGCGCGGCGGAGCTCTTCCGCCTGCCCGCGGCCCTCTTCGGAGCCCTCGTCTTCCTGCGGGACCGGCTCTACCGCCACGGCGTGCTGCCGGCCGTCCGCCTCGCCGCACCCGTCGTCTCCGTGGGCAACCTGACCGCGGGGGGGACGGGGAAGACGTCTCTCGTCCGCCACCTGGTCCGCCTCCTCGCCGATCGCGGCCGGCGGCCGGGCGTGCTCTCGCGCGGCTACCGCGCCCGCGGCGGGGAGCCGAGCGACGAGGCGGCGATGCTCTCCGCGCTGGACCCTGCGCTCCTCCACGTCGAGGACGCGGACCGCGTGGCGGGCGGGATCCGGCTCGTCGAGCGGGGGGCCGACGTGATCGTGCTCGACGACGGCTTCCAGCACCGGCGTCTCGCCCGCGACCTCGATCTCGTGACGGTGGACGCGACGCGGCCCTGGGGCCTGCCGCCGCCGCCCGGCGGCGGGCCGGCGGTGCGCGCCCTCCTGCCCCGCGGCCTCCTGCGCGAGCCGGCGACCGCGCTGGCGCGCGCCGACGCGATCGTGCTCACCCGCGCCGACCAGGTGGGGGAGAGGGCGCGCGCGGCGCTCGAGGTCGAGCTCGACGAACTCGCCCCCGGCCGACCCATCCTCCTCGCCGTCCATCGCCCCGTCCGCCTGCGCGGGAGCGACGGGGAGGCGCGGGATCCGCGGACCCTCGCCGGCCTGGAGGTCGATCTCGTGAGCGGGATCGGCAATCCCGACGCCTTCGAGGCCACCGTCCTTTCGCTCGGGGCCCGAGTGCGCCGCCATGCGCGCTTCCCCGACCACCACCGCTTCGCGCCGGCCGAACTCGCGGGCCTCGGCGAGGGCGGGCGCCTCGTCGTGACCACCGCCAAGGACGAGGCGCGGCTCGCGGCCCTCTCCGGCCCGCCGGCCCTCGTCCGGCGAGCGGTTTTGGAGGTCGAGCTCGCGATCGAGCGGGGCGGGGCGGTGCTCGACGCCCTGCTCGACGCTCTGCCGCTCGCGGCCGCCGCGCGGGAGCGGCGCGCCCTGCACGAGGGGCTCCATGGCTGAGCCCGCAGGCGGCGAGGGAGGACCGGCACCCCTGCCGCGCGGGCTCCGCGCCGACTGGCCGGTCTCCTGGCAGAGCGTGCGGGGGAGACGGACGGGCCTCCTCGCCCGCCTGGAGCAGGCCGCCGTGCGCCTCGCGCTCGCCGGGGCGAACGCGCTTCCCGCGCCCCTGCTCGCCGCCGTGATCGCCGTCCTCTCCCGCCTCGCGCCCCTCGTCGACCGCCGCCACGCCCGCGTCGCCCGCTCTTTCCTCGTCCAGGCCCTCGGCCCGCTGCCGCCCGCGGAGCTCGCGCGGCGGGTCCGCGGCGCCTACCGCCACCTCCTGCGCGTGGTCGCCGACGCCGAGCGGTTCCGCCGCCGCGTGCCGCCGGAGGAGGTCCTCGACCATTTCGAGCAGCGCTGGAGCGACGCGGCGCGGGAGGTGGCGGCGGCCGGGCAGGGCTCTCTCGTGCTCACCGGCCACGTCGGCAACTGGGAGGTGTCGATCGCCGCCGCGCCGTGGGTCGGGTTCGATCCCTTCTTCGCGATCTCCAAGCCGCCGGCCAACCGCTATCTCTCCGCGGACTTCCAGGCCGCCCGCGAGCGCCAGGGGATCCGGCTGATCCCGCGGCGCGGAGCGATGGCCCTCGCGCCGGCCATCCTGCGGGCGGGGGGGTCGATCGGGATGATGCTCGACCAGCGGGCGCGCAAGCGGCCGGTGCTGGCGCCGTTCTTCGGCCGCCCCGCCCGCTGCGACCGCTCCGCGGCCGTCCTCTTGAAGCGGATGCGCGTCCCCGTCGTCTTCGCCGCCTGCTACGCGACGGAACAGCCGCTCCGCTTCCGGCTGGAGCTCACCGAGGTCATCCGTCCCGAGGAGGTGCGGAACGCGCGGATCGTGGACATCGTGGCCCGCGTGAACCGCGTGTTCGAGGCGATGATCCGGCAGGCCCCCGAGCAGTACTTCTGGCTGCACGATCGCTACCGGGATACGCCGGCCGAATACCCCCCCGGCGAAGCCCCGGCCGCGGGCGAGGCCGGAGCGGAGGGGCGGGACGGATTTGCGGGGCCGGGCACGGTATCGTCTAGCCGCCCCTCGCCCCCCGGCGAGGGCGGCGCGAGAAGCTGATGTACGTCGTCACCGGAGGAGCGGGCTTCATCGGGAGCAACCTGGTGCGCGGTCTGAACCGCCGCGGCATCACCGACATCCTCGTGGTCGACGATCTCGCGGACGGGAGCAAGCATCGCGGGCTCGCGGCCCTCGAGTTCCACGACTACGTGGACTACCGCGACTTCATCGCCCGCCCGGCGGCCTACGTCGGCACGAACCTCGCGGCGATTCTCCACCAGGGGGCGTGCTCGGACACGATGGTGCACGACGGGCGGTTCATGCTCGAGGCGAACTACGAGTACTCGAAGCGCCTCCTCGCCTTCGCCCTCGGCCGCTGCCCGTTCCTGTACGCGTCTTCGGCGGCGGTCTATGGCGACGGGGCGGGCGGCTTCCGCGAGGAGCCGGCCGCCGAGCGCCCGCTCAACGTCTACGGCTTCTCGAAGCTCCTCTTCGACCGCTGGGTGCGGCGCACGGCCGCCGCGCCGCCGACGCCGGTCGTCGGGCTGCGCTACTTCAACGTCTACGGCCCCCAGGAGAACCACAAGGGCCGGATGGCGTCGGTGATCTTCCGTTTCCACGGCCAGATCCGGGAGAAGGGGCGGCTGGAGATCTTCGCGGGCAGCGGCGATTTCCGGCGCGACTTCCTCCACGTGGACGATGCCGTCGCCGTGAACCTCTTCTTCCTCGACCATCCCCGCGCGAGCGGCGTCTTCAACTGCGGCACCGGCCGCGCCGAGAGCTTCCTCGACCTCGCCCGGGAAACCGCCCGGCACTACGAAGGGGTGGAGATCGTCGAGGTGCCCTTCCCGGCCGCGCTCCAGGGGAAGTACCAGGCCTACACGCGAGCCGATCTCGCGCGCCTGCGCGCCGCCGGCTGCGAGGTCGCGTTCGCCTCGCTCGCCGACGGGGTGGCCCGCTACGTCGCCGTCCTGAAGGAGAGCGAGGGCTACTACCGCGCGCCGGCCCGGCCATGAACGATCGCGAGCTCCTGCGCCTCCTCGACGAGCTCGGGCGGCCCCGCGTGCTGATCGTCGGGGACCTGATCCTCGACCGCTACGTGATGGGGGACGTGGTGCGCATCTCGCCGGAGGCCCCCATCCCGGTCCTCGGCGCCCGCCACGCCGAGGAGCGTCTGGGCGGCGCGGGCAACGTGGCCGCCAACCTGCGCGCGATGGAGGCCGCGGTGGCCGTGCTCGGGGTCGTCGGCGACGACGAGCGGGGCGAGCGCGTGCGCGATCTCCTGGCGGCGATCGGCGTGGACGCGAGCGGGGTCCGCGGCGAGCCCGATCGGCCCACGACGCAGAAGACGCGCCTGATGAGCGGCGGGCAGCAGATGCTGCGCGTCGATTGGGAGGAGGTCCGGCCCCTGGACGAGGCCGGGGCGGCGGCGCTCCTCGCCGATCTTCCCGCGCGGGTCGCCGCGGCGGGGGCGGTCGTGCTCTCCGACTACGGCAAGGGGGTCGTCACGCCGGCGGTCGCCGCGGCGGTGATCGCCGCCGGCCGGAGCGCGGGCGTTCCCGTCCTCGTCGATCCCAAGGGCCGGGATTTCTCGCGCTACCGGGGGGCGACCCTCGTCACGCCGAACCGCCGGGAGGCCGAGGCGGCCCTCGGGCGGCGGCTCGCGCACCTGGACGACGTGCCGGCCGCGGCCGCCGACCTGATCCGCGCGGTGGAGCTCGCCGCGGTCGTGGTCACGCTCGGGCCGGACGGGATCTTCTACCGCACGGCCGCGGGCGGACCGGGCGGCGAGGGGCGGGTGCCGGCGCTCGCGCGCGCGGTCTTCGACGTGACCGGCGCGGGGGACACGGTGATCGCCCACCTCGCCCTCGGCCTCGCGGCCGGCGTCTCGCTCGAGGGGGCCGTGCGCCTGGCGAACCTCGCGGCGAGCCTCGTCGTCGGCCGGCGCGGCGCCGCGGCGGTGACCCGGGCCGAGCTCCGGGTCGCCCTCGGGGAGCGGCGGGGGGGCGGGCGCGCGATCCTCGCCCGGGAGGATCTTCCCTTGGCGCTCTCCGAGTGGCGCGCGGAGGGAAAGCGGATCGTGTTCACGAACGGCTGCTTCGACATCCTCCACGCCGGCCACGTCGCGTACCTGGCCGACGCCCGCTCGCGGGGCGACGTGCTCGTCGTCGGCGTGAACGACGACGCGAGCGTGCGGCGGATGGGCAAGGGTCCGGGCCGCCCCGTGAACCCCCTCGCGGACCGCCTGCAGGTGCTCGCCGCCCTCGAGATGGTCGACGCCGTGGTCGCCTTCGGCGAGGACACGCCCCAGGCGATCATCGAGGAGATCACGCCCGACGTCCTGGTGAAGGGCGAGGACTGGGAAGAGCGCGGCGTCGTCGGCCGCGAGTGGGTCGAAGCCCACGGCGGCGAGGTCTACCTCGCGCCCCTCGTCCCGGGCCGCTCGACGAGCGCCCTCTTGGAGCGCCTGCGGGGGGGAGCGGGATCGACGGCGGGCGAGGCTCCCGGAGCCGCCGATCCGCGGTCCCGGTGAGGATTCCCCCGAATTCCGGCGAATCCGGGCAACCGGGAGGGCGTCCAGGGGTCGACCAGGCGCCTCTCCCCGGGTCGCCCGGGGCGGCGGTGGGAGCCGCCGGCGGAAGGGAGGGTCCCGGCGGCGGGAATGGGTCGCGGGAGCGCGCCGGGGCGCGCCGGAAAGCCCACGCCAACCGGTGACCGCGCCGTTTCGCGGTGTATGGGGCCTTCGGAGCAGGGAAGAACCGCCGCGGCGGCGCGTCCGCCGGAGAGAACAAGGGACCCGATACCCGGCAGGGGGGAGATGGTAATGAGAACGATGTTGGTCGCCCTGGGATGGCTCGCCGCGATCGGGGCGGGCGTCCCGGCGCCCGGGGCGGCGCCGCCGGCGGCCGTGCGGGCGGAGGGCGTCGACGAGACGCTCCTCGCGACCGTCCGCGCCCAGGCCCAGAAGGAGCTCGTCGGGGGGCTCGAGAAACACGCGGCGTGGTGCGAGGCCGCCCGGCTCTTCGCGGCGCGCGACGAGGCGTTCCGGGAGATCGTGGCGATCGCGCCCGAGCACGAGAAGGCGCGCCGGGGGCTCGGCCACCGCCGCGATGCGGACGGCAACTGGAAGGACCCCGATCCCGACCGCCCGCCGGCCCGCAACTTCGACCGGAGCAAGCTGAAAGAGGCCGCCGAGCGGCTCGCCGCGGCCCGGCGGCCCTACTCGGACTGCCTCCACGCCTTCCTGGCCGCCCACGCGAGCGAGCTCTCCGCCGCCCAGCTCCGCGGCCTCGTGGCGGAGATCCTGGCCCGGGATCCCGCGGACGCGCGGGCCCACGCGCTCCTCGGCCACGTCGAGCTCGACGGCGCCTGGGTCCTGGCCGAGACGGCCGCCGCCCGCGCCCGCCGCCGGGAGCTCGGCGAGCTCGTGCGCGGCCTCGCCGCGGCCGCTCCGGCGCCGAGCGAGGCCACGCCGAGCGCGCGGGACGCGCGGATCGGCCTGGAATGGAGTGCCGTCGTGGCGACCCCGCGCTTCCGCGCGCTCGGCACCGTGGGGCGAGACGAGGCGGTCCAGGCCCTCCGGGCCCTGCACGTCGCCGAGGGCTACTGCGCGGGCGCCCTCGGGACTCGGGCCCGCCTCGCCGATGGCCTCACCGTGTACCTGCTCGGCGATCCCGTGGAGAAGGTCGCCCTGATCGAGGGGCACCCCGACCCCACGCCGGAGGATCGCGCGTACCTGATGACGCTCGACGGGGCCGGGATCCCGGGTTCCAGCGACATCGCCTACTGGGCGAAGAGCGAGGCGCGCCGGGTGGATGGCGTGGTCCGCGTCGCCCTCGGCGTGCTCCTCACGAGCGGATTCGAGATCTCCCCCTACGACCACGCGTGGGTCTACGAGGGCTTCGGCCTGTACATGACCTACGAGATCCTGCGCACGCGCCTGAACTGGTTCGCCCTCGCCGCCCACGACCTGCCGGCGGAAGAGGAGCAGGCCCTGCGGAGCCGCCTGATCCGGCCGGAGACCCCCTGGATGCAGGAGGCCTACGATCTCCTCCGGCGCACCGAGGCTCCCGCGCTCCCCGGGATCCTGAAGAAGGACCTGAACTCGCTCACCGCCGTCGACCTGGTCCTCTCGTATGCGCTCTCCGCGTTCCTGATCGAGGCCCATCCCGGCGAGACGCCGGCGATCCTGGGGGCGATCGGCGGCGGGAAGGACTCCACTCTCGTCCTCCAGGAGGCGCTCGGCATGGACCTCGCCGCACTCGAGGCCCGGCTCGAGACCTGGCTCCAAGAGAGAAGATGATCGAGAAATGACGATGCTGATCCCTGCGCTCCTGAGCTTCCTCGGCGGGCTCCCCATCGCCCCCGCCGACGTCACGGTCCGCTGGCGCCAGGAGGACCATCAGGCCTCCGCCCTCCCCGCCGAGCTCGGAGCCGAAGCCCGCTCGGCGATCGAGACGTGGCAAAAATGGGCCGCGGAGCAGCACTACCGGCTCGATCTCTCCGCCGACGAGCGCGTGCTCCTCTTGAGCGCGAGCGGCAGCTCGCGCCGCAGCCAGCAGGCGAAGCTCGTCGCCGGCGCCCTGCGCTTCTTCGACGAACGGTTGCCGGCGCCCGCCCACCGCGCGGGGCTCGCCGCTCTCGCCGGGGGGCTCGCGGGAGAGCCCGCGCCGCCCGCCGGCGGGGACGAGCCGATCCCCGACGATCCGGAGGGCGATCCGCCCCCCCTGGGCCCGCCGCGGGGGGTCGGTGCCGAGGGCCTAGAGGATCCCCCGGAGATCACCTGGGCCTGGGGCGCCGGATCCGTCCCCCCCGACACCGAGACGATCGTCTTCCTCGTGCTGAAGAAGCCGAACGACTACCAGAGCGCCCTCGTCCAGCTCGCGAAGATCGCTCCCTACCTCGAACCGTGGATCGCCGGCGCGCGCAAGTACACCGGGTTCGTCCTGGAGCAGCCCCTCGCCGGCGCCTTCGTCGAGGCGGGGGAGGGGCGGGAGGAGTGGGATCCGGACGCCGAGCTCGTGAATCGGATCGCCGGGCTCCTCCTCCTGCGGCGCTTCGGGCGCCAACCCTACTGGCTGACGCAGGGCTGGGCGTGGGTCGCCGAGCTGGAGCTTCGCGGCGGGATCTACTGCTTCCCGTACCGCAGCGAGTTCGTCTGGGCCGTCGAGCACACCGGGTGGCCGTCCACCCTGCGCACCAAGTTCGCCAGCCGGACCGGGGATCCGCTCCGGCTCGAGGAGTTCGCCGCCTGGCCGCGGGGAACGTACCAGGGCGACGCCGCCCTCCTCTCCTGGGGGTTCGCCGACTTCCTCGTCGCCGCGCACCGCGCGGAGCTCCCCGCGCTCCTCGAGGCGTTGCGGGTCTACCGCGACGCGCACGATCGGATCCCCCTCTCGGCGACCGAGTGGCGGCGCGATCCCGACTACGAGATCCCCCTGGAGACCCTGGACGAGCTCTTCCGCGCCCACCTCGGGGAGGACTACCTCGCCGCGGCGGCGCGCCGCTTCCGCGGGGAAGAGTGAGAGGATCAGCAAGAATCGATGAACCAGCCTCCCAAGGCGATCGGACCAGCCCCTCCAAGCTGCGGCCCCTCCGCAAGGGCATCGCCGACATGCGCCGTCGAGCCCGCATCTGTCAGGCCGCCAACGACCGTTACGCCGATGCTCTCGCCGTCGCCGACGACGACACCACGGTCCACGACGTCCTCGAGCCCGTCACCAAACCCGCCGACCTCGCCGGCCGGCGCGTGCGCGCTCTCCACCCCTGGACCGAGCCCGACCTCTCCCTCCTGCGCGCCATCTCCCGCGGCGAGTTTCTCCTCAACGGCTTCCGCAACCGAGACCTCATCCCCCTGCTCTTCGACGAGAATCCCCCGCCTCCCGACGAACGCCGCAAGCGAAGCGCACGCGTTACCTACCTGCTCCGCATCCCGCGCGGCCACGGCCTGATCGAGAAGCTCCCCGACATCCACCGCTATCTCGTCACCGCCAAGGGCCGCCGCCTCGCCGCCACCGTCATCGCCACGGACCAATCGACCATAAGCCACCTCCAAAAAAGCGTTTAGGATTCTTGAACGGCGATCAACATCTCCGGGCCAAGAGGCTCAAGAGACCTTCGGAGAGCTCGCTTGGGTTTCCCATCCACCCGGCGGACACCTGCAACCATCGCACGTAGGGCTGGAGGCGGGCGGTCCTTCTTCAACTGCGTTTGGTATCGCCTGGCGGCGTGGGCGTGGCGCGCCGCTGCTCACCCCAGAGCAAAGCCTGCTTCGGTGGTTCCGTTGACGCCGGGAGGATGGGCGCCGACGGAGCTTCCGCTGCCTCCGGGAACGGTCGCTCGCCCGTCGTCGAAGCGCCGAGCTGCTCCAAGAAACGGCCGACATGCCGTCGTCCGTAGGGGCGAATGCCCAGGGCAAACAGGTCCGTGTTCTCGGGACAGTCGGACGTGAAGATCGGAATCCCACTGGCGAGCAACCTCTCGCACAGAATGTAAGTCTTTGTCCCCTTGGCGGCAAACGGGATGAAGATGACATCCGCGAGTAGACAGGCGATCCAGTTGCGGGTCAGAATGCTCTCGAACGTGAACTCCTCAGCGGAGGGGTCGGCCGCGGAGAGCACGAGGATCTCGCCGTCGCGCGCGCGGCGGTAGTACTCCTCCTTCTCGGGGAAGCCGGTGAAAGGCCCCGTTTCGCCGAACCGATCGGCCAGGATCCGGTCCCATGTTTCGCGATCGAGACCCCGGGCGCTGCAGAGCGTGAGCGACCGCAGGGCGCCAGGATCGTTGCGGCGGTACAACGCGAGCCGGAAGATCTCCGTCTCCATGACCGAATGCCAGCCGCCGACGTAGTTGAGCGCGTAGTTGCGGATCGTGAAGAGCAGATCGTTCGTGGCGAGTATCGCCCGCCCGGGGATCTCGTCCGAGGCCGCGACGGCCAGCGTGAAGCGGTCGAGCAGCTTGAGCGGCCCGTGGCGATGGAGGACGGGCGCGGCGGCGTCGAGCCGCTCGATCAGGCGGCGCGGATAGCCGGGCTCGCCGGGTCTCAGGACTTGATGTTCCATAGCGTACGCACCGTGCGGTTGACCTTCTCGTCGATCTCGTCGATCTCCTCGCTCCGCTCGACCCGGCGGTGCGCCTCCTCGGACAGCTCCGCGAGCTTGCGCTGCGTCCTGTCGTCCGGGTCGAAGGACGGGATCGCCAGGGTCTGCACGACCGAGGGCGCGCCAAAGCCCCGACCCCCGGACGAAAAACTGCGGATGTAGGCGTCGGCCAGATCGGAGTTGAGCACGGCGCACAGGTAGTGTGCCTCGGCGCGGGTGCTGGCAACCATGAAAGAGGTCGTGTCCGTCGAGACCACCGGCTTCGGCCCGTAGGGCGTCCGCAGGGTCGACACGACGGTGGCTGCCATCGACTGCGCCATGCGCTTCCAGACGACGCGGTAGCGGGCGAACGACTCCCTACTGATGTTGTACATCGAGTAGAAGGGCGCGATCGCTTCGCGTTCGATGCGTGGTCTCTTCCTTGTCTCCTTGTGGAAGTACTTCTGGTATGCGGCTCGTGCGACGAGTTCTTTCTTGAACTGCACGAGGTAGGCGTACGTAAGCGGCAGGTGCTCACCCATCCACTCCTCGTCGAACCCCTTGCGTGTCGAGGGATCCTGCGAGATCAGCACGTGGAAGTGGCTCCCGATGCCGTAGCGCTGGAGATCGCCTCCGCACACCGCCGGAAACACGAGATCGGGCTCGATCGCGTCGCGCACGCTTCGCACCTTGCGTTTGCCGCGATCGTGCTGGTTCTCGACGACAATGAGACCGTCGGGCCGCACCTCGAGGACCCTGAGCCAGAAGACGCCGTAGGGCTCCACCCGGGCCCCGAGGTGCGCCTTGTACGGATTCGTGCCCTTCAGGGCGCCGAGTTCCTTCAACTCCGCTGCCGTCGCCGTCTGCCACGACGAGACCGGCTTTCCGGGATCGACCGGCACGGCCTGCATCCGCTCGCGATCGGTTTCGGCCTGGACCTGTGTGAGCGTCCACTCGGCCGGGATCTTCCCGACGCCGCGCTTGCGACGCCACTCGACGACCGGCAACGGGTAGCGGGTTGCCTCGCCCTTGCGGAGCGCGAAGATCGACGTCTTGTTGGCGGCCTGGAACGGCTGGAGGTTCACCATATCCTCCATCCAGAGCGCGCGCAGGGACGCACCGGAAGCGCCGAGCCGGAAGCGCCGGAAGCCTTCACCCGCTCCCTTGGACTTGAACACCTCCTGCGTAATCACGAACGCCAGCGTGCCGCCGTCCTCCAGGAAGCGGTCCGCGCAGGCATAGACGAAGAGCATCGAAAAGTCCTTCTCGCCGGCTCCGAGGCGCGTCTCGTGGCCCTTGAGCGAGAACAGGCCATATCCGTGCCAAAGGCCGAGGGTCCGTTCGCGGTACTCGCTCGATAGGTAACCCCAGCGAATCCACGGCGGGTTCCCGACGACGTAATCGAACTTCCCGACGTAAGTGGGAGCAAACGCGTTCTTGATGTAGTGGGCCCAGATCCCGTCGCGATCGTCCTCGTCGAGCTGCTTGATGTGGACGTAGATCGCCTCGAGGCGAGCGGCTTCCCCATCGGTCAGGCCGTCGAGCTCGCGGGTAATCTGCTTCCGGACCGTCGGTGGCGGCAGGTTTCCACGCAGCGCCGTGACCACGAGCGCGCAAGAGCGATCGAGCCGCTCCTTGCTCGTCATCGAGAGCGGGAAGACGTAGTCGTGCTCCTTCGTGTGGAACACGACCGTGTCCCGGAACATCCCGGCCGTCGTGCCCCTGGCCTCACGCGGCAGGTCGGGCGGGACGACCGAGTCGCACAGGTACACGGGGATGGAGATGGGCCCCACGTAGGGCAGGAACTTCGCGAACGCGATCAGGTAGTTCGTGCGTGCCGCCAAAACCGCCAGCGGGTTCAAGTCGAAGCCCATGACGCCGTCCAGAAGCGCGCGACCGATCTCCGCCACCCGTGCGCGCGGCTGGCCGGCCGCGCGATCGACGATCCGCTGGATGGCCTGGACGAGGAACGTGCCCGATCCGCAGGCCGGATCCAGGAAGCGCGTGGATGGATCGCCCGTGTAACCGCTCCGGTCGACCAGATAGCCCGCCAGCCAATCGGGCGTGTAGTACTCGCCGAGCCCGTGCCGCAGGTTCCTGGGGACGATCAGCTCGTAGAGCTTCTGGAGCAGGTCGCGTGTCCAGTCCGGCGCCAGGATCGGCGTAGCCGGCTCGAACTCCGCCAGCCCGCGGATCATGCCACGTATCGCGCCAGCCAGTGGCCGCGTCCAGGCATCCAGGTACCAGGAGAAGAAGTCGGCCTCCAGGAAGTTCACGATGCCCAGCCGGTTGAAGTCCGAGCCATCCTCGAGATAGTCGAGCCGCTGCCGCAGCGCGTCGTCGTCGGCCACGGCGAGTCCCTCGACGAACGACTCCACCCAGAATCCACGCTGCAGCGCCAGCAGCTCGTGCGCCATCAGCTTCATCAGCAGAGCGTAGTAGGTGTGGATGGCGAACAGCAGCGTCTTGAGACGCACGCCGCTCGGCAGGCCGTAGGAGCCAGCCGTCTCGTCGGCGGCCGCGTCGGCCTTGTCGAGTTTTTCGCCGTAGACCGCGCCGAACAGGCGATCCCATTCCTCGTAAAACGTCGCCACGCGGCCCCAGGCCGCTCGGCGCTGTCCGCGCGTCGCAGCCGCGTACAGCTCGGACACCGCGATTCGCGCGACCTCGTTCTTCGGACCGAAGACGTCGGCGAGGTGTTCGGCGACGAGCGGCCGCCGGGCGGCGGATCGAACGTAGATCAGGAAGCTGGCAAGGCTTTGCTGGGAGATGGGGAACGGTCCCTGGACCTGGAATCCCTGTCGAGGCGCGATCTCGGGGAACATGTCCCGTTGACCGACGTCGATCGGGACGGGCGTAGGCAGGATTCGAGGATGGCGGCTGTAGCAGACGAACAGCAGGTTCTCTCCGTCGAGGGCGACTCCGACCGCCTTCTCGAGGAACGCCTCCGGATCGCCGTGGCGTGCGGCCTCCTCCCGGAGGTAGGTTTCGAGCTGCTGGACGGCCTGCACTCGGGAGCGCGCCACGGCGAGCCCGCGGGGGGCCTTGTACTCGATGATCAGGTGGCCGTAGACCGCGTCCATCCGCTTGGCGGTCAGTTTCGTCGCCTTCTCGTACGCGACGTCCACGTCGATGCCCGCATCGCAGAACGTCCGCTGAAACAACGGCTCGACGCGCATCTTGAGGTCTTCCTCGGTGCGCGACTCCCGGGCGGCCGCCGCGATTCCCTTCGCGAGCCTTTCGGTGTTCAGCTGCCAGACGGGCTTGGTGGTCGCCACGGGCGCATCCTAGCCCGACTCGCACTCGCGCAACAAGGCGCCGCAGCGGCCGCGGAACGGTTCTCCGCGGCCCGGCGCCCCTACTCCAAATGCCTCCACGCCTTCCTCGCCGCGCACGCGGGCGAGCTCTCCGCCGCCCAGCCCCGCGGCCTCGTGGACGAGATCCTGGCCCGGGATCCGGAGGACGCACGGGCCCACGCGCTCCTCGGCCACGTGCAGCCGGAGGGCGCCTGGGTCTTGGCGGAGACGGCCGCCGCCCGGGCTCCCCGCCGGGAGCTGGGCGAGCTCGTGCGTAGGCTCGCCCAGGAGGCCCCGGCGCCGATCAAGTCCGGGCCGAGCGCCCGGGACGCGCGTATCGGGTTCGAGTGGACGGCCGTCCTGGCGACCCCCCGCTTCCGCGTGCTCGGCACCGTGGGGCGGGACAAGGCCGTGCTGGCCCTCCAGGCCCTGCACGTGGCCGAGGTATACTTCGCGGGCGTCCTCGGGACCCGGGCTCGCCTCGCCGACGACCTCACCGTGTACCTGGTCGGCGATCCCGCGGAGAAGGTCGCCCTGATCGAGGGGCACCCGGCGACCGAGTGGCGGCGCGCCGCTTCCGCGGGGAAGAGTGAGAGCGGAAGTCGGGCGGGCTCATCCCGCCGCCGCCGGCCGCCGCGGGCGGAAGCAGAGGTCGTAGATCGTCTCGATCGCCGCTCGCAGCGTCGCCTCGCTCGCCTCCGGGTGCGCCCGGACGTAGCCCTTCGTCCACTCGAAGTACGCGAGCGTCGTGTCCCGATACACGAGGAAGTGCCAGGGGTGGGCGGCGAGGTAGTCGCCGGCGGGCGAGTCGGGGCGATCCCGGTCGTGGAGGACGCGGAACGCGGTGCGCATGGCGCGGGCCTCGGCGAGCGTGCGGTGGCGGCTGATGATGCCCACCGACCGCGCCCCCTCCAGGCCGGCGAAGTCGTCGGGCACCACGTAGGCGGGCGCGCGGAAGCCCAGGGAATCCGCGATCCGGGCCCAGGCGGCATTCCGCCCGAGGGGGCGGGGCGGCAGCCCGGCGGGATAGCCGGCCTCCGCGAGGAAGAGCATCTCGACGTACTCGGAGCACGAGAGCCCGGGCTGCTCCGGATCGTGATAGGGATCGTAGGGGATGCGCTGCGCGCGCGAGCGGCGCGCCGCCTCCACCGCGCGCGCGTTCCGTCCGGGATCGGGAAGGCGCACGAGCTCCAGGGTCTCGTAGCGGGCCAGGAACTCGCGGAGCGGGACCCGATCCACGTGCCCCTGGAAGCGCGAGATGAAATCCGGCGCCGTGGAGAGAAGGCGCAGCCGGGGCCACGCCTCGTACACCCAGACGCCCCCGTCCTCGAAGACGAGCACCCCGAGATGGTCGTAGTAGGCGAACTCCGCGAACGAGAGGGTGGCGGCGAGGCTTTGGGCCTTGGGATTCTTGGCGAGGATCACGTCCCCGGAGGCGAGGCCCGCCAGGAAGGGAGACGCGGGATCGTCCGCCGCCGCCGGCGAGAAGGGGTCCGCGGGGGCGAGATCCAGGCGGTGGAAGGCCTCCTCGAGGTAGGGAGCGCGCCCCCCGTCGTACCCGAGCCGCTCCCGCATCCCCGCCGCGATCTCCCGGTCGTCGACCGCGGAGCGGAAGCTCGTGGCGGAAAGCTCGTCGAGGACCTCGCCCTCCACATAGAGGCTCAACGGGAAGGCGTGGCACCCGGCGGCGGCGGGCAGGAGGAGGGCGAGCGCCCCGAGCCCGCGCCGCGCGGCGCGCGCCCGCGTTCGCTCCGATCCCCTCGCTTGGTCGCTCTCCTCGTGCATCGCCCCGGCGTTCCGCGCGGGCTGGTACGCCGGCCGAGGCATTCGACGGGGGAATGCCGATGACGCACCCGCCTCCGTTACCGTATCCTCCGCGCCGGCACCCTGGCAACGGGAGGATGGATGGAATGAGCGGAGCGGATCGATATGCGCCCCGGAAGGAGGACCGCTTCTCCTTCGGCTTGTGGACGGTCGGCAACCCGGGCCGGGACCCCTTCGGCGCCCCCGTGCGCGAGGCGATGGACCCCATTCGCATCGTGGAGCGGCTCGCCGCCTGCGGGGCCTGGGGGGTGAACTTCCACGACGACGACCTCGTGCCCTTCGGCGCCTCCGCCGCGGAGCGCGAGAGGATCGTGGGCGAGTTCAAGGCCGCCCTGGAGGCGAACGGGATGGTCGTCCCGATGGCGACGACGAACCTCTTCGGGCATCCGGTCTTCAAGGACGGCGCCTTCACGGCGAACGACCCCCGCGTGCGGGCCTTCGCCTTGCAGAAGACGATGCGGGCGATCGAGCTCGGCGTCGAGCTCGGGGCGCGGACCTACGTCTTCTGGGGCGGGCGCGAGGGAGCGGAGACCGACGCCTGCCGCGACCCGCGCGACGCGATCCGCCGGATGCGCGAGGCGATGAACTTCCTCTGCGCCCACGTCCGCGAGCAGGGCTACGACCTGCGCTTCGCCCTGGAGGCCAAACCGAACGAACCCCGCGGCGACATCTACCTCGCCACGACCGGCCACATGCTCGCCTTCATCGCGACCCTCGATCGTCCGGAGATGGTCGGCGTCAACCCCGAGGTCGCGCACGAGACGATGGCCGGGCTCTCGTTCGTGCACGCCGTGGCCCAGGCGATGGAGGCGAAGAAGCTCTTCCACATCGACCTGAACGCCCAGAAGATCGGCCGCTACGACCAGGATCTGCGCTTCGGCTCCGAGGACCTGAAGCAGGCCTTCCTCCTCGTGCGCCTGCTCGAGGGCACCGCGGGCGGCGAGAGCTACGACGGGCCGCGGCACTTCGACGCCCACGCCTACCGCACCGAGGACGAGGAGGGCGTCTGGGACTTCGCCCGCGGCTGCATGCGCACGTACAACATCCTGAAGGAGCGGGCGGCGGCCTTCGATGCCGATCCGGAGGTTCGCGACCTCCTCGAGTCTTCGGGCGAGGAGGAGATCGAACGGCTCTCGCGGACCTACAGCGCGAAGAACGCCGCCGCACTCCGCCGGCTCTCCCTCGATCCCGCCGCCCTCGCGCGCCGCGGGCTCGGCTACGAGCGCCTCGATCAGCTCCTGATCGAGCACCTGCTCGGGGTGCGCGAGGCGTGAGCGCCATCCCCCGCCTCACCCTCGGCCTCGACGTCGGCACCCAGGGGACGAAGGGGCTCGTCGCCGACGTCGAGGAGCGGCGCGTCGTCGCCCGGGCCGCGCGCGCCTACGACCTTCTGCCCGGCCTCCCGCCCGGCGCCGCCGAGCAGCATCCCGCGACCTGGTGGGAGGCGGTGCGCGGCGTCGTCCGCGAGCTCGCGGCCCACCCGGGTGTCGATCCCGCCGCGATCGGAGGGATCGGGGTCTCGGGCCAGCAGCACGGATTCGTCGCCCTGGACGCGGCGGACCGGGTGATCCGGCCCGCCAAGCTCTGGTGCGACACGGCGACCGCCGCCGAGGCCCGCGAGCTCGCCGCGACCTTCGGCCGCCCCGTGCCCACCGGCTTCACCGCTTCGAAGATCCTCTGGCTGAAGCGGCACGAGCCGGAGCACTTCACGCGCCTGGCGAGCGTGCTCCTGCCCCACGACTGGGTCAACTTCCGCCTCACCGGCGCGAAGGCGATGGAATACGGCGACGCCTCGGGGACGGGGCTCTTCGACCCGGTCGCGCGCGAGTTCATCGCCGCGGACGTGGCGGCGATCGATCCCCGCCTCGCGGGCGCCTTGCCGCCGCTCCTCGCGCCGGGAGAGCCGGCGGGCCGGCTCACCGCCGCCGCCGCGGCCGAGCTCGGGCTCGCGGAGGGCACCCTCGTCGCGCCCGGGGGCGGCGACAACATGATGAGCGCGATCGGGAGCGGCGCGACGCGGACGGGAGTCGGCGTCGTGAGCCTGGGCACGTCGGGCACGGTGTTCGCCTACTCGCGAGTCTCGATCGTCGATCCCGCCGGGCGCATCGCCCCCTTCTGCGACTCGACGGGCGGGTGGCTGCCGCTCTTGTGCGTCATGAACGCGACCGGCGTCACCGAAGCGGTGCGCCGCTTGTGCGGCGGCGACCTGGAGACCCTCACTACCGCCGCGGCGCGCGTCGCACCGGGCGCCGGTGGCGTGCTCTTCCTGCCCTACCTCGCCGGCGAGCGCGTGCCCGATCTGCCGGAGGCGGCGGGCGCGCTCCTCGGCCTGCGCTCGGAGAGCTTCGCGCCCGGCGTCCTCTTCCGCGCGGCGATCGAGGGCCAGACCCTGAACCTCGGCTGGGGCGTGGAGGCGATGCGCGGGCTCGGCCTGGCGCTCGACGCGGTCCGCGTCGTCGGTGGCGGCGCCAAGAATCCGCTCTGGTGCCGGATCCTCGCCGACGTCCTCGCCGCCCCCGTCCAGGAGCTCGCCGAGCCCGAATCCGCCGCTCTCGGCGCCGCCCTGCAGGCCGCATGGTGCGTCCGGCGCGCGGGAGGCGAGGACGTCGACGCCGACGCGATCGCGACCGCGTTCGTGGCGCTCGCCGGCGAGCCGGTGGACCCCGACCCGGAGAACGTCGCGCGCTACCGCGAGCTCGGCGCGGAGTTCCGGGCGGCAGTGGGGCGGCAGTACGGCGCGCGCTGATCCGCCTCCGGCAACGCGGCCGCCGCATTCCTCGGAATAGCGACGGCTCCATCGCGCGGGCGCGCGCCAGCTCCGCTTCCCGGCCTTGACCCGATGCATCACGCGACGCAGAATGCCGCGCCTACTCGCCGGTCGGCGCTCCTCCGCGGAGGCGTCCGCAGCTCCGGTGCGGAGTTCTTCACCGCAAGGAGATCGAGAATGAGGCCCCTCCTCCCGGCTCTGCTGCCGGTCGTGGCGGCGCCTGCTGCCCGCGCGCAGACTGAACCCGTCCGCACCTCCGCGGGAGAGATCACGATCTCGACCTATCCCTGGTGGGGCCACGACGACATCAACCCGTCGTTCCGCCGGACCAGCGCGCCCATGTACGCGCCGGCCACGACCACCTATCCGTATCCGACGCAGGATACTCTCTCGCGAACCAAGGTCGACCACACGTACCAGACCATGGTGCTCGAGAACGAGTATCTGAAGGTGACGGTCATCCCCGAGCTGAGCGGCCATGTCCACCAGGTGCTCGACAAGGTCATCAAGCCGTCGCTCATCGGTCTGCGCGGCGCCTGGTCGTCGGGGGGTATCGAGTTCAATACCGGGCCGCAAGACCACACCGTGACGTGCCTCTCCCCCGTCGAAGCCGAGTTCATCGACTTCGGGGACGGCAGCAAGGCCATCGCGATCGGCAACGTCGAGCAGGTCTACCACACGCAGTGGGTGGCCATTGTGCGGCTGCGGCCCGGCTGTGCCGCACTCGAGGAGCGCATCCGCATCTGCAATCCTACGGGGGATAGGCACATCTGCTATTTCTGGAACTGCGTTGCCGTCCCGAATTCGCCCGCGAGCCAGCTCATCTATCCGATGACCTTGGGCACGGATCACGCCGGGACGAAGTTCACCCCCTGGCCGATCTACGAGGGCCGGGATATCTCGTGGTTGAAGAGCTATGACGAGCCGACTTCGATCTTCTCCTACCGTTGCGATCAGGACTTCTACGGCTGGTACGATCACGCCGCCGACAGGGGTGTCCTCGCCCACGCGAACCACCTCGAGCTGTGCGGGAAGAAGTCCGTATCTGTTTAGCGGGTTCGTGACCACGGGGTGACCACGAGGGGGTGGTCGGTGCGGTAGGACTGCCGCGCTGACCGGGGGAGCGCAAGGCCGAGGGGGAGGCGAAGGACGAGGGAGGGCGGAAGAAATCCGAGGAATTCGGGCAAGGCCCCGCGAGGTTCTACCGATGTCCTATCTGTCGATACAGGTAGGTATGAACCTCTCTCGCCAGCAGCGTCTCATCGAGCAGCGCAGGG
>JBFMCU010000191.1:0-44860 GCA_040754415.1 Planctomycetota bacterium
AGCGCGACGCCGGCGAAGGTCGCCTCCCCCGGCACCGCGAGGTCGTAGGTCGCCAGCGGCCCGGACTCGAGCGCCTGGCCCAGGAGCTCGCCCTCCGGATCGGTGGCGTTCACGAGCAGCGTCTGGCGCGCTTGCGGGATTCGTGCTCGCATTGCCGAACGTGGCGGAGACCGTAGGGGAACCGATGCCGGAGATCATGGTGCCGTGCGCCTCGGCCCCCACCAGCCCCACCCCGTCGAGAGCTGGAAGCAGCTTGGGGACGTTGCACTGGCCGTGGTGGTCGCTTCCGCAGGCCACGGCCGTCGCTGCGGGCGCGAGACTGCGATCCGCGCTCGCCGCCACCTCGACGAATCATTCGCCGTTCGGGGCGTGCACGACCACTTGAAGCCCCATCCGCGCCGAGCGTCCCCCTCCCATCAGTCGATCGCCCCGGCGGCCCGGAGATGGGCGGTCACTGCTTCCCGCATCGCCGGGCGGCACACGACGAGCTCGTGGTTGCGGGGATCGCGCTGGTTGTAGCGGTGCGCTTCCCCGTGCAGCCGGCCCACGTGCCAGCCGAGGGCGCGCGCCACGGTCTCGGGCGCGCAGGTGTCCCATTCCTTCAACCCCGCCTTGTGCACGTAGACGTCCGCCTCCCCCCGGAGCAGGAGCGAGACCTTGTAGCCGGCGCTGCCGCAGGGGAGGAGCTCGGCGCCCATCGCCGTGGCGAATCGCTCGACCCACGGCGGCGTGTGGCTGCGGCTCACCACCACGCGCGGCGGCGTCCGCGGCGCGCTGTCGCCCCGGCACAATGCGGCGCCGGAGCGAGTCCCCGCCCTCTCTCGGCCCGGGAGCGCTACGCCCCAGAGCACATCGCCCCGCACCGGCAGCGCCACCGCGCCGAGGGCACAGCGGCTCCCGATCGTCAGCGCGACGTGCACGCTCCAGTCCTCGCGGAGCTCGCTGAACTCCCGCGTGCCGTCGAGCGGATCGACGATCCAGGTGCGCTCGCGCCCGAGCCGGTCCCAGGAGTCGGCGGTCTCCTCGGAGAGCACGCCGTCGTCGGGGTAGCGGCCCCGCAGGTAGCCTTGGAGCAGGCTGTCCGCCGCCTGGTCGCCGATGTCGGCCAGCACGCTCCCGGTCCAGCGCCCGGACCGGCGCAGGGCGAGGACGCGCTCGCCGGCCTCCCGGGCGGCGGTCGCGGCGAACTCGAGGTCCCGCGCGATCTCCTCGTCCGTGGGTCGATGGTCCATGGCGCGGATTGTCCCGCCGCCGGCCCGGCGGGCACGCACAAACACGCCCTTTCAGCGCTCCGCGGCGGCGCGGCCGCGGCGCACGGCGATGCTCCCCCTCTCGGTCGTGAGGACGATCTTGCCGCCCCCCTCGCCGATCGTCCCGCGGAGCGCGCGGCCGGCGGCGGACGATTCCGCCGCGAACCGGACCGGAAGCTCCGAAGCGAACGCGCCCTCGCCCGCCGTCGCCTCGATGTCGCAGGAGAAGGATGGGGGGAGGGTCAGGACCACGTCGCCCTGGTCGGCGCGGAGCGACCACGGCTCGATCACCCGACTGCCCTCCCGCGCCTCGACCACCACCCGGCCCGTGCCGGAGGAGGCGTCGAGGTCGCGGAAGACGCCGGCGGCGGAGATCGACCCGAGGTCGGCGCGGGCCACGAGCCCGCCTTCCAGGCCCTCGATCCGGATCCGATCCCGCCGGGCCACCGCCTCCAGGTTTCCGCTCGCCCCCCGGACGCTCACTCCCTCGCGCCCCGCCTCGAGCAGGAGTCGCCCGCCGCGCAGGCGCTCGGCGTCGATGGCGCCGGCGCCGGTGCGGGCCGTGAGCTCGCCGGCGACGTCGGTCAGCACGATCGCCCCCGTGCCGGTCGCGAGGTCGAGGGTGTCCGCCGCGATGCGCTCGGCGGTGAGCACTCCCCGGGCGGCGAAGGCCTCCAGGGCGAGCGCTCGGACGTCGCGCACGACGACGGAGCCGAGCTCGCTCCGCGCGCGCACCCGGCGGCCGGAGGCCGCGGTCAGGACGAGGGCGCCCGCGCCGGTCTCGGCATCGATCTCCCCCTCGATCTCGGCGAGCTCGATCCCCCCCTCCGCGGCGCGGATCTCGAGGGCGGCGGCGCGGGCGTTGCGCGCCGCGATCCGGCCCTTCCGGCTGGCGAGACGGATCGCGTCCACCTCCGCCCCCACGAGGGCCACGAGCCCCTGCCCGGTCTCCGCCCGCACGGGCCCCCCCGAGAGCTGGCGCAGCTTCACGTTGCCCGTGGTGCACTCGACGATCGCTCCCCCGCGCACGTTGCGCAGCCGGACGTCCCCCCGGCGGCTCATCACGCGGGTGGCCCCGCAGGGGCCGGTGACGGAGACGTCCCCCCGCTGGCTCTCGATCGAGAGCCGGGTCCGCGGGGGCACGTCGATCACGAGGCGCGCGCTCGAGACGAAGCGCAGCCCCTCCTCGCCGCCGGGCACCGAGGCCCGCTCGGGCTGGACGAGGCGCAGCACGAGCCCGGCCGGAGTGCGCTCCGCCTCCAGGCGCGAGTCGGCGAGCACGCGCCGAGCCGTGCCCTCGCGGCGGGCGGTCACCTCGATCGCCGCCGTGGCCCGCGGCGGCCGGTCCCCGCCGGCGCGCACGACGATCTCCCCGTAGGCGTGCTCGACGAGGAGGCTGTCCTCGGGGCCGAGGGGGAGCTCGAGATCCGCTTCTCCCGCCGCCGTCTCGTCGAACTCGAGGGCCGGGTAGTCCCGGAGCTGCTGCCGCTGGGCCTCCTGGAGCGCGCCGTCCCGCGGGCCGCAGGCGGCGAGAACCCCGGCGAGAAGGAGGAGGACGGGCCGCCCGCCGAGAGGCGTCACGGGACGGGCGGCGGGGCGTAGGCGAAGGCGAGGCACGCCGCCATGGTCGGTCGGGCGACGCCCCGCGCCAAGGAGGTTCCGCCCGCCCCTCCGCTCCGGCCCGCGCCGGGGCCCCGGCGGGATCGAGAACGGTCCGCGGGGAAGGGCGGATCGGGCCGGGCGATGGCAGAATGCCCGCCCTTTTCCGGCTACGAGGCTCCCGGCGGCCGCCCCGGCGTCCGGCCGGGCCTCCGCGCGATTCCCTCGCCCCATCCGAATCCCTCCGCGGTCCCGTCCCGCCTCCGGCGGGGGAGCCCGCCATGACCGAATCGAAGAAGACCGCCCTCGACGTGCCGCTCGAGCAGCAGGAGACCGTCGTCATCCGCTTCGCCGGCGACTCCGGCGACGGCATGCAGCTCACCGGCAGCCAGTTCACGACCACGTCCGCGGTCGTCGGGAACGACCTCGCCACCTTCCCCGATTTCCCGGCGGAGATCCGGGCTCCCGCCGGCACGCGCCCCGGCGTCTCGGGGTTCCAGATCCACTTCAGCGCGATCGACATCCACACGCCGGGCGACGCCCCCGACGTCCTCGTGGCGCTGAACCCCGCCGCCCTGATCGTGAACCTCGGGGACCTGAAGCCGGGCGGCATGATCATCGCCAACTCCGGGAACTTCACGGCGAGAAACCTGAAGAAGGCCCACCTCGACTCGAATCCCCTCGAGGACGGGTCCCTCGACGGCTACCGGGTCATCTCGATCGACATCAACGCGCGGGTCGCCGAGGCGTTGAAGGACTCGCCGCTCTCCGCAGCCGAGATCCAGCGCTGCAAGAACTTCTACGTGCTCGGGCTGATGTACTGGCTGTACAGCCGCCCGGTCGAGCCCACCGCGCGCTGGCTCCAGACGACGTTCGCCAAGCGCCCCGAGCTCGCCGTCGCCAACGAGAAGGCCATGCGGTCCGGCTACAACGCCGGGAACATCCACGAGCTCTTCCAGGGCCGCTACGAGGTGCCGGCGTGCGCCGAGATGCCGCCCGGCCGGTACCGCAACATCATGGGGAACCAGGCTCTCGGGCTCGGGCTCGTGGCCGGCGCCCAGTGCGCGGGCCGCAAGCTCTTCCTCGGCGCGTACCCGATCACGCCGGCCACCGACATCCTCCAGCAGCTCGCCGCGTACAAGCACCACGACGTCATCACCTTCATGGCCGAGGACGAGATCGCGGCGATCTGCGCCGCCCTGGGGGCCTCCTTCGCCGGCCACCTCGGCGCCACGAGCACCTCGGGGCCCGGCGTGGCCCTGAAGACCGAGGCGCTCGGCCTGGCGGTGATGACGGAGCTCCCCCTCGTCCTGGTGAACGTCCAGCGGGCCGGGCCGTCCACCGGGATGCCCACGAAGGTGGAGCAGGCGGACCTTCTGCAGGCGATCTTCGGCCGCAACGGCGAGGCGCCGATCCCCGTCCTCGCCTGCGCCTCGCCGACCGACGCCTTCGACTGCGCGATCGAGGCGTGTCGCATCGCCGTGGAGCGGATGACGCCCGTCATCCTCCTGAGCGACAACTACATCGCGAACGGTTCCGAGCCGTGGCGGCTGCCCGATCTCGACGAGCTGCCCGACTTCCGCGTGCCCTTCCGCACCGATCCGAAGGACTTCCAGCCCTATCTCCGGAAGGAGAAGCTCGCCCGGCCCTGGGCGATCCCCGGAACCCCCGGTCTCGAGCACCGCATCGGCGGCCTCGAGAAGCAGGACCGGACCGGCAACGTCTCCTACGACCCCGCCAACCACGAGGCGATGGTCCGGCTCCGAGCGCGGAAGGTCATGAGCCTGGCCGAGGAGTTCCCGCTGCCCACCGTGTACGGGTCCGAATCGGGGGACCTTCTCGTCGTGAGCTGGGGCGGCACGTCGGGGGCGGTCCGCAGCGCGGCCGAGATCCTGCGCCGGGACGGCTTTCCGGTGGCCAACGCCACCTTCCGCCACCTGTGGCCCTTCCCGCAGGGCCTCGACGATCTCCTCTCCCGCTACCAGACGATCCTCGTGCCCGAGATGAACACGGGTCAGCTCTACCGCGTGCTGCGCAGCGAGTTCCCGGCGCGGAACTTCCTGTCCTATACGAAGGTCCAGGGCAAGCCGTTCCACACCTCCCAGATCGTCGAGCGCGTCCAGAGCATCCTGGAGCACCGGCCATGAGCGAGCAGACGACGCTGACCAAGAAGGACATGAAGTCGGACCAGGAGGTCCGCTGGTGTCCGGGATGCGACGACTACGCGATCCTGAGCACGATGCAGGGGGTGCTGGCCAACCTGGGCATCCCCAGGGAGAAGATGTGCATCGTCTCCGGGATCGGCTGCTCGAGCCGATTCCCGTACTACATGAGCACGTACGGGTTCCACGGGATCCACGGCCGCGCGGCGGCCATCGCCACCGGCGTGAAGATCGCCAATCCCGACCTCTCCGTGTGGGTCGTCACGGGGGACGGGGACGGCCTGTCGATCGGCGGCAACCACTTCATCCATGCGATCCGCCGCAACCTCGACATCAACATCCTGCTCTTCAACAACGAGATCTACGGGCTCACCAAGGGCCAGTACTCGCCCACCTCGCAGACGGGGCTCGTCACCAAGGCGTCGCCCAACGGCACCGTCGAGCGGCCCTTCAACCCGATCTCGGTCGCCGTCGGGGCGGGCGGGTCGTTCGTCGCCCGCACGCTCGCCGGCGACCCCAAGCACTCGGCCGAGGTCTTCACGCAGGCCGCGCGGCACCACGGCACGTCGTTCGTCGAGATCTTCCAGAACTGCGTGATCTTCAACGACGGGACCTTCGACGCGGTGGCGGAGAAGAAGGTGCGCGCCGAGCGGACGATCGATCTCGTGCCCGGCCAGCCGCTGGTCTACGGCGCCGCGCGGGACAAGGGGCTGCGCTTCGCGGGCTTCTCCGTCGAGCGATGCGCGGCGACCGAGGCCTCGGTGTGGGATCCCGAGGCGAGATCGGCCGCCGCCGCCCTGCTCCTCGCCGAGATCGGCCGCGACGGCGACCTGCCGGTGCCGATCGGCATCTTCCGCCGGGTCGCCGCCCCCGTCTACGAGGAGGCTCTCCACGCCCAGATCGCCGCCGTGAAGGCGAAACGGGGCCCGGGGAGCCTGCACGACCTGATCCACGCCGGCGAGACCTGGACCGTGGGGTAGCCCAGTACCGTGCCGGAGCAATCCTTCCACGATTCGCCCTCTTCCCATGTGGCCCGCCGGCCGGACTCCGCCCGGCGGCGGATCGAAAGGGGTGAATCGTGGAAGGATTGCTCCGGCACGGTACTGCTCCTCGCGGCGCTCGGCGGGGCGGCCGGCTGCGGCGGGGACGGCCACGACCGGCCGACGCGGCCGCCCTCGGCGCTCCTCGTCACTCTCGACACGACGATCCCCGAGGCGCTCCACTGCTACGGCGCCCGCGAGGGAGTGAGCCCCCATCTCGACGCGCTCGCCGCCGAGGGACTCCTGTTCGAGAACGCGCGGACGGTTGCGCCGATCACCCTTCCCGCCCACGCGTCGATCTTGACCGGGCTCTACCCCGTCCGGCACTCGGTGCGCATGAACGGGTCGATGGTGCTGCCCGCGGCGGCCGCGACGCTCGCCGAGCGGGCACGGGAGAAGGGCTACCGGACCGCCGCCTTCGTCGCGGCGATCGTGCTCGACGCGGAGTTCGGCCTCGCCCAGGGCTTCGAAACGTACGACGATCCGGAGACCCCCCGGGACGAAACGGCGCTCGTCGCGCCCAGCCGGCGGGCCGCCGAGGTGGCCGACCGCGCCGGACGGTGGATTGCGGGGCTCGCCCCGGAGGAGCCCTTCCTGGCCTGGGTGCACTTCTTCGATCCCCACGCCCCCTACGAGCCCCCCCCGGAGTACCTGGAGGCCCACGACAATCCCTACCGGGGCGAGGTGGCGTACATGGACGCGGAGATCGGCCGCGTCTTCGCCGCCCTCCGGGAAGCCGGCCGCTGGGACGACACGATCGTCGTCGCCGCCGGCGATCACGGCGAGGGGCTCGGCCGGCACGGCGAGGGGACGCACGCCGCCTTCGCCTTCGACTCGACCCTCGACGTTCCGCTGATCGTGCGCTTGCCCTTCGGCCAGCGCGCCGGCGAGCGAGTGCGATCGCCGGTCAGCCTCGTCGACATCCATCCGACCCTCGTTCGGATGCTCGGGCTCGGCGCCCCGGGAGACGTGGACGGCCGGGATCTCCTGGCTCCGGATCTCGATCCCGCGCGCGGCGTCTACTTCGAGACGTACTTCGGGCAGATCTCCTTCGGCTGGAGCCAGATCGCCGGCTGGGCGGACTCGCGCGGCAAGCTCATCTTCAGCTCCTCTCCCGAGTTCTACGACCTGGAGGCGGACCCGCGGGAGGAACGCGACGTGATCGCGGCGCGCCGGGACGATGTTCCTCGCTATCGCGCCGCGATCGATCGCCTCGCCCGCCTCCCGCGCCTGGCGCCGCACGGGCGGGAGGCGGACTCGTCCGCGGGGCTCGCGGCCGGGATCGAGAAGCTCGGCTACGCCGGTCTCGGGGCGACCACCGCTCTTCCCGAGCCGCTTGCGTCGCTATCCGCGCCGAGCCCCCACTCGCGTATCCGCGCGCACGAGGCGTTCCTCGAGGCGCAGCGATTGTGCGAGGCGGGCCGGCACGAGCTCGCCGTCCCCATCCTCGCGCGGATCTGGAGCGAAGAGCCGGCCAACCACAACGCGAGCTTCCTCCTCGGCACCTCGTACCTCGCCGTGGATCGTCCGGCCGACGCCCTCGCTCCGCTCCGCGCCACCATCGCCAACCGCGGGGCGGACTGGATCGGCGGCTGGTTGAACCTCGCCGTCGCTCACGATCACCTCGGCGAGCGGGAGGAGGCCATCGCGGCCTTCGAACGCGCCCTCGCCGGCGTCGTGGGCCCGCCCGGATACATGGAACGCCTGGTGACGCTCCTGCGCGAGGCCGGGGACGAGGAGAAGGCGAGGAGGTACGAGGCCCGTCTGATCGAGGCCGGGCGGGGCTCGCGGTAGCGGCGGAGCGGGGCGCGCCCGGCGGCGGCGGGCGGAGCGGCCTCAATCCGCGGCCGGGGGGCGACCGAAAACGAGCTCCGGAGTACCCTGGACGCCGTGATGCATGGGGAGGACGAAGCCGGCGGGCGGGCCGGCGTCGACGAGCTTCTCGTCGTCTTCGACCCGGAGGGGCGGATCGTCGCCGCCGACGCGCGGACCTGCGCCGGCCTCGGCTACCGGCCCGGCGAGCTCACCGGGCTGACGATCGCCGACGTGAGCTCCCGGCAGACCGCGGCCGGCTTCCAGCGGCTGGTGGCGGTGGTGCGCCAGGAGGGGCCGCAGCGGCTCTTCGGGCACGGCCGGCGCCGGGACGGGAGCACCTACCCCGTCGAGACGCGCCTGTGGCTCGAGTCGGAGGACGGCCGGGAGCGAGTCCACTGCGCGATGCGCGACGCCGCGGCCTATCGCGAGCTGATCGAGGAGCGCGACCAGCTCATCAGCCTGATCGAGCACAGCTCGGACACGATCGCCGTGACCTCCCCCGGCGGCGTCTGCACGTACATGAACCCCGCCGGGCTCCAGATGGTGGGCCTCGAGAGCGTCGAGCAGGTGATGGGGCGCTCCGTTCTCGAGCTGCATCCGGAACGCGAGCACCGCGACCTCGTCGAGCGGATCGTCCCCGAGGTGCAGAAGGGAAGGTGGCAGGGCGAGCTCGTGTACCGCAACCTGACGACCGGGGCGGAGGTTCCGTGCCTGACGAACGCCTTCGCGGTCGGCCACGCCCAGGACGGGTCGGTGATCGGCCTCGCCTTCGTCGCCCATGACATCTCGCGGCGCAAGAGCGCCGAGCTGCACCGCGAGCGATTGCTCGAGCTCAACAAGATCTCCCGGAACGTCGCCACGTCCCTGCTCGAGCACGACGACCTCCACTCCGCCATCGGCATCATCCTCGCCGGGGTGGGGCGGATCCTCGACCTCTCGCGCTCGTACCTCTGCCGCTTCCGGGAGGGGCGCCGCCTCGTCGTCCGCACGCACCAGTGGGACGCGGGCGAGCGCCAGGCCCGCCGGCTGCCCCGCGATCCGCAGCCCGCCGACCAGTACGCCGCCGCGACCCGCGTCCTCCTGCGCGGCGATACGATCCGCCTCGACGACGTCTCGCGCTCCGTCTTCCAGCCCCGGGAAGGCAGCGCGCTCATGCTGGCGGACGTCAAGGCGATCATCGTCCTGCCGGTGATCATCCGGGGCCAGCTCGAGAGCTTCTTCGGGTTCGTCGAGACGCGATGCACGCGGCACTGGGAGGACGAGGAGGTCACCGTCCTGCAGATCATCGTCGACTCCTTCGCCCGCGCCGTGGAACGCCGCATCGCCGAGCGCGAGCGGGTGGCCGTGGAGGAGGATCTCGCCCGGTCCCTCGAGCGCGAGAGGCGGGCCAGCCGCTACAAGAGCGACTTCCTCGCCAGCATGAGCCACGAGCTGCGGACGCCGATGAACGCGATCGTCGGCTACGCCGAGCTCCTCGGCCGCCCCAACGTCGACGCGCGCAAGCAGAGCGCCTGGATCGACAACATCCGCAAGAGCACCGACTACCTGCTCAGCCTCGTCAACGACGTGCTCGACCTGTCCAAGATCGAGGCGGGGCAGATGACGCTTCAGCTCGAGACGTGCAGCCTGCGGGAGCTGATCCGCGACGTCATCGACCTCTTGAAGGGCGTCGCCGAGGAGAAGCTCCTCTATCTCCGGACCGAGGAGAGCGGTCCGCTGCCGGATCAGATCCGCACCGACCCCATCCGCTTCAAGCAGATCCTGGTCAACCTCGTGGGGAACGCCATCAAGTTCACGCACGAGGGGGGGATCACCGTGAGCTCCTCCTTCTCGCCGGGGCAGAACGGGTCCCCGGATCAGTTGGTGGTGGCGGTGATCGACACCGGCATCGGCATCGCCCCCGAGGATCTCGACGACCTGTTCCTGCCCTTCGCCCAAGTGCATCGCGGCGAGGGCAAGCGCTCCGGCGGGACCGGGCTCGGCCTCGACATCTCGCGCCAGCTCGCCCGGCTGCTCGGCGGGGACATCGCGGTCGACAGCGAGGTGGACGTGGGCAGCAACTTCCTCCTGCGGCTCTCCCTCGCCCCGCCGGAGGCGGGCCCGCCGGCCGCGCCCCCCCCCGCCGAGGACGAAGCCGGGGATCGCGCCGCCTCCCCGGCGGAGGAGCTGCGGGGCCGGCGGATCCTCGTGGTGGACGACAGCGAGGACAACCGCGACGTCCTGCGGTTCCTCCTGCAGGAGGCGGGGTGCATCTGCGTCGGGGCCGAGAACGGGGCCCTGGGCGTGCGGGCCGCCCTCGATGCCGTCCGGAGCGGGCACCCCTTCGACGCGATCCTGATGGATGTGAACATGCCGGTGATGACCGGCTTCGAGGCCACCGCTCGGCTGCTGGAGGCCGGGGTGGAGGCGCCGATTCTCGCCCTGACCGCGATGTCCCTCTCCGACGACGCCGAGAAGTGCCGGGCCGCGGGATGCCACGACTACATCGCCAAGCCGGTCGTGCCGCGGAAGTTCCTCCAGACGATCGCCCGGCACCTCCCCGCCCGGATGCCGGGCCGCGCCGCTCCGCCGGGGGACGGCCGCCCCGCGGACGCGGCGAGCTTCTCCCTGGCCGGCAACCCGCGCTTCGCCCCGCTCGTGAAGCGCTACGTCGGTTCCTTCCCGGTCCAGGCGGAGCGCATCCGCGCCGCCCACGCCGCCGGGGAGCTCGACGAGGTGCGGACCCTCGTCCACCGCATCCGGGGGACCGCCTCGAACTACGGCTTCCCGGCGATCACCGCTGCCGCCGGGGCCTGCGAGGAGGCCATTCGAGAGGGGAAGGCCGCGCCCGAGATCGCGACGGCGCTGGAAGCCCTGCTCGAGCGCCTGGCCGCCGCCGGCGCCGCGGCGGGGGTCTCGGCCCCCGGATAGGGCGCGATTCCGCCGTTCTCCGGCGGGGGGGGCGGGCGGCCGGCCCCGCTTTCCCCCCGCCGCCCTGCCGGGGTGCGCGCGGTTCTGCTATCGTTCGCCTCCCCGCCATTCAAGGTGGACCCCCGGGAGTGCCGACCGGCAGAGTGGAATCCTCGTCCGGAGCACCGTCCCGGCCCTTGGTCGAGGGACGGCTCGCACATCGGGATCCTCCGCTCTCGCCGCGGTCCCGCCCGCCGCGACCCCGCTCTCACCTCGTCCCCGCCATGCAGAACCCTCCGGCTCCCCCTCTCCGCTTCCCCCTCTTCCTCCTTCCGGCGCTCCTCGCGGCGGGCTGCATCGGCACGCGCGTGGTCTACCCCGTGATGCCCACCGACGAGGAGCTCGTCGAGTTCGAGGCGGCCGGCCCGGTGCAGGCGGAGCTCGACGCCGACCAGTTGCGCGCCCTGAACGTCGGGTCCGCTCCGTACCGGGTGGTGACGGAGGACCTCCTCCAAATCGAGCTGCCGATCGAGGTCACCGGCAAGACGATGGAGGAGGGGGGCGAGACCCGGGAGACGCTGCGCAGCCGCGTCGATCGGGAGGGCGTCATCCGCCTGCCGCTGATCGGCGCGGTGGAGGTGGGCGGGAAGTCTCTGGGCGAGATCGAGGAGCTGATCGGCGCCGCCTACTACCCCACGCACCTGACGGTTCCGCCGAACGTGGTGGTCACCGTCGAGAGCTACCACATGGTCTCCGTGGGGGTCATGGGGGCCGTCGAGAACCCCGGTCTCCACGAGCTGCGCACCGACCGCCGCTCCCTCCTGGGGGCGATCATGGCCGCCGGAGGGATCCAGGCCGATCGCGGCGCGAGCGCCGTGCGCATCCTGCGCCCGGGCGAGCAAGGGGCGGAGCCCATCCTCCTGCCGGTCCGCAACGCCAACATCCCCTTCTCCGACGTCCCGCTCACGGGGGGCGAGACGGTGGTGGTGGAGCCGCTGGAGGAGCACCAGTTCACCGTCATCGGCCTCGTCACGCGCTCCGGCGCCTTCCCGTATCCGGACGCCGCGAAGTACAACCTGATGCAGGCCCTGGCCATCGCGGGAGGAGTCAGCCAAACCGCGGCCCCCCGCTTCGCCACCGTCTACCGGCAGAAGCAGAACGGCGAGATCATCGCCGCCACCTTCAAGATCGACGGCACCTCCCTCCTCGACGCCTCCAACATCCGGATCAAGCCCGGAGACGTCGTCTCGGTCGATCACACCGCGGGAAGCTGGACGCGGCAGCTCCTCTCCCAGGTGCTCGGCTTCCGCGCCTCCGTGAGCGCGACCAGCGCCGATCAGTTCTAGGACCCTGACCCCTCGATCCGCACCCCGGCCATGGTTGATCTCGAACGAATCGCGATGTCCCCCGAGCCCGGGGCCGCGGGGGGACCGGACCAGAACGCCCGCCTCCTCATGATGCTGCGGCGGGGCAGGTGGCTGATCCTCGCTGTGCCGCTCCTCGCCGCCGGCGCCACGTGGGCCTACTTCACGAATCGGATCCCGGGGTTCCACGTCACGCCCCTCTACCAGGCGACCGCCAAGATCCAGGTGGACGCGCGCCAGCAGGACCCCCTGGAGGGTTCCCAGCCCCTCGATTCCCGCCCCGGGAGCCTCGCCAAGCAGCAGGAGCAGCTCTTCCGGACCCAGGTCGTCATGCGGCCGCTCTCCGAGAGGCCGGAGGTCGTCGAGCTGCGGAGCTTCCAGAGCCTCGGCGGGGGGACGGTGCTCGCCGCCCTCTACAACGGCCTGACGGCCCGCTCCGACGCCAAGACCGACCAGGTGGCGGTCTCCTTCACCAGCCCGAGCCGGCGCGACGCGATGATCGTGGCCGATGCCGCCGTGGAGGCGTACATCGGCTACCACCGCCAGCGCGCCCGCGACAAGGCGATGGACTCGATCGCCATCCTCGAGGCGGAGCGCGCGAAGAAGCTCACGGCCGCCGACGAGCTCGACGCGCGAATCCGCGCCGCCCAGGAGGAGCACGGCATCGCCGGCGCGGAGCTGCGCAACCCCTTCGAAACCAATCTCCAGGCCTTCACGCTGTCCTGCCAAGAGGCTCTGAAGGCCCTGGGAACGGGCGAGGTGGAGCTCGAACGGGTGGAAGAAGCGGCCACGGACCCGCAGGCGTTCATCGACTACGGGACCGGGCGCCGCAACGAGTCGACGAACGCGGTCCTCGAGCAGAACGTCAGCCAGTTCATCACGAAGCAGGCGGCGCTGCGCTCCGAGTACATGACCAAGCTCGCGAGCCTGAATCCCGATTCGCAGCCGATGCTCGACATCCAGAAGCAGATCGCGGACCTGCAGCCGGAGATCGACAAGGTCTTCCTGCTGTACGCGGAGGACGGGCTCCGCGAGGCCCGGGACCGCGTCGCTGGGCAGAGGAAGATCTACGAGACCTTCGCGAAGAAGCTCGACGAGGTCAAGAAGGCGTACTTCGCGACGGAGGACGAGCTGGCCGAGCTGCGCAAGCTGCGGGCCGAGTGGCAGCTCCTGCGCGACGATGCCAACTCGTACTCCTCGCGGATCGCCGACCTGCACGTGAGCGGCGCGGGCGGCGGCCTCGGCATCCAGATCGTCGAGCCGGCCCACGCCGGCGAGAAGCCGGTCTACCCCGAGACGCCGAAGTACGTGCTGATCGCCGCCGTCCTCGGCTTCGCCCTCGGGGTGGGGCTCGTGCTGCTGCGGGGCGTCGCCGACCGGCGCATCTGGACGGTGGAGGAGGTGCCCGGGCTGCTGGGCGCCGACGTCGTCGGCGTGTTCCCCGAGCTCCTCACGCGGAAACGCCCCCGGGTCGGGCGGATCGTGGAGGAGGACCCCGGCTCGCTCGCCGCCGAGGCCATCCGCAGCCTGCGGACCTCGTGCAGCTTCGGCCTCCCCGACAACGGCAAGGGCATCGTCTTCGTCACCTCCGCCGTTTCGGGGGAGGGGAAGTCGATCGTGGCCAGCAACCTCGCGATCGCCTTCGCCCAGTCCGGCCGGCGGACGCTGCTCGTCGATGCCGACCTGCGCTCGCCGGGCCAGAACGAGATTTTCTCCTTGATCGGCAAGCGGGGCTTCGGCGACGCGCTCGCCGGCGACGGCCAATACGAGGAGGGGGTCGTGCGCAGCGTGACGGCCGACGGGCTCGACGTCCTGGCCGCCGGCGATGCCTCGCCGGGGGCGGCGGAGCTGGTCGAGGGCGGGGCAAGCCGCGAGCTCTTCACTCGCCTGCGCCACGACTACGACTGCGTCGTCGTCGACTCCTCGCCGGTGCTCGAGACGGCGGAGACGCGGGTCCTCGCCTCCCTCTCCGACCTCGTCGTGTTCGTGATGCGGATGAACGTCTCCACCGCCCCGAACGGCCGGCGCGCGGTGGGGATCCTGGGCAGCGTCGGCGCGGAGCTCCTGGGCGTGATGCTGAACGGGGCGCGCTCGCGCCGCGGCGCCAAGGCCTACGCCGGCGGACTGACCTACGGCTACGGATCGGGAACCGGGTACGGCTACGGCTACGGCCAGTACAAGCGGGCGGGCGGGAAGCGCGATGCGATGCAGGAGGTGGCCAGCCGCTCCTCCGTGCGCGAAGCCCGGAGCGGAGGCTGATCCGTCCCGCTCCCGCGATCGTCCGGCGACCGTCATGATCCAGACGCCGCGAGTCGAGGGCGCCACGGCGGACCCCGCTCTCGGATCCTCGGCCGAGGCCGAGGTCGATCTGGCGCCGCGCGTGGCGGGGGCCTCGGCGTGGGCCTTCGGGGCCATGGGCGGGATCCACGCTCTCAAGGCCGGCTCGCAGATCGTCCTCGCCTACCTCCTGGCGCGCGAGTACTGGGGGGTCATCGCGATCCTGCAGGTGCTGCTGACGGCCGTGGAGATGCTGTCGGACGTCGGCATCCGCGGCGCGGTCGTCTACCACCGCGCCGGCACTTCGCGCTCCTTCCTGAACACCGCCTGGACGGCGCAGATCGCGCGCGGCGTCATCCTCTGGCTCGCCTGCTGCGCCCTGGCGTGGCCCGCGGCCTGGTACTACGAGCGGCCGCTCCTCCTCGTGCTCCTGCCGGTCTGCGGGCTGGAGTCGGTGAACAATGGGCTGCTCTCCGTCGGGGTCTACTCCCGGCAGCGCACCATGCGGGTCGGGATGCCGATCGTGCTCGACTGGATCGGGCTCGGAGTCTCGATCGCGGCGTCGATCGCCTGGGCCCTCGTGGATCCCTCGCCGTGGGCGCTGGCCATCGGGCCGCTCGTCGGCGGCGTCGTCAAGACCACCGCGAGCCATGTCCTCATCCCCGAGGTGCGGCTGCGCCTGCAGTGGGATCGGGACGCGGCCCGGGACCTGATCCACTTCGGCAAGTGGATCTACGCGGGGACCGTGGCGGCGTTCGTGGCCCAGCAGTTCCTGACGCTCTACCTGGGCAAAATGGTCGTCGACTCGATCCTCGGCCTGTACTGGGTGGCCTGGGGCTTCTCCGTGCAGGCGACCAAGCCGCTCACGCTGATCTCGAACCAGGTGCTGATCCCGCTCTTCGCCCAGGGGGGACGTCTCGGCCCGCGGGAGCATCAGGCGCGGATCGAGGGGGCGATGCACCGCTACCTGCCGGCGTGCCTCCTGATCGTGCTGGGGGTCGCCTTCGTCTGCCCGGCGTTCTTTCACCTGCTCTACCGCGAGGAGTACCACGAGGCCGGGAACATCGGGCGCTGGATCGGGGTCGTCCTCTGGTTCATGATCCTCCAGCACGTCCCGCGGAGCGCGATGCTCTCTCTCGGCGACTCGCGGGGCACGTGTCTCATGATGGTCGCCAACGGCGCGGTCACCGTGGCCAGCTGCATCGCCGGCTATCTCTTCGGGGCCGGGCTCGGGGTCGGGGCGCTGCGCGGCGCGATCCTTGGCAACGCGCTCGGCAATGTGGCGGGATGCGTCGCCGGAGCCGCCTCCGCCCATCGGACCGGGATGAAAGTCGGCGGGCCGATGACGCGATACTCGGCCGCCTTCCTCGCCCTGTTCGCGCTCGGCGTCTGGCTCGACGGCCTCCTGCCGCGGCTCCACGCCGCCTTCACGCCGGTCGTGTCGAGCGTGCTGGTGACCGCTGTCCTCCTCGCGCCTCTCGCGCTCGTCGTCTGGCGGCGGACCATCCGAATCGCCCTCGCGCAGCGGCGGGCCGCCAAGGCCCCGGCCACCGCGCCATGACCTACGGCAGCGCGAGCTTCAACATCATCGCCCACCTCGTGATGCTCGGGTGGATCCCGCTCTGCATCGCGCTCTTCCTGGTGATGAAGCCGGCCCGGGCGGTCGCCACCGGGCTCGTCACGGGGCTGCTCCTCCTGCCCAATATCTCCTACGAGCTCCACCGCCTTCCGGAGTTCGACAAGACGATCGCCGTGGGGTTCGGGGTGGCAATCGGGGCCATCCTCTTCGATCGCCAGCGCCTCCTCGCCTTCCGGCCACGGTGGGTGGACCTGCCGGTGGCGGTGCTCTGCCTGAGCGCGTTCTGCTCCTCCGTCGCGAACGATCGGGGGCTGTGGGACGGCCTCTCCGGGGCCTTCGATCAGCTCGCGCGGTGGGGAGTGCCCTGGATCCTGGGCCGCATCTACTTCGCGGAGTTCCGGCCCCAGCAGCAGCTCGTCCTCGTCATCATCGTCGGGGCCCTGATCTACACGCCGTTCTGCGTCTTCGAGATGAAGATGAGCCCGCTCCTGCACCGGCTGGTGTACGGAGTGATGCTCAAGAGCGTGAAGCACGCCAACAAGGGCTTCGTGTGGCGCCCGAACGTGTTCCTCATCCACGGGCTCATGTGCGCCATGTACCTGGCGATGGCCGCCTTCCTGGCCTTCACCCTGTGGATCACGCGCGCTCGCCGGGATCTCTTCGGCTTCCCCATCCTCGCCGTGCTCGCGGTCCTGGGGGTCATGACCGTCGGCGTGTCCTCGAAGAACGCCCTGCTGATGTTCCTGGGCGGGGTGACCTGCATCCTGCTCGCCAAGCAGCTCCGCTGGAAGCTCCCGCTCCTCCTCCTGGTCCTCGCCGCTCCGGTGTACGTCGGCCTCCGCCAGGGGCTGGGCTGGGAGGGAACGGAGCTGGTAGAGGTCGTGGAACCGGTCTTCGGCGCGGGGCGCGCGGCGTCGCTGCAGGCGCGGTTCGACAGCGAGAACCTCCTGCACGACCGGGTGAACGAGAGGGCCTGGTTCGGCTGGGCCGATGCGGGGGAGTTCACGGGCAACCAGTCGATCACCGGCGAGTCGACCCACGAGTCCTTCGACATCGTCATCGACAGCATGTGGCTCATCTACGCGGGCACCTATGGGCTCGTGGGGCTCGCGGCGGCGTTCGCCATCATGCTCCTGCCCCCGCTCCTGGCCTGGAAGCTGATCCCCGCCCGGCACTGGACGCACCCGGCCCTCGCGGTGACGGTGGCGCTCTCGATCCTCTCCGCCCTGCTCGCCCTCGACTGCCTCCTCAACTCCTTCGACAATCCCGTCTTCCTCGCCGGCGGCGGCGGGGTCGCCGGGCTCCTCGGCACGCGGGAGGGGAGGGCCCGGTGGCAGTGAGCGGCGACGGGCCGGCTCCGGCCTCCGCCGGATCGGGCGCGCCCTTCTTCCTGGTGGGCGCGGAGCGCTCGGGGACGACTCTCCTGCGCCTGATGCTCTCCCACCATCCGCGGATCGCCTGCGCGCCCGAGTTCGAGTTCGTCGTCGACCGGCTGCCGGCGGCGGGCGGCTGGCCGGACCCCGCGGAGTACCGCGCGTACCTCTCGCTCGACCGGATCTTCCAGGCGCACCGCTTCGCGGTGGATCCCGCCCTCGACTATCCCGCCCTCGTGCGGAGCTTCCTCGCCCAGTTCGCGGCCCGCTCCGGCCGCCCGATCGTGGGCGCCACCTGCCACCGCCGGTTCGATCGTCTGGACGAGCTCTGGCCCGGGGCGCGGTTCGTGCACCTCCTGCGGGACGGGCGCGACGTGGCGCGCTCGAACATCGGCATGGGCTGGGAGGGAAACGTCTGGCACGCCGCGGATCGCTGGATCGACGCCGTGGAGCGCTGGACGGGCCTGCGCGCCCGGCTGAGCGCCGACCGGCGCCTCGAGGTTCGCTACGAGGCGCTCGTCGCGGCGCCGGAGCGCGTGCTCGGCGAGCTCTGCGCCTTCCTCGGCACGGCGTTCGATCCCGCCATGCTCCGCTACGACGCGGATTCGACCTACGCGCGGCCCGATCCGCGGCTGATCCACCAGTGGCGGCGGGAGCTCTCGCCGCGGGAGCTGGCGCTGCTCGAGCGGCGCATCGGCGGCCTGCTGCGGGCCCAGGGGTACGAGCCGAGCGGGGTCGCGCCGGCCCGGGTGGGAACGCTCGGCCGGATCGGGCTGCGCCTGGACAACCGCTGGCGGCGATTCGCGTTCGCCCGGCGGCGCTATGGATTCGGGCTGCTCCTCGCCGGCTGGACATCGCGCCGCCTCGGCTGGAACGGGCTGCGGAAGAAGGTGATCCTGGCTCGCAACGAGATCGATGCCCGGCACCTCAAATAGCGGGCGATGAAGATCGGCTACCTGACCAACCAGTATCCGAAAGCGACCCACAGCTTCATCCGCCGGGAGATCGCGGCGCTCGAGGCGCTGGGGGTCGAGGTGGAGCGGTTCACCATGCGGCGAGCCGGGCCCGACCTGACGGATTCCCTCGATCTCGCGGAGGTCGCCCGCACGCACGTGCTCGTGAACCGCGGGGCGCCCGGCGTCGCGGCCGATCTGCTGCGGGGGGCGGCGGCCCAGCCGGTGCGGTTCGCCCGCGCCCTCCGGCGCGCGCTTCGCCTGGGGTGGCGCTCGGACCGCGGCCTCCTCCTCCACCTCGCTTACCTCGGCGAGGCCGAGCGGCTGCGGCGCCTGGCCCGGCGGCTCGGCATCGAGCACATCCACGCCCATTTCGGCACGAATCCCCCGGCCTGCGCCCTGCTGGCCAATGCGCTCGGCGGGCCGAGCTTCAGCTTCACCGTGCACGGGCCGGAGGAGTTCGACGCGCCGCGGGCTCTGAAGCTCCGGGCCAAGATCGCCGCCGCGCGCTTCACGGCGGCGGTCGCGGAGCACGGGCGGAGCCAGCTCTGGCGCTGGTGCGATCCGGAGGATCGCGACCGGATCGAGGTCGTGCGGTGCGGGGTGGACGAGGTCTTCCTGGGCCGCGACCCCGCGCCGGTGCCGGACGTCCCGCGCCTCCTCTGCGTGGGCCGGCTCTGCGCGCAGAAGGGGCACTTCGTCCTCCTCCGCGCCGCCGCCCGGCTCGTCGCCGCCGGGGTCGAGCTCGAGCTCGTCCTGGCCGGCGACGGGGAGCTGCGCGCCCCGATCGAGGCGCTCGCCGGCCGCCTCGGCCTCCGCGACCGGGTCCGCATCCTCGGCTGGATCGGAGGGGAGCGGGTGCGCGACGAGATCCTCGCCGCGCGCGCCCTCGTCCTGCCGAGCTTCGCGGAGGGGCTGCCCGTCGTGATCATGGAGGCCCTCGCCCTCGGCCGGCCCGTCGTGAGCACGTTCGTGGCGGGGATCCCCGAGCTCGTGGTGCCCGGCGAGTCCGGCTGGCTCGTTCCCGCCGGGGACGCGGATGCGCTGGCCGCCGCCCTGCGCGAGGTCCTGGCCGCGCCCGTCGGCCGCCTCGGCGCGATGGGGGCCGCCGGACGCCGGCGGGTCCGCGAGCGGCACGACGTGCGCCAGGAGGCGGCCCGTCTCCGCGACCTGTTCGCCCGCGCGTGCGCCGCGGCCAGACCGGGAGATCCAGGGTGATGGGAGACGGCACGGGCCTGAAGGCGTTGCTCCTCGACGACGACGAGTACGCGCTGGAGTACTTGAAGGCGGTGTTGCTCGAGGCCCACCCCTCGCTCGAGATCGAGACCCGGCTCTACCCCGACGTCACGGGCGACTTCGACCTGTACTTCCTCGACGACGACTTCGAGGGGATCCGCCTCGCGGCCAAGCTGGCCCGCAAGATCCGGGTCATCAAGCCCAACGCCGTCATCCTCGCCTTCTCGGCCTCCCTCGACCAACGCACGCTCAAGGAGCTGGTCGCCGCCGGCTGCAGCGGCGTGTGCGACAAGAAGGTCGCCTCCGACATGCCGGCCATGATGGCCGCTCTCGCGCGGTGCATCGCGGAGCTGGAAGCCGCGCGCACGCGGCACCGGCCCCGCACGAACTTGATCGCCACCTTCCGGGCCCTGTTCCGGGAATGGAACCAGCGCCTCGACCGCCAGGAATGACGAATCGCGCCGAGATTCGACCGTCCGCTCGCCGATAGCGATACCCTGGATCGCCGCGTCGGGGAGGATTCCCCCGGCCCCCTCGCTCATGTCGTCCGACCCTCGCCCTCTCCCTCCCACGCTGCCCCCGCTCATCGCCCACCCGGGGGAGCGCCTGGTCCTGCCGGAGATCGACCTCTGGGGGATAGGGATCCACGCGATCAGCGCGGCGGAGGTCGTCGACTACGTCCTGAACGAGCTGGATCAGGGGCGGGGAGGTTGGGTCGTCACCTCGAACCTCGATCACCTGCACCGCCTGCTGCGCGACTCCGACTTCCAGCGGTTGTACGAGGAGGCGGACCTGCGGGTGGTGGACGGCGTGGTGCTCGTGTGGGCGTGCCATCTGCAGCGGACTCCCGTCCCCGAGCGCGTGGCCGGGTTCGATCTGCTCGTGTCCCTGAGCCAGGGAGCCGCGCAGCGGGGCCGGTCGATCTTCCTGCTCGGCGGCAATCCGGGAGCGGCCGACGGGGCGGCGGCCGTCCTCGCGGCCCGGTTCCCCGGCCTGAAGATCGCGGGAGCCGAGTGCCCGCCGTTCGGCTTCGAGAAGGACCCCCTCGCCATGGGGAGGATCTCGAAACGGCTCGTGAAGGAGAAGCCCGACATCGTCCTCGTGGCCCTCGGCTCGCCCAAGCAGGAGTTCGTGGTCCGGATGCTGAAGGACGACCTGCCCGGCGCCTGGTGGCTCGGCGTGGGCATCGGCTTCTCCATCCTCACCGGCGAAACGCGGCGGCCGCCGGCGTGGATGCGCCGCCGGGGACTGGAGTGGCTCCACCGCCTCTCCCAGGAGCCCGCGCGGCTCTTCCCGCGCTATGTGATCCAAGGGCTGCCCTTTGCGGTGCTGCTCCTCCTGCGGTGCGCGATGCGTGGCTCCATCCCCAAGGGGAAGGTCGCCGGCCACTATGGCGTGTACGGGCCTTCGGCGCTCATCGTGGACGACGATCCCCACGCCCTCGACCATCTCGAGCTGCTCCTGTCGATGACCTTCCCCGGCGTGCGCTTCGAGAAGCGGCTCGAGCCCGACGTCGAGGGGCAGTTCGATTTCTACTTCCTCGACAACGATTTCCACGGCGTCCTGCTCGCCGCGCAGATGGCGGCCGAGATCCGGCGAACGCGGCCGGCGGCCACGATCTTCGCCTTCTCCGCCCGCCTCGACGCCGCGACCCTGAAGGGTCTCATCAACGCCGGGTGCGACGGCGTGTGCGACAAGTCCGAGCCGGGCACGTGGCGGGTAGTGATCGAGCACATGCGCCAAGAGCTTCAGGCGCGAGCCCTCCGCCACAAGCGCGAGACGCGGGCCTTCGGCGGGGTTCGCCCCGCCGCGGCGGCGATCCGGACGCTGCTCCAGAAGTGGAACGAGGAGATCCCCGCGACGGGGACCGCGAAGGCGCGGGCGGGCTCGCCGGAGGTGAAGGCGTGACGGAGGAACCGCGTCCGGCGCCCCCTGGGCGGATGCCTCCGACCCTGGACCGCGCGCGGCTGATCAACCGCGAATGGCAGACGACCAACACGCTCTGGGCCTTCGTCCAGCGACTGGCGGCCCTGGTCCTCCTGATCCTTCACCTGCCGCTGATCGCCATCCTCTATGTCCCGGTCCGGCTCTCCGCGCGGGCGCCGTTCTTCTTCCGGCAGGAGCGGCCGGGCTTCATGGGCCGACCGTTCCGGATCGTGAAGATCACGACCATGCGGGCCGGGAGCGAGAAGGTGAGCGACTTCGAGAAGGGCGTGGCGATCAGCAACCCGTCCGTCACCGGGATCGGACGATTCCTGCGCGACACCAAGCTGGACGAGTTCCCCCAGCTCTGGAACATCGTCCGAGGCGAGATGGAGTTCGTGGGGCCGCGCCCGATCGCGCCGGGCCTCGATCGGATGCTCTCGGAGCGGATCCCCAACTTCCACAACCGCTATCTCGTGAAGCCGGGCCTCACGAACATCGGACAGGTCTCCGTGCTCGAGAACGCGCTGGGGGAGGGGACGATCGAGGACTGGGTGCGCCGCCTCGAGGGGGAGGAGCACTACATCCGCCACAAGTCCGTCTCCTACGACCTCATCCTCATGTGCATGACGATGATCTTCGTGGGCCGGAAGATCCTCCGCCGCGTCTTCGGGGCGCCGCGGCCGCGGCCGGCGCCGAGGAGGGCGTCGCCGTCGTGACCGGATCGCTCCGTCATGCCCTGCTCCTCGGGCAGGGACGCTCGGGCACGAACTACCTGCTCGCACTGCTCAACCAGAGCCCGTACACGCACTGTCGCAACGAGCCCGACGAGCTCGAGGACAGCTCCCTGCGCCAGCTCACCCCGTTCCGCTTCTTCGTCGACGATCCGGAGGAGCTCGATCGGCGGTACGATGCGGCGATCCGCGGCGCCGCCCTGACCGTCGGACCGCGCGACCACATCGTGCGGCCCGGCAAGGCGTGGCTCTATCCCGGCTCGTGCCGGCCGGGGTTCTTCTACCTGCGCAACCGCTATCGGCTGGTCCACCGGATCCTCCGCCAGGATCTGCCGATGTGGGGGCGCGAACGGCCGTTTCCGCGGTGGATGACGAGCACCCCCCGCCTCGAGAAGGCCTTCCACGTGTTCAAGCTGAACGCGGCGGTGGGCATCGCGGGCTGGGTGTTCGAGCACCGCCGGGAGGTGAAGGCGGTGCACATCGTCCGCCACCCCGGCGGCTTCGCCAAGTCGTGGCTGAAGCGGTGGGTGGGGATCGAGATGAACCGGGATCCGGCGCGCGCCCGCGAAAACGAGCGCGTGGCGAGGGCGCGCCTGGCCGATCTCGCCGCACGCGACGCAACGTGGGCGCGGCGCCTCGGCGACGTCCTGGCGATGGACCCGATCGAGATGGAGCTCTGGTGGTGGCGCTTCTGCGGGGAGCGGACCTGGGAGGCGGGTCACGGCCGTCCCGGCTACCATCGCGTGATCTACGAGGAGCTGACCGAGGATCCCGTCGCCGTCGCCCGCGGCGTCTACGAGTTCTGCGGGCTGCCGTGGGACGACTGGCTGGCGAGCCGCGTCGCGAGCATCTCCTCCTCCTCGCGGGAGATCGCCGCCGCCTGGAAGGACGAGCTCGACGCCGCGGTCGTGCGCACGATCGAGCGCGTTCTCGAGGGCAGTCCGCTCGCCGCGTGGTGGGGGGCGTAGGTTGGCCGGCGCTCCCGGAGCTTCACCCGGACCGCTCTCGCGCGGGCGCCCCCTGCTCGCGGCGCTCTGGTCCGCGGCCCTCTTCGCGGGGGGGGAGATCGTCCTCACCCTCGCCCTGGGCTGGCGCCATCCGCCGGCGTACTACGCGCTGTGCGGACTCCTGACGCTCACCGTCGCGGGCCTCGCCGGCGGGGCCGCCGCCCTCCTGCGGCTCGCCGTCCCCTGGGCCATCCTCGGCTGGGTCTTCGCGGCCGGCCTCCTCGTGTACGGGCCGGAGGCGGCGATCGTCCTCGGCGTCGCGGCCCTGCCCCCGGTGCGCCCGGCGCGGAGCGGGCCGGGCGCGCGCGGATGGCTCCTCGGCTCCTGCGCCGCCCTGGGCATGCTCCTCGCCTTCCCGCGCGGAGAGGGAGTCGCGCACCTGACCCGACTCGCGGGCCTCCTCGGCCCGACGGGCGGCGAGGCGGTCGGGCTGGGCGTGCTCTTCGGTCTCTGCTACCAGGTCGTCCCCCGGGTCCTCGTCCGCTGGCCGCGCCTGGCCCGCGCGGGGGGAGGAGAGGGCTGGCCGGCGATCCTCGTCGCGGCCGCCGCCCTCCTCCTCGCCGCCAAGCCTTTCCTCTCCCGTCCCTCCGGCGCGCATCGGCTCCCGCGGGCCGCCGATTTGGAGACCGGCGTGAAGGTGGATCGCCACTCGCGCCCGCATGTGTTCCTCCTGGTGGTCGACACCCTGCGCGCCGACCGGCTGTCGGTGTACGGCTACGAGCGCGAAACCACCCCCGAGCTCGCGCGGCTGCTCGCCGCGCGGCCCAACGCCGTGGTCTTCCCCCGCGCCTACGCCAACGGCACGTGGACCGTTCCCTCGCACGCCTCGCTCCTGACGGGGCTCCTTCCCCACGAGCACGGCAGCCACTTCGCCCTCGACGGCAGCGTGCGCTTCCGCTTCGGGCTGGCGGAGGGGACGAAGACGCTCGCGGCCCTCCTGCGCGAGCAGGGCTACCAGACCCTCGGCGCGTTCGCCAACAACTGGCTCCGCATCGTCCACCGCCTGGACGAGGGCTTCGACCGCTACCTCCGCGCCTCCCACTCCGAGCCGCTGCCGTTCGTCGGAGAGCACGTGCGCCTGCTCCTGGTCCCGGGCATCCACCCCGAGGCGCGCAAGACGGGAGCCCGGGCCCACGCGGTCAATCAGGCCATCCTGAGCATGGTGGAGCCCTGGTCGAAGTCGGGGGCGCCGCTCTTCGTCTTCGCGAACTACGCCGACACGCACGGTCCCTACGTACCGATGCCCGGCTTCCGCGGTCGTTTCGCGCCGGCGAGTCCACGGGAGGAGGTGGAGCACCTGTCGATCCTCGCCTCGCCCGCCGAGATGGAGATCCTGCAGGCCCGCTACGACGAGGAGCTCCTGTACGCCGACCACCAGATCGGTCTCCTCTTCGCGGCGCTGGAGCGGCTCGGAGTCCTCGACGAGGCCTGGGTGTTCGTCACCTCCGACCACGGCGAGGCGTTCGGCGAGCACGGCGTCACCGAGCACGGCACCGCGGTCTACGACGAGATCGTGCGCGTGCCTCTCCTCGTCTTCCCCCCGGCCGGCGAGACGATCCCGCCCGCCGCGGGGCCGGTGAGCCTCGTCGACGTCGCCGCCACGATCGCCGGCCTCTCCGGCGCGGATCTCGCGGGGGCCGGGGGCGATCTGCGGCGGGATCCCGGCGATCCGGGTGGCGTGGCGATCGAGTTCTACGGCGATCGCGGCAAGGCGCGGCGCCACGGGGGGCTCGCCGCCGTGCCCGCGGTCTCCGTCCTTCGCGGCGACCACAAGCTGATCCGCCGCGGCGCGGACGCCTACGAGCTCTACGACCTCGCCGCCGATCCCGGGGAGACGCGGAACCTCGCCCCGGAGCGCCCCGACCTGGTCGAGGAGCTGAAAGTGCTCCTCCCCCCCTGGGGAGAGCCGACCTCCCTCGGCGCCGGGGCCGAGCCCGACGAGAAGACCAAGAGCCAGCTCCGCGACCTCGGGTACGTGGAGTAGGGAATCACCGCTCCAGCCGGGCGCGGAACTTGCGCGCGAGCGTGTCGACGTGGGGCGGGTCGAGGATGCTCAGGTGGCTGCCGGGCACGGTCAGGACCTCCACCGCGCGGGCGACGCGGTTCCAGCCCATCTCGTAGCCGAGAGCCAGGAACGGGGACTGGAGGCGGGAGCGGAAGAGGGTGACTACGCCGGGGTAGGGCGCGGGCGCGTAGGCGAGCACCGCTCGCCAGTGGCGGCGCGCGATCCGGCGGTTGTTCTCGGGCCAGGCCGACATCTCCACGATGTCCTCCGCGCCCAGGCCGGCGAGCCCGTCCGGGACGGGGGCGCCATCCTCCGGGGCGGTCCGCGGCGCCGCGCTCCCGTACCGCCGGCGCAGGAAGCGCAGCTTCTGGCGCGCGGCGCGGCGGAACTGGGCGGGATCGCGGCGGTAGCGGCCGGCGAGCTCGGCCGGCACGTGGGGCAGGCCGCGGAGGAAGGCGCCCAAGCCGCCGAGGCGGTCGGCGAGCGTGCTCGGGCCCAGGTTGGGCAGCGCGGAGTCGAGGATGAAGAGCATCGCCACCTCGGCCCCCGCGGCGCGGAGCTGCTGGGCGATCTCGTACGAAACGACGCCGCCGAAGGAGTGCCCCCCGATCACGTAGGGGCCGGCGGGCCACGCCTCGCGCATCGCTTCGATGTAGCGGGCCGCGTAGTCCTCGATGCCGGCCGGGCGGCCGAGCGCCTCGTCGAGATTCACCGCCTGGAGGCCGTAGAACGGCTGATCCGCGCCGAGCCGCATCGCCAGGGGGCGCTGGTTCAGGACGGTGCCTCCGATCGAGCACACGCAGAACACCGGCGGCCGCGCACCCTCGGCCCGGATCTTCACCAGCGGCGAGCTTTCGAGGGAGCCCACGCCCTGGTAGATCGCCTGGGCCTGGGAGGCGATCGTCGGCGCGGCGATCAGCGAGGCCAGCGGCAGGTCCATGCCGAAGACGTCGTTCACCTCGGCGAGCAGCTTGACCGCCAGGAGCGAATGGCCGCCGAGCTCGAAGAAGTCGTCCTCCACGCCGAGGTCCTTCACGCCGAGCGTGCGCCGCCAGATCTCGAGGAGGTGGCGCTCCACCTCGCTGCGGGGGGAGACCCGCGCGGCGGCCGCCACGCTGGCCGCGAACTGCGGCGCGGGGAGCCGGGTGCGATCCACCTTGCCGTTCGGGTTGATCGGCAGGTCGTCGAGGAAGGTGAACGCGCGCGGGATCATGTACTCGGGCAGCCGCGCCCCGATGTAGGCCTCGAGGGCGGGGCGATCGACCGTCGCGCCCTTCTCCGGCACCAGGTAGGCGACCAGCCGCCGGCCCGCCTGCGGGTCGTCGTGCACGGTGACGTACACCTTCTGCACCGCGTCGTGCTCGGCCAGCACGGCCTGGATCTCCCCGAGCTCGATCCGGTGGCCGCGGATCTTGACCTGGTCGTCGTTCCGTCCCCGGAACTCGATCTCGCCCCCGGGCAGCCACCGCACGACATCGCCCGTGCGGTAGAGCCGCGCGGTCGGATCGGCGGAGAACGGATCCGGCACGAAGCGCTCGGCGGTGAGCTCCGGTCGGTTCAGGTAGCCCACCGCGAGCCCGGGTCCGCCGATGTACAGCTCCCCGGGCACTCCCGCGCCCACCGGCGCGAGGTTCCGATCGAGCACGTACAGGGGCGTGTTGCCGATCGACCGGCCGATGGGGATGGTGGTCGGGTAGCGCGAGCGATCGCGCGCGACCGGGTGCCACGTGGAGAAGGTCGTGCATTCGGTCGGTCCGTACACGTGGCGGATCTCGAGCGCGGGATGGAGCTCGAGGCAGCGCATCACGTGGGAGACGGACACCTTCTCGCCCCCGGTCAGGATCTGCTTCACCGGCGCAAAGGCCTGCGGCGACTCGTCGACGATCGCGTTGAAGAGCGCGGTGGTGATGAAGATCGTCGTCACCCCGCCCTCGGCGATCGCGCGCGTCAGGGCAGCGGCGGACGGCACACGCTCCGGGAACACGACGCACGTGCCCCCGCGCAGGAGCGCGCCCCAGATGTCGAAGGTCGACGCGTCGAAGGAGATGGGAGACAGGGCGAGGATCCGGGTCTCCGGGCCGAGCGCGGCGTACTCGATGCCGAAGACCAGGCGCAGGATGGCCCGCTGGGGGATGAGCACGCCCTTCGGCCGTCCGGTGGAGCCCGACGTGTAGATCACGTAGGCCAGCGAGTCCCCGCGGCCGGGCACCGCCGGGCGCTCGTCGCGGCACGCCTCGATCGCGGCGGCGTGCGTGTCGGTGCCGACCACGCGCGCGGCGGTCCGCGGAAGCTCGGCGAGCATGCTCTCGTGGGTGAGGAGCACCGGCGCCCCGGTGTCCTCGATCATGAACGCCAGCCGCTCGTCGGGATAGGTCGGATCGAGCGGCACGTATGCCCCTCCCGCCTTCAGGATGGCGAGGGCGGCGGCGACCATGTCGGCCGAGCGATCGATGCACATCGCGACCCTCGTGCCGGGTGAGACCCCCAGCGCGATCAGGTGGTTCGCGATCCGATTCGCGCGGCGGTCGAGCTGGCGGTAGGTCCACGCCTCGTCCCGGCAGCGGACCGCGATGGCGCCGGGAGTCCGGTCGACCTGCCGCTCGAAGATCTCGACCACGGACGAGTGCCGCGGGAAGTCCGGCTCCGGCCCCCTCCACTCCGCGAGGATGGTCCGTCGCTCCTCGCCGTCGAACCACGCGAGGGCCGAGATCGGACGGTCCGGCGCGGCGACCGCCGACGCGAGGAGGCTCTCGAGATGCCGGGCCAGCCGGCGCGTCGTCGCGGCCGCGAAGAGATCGGTGTTGTAGGTGAAGGCGACGGCGAGACCCTCGCCGTCGTCGTCGACGGTGATCGAGAGGTCCGTCTTCGCGGTGTTCGTCTCGATCTCTCGCGGCGGATGGAACTCCACGTTCGCGACGCTCCGGGGCCGGCCGGGCGTGCGGTAGCTGTAGAGGACCTGGTAGATCGGGGTGTAGCTAAGGTCCCGCTCGGGTTGCAGCGCCTCCACCAAACCCTCGAAGGGGAAGTCCTGGTGGGCGTGGGCGGACAGGACCTGCTCGCGCACCCGCTGCAGGAGCGCGGCAAACGTCGGATCGCCGGACAAATCGGCGCGCAGGACGACGATGTTGAGGAAGAGGCCGATCGCCCGCTCGCACTCCGCCCGCGCGCGTCCCGCCACCGGGGTGCCGATCGTGAAGTCGATCTGGTCCGTGTAGCGCCACAGGAGGACCTGCGCGGCCGCGAGCATCGTCATGTAGACCGTCGTGCCCGCCCCCCGGCCCAGGTCCCGGACGCGGGAGGCGAGCTCGGGCGGGAGCGCATGCCGCATCGTCGTGCCGGCGTAGGTCTGCACGGCGGGGCGCGGATGGTCGGCGGGGAGCTCGAGCCGGAACGCCGCCCCCGCGAGTTTCTCCCGCCAGTGGCGGAGTTGCTCGTCCCAGACCTCTCCCCGCAGCCAGTCGCGCTGCCAGCGCGCGAAGTCCGCGTACTGGATGGGAGGCTCGGCGAGGGGGGAGGGCCGCTCCGCGACGAACGCCTCGTAGAGCCGGACCAGCTCGTCGACGAACACGTCCATCGACCAGCCGTCGAACACGAGGTGGTGGACATTGACCGCGAGCACCGCGTCGTCCCCCCCGAGCCGCGCGAGGCGGGCGCGGAACACCGGCCCGCGCTCGAGGTCGATCACCGACCGCCCCAGCTCCGCGGCCATTCGTCCGGCCTCCGCCTCGCGATCGGAACCCTCGACCTCGACGACCTGGAGCTGGCCGCCCCCGGGGGGGGAAACCACCTGGCGGGGTTCTCCGCCGTCGATCCGGAAGGTCGTGCGCAGCGCCTCGTGCCGCCGCACGATCTCCCGCAGGCTGCGCTCCAGCGCCGCGACGTCGAGGGGACCGCGCAGCCGGATGGTCACCGGGACGTTGTAGAAGGGGCTGTCGGGCGTGAGCCGCTGCACGAACCACAGCCCCTTCTGGTTGAGCGAGAGCGAATGGCGGCCGTCGGGAACGGCGTGATGCGGGATCGGCGGCAGAGTGCTCGCCCCGCCCGCCCGCTCCCGCGCGACGAGGGTGCCGATGGCGGCCACGGTCGGCGATTGGAAGAAGACCCGCAGCGGCAGATCGACGCCGAACAGGCGGCTGATGCGCGCCCCGAGCACGGTCGCGAGCAGCGAATGGCCCCCGAGGCGGAAGAAGTCGTCGTGCACGCCTACGCGGGGGAGCTCGAGCACCTCCGCCCACTGGGCGGCGAGGATCTCCTCGATCTCGTTGCGCGGCGCGACGCGATCGGCCGCGGCGGTCTCCGCGGCGGCCGCCGGCGCGGGGAGAGCGCGGCGATCGACCTTGCCGCCCGCCGTCAGCGGCAGCGCGTCGAGCACGACGAAGGCCGCCGGCACCAGGTACTCCGGGCTCCGCGCGCGGAGGTAGGCAGCGAGCGAGGCCGGGGTCGGCTTCGCACCCGGCGCCGGGACGACGTAGGCGGCGAGCCGCTTCCCGCCCCCGCGCTCCTCGTCGATGGCCACCGCGAGCGCCTGGCGCACCTCCGGGCTGCGGCCGAGGGTGGCCTCGATCTCGCCGAGCTCGATCCGATGCCCGCGGATCTTGACCTGGTCGTCGTCCCGGCCGAGGAACTCGAGGTTGCCGTCCGGCCGCCACCGTGCGCGGTCGCCGGTGCGATAGAGGCGCGCGCCCGCCTCGCGCGTGAAGGGGTCGGGGACGAAGCGCTCTGCGGTGAGCTCCGGCCGTCCGAGATAGCCGAGGGCGACCCCCGGACCCCCCAGGCAGAGCTCGCCGGGGATCCCGATCGGCACCGGGTGCTGCGCCTCGTCGAGGACGTAGCAGGTAGTGTTGCCGATCGGCGTGCCGATGGGAGCGGTCGCCAGCCCTGCCGGCAGGGGGCAGGGGGCGTGCCAGCGCGTGGCGATGACGCTGGCCTCCGTCGGGCCGTAGCAGTTCGTCACGCGCAGGTACGGCAGCAGCTCCTGCTGGCGCCGGAGGTGCGCGAGCGACATCGCCTCGCCCCCCGTCGCCACCTGGCGCACGGCGGCCAGGATGTCCGGCGCCTCGTCCACGATCGTGTCGAAGAGGGCGGTAGTGAGGAAGAGCGTGTTGATCGCGTGGGCGGCGATCTCCCGGCGCAGGAGCGCGACGCTCGGCACGCGCTCGGGGAACGGCACGATGCATCCCCCGTGGAGGAGCCCGCCCCAGATGTCGAGCACCGAGGCGTCGAACGAGATCGGGGCGAGGTGGATCATGCGCACCCTCGCGTCGAGCTCGAGCCAGTCCGTGCCGAACATCAGACGCAGGACGCCGCGATGGGGCACCGCGACGCCCTTGGGAGTGCCCGTCGAGCCCGACGTGTAGATCACGTAGGCGGCGTGGTCGGGGCCGGCGCCGGATTCGAGGGGAGCGGACGGCCGGGCCGCGATCGCCTCCCGATGGGTGTCGAGGAGCACGAGGGGCACGTCGCCGGCGGGCAGCGCGGCGCGCAGCGTCTCCTGCGTCACCAGCGCGCGGGCCGCGCAATCGGCGAGCAGGAACGAGATCCTCTCCGTCGGATAGCCGGGATCGAGGGGCACGTAGGCCGCTCCTGCTTTCAGGATCCCGAGCATCGCCTCGATCAAGGCGGGCGAGCGCTCGACGCACAGGGCGACGTTGTCGCCCGGGCGCACTCCTTCCGCACGCAGGTGATGGGCGAGGCGGTTGGCGCGCGCGTCGAGGGCGGCGTAGGACACCACCTCGGCGCCGAACTCGATCGCCGGCGCCGCGGGTGTCTCCCCGGCGCGGCGGGCGAAGACGCCGTGCACCGTCTCGTCGCGCGGATACTCGACGGCGGTGGCGTTCCATTCGACGACGACGCGCTGGCGCTCGGCCGGCGTCAGGAGCGGCAGGTCGGCGAGGCGGGTCTCCGGAGCCGCGGCGGCGGCGGTCAAGAGCACCTCGTAGTGCTCGAGCAGCCTCGCCATCGTCGCCGCGTCGAACAGGTCGGCGTCGTACTCGACCGCGGCGGCGGTGCCGGCGGCGTGATGCGCCGTGCGCAGGGCGATGTCCACCTTCGCAGTGGCGCTGTGGACCTCGCTCTCGCCCAGGAAGCGGCTCCGGCGCAGCCCGGCGAGGTCCAGGGCGCGCGGCGCTTCCGCTTGGTGATCGAACATCACCTGGAAGAGCGGCGTGTGGCTCAGGTCGCGCGCGGGCTGCACCGCGTCGACGACCCGCTCGAAGGGCGCCTCCTGGTGGGCGAAGGCGCCCAGCGCGGTCTCCCGCACCCGGTCGAGCAGCTCGAGGACGGTCGGGTTGCCCGCCAGGTCGGTGCGGAGAACGAGCGTGTTCACGAAGAACCCCGGCATGTCCTCGAGCTCGAGGCGGCTGCGCATCCCCACCGGCGAGCCCACCGCGATGTCCGTCGTGCGGGTGTAGCGGAAGAGCAGCGCCTGGAAGCTGGCGAGGAGGAGCATGAAGAGCGACGCGTGCCGGGCCCGGGCGAGCCCCTCGAGCCGCTCCAGGAGGGCCGGCGGGAGCTCGCGCACGAGCCAGGCGCCCCGGAGGCTCTGGGCGGCGGGCCGGGGCCGATCCGCGGGCAGGGCGAGGCGGGGCACCTCGCCGGCGAGCCGCCCCTTCCAGTACTCGATCTGGCTTCGGACCGCGGGGGTGTCGATCCGCCCGCGCTGCCAGACGGCGTAGTCGGCGTATTGCAGCTCGCGCGGCGCCAGGGGCGGCGGCGCGCCGGCGCGGAAAGCGGCGTAGAACGAGGCGAGCTCGCCGGCGAGGATCTGGACCGTCTTCGCGTCGGAGGCGATGTGGTGCATCGCCAGGAGCAGGACGTGATCCTCGGGCCCCAATCGCCAGAGCCCGGCCCGGAACGGCGGCCCGGCCGCGAGGTCGAACGGCCGTCGGTAGTCGGCGTTGACGAGGGCGAGAGCCCTCGCGAAGCGCTCGTCCGCAGACCCGCCGCTCACTTCGACCACGGGGACCTCGATGTCGGCCGGCGGGGCGGCGATCTGGCGCGGGCCGTCCTCGCCGCCCCGGAACGAGGCGCGCAGGACGTCGTGGCGGCGCACGAGCGCGCCGATCGCCCGCCGCAGCGCAGGGAGGTCGAGCGGACCCTCGAGGCGGTAGGGAGCCGGGACGTTGTAGACCGGCGTGCCGCCGGCGAGCTCCTCGAGGAACCAGATCCGCTCCTGGCTGCCGGAGAGCGGCGCGGGAGAGGCGGCATCCGGGCGCAGGCGGACGCGGGCGGGATCCTCCCGCGCGAGCCCCTCCCGCGCGAGCAGGGCCGCGAGCTCGGCGCGCTGAGCCGGGGAGAGCCCGAAGGTGGGGCGGGAGGGGCCGTCGGTCATGCTGCCCTCCGCGTCAACGCCCCTCGACGGGCCGCCGCACGCGCTGCAACACGAACTTCCGGAGCCCGGGGAACGCCTTCAGGGCGCGCGACGCGGCGCGGCGCAGCCGGCCCTCGTCCTGCCACGCCCACCGCCGCCCGGCGTCGATCCGCCGGCGCAGGAACCGCCGCGCGCGCAGGCGCAGCGGCGGCGGAACGGGATGGCGATGGACGAGGTCGTAGCCGAGATCGCGCATCAGGCCGCCCGCCACGTGCTCGATGGTCCGGATCTGGCCGCGGGTGAGCTCGGCCCGCCACCCGCTCACCTCGCCCTTGCGGAAGAAACCGCGCGGAGCGACTCCCTCGCTCCGCCTCATCCGATCCAGGGAGCAGGTCTCGACCGCCTTCGCGCAGAAGACGGGGTCGGCGGAGAGCCCGAGCCAGTCGAAGAGCCGGGCGAGATGCGCCGCGCTGTCCCGGCGCAGGTCCTCGTAGCCGATCTCGAGATAGCGGTCGGTCGCGGCCGCGATCCGCCGGCCGCTCTCGACCTCGCGGACCCACTCCGCGGCGACGGTGGCCGGATCGTCGGAGAAGCGCAGGGCGTCGGCCCACGTGCGGGCGGCGCTGCGGAACGAGCTGAAGACGCTGCGAGGGTCCCGGATCACGTGCAGGAACCAGGCGTCGGGGAAGACGCGCAGGATCTCCTCCCAGCACTGCACGTACTCCGGCGTCTGCTCGACCACCACCCGGGCGCCGGGGTTGCAGGCGGCGAAGCGATCGTAGACGTCGCGCGCCAGGGGTCGGATGAAGTCGTAGTAGGCGGCGCGGGAGAGGGCCTGATCCACCGGAAGGCGGGCGAGCCCGGTCTCGGCGTCCGCGGGGATCGCCTCCCCGTTCCCGAGCCGGGCGGTCAGCAGGCACATCCCGAACTCGTCCTTCGTCTTGAACCAGCGGCCGAAGTGGTCCAGGCGGCGGAAGAAGTCCGCCTGCTGCACGGCGACGACCTCGAGGTGCTGGGCGAGCAGGAGCATGGTCCACGTCGTGCCGCTGCGCCGGCAGCCGACGATGAACACGCGCCGGGGCTCTCGTCGTTCGCTCTCGCTCACCGCTCACACCTTCGCCAGCCCCAGGACCTGCAGCACCAGCTCGGCGGTGCGCTCGAGCCGCCGGCCCTCGGCGGGGTCGGCGGTCAGCGCCCGGGCCAGATCGCGAATCGTGCTGTTGTCGAAGAGGAGACGCAACGGGGCGTCCACCTGGAGAGTGTCGCGCAGGCGCGCGAAGAGCTGGACGGCGAGCAGGGAATGGCCTCCCCGCGCGAAGAAATCCTCGTCGGCGCCCACTTCCTCGGCGCCGAGGAGATCGGCCCAGATCCCCGCGAGCACCTTCTCCAGGGCCGTGGCGGGGGGGGCGGCGCCGGCGGCGGCGCGCGCGCGCTCCGGGGGCGGCAGGGCGCGGCGGTCGACCTTGCCGTTGGGCAGCCGGGGCAGGGCGTCGAGGAGGACGAAATGGCCGGGCACCATGAACTCGGGGAGCGGCCCGGCGAGGTGCGCCCGCAGCGCCGCCGCCTCGATCCGCGCGTGGGCCGCGGGAGCGACGTAGGCCACGAGGCGCTGGTCCCCCGGCTGGTCCTCGCGGGCGAGGACCACCGCCTCCCGCACGCTCGGGTGGGCGACGAGGACGGTCTCGATCTCCTCGAGCTCGATGCGGTAGCCGCGGATCTTCACCTGGTGATCGAGGCGGCCGAGGAACTCGATCGTGCCGTCGGAGAGGAAGCGGCCGAGGTCGCCCGTCCGGTACAGCCTCCCGCCGGCGCGGAAGGGGTCGGCGACGAACCGCGCGGCGTTCAACTCGGGCCGCCCGAGGTAGCCGGGGGTGAGCTGCGGGCCGCCGACGTGGATCTCGCCGGGGAGCCCGACCGGGGCGGGCGCGCCTCGTTCGTCGAGGAGGAGGACGTCGACGCCGGGAACGGGGCGACCGATCGGCACGAGGGTCCGGCGCGAGGGGAGGGAGCAGTCGTGCACGGTGCTCCAGACCGTGCCCTCGGTGGGGCCGTACTCGTTGAAGAGCTCGACCGCGGGCAGGCGCGCGAAATGACGCTCGACGAGGCCGCGAGGACAGGCCTCCCCGGCGACGATCACCGTGCGCAGGGAGTCGAGCTGGCCGGGCGCGGCGGCGTCGAGGAGGAGCGAGTACACCGACGGCAAGCCGAGGAGATGGGAGGCGCGATGGGCGGCGATCAGCCCCGGGAGCGCCGCAACGTCCTGCTCGAAGCCCTCCGGCGGGAGGACGAGCCGTCCGCCCTGGGCGAGCGTCCAGAAGATCCCCGGCACGGAGCTGTCGAAGGCGAAGGAGGAGAGCAAGAGGTATCCGGCGACGGGGCGGCGATACGTGTCGAACCGGGCGCGGGTCGAGCACGCGAGGTTCCCGTGGGTGATCGGTACGCCCTTCGGCCGGCCCGTGGAGCCCGAGGTGTAGATCACGTAGGCGAGGTCGCCGGCGGCGGGCTCCGGCGGCGCGGGCGCGGGAGGAGCCGCCTCGCCGGCGAGGACCTCGTCGATCACGATCACCGCCGCGCGGCCCGCATCGAGGGCGGGGCGATCGGCGGCGCTCGTGAGCACCACGGTCGCCCCGGAATCGGCGAGCATGAAGGCGATGCGTTCGCGCGGATAGGTCGGCGGCAGGGGCAGGTAGGCCGCCCCCGCCCGCAGCGTGCCGAGGATCGCCGCGATCATCGCCGGCGAGCGCCGCGCGTGGATGCCGGCGATCGTGCCGGGGCCGGCGCCCGCCTCGCGCAGCCGTCGGGCGAGGCGATCCGCGGCCGCCTCCAGCTCGCCGTAGGTGAGCGTGCCCTCCGCGGCGGCCACGGCGACCGCGGCGGGGGCGCGGGCGGCCTGCTCGCCGATCAGGTCCGGGATGAGCCGGGGCGCGGTCCGGGTCGGCACGCGCGCGAAATCCGCCGTGAGCAGCCGTCGTTCCGCCTCGTCCACCATGGAGAGCGTGCCGGCCGGAGCGTGCACGTCGCGCGCCGCGCTCGCGAGCAGGGTGCGGTACTGGGCGGCCAGGCGCGCGACATCGGCGGCCTCCAGCACGGAGGGGTCGTAGCGCAGCCGGACCGCCGTCCCGTCGCCGGCCTCCTCGGCGAGGAGGGCCAGCCGGCACCGATCGACGACGGCGCGGCGCCCGCGGATCTCCCAGGCGATTCCCCCCCGCTCGATCCGCGGCGCGGCGGGGAGGTGCTGGAAGGCGTGGGGGAGGAAGGCGAGGCCGGGGGCGAAGCGCGAGAGCGCGAAGGAGTCGAAGTGGTCCTCGGCGGCGCCGACCGCGGCCACCGTGCGGCGCACGAGCCCGGCGAAGGGAGCCGCCGCGTCGACCTCGACCGCGATCGGCAGCGTCCGCTGGAAGAGGCCGATGGCGCGCTCGAGGCCCTCGTAGCCGCGGCCGTCGACGGCCACGCCCACGATCGAACGCGGCTGTTCCCCGTGCCGGGAGAGCAGGAGCTGCCAGGCGGCGAGGAGGAGCGCGGCCGGCGCGACCCCGAGCGCCTTCGCCGCGGCGTGCGCCGCCGCCCGCGTCGCGGCGGGCAGGAGGAAGGCGTGCTCGGCGGGGCGGAACGCGGGGGCGGGCGCCCCGGGGAGCTCGAGGCCGAGGCGAGCCTCGGCGAGGCCGGCGAGGTCGATCGCGTGCCAGTGGGCGCGGCCGGCCGCCGTCTCCGCGGCGTCGAGCATCTCGAGCATCCAGCGCGCGGTTTCCGCGTAGGGCGGCGGGGCGTCGGGTCCGCCGTCCGGCTCCTCGCCGGCGATGATCGCCGCGAGCTCCGCCACGAGGAGGACGGCGGCGGCCGGATCGGCCAGGGCGGCCGGGAGATCGAGGAGGAGCACGTGGTCGGCGGCGGCGAGGGTCGCGAGGACCGCGCGCACGCACGGACCCCCGGCGCCATCCCCGGCGAGGAGCTCCGCCTCGATCGCGGCGCCGGAGCCGGCGCCGGCGTCGCGCCGGTCCTCCCGCTCGACGGAGATCGCCGGGTGGGTCTCGACGACCGGGACGGGAGTTCCGTCGCCGAGCGCCGCGAGCCGCGTGCGCAGGATCTCGTGGCGGCCGCTCGCTCGGGTCAGGGCCGCGAGGATCCGGCCGGCGTCCACGACCCCGGCGATCCGCACGACGCACCGGGTGCGCCACGGATCGCCCGGCTCCTCGTCGCGGAGGCGCCACAGGTGCGCCTGCGGGGGGGAGAGCGCCAGGCCCTCGATCGTCTCCCTCGGCATGGGTCGCCTCCCGTTCAGCCCTCCAGGCTCCGGCGGCGGACCCTCCGCGGCCGCGGGCCCGGCGCAGCGCTCTCGCCCGCGCGGACCTCGCGCGGCGGAGCGAGCGTCTCGCGCAGGAGGCCGAGGCGAGTCTGCGGGTGGTCGAGGACGAGACCCAGGAGATCCGCGTATCGCTCCGCCATGCTCGTCACCGTCGCCGCCGCGAGCAGGTCGACATCGTACTCGAAGTAGCACTCGATCCCCCGTTCGGTCTCGTCGAGGATGAGGCACAGATCGAAGCGCGCGTTCCCGGGATCGACGATTTCGTAGGACGTGCGCAGGCCGGGGAGCGGCATCGGCGCGATCACGTCCCTCATGTGCCCGAACCACACCTGGACGATCGGCGCGTCGCCCGCCCGGCCCGGCGGGCGGAGCTCGCGCACGACGCGGTCGAAGGGCACGTCTTCGTACCGCGACGCCTCGAGCGCCCGCTCGCGCGTGCGGCGGACGAGCATGGCGAACGGCGGATCGCCGGAGAGATCGCCGCGGACGAGCAGGGTCCGGACGAAAAAGCCGACGAGGCCCTCGAGCGCGGTGTGCGTCCGCGCCGAGCTGGAGACGCCCACGCGGAGATCGGTCTGGCCGGTGAACAGATGCAGGGTCGCGAACCAGCCGGCGAGCAGCACCCAGTTCGACGTCACCTCCTCCCGCCGGCAGAAGGCGGCGAGCGCGGCGTGGAGCGGGTCCGGGATCCGGAACCGATGGAAGGCGCCGCGATGCGTGCGGTGCCCGGCGCGCGGCTTCGCGAAGGGCAGCCGGACGAGATCGGGGCCGCCGGCGAGGTGGCCGCGCCAGAAGGGGAGCTTGGCGCGGATCGCCTCCTCGGTGATCGTGGCGCGCTCCCAGGCGGCGTAGTCCGCGTACTGGATCGGAAGGGGCGGGAGAGGCGAGTCCTCGCCGGCGGCCGCCGCGGCGTAGAGCGCCCCCAGCTCGCGATAGACGATGCCGTAGGAGACCCCGTCCGAGACGATGTGGTGCATCGCCAGCCCGAGCTCCCACGCCTCGTCCGCGAGCCGGAGCAGGACGGTCCGGACGAGGGGCAGGCGATCGAGATGGAACGGCGCGCGGACGAGGTCGAGCAGGATCCGGGCGCACTCCTCCGCCGCCGCGGCGGCGGGCCGGTCGCGCAGGTCGAGGCGGGGGAGGGGGAGCTGGAGCTCGGGATGGACGCGCTGGATCGGCTCGCCGGCGACCTCGTGGAAGGTGGTCCGCAGGATCTCGTGGCGCCGCACGACCTCCTGGAGAGAGCGGTCGAGGCGGTCCGGGTCGAATCCCCGCCCCTCGATGCGGAGGACGAGCTCGTCGTTGTAGAGCGAGGTCTCCGGCTCGAGACGATCGAGGAACCACAGCCGCCGCTGGTCGAAGGACAGCGGCGCGTCGCCGCCGCCGGAGCGCCGCGGGATGGCGACCGTCGGGCGGCCTCCCAGGCCCTTCTCCCGCATGAGCTTCCGGAGGAGTTCCAGCTTCCGGGCGGAGGGGCGGGCCATGGCGGACGGCGGACGGCTCTCGCTACAGCCACTCGTTGGGGGCGGGGTAGGTCGTGATCGGCCGCCGCCGGGCGATCATCTGCACCCGGCGCTGCACGTCCGCCCGCCGAGCCGGATCGAGCCGGTAGGTGCGGTCGTCGACCTGCTCGATCGCGGTCAGGACCTCGTGGATCAGCTCGACGCATTCGGGCATGTCGGAGGGCTTCATCTCGCGGATGGCGAGGCCGTTCGTGCCGAGGCGGATGCCGCTCGTAACCGTGGGCGGCTTCCGATCGTACGGAATGCGGTTCTTGTTGACGATGATCCCGCAGTCCTCGAGCGCCTTCTCGGCGTTCACCCCGGTGATGCCCTTCTCGAGCACGTCGACGACGACGATGTGGTTGTCCGTCCCGCCGGCGATCACGCGGTAGCCGCGGGCGAGGAAGGCCTCGGCGATGGCGTGGGAGAGGTCGATGATCCGCTGCGCGACTCGCTTGAACTCGGGGCTCGCCACGAAGGCGAGCCCGCGGGCCTTGGACGCCACGGCGCTCTGGTTGGGGGCGCCCTGGAAGAAGGGGAACACCTTCTTCTGCACCATCTCGGCCAGGGTCATGCTGCTCCCGGGCGCCGGCAGGTCGTAGTCCTTGCCGATCATCACCAGCCCGCCCCGGCCGCCGTAGAGCTGCTTGTGCGTGCAGGTCGTCGTGAAGTGGGCGTGGTCGATCGGGTTCGGGTGCAGCCCCGCCGCGACCAGGCCGGCGATGTGGGTGATGTCGGCGAGCAGGTAGGCTCCGACCTCGTCGGCGATCTCCCGGAACGGACCCCACTCGATGCGGCGCGAGTAGGCGGTCGTGCCGCAGATGATGAGCTTCGGGCGGTGGCGGCGGGCGAGGTCCCACGCCTGGTCCATGTCGATGCGCTCGTCCGTGGTGAGACCGTATCCGTAGGACGCGAACACCTGGCCCGAGATCGAGGCCTTCGATCCGTGCGTCAGGTGGCCGCCGGCGTCCAGATCCATGCCGAGGAGCACGTCGCCGGGCTTCAGCACGCTGAACATGACCACCTCGTTGGCCGAGGTGGCGCTCATCGTCTGCACGTTGGCGTAGCGGGCCCCGAACACCGCCTTGGCGCGCTCGATGGCGAGGTTTTCGATCTCGTCGATGTGCCGGCAGCCGGCATGGAAGCGGGCGCCGGGATAGCCCTCGGCCGTGACGTTCATCGCCGGCATGGCCTCGCAGATCAGCGCCGAGGGGTCGGCGAGGCTCGAGGAGGCCACCATGACGAGCGAGTTCGCCTGGCGCAGGTACTCGTTCTGGAGGATGGCGAAGAGCTCGGGGTCCTTCTCCTCGAGCCGCTGGATGGCGTGCTCGACGAAACGGGCGAGGTTGGTACGGGTCTGGGCGTCTTGCTTGGTCTTGGTGGGCACGGTTTCTACTCCTCGGAATCGCCCGCGATCTGCGCGGCGACCTCCTCCTCCGACAAATGGTCGATCGTGCGCAGCATCGCGCAGATCTCCCGCACGTCGATTCCCTGCCGGGAGCCCAACGTCTCCAGGTGCCGGGCGAGCCCGGCCACGGTCCGGGCGGCGAAGAGGTCGGGCAGGGGGATCTCGAACGGGAAGATCTCGGCGAGACGCGCCTGGATCTGCACGGCGAGCAGCGAGTGCCCGCCGAGGTCGAGGAAGGCATCGTCGACCCCGACGCGGTCGAGGCCGAAGACCTCCGTCCACACGTCGGCGACGATCTCCTCGACGGGCGTGGCGGGCGCGGCGAAGGGCGATTCGATCTCCGGCCGCGAGGTGTCGGGCGCCGGCAGGGCCTTGCGGTCCACCTTGCCGTTGGGCGACAGGGGCATCGCCTCCAGGGGCACGTAGATCGCCGGCACCATGGTGTCCGGGAGTCCCGCGGCGAGGTGGCGCTTGAGGGCGGGACCGAGCCGGCGCGCCCGTTTGCCGGCCATCGGGTGGCTTGCGAAGTCGCCCGCGGCGCGGGCGGGATCCACCGGAGGATCGGTGGCGAAGACGACCGGCGGCGCGGCCGCGCCCGCCGCGGGGCGGAAGAAGGCGGCGTCGAACCGCCCCTCGCCCGCGCTGGCCGACCAGCGGAGATCGGAGCTCCAGCCGAGCGATTCCGCGAGCGCCCACACGTCTTCCGGATTCACCCCGGGGTGCTCCGCGGTCCTCGCCTGGGCCGCGGCCCGCAGGGCGCCCGCCGGCACCGTCCCGTCCGCCTCCGCGAGGAGGCGGACCAGGTTCTCGTCGGGCACGGTGCGCGCGTTGGGGATGCCGCCCACCTCGAGCCAGCGGGCCGCCGCGCCGGCGAGCCGCGCGCGCAGGGCGGGGAGATCGAGGCCGGCCGCGGTCCAGTCGAGGCGTTCCGGCTCGCCCGCGGGACGCGCCGGGGGCGGGCCCACGTAGAGGGTCACGTCGTAGCGGTAGGCGTTCAGCTCGTTCGTGAACGAGCCGCGCTTGAGCTGGATCTGCGCCCCGCCGAGGGCGGGGATCATCGCCGGCAGCCAGGCGAAGAACTGCGGGTCGAGGACGAGCTCCTCCTCCTGGCGGATCATCCGCTGGATCCGCGAGCGCACCTCCCGGACTGGCGTGCCGGCGGCGGCCTGGAAGAGCTGCACCGACGTCTGGTAGGTCTCGAGCAGGGGGAGGCTGCGCACGTCGCCGACGAAGATCGTCCCTCCCGGCCGCACCGCCCGGGCGGCCTCCCGCAGGACCTTCAAGAGGTAGTCCACGTCGGGGAAGTCGAGGACGATCGAGTTCAGGACGATCGCATCGAGGCTCGCATCCGCGATCCCCGCGAAGTCGTCCGCCCAGCGCGAATCGAGCCGCACCTGGGCGAGCCCCATCCGATCCCGGTGCCCTGCCACGTAGTCCAGGGCCACCCGGGAGAAGTCCGTGCCCAGGTAGAACGAGCAGGAGGGAGCGATGCGGAAGAGCAGGAGCCCCATGCCGCACCCGATCTCGAGGACTCGGTCCGGCCGGTGGCGCGCGATCCGCTCCACCGTCTGGTCGACCCACACCTGCATCTCCGCCGCGGGGAGGGGGCGCCCGGTGTAGCTCGAGTTCCAGCTCACGATGTTGAAGGTGGGATCCGCGCTGGCCTCTTGGGCCTGCGCGCGGTAGGCGTTGTCGTACACCGCCCGCCACTCCGCGACGGTCTCGGCGCCGAGGTCGGCATCCGCCTCGTCGGACCCCGTCCACGCCGGATTCGGCACGACATAGGCCACGAGCCGCTTCTCGCCCGTCGCGTCCGCCCGGGCGACGACGACGCCCTCCTTCACGGCCGGATGGGAGCGCAGCCGCGCCTCGATCTCCCCGAGCTCGATCCGGTAGCCGCGGATCTTCACCTGGTTGTCCATCCGGCCGAGGAGCTCCAGGTTGCCGTCGGGCATCCAGCGGGCGAGGTCGCCGGTGCGGTACATCCGCGGGGCGGAGTCGCCGGCGACGGGGTTCGGGAAGGGGTTCGGCAGGAAGCGCTCGGCGGTGAGCTCCGGCCGCCGGAAGTAGCCGCGGCCGACGCCGATGCCGCCGAGGTAGAGCTCGCCGGGCACGCCGGCGGGGACCGGCTGGAGGTTCTCGTCCAGGACGTAGGCGAGCTGATTCGCCATCGGCTCGCCGTAGGGGATGCTCGTCCACGCCGGATCCACCGCGCGGATCTCGTAGATAGTGGAATCCATCGAGCACTCCGTGGCGCCGCCCATGCTGATCACCTGCGCGCCGGGAACGAGGGCGCGCAGCCGATCGGGGAGCGTGACGGGGATCCAATCGCCCCCGAGCAGGACGAGGCGCAGGGACTCCGGCGCCGCCCCCGGCCGGCCCTCGAGGTGGTCGACCAGCATCTTCAGCATCGCCGGGGCGGTGTGCCAGACGCTGGCCCGGTGCTCGCGCATCAGCGCCGCCCAGTCCGCCGGGCTCTGCATCTGGTCCGGCCGCGGCAGGACGATCGTCGCCCCCGCGGCGAGGATGCCGAACACATCGTAGGCGCACATGTCGAAGGACAGCGAGGCGAGGGCGATCAGCGCATCCCCGGGGCCGACCGCGAAGCGGCGGTTGAAGTCGAGGAAGTTGTTCACCCGCCCGCGGTGGTTCAGCACGACGCCCTTGGGCTTGCCGGTCGAGCCCGAGGTGTAGATCACGTAGCACAGGCTCTCGGCGGTCGCTCCCGCGTCCGGATTCGTCGCCGGCTCGGCCGCGAAGAGGGCGCGATCGGCGTCGAGGAACAGGACCCTCGCCGCGGTCGGGGGGAGCGAGTCGGCGAGGTGGCGCTGGGCGAGGAGGATCCCCACCCGCGAGTCCTCGACCATGAATCGCAGCCGCTCGGGCGGATAGGAGGGGTCCATCGGCAGATAGGCGCCCCCCGCCTTCAGGATGCCCATCAGCCCGACGACCATCTCGAACGATCGCTCGCAGGAGAGGCCGACGAGCACCTCGGGACCGACCCCGAGGGCGCGCAGGTGGTGGGCCACCTGGTTCGCGCGCTCGTTCAGCGCGCGGTAGGTGAGCCGCTCGCCCCGGTGCACGGCGGCGATCGCGTCGGGCTGATCGGCGACCCGCGCCGCGAAGAGAGAGTGCAGCGTGGCGTCGAAGGGGAAGGCGGCGGTCTTCGCGTTCCAGTCGACGAGGATCCGTTGCCGCTCCGCCGCGGTCAGGAAGGGCAAGAGCCCCACCGGCCGATCCGGGGCGGCGAGGGCGCCGTCGAGGAGCGTCACGAGGTGTCCGATCATGCTCGCCACGAGGGACTCGTCGCCGGCCTCCGCGTCGTACTCGACGAGGAGCGATCCGCCGGCCGCCTCCGGGACGAGCTCGATCCGGAGCGCGGGCTCCCCGCCGCCGGCGGGCCCGAAGACGATCGGGACGAGGGCCGGCGCCTCCACGCCGAGGGCGGAGAGGATCGCGGCGAGGGGCACGTCGCCCCGCTCGCGCGCCGCCGCCAGCTCGGCCCGGGTCCGGGCGAGGATCGTGCGGAAGGAAGGCTCGCCGGCGAGATCGACGCGCAGGGGACGCAGCCGCTCGCCCTCGCGGACGCCGCAGACGAGATCGACCTGCCCGCTCGTGCGCCGGAGCCAGGCCAGGACGGCGGCGAGCGCCGTCTCGAAGATCGTGGCGCCCTCCGCCGCCGCCCGCGCGGCGAGGAGGTGCCATCGCTCGGCGCCGAGCGGCTCCCCGCGGCGGGCCGGCCGGCGGCGCCGGCCGGGAGCCCGGGGGCGCAGGAGAGGGAGCTCGAGGGCCGGCGGGAAGCCGGCGAGGCGCGCGCGCCAGTGCTCGACCCCCGAGGCCGGGCCCGGAGGGGATTCGTCGCGGTGGGTGGTCATGGGCGGGGGGGCGGGATTCGCGGGCGCGGGGCGTGGAGCGATCCCCGCGGCCGGGCGGGGCGCTCCGCGGGAAGTCGCGCCCCGCATCCTCGAGCCTGCGGGCGTCGCTCCGCCGCCGCGGTCCTCCCAGGCGAGCCGAGGGCACGAGGCCGCGCTCGGTGCGACGCGAGCCGACGAGCGGAATAGGATAGCGGAGATGCGACCGGGCACATCGGGGGAATCGGCGCTTCCGGGGGCGCGGGACGTCCGGCTGTGGCGCGGGCGGGTCGATCCGGCGGCCGGATCGGAGCCGGAGGGAACGGCCTGGCTATCGGCCGCCGAAGCGCGGCGGGCTGAGTCGTTTCGCTTCCCCGCCGACCGCCGCCGGTTCGTCGCGCGCGCCGCCTTCCGCCGCGCCATCCTCGCCCGGCTCCTCGGCCTCGATCCCGCCCTCCTGCGCTTCGTCCGCGGACCCCACGACAAGCCGGAGCTCGACCCCGCGCAGGCCCGCGGCCTCCATTTCAGCACCTCCGGCTCCGGAAACGAATTCCTCCTCGCCGTGGCCCGCCGCGAGGTCGGGGTGGACCTGCAGGAGCGCCGGCCCCTCCCGGACCTCGATCGGGTGGCGGAGCGGATCCTCCATCCCGCCGAGCGCGCGCCCTTCTCCGCTCTCCCGCCCGCCGAGCGCCTCGCTGCCTTCTACCTCCTCTGGTGCCGCAAGGAGGCGATCCTCAAGGCGCGGGGCGAAGGCTTCTCGCGCCCTCCCGCGACGCTCCTGGTCGGGCTCGACTCCGCCCCCCTCGGTGCGCTCCGGCCCGTCGCGGATCCCGCGGGCAGCACCTTCGGGGCCGTCGCCGACCTCGCCGCCCCCCCGGGCTTCGCCGCCGCCGTGTGCGCCGCCGGGAGCGACTGGCGGATCGTCGAGGAGCGCGGAGCGGTCCTTCGGAAGCGGGACCGTCCAACTCTTCCCGATGGGGGGTGACCCCCCCGGCACCCCCGGGCCGGTGCGCCTCCGGCCCGCTCGCATGTCGTTCTGCGAGCAGGCCGGGCGGCTTCCTGGAGCGGTGGCGGGTGGCCGGCGGTCAGTACTCCGAGAGCCCCCAGTTCCACAGGCTGGTGGCGTCGCCGGCGTAGGCGCTTATTTGCCCGACCACCCCCTGGCCATCCACATCCCCGCCCTCGCCGTTCTCGTGGTAGCTCGCCGGGTAGAGGTGCAGCTCGCCGGCGGCGTACTGCGAGTCGTGCGGTTTGCGGGTGACGTAGGTCCATTCCGAGGCC
>JBFMCU010000192.1:0-26383 GCA_040754415.1 Planctomycetota bacterium
CCCCGGCGCCACCCCCACCCCCCTCGAACCCGGTCCCGTCGCCGCGCGCGCCCCCGCTAGCCCGGCTACCACATGCTCCACTCGCCGGAGGGAGCCCCCGCCCCCACGACTTTGACGGGACCGTGGCTTTGCCGGCGGCCGTTCGGCGGCGGCCCGCCTTCCGCTCTATAATCGGCCGCGGAACCCGATCCTCCCCTTTCCGCTCCTCCCCACGCAAGCCCGTGCGCCTCGGACTCTCCCAATCGGCCCGCCTCGAGCAACGGCTGGTGCAATCGCCGCAGATGATCCAGGCGATGCAGATCCTCCAGCTCTCCACGCTCGACCTGGAGCATCGCGTGGCGGAAGAGCTGCTCGAGAACCCGTTCCTCGAGGTGGACGAGAGCCGGGCCGAGGAGGAGGCCCCCGCCCCGGAGGGGCCGGCGCGCGACGCCGACGCGGTCGAAGGGATGGTCGAGGTGCTCGAGCGCTACGAGCGCGACTTCGGCGACGGCCGGGCCATGCGGCCGGCGCGTTCCGACGACGGCGAGCGGAAGCTGGAAGCGATGCAAAACACGCCCGCCACCTACCACAGCCTCGGCGACGCGCTGATGGACCAGATCGCGCTCGCTGACTTCGACGTGCGCCGGCGGGCCATTGCCGAGTTCCTCGCCTACTCGCTGGACCACCGCGGCTACCTGCCCGAGCCGTTGGAGACCCTGGCCGCGGAGTGCGACATCGACGGCGTGACCGTCGAGGAGCTCGCCGAGGTGCTCGAGGCGCTCCGGCGCGCGACCCACCCCGCCCTCGGGGCGCGCGACCTGCGCGAATGCCTGCTCCTGCAACTCGGCCCGCTGCATCTCGACATACCGCTCATCCGCACACTGCTCCACGACCATATCGAGGACATCACGACCAATCGCCTGCCGCGAATCGCCCGAACCACCGGCTACTCGATCGAGGACATCAAGGAGGCGATCGGGATGATCCGCACGCTCGACCCGGTCCCCGGGCGCGAGTACGGCGAGGCACCCGCCGAGACGATCCATCCCGATGTCGTGGTCGAGGAGGTGGACGGCAGCTTCGAGGTGCGCCTGACGCGGGAGGGAGTGCCGCGGCTCACGGTGAGCTCCTCCTACAAGAGCCTCCTGCGGCAGACGCCCAAGGGCGATGCGGTGCACCAGTGGGTGAAGCAGCGGCTGGAGAATGCGCGCTGGTTCATCGACGCCCTCGAGCAACGGGAGAGCACGCTCCTGCGCATCGCCCGCGCCATTTTCGGCCGCCAGCGGCCCTTCCTCCAGCGCGGGATCAAGGCCCTGCAGCCCCTGCGGATGCTGGAGGTCGCCGACGAGACGGCCGTCCACATCTCCACGGTGAGCCGCGCGGTGGCCGGCAAGTACGCCCAGACGCCCCACGGGATCCTCCCCCTGCGCTTCTTCTTCTCGGGGGGGACGGCCAAGGCGTCGGGAGGCATGGCGAGTCAAGCCTCGATCAAGCAGCGCATCCGGGAGATGGTCGAGCAGGAGGATGCCGCCAGTCCCCTTTCCGACGACCGCCTCGCCGAGGTCCTACGGGAGCGCGACGGCATCAAGATCGCGCGGCGCACGATCACCAAGTACCGCAAGGCGCTGGGCATCCCCGCCTCGAGCCAGCGGCGCCGATTCTGATCGGTCCCCCCGTGGATTCGCCCGGCGCGAGCATTGAGCCCGCCGGGCCCGGACGTATCATGGGCGCCCGCCGGGATTCGCCGGCACCGACTGCCCCCCGCCGATCCGACCCCTTCCGCCATGGCCGTACGAGCTACCGACGTCCGCAAGGGGCAGGTCATCGCCAAGGATGGCGACCTGCTGCTCATCACCGAGTACATCCACAAGACCCCGGGCAACCTACGGGCGATCATCGCGATCAAGACGCGGTCCCTGACGACCGGCCAGACCGCGGCGATGCGCCTCGGCTCGAGCGACACGCTGGAGCTCGCGTACCTCGATCGCCGCCGGTGCGAGTACCTCTACCGGGAAGCGGAGGGATCCTACGTCTTCATGGACACCGGCACGTACGAGCAGTTCCACCTCGGAGAGGACTTCGTCGGCGACACGATGGGGTTCGTGCGCGAGAACACCACGGTCGAGGTCACCTTCCACGGCCAGACCCCGATCGGGATCGTGCTTCCGCTCCAGGTCGTCCTGAAGGTCGTGCGGGCCGAGAGCGCGGTGAAGGGCAATACGTCCACGGGGGTGAAGAAAGACGCCGTCCTCGAGACCGGCCTCACCATCAAGGTGCCCCTGCACATCTCCGCCGGGGAGGAGGTCCGTGTCTCCACGGAGACCGGCGAGTTCCAGGGTCGGGCCAACTGATCTACTGCCCTCGAGATTCTCCCCGCCCCGCGAAGACCCGTCATTCGGCGAGGTAGACCTCGAGGTCGAGGTCGCGCGGGGTCCACGGGATGGGAAACTCGGCCATCAGCCGATAGTCCTCCCGCAGCATTCGCCGGGTGCGCTCGCGGTCGAGGGGATCGTACTCCTGCATCAGCTCCTGGCTGAGGACGAGCCACCTCCGGCGCGGCTGGCGGGCCCAGGTTCCGAGGAGCGGGGCGCGGAACCGGTCGAGCCAGGTGACGTTTCTCCAACCGCGCAGCTCGTCGGCCCGCGGATCGAAGTAGTACTCCCCCACCGGCGCCTCCATCCCCATGACGAGGTCGCCCGGCCGGCGGTTCTCGAAGACGTAGCGGTAGGCCTCCCGCCAGCGCGGGCGGTCGCCGTTCCGCACGGTGAAGTACAGGCCCGTGTCGATCGCGGAGGGGAGCAGGAGCACGACGAGCGCCACGAGGGCGCCCGTGCTGGCCGGCCGGGACGGCCCGCGCCTCCACTCGCCCCAGGCCGCCACCGGCACCGCGGCGATCGCCGCCAGCCAGGGCAGGAGCACGAATACGTACTGGGCGCTCACGCGGGTGAAGAACGCGGCGGCAAGCGCGATCCAGGCGCCCACGCCGGCGACCAGAACCGCGAGGAGCGCCGGATGCGGCCGGTTCCGGAAGGCGAGCCAGGCGCCGGCCAGCCCGAACGCCCCCACCACGGGGCCGACGAGATAGCCCGTGCTCGCTACGAGGTGGAGCGGGGTCCCCGTCCCCTTTCGCGCGTTCCACTCGAGCCAGATCTCGAGCGCCCACCCGAGCCCCGCGAACAGGGATCCGCAACCCAGGTACAGGAGCGCGGTCCAGAGCGCGGGCCGTTGGTAGGCATCCGGGAAGAGCCCCAGCGATCGACCGAGCCAGGGGGCGACGAGCAGGGCGAGGAGCAGGATCGCCGCGGACGGATGGGTGAGGGCGGCGAGAACGCCCAACGCGAACCCCGGCAGGAGGAGCCGCCGCTTCCCGGCGAAGAGGCCCCGGACGAAGAGCCCCCCGCCGAGAAGGCCGAGGAGCTGGGCGAGGGTGTAGAAGCGCGCGGTCTGCGACCAGTAGACGTGCCAGGCGGCGACCGCGAGGATCGCGGCGCCGACCGCCGCGCCGCGCCGCCCGACGAGAGGCCGCACGGCCCAGTACGTCGCCGGCAGGCACAGCCAGCCGGCGACGGCGGCGGGAATGCGCAGGACGAGCTCGTCGGGCCGGCCGCCCGCGAGCTCGTAGAACATCCCGTGCAGGAGATAGCCGGCGGGGTTGGCGATCCCCGCGCGATGGATCGTGTCGTTGAGCGTGAAGGCCTCGTCGATCCAGATCCCCCATGTGCCCAGCCGCCAGAACCGCACCAGCCCGATCAGGAGGGCCGCCGCGAGGGTCCAGCGGGTCAGGCGGTCCGCTTTCGCGCGTTGGTCCATCCGGCACCCGTCGTTCAGTTCCACCTCCGGGCGGTCGATGATAGGGTCGAGGCGGCCCGCCGCATCCCCGGGGAACGACTTTCGGTATCGTGCCGGCCCCGCGGCGGCTCGCGTTCCTTCCGCCCGGATCCCCGTCCCCATGCGCGCCATCGCCGCCCTCCTCCCGCTTCTCCTCGGCGCCCTCGGAGGGGCGTGCCGGACCACGCCCGCCCCGGGGGTCTTCGTCGCCTCCGCGCCCCCCGGGGCCCAGGTTCTGCTCGACGGCCGGACCACCGGCCTGGTCACTCCGTGCCTGCTCGCCGTCGACGGGGGGCGGCCGCACGAGATCTCCCTCGTCCTCCCCGGCTACGCCGCCGAAGGCGTGGAGGTGCGGCCGGCCGGGCGCCTCCAGGCCGCCACCTGGCTCCAGGGCCATGCCCGCGGGGAGCTGCGGTTTCCGCTCTTCCTGCCCGCCGGGGATCTCTTCCTCCCGTTGGAGCTCGATCCCCATCCGAGCCCGGCCCGGATCTTCCTGCGGCTGCGGCCGCGGCCGGAGGGATGAGCGAGCGCTCCGCCGCGAGCCCCCGGCCCGCCGTCTTCCTGGACCGCGACGGGACCCTGATCGACGAGCTGGGCTACCTCGCCGATCCCGACCGCGTGGCTCTCTTCCCGGGGGCGGCGGCGGCGGTGCGGCGGCTGAACGCGGCCGGCTTCGCCGTGGTCGTCGCCACCAACCAGAGCGGCGTGGCGCGGGGCCTCTTCACGGAAGAGGACGTCCAGGCGGTGCACGCGCGCGTCCGAACCCTGCTCGCGAGCCAGGGGGCGGAGGTCGACCTCTTCCTCTTCAGCCCCTTCCACCCCGACTTCGGCGACGCGCGCTACCGGCGCGCCACCGACTGGAGCAAGCCGGGCCCGGGCATGCTCCTCGCCGCCCGCGACCGCTTGGGGCTCGATCTCCGGGCGAGCTGGGTCGTCGGGGACGCCGAGCGCGATCTCGAGGCCGGCCGGCGCGCCGGCGTGGCGGGTCTGATCCTCGTGCGGACCGGCCAAGGGGCCGCCACCGAGGTCGCCGTCCCCCCGCCGGATCGACCCCTGTGGCGCGTCGTCGACGACCTGCCGGCGGCGGTGGAGCTGATTCTCGAGCGGCAGTCGGGCCGGGCTTGATGCGGCGCGGAACGGGGTCCGCGCCGGCCGGCACCCGCGCTCTAGGGGAGGTAGGGCGCCAGCCCGGCCGAGACCCGCCGGACGAGCCAGCGCGGCAGCCGGGACCACGCCGCCTGCAGGATCCGGGTCCGCGGATTCGACGGGGTGAAGGCCGGCACCCGCCGGTCCCGGACGAGGAGGAAGCGATAGTGGAGGGGCTGGGGCACGAAGCCCTGGTGGCACTTGAAGGCGAAGGCGCCCGAGTCGGCCCGGCTCCGGCAGAAGTCGAACCGGCGGAAGCCGCGCCGCACGGCCCACTCCTGCAACGCGAGATACATGTAGTTGCTCGCCTTGTACGAGCGGTCGGCGCCCGGCTCGGCGCCCGCGTAGTAGGCGATCAGCGTGTCGCGGAAGGCGATCGACATCACGGCGGAGAGCGGCCGGCGACTCTGCCGCACCACGTGCACGAACACGTCGTCGCCGAAATGCCGGATCAGCTCCTGGAAGTGCCGCCGGGGAAGGGCGGGCGAGCCCAGGCCGTGCTTGTTGGCAAGGAAGAGGCGAGCGAGGTCGTCGACGTACCAACGCCCCTCGCCGAGCTCGAGCCCGTACTTGTCGCGCGCCTTGCGCGCGTCGGCCCGCGCCTTCTTGGGCATCCGGGCGAGCACCTCGTCCGGATCGGCGGGCAGATCCCGCAGGAAGGTCCAGTAGAGCTCGCTGCGCGGCACGTCGAGGAGAGGATCGTGGAGGCAGCGCAGCTCCACGTTCCCGACCCGCAGCGCCTGCCCCACGGCGCGCGCCTCGTCCACCAGGGCCAGGACCGTCTCCCGGTCCTCCGCCACGGGGCCGCCGTACACCGCGTAGGGCTGCGAGACGAGGTGCCGGCCGCCCCGCAGCCGCTGGCAGAGCATCATCGGCAGCACGCCGACCAGCTCCCCGCCCCGGCGCGCGACGAGCTCGATGGGCTCGTGCCCGTAGAGGTTCTCGATCGCCCGCCGCCAGCCGCTGAGGTGGAAGAAGGTTCCGTCGGGATGGGCCCGCACGAAGCGATCGCGGGCCTCGTCGTCCTGGGCGGACCCGCGGACGATCGTGAGCCCCGGGCGCTCGCCTGCTGCCGCCGGCTCCGCGGCCTCCGGTTCAGCCAATCGAGGGGCGGTCTCCACCCGGGGGTGCCTCCTCCTCCCGCTCCGGCGGCTCCGGGCGATCGTAGATGCGCTCGATTCGGTACTCCTTCAGGTTGCGGGCCTGCGAGAAGATGATGATCTCGCCCACGAGACCGAAGCCCAGGATCTGCACCCCGAGCACGATCAGGAGCACGCCGAGCAGCATCAGCGGCGATCCGGACAGGCCCACGGCGAAGAACAGCTTCTTGATGGCGAGCCAGGTGCAGATCCCCGCTCCGATGAGACTGAATGCACCGCCGATCATCCCGAAGAACCGCAGCGGCTTCAGGGTGAACTTCGTGAGGAACATCACCGCGAGCACGTCCAGGAATCGGCGCGCGTAGATGCCGAGCCCGAAGAAGCCGCCGGTGCCCCACTCCTTCAGGTGGCGCACCTTCACCTCCACGACCCGATAGCCCTGCCGGAAGGCGATCACCGGCAGGAAGCGGTACATGTCGCCGTAGACCGCCACGTCCTCGAGCACTTCCCGGCGGATGGCGCGGAAGTAGCAGTTCAGGTCGTGGAAGTTCATCCGGATGATCTGGCGGATCACGAAGTTGAACGCCGCCGACTGCAAGCGGGCCAGCCACGGATCCACGCGCGGATGCCGCCACGGCGTGACGAAGTCGGCTCCCCCGTCGAGAGCGGCCAGCATCGGGCGCAGCTCGACCGGGTCGATCTGCACGTACTGCGGCGAGGTGATCAGGTACCGGCCGCGGGCCTGCTCGACGGCGGCCGAGAGGCACACCGACTCCCCGAACGGGTTTTTGAAGGAGATGGAGCGCACGCGCCCGCCGTACTGGCCGCGCATGGCCCGCACCCGCTCGAACGACTCCCCGGCGACGCCGTCGAACACGAAGATGCACTCCCAGGTGCGGCCCTCGTGGTCGAGCTCCGATCCGAGGGCCTCGACCACCTGGGCCACCTCGGCATCCTCGGCCAGCACGGGTACGACGATCGTGACGTCGAGCTCCTCCACGCCGGCCCAGGCGCCCTCGTCGAGGGCCACCGCGCCGCGCGGGGCGCCCGCGTCCGCGACGGCGGCGGAGGAACGGAGGTCGGGATCGAGGGCCATCAATGCAGCTCGTTCAGGATGCGATCGAGCGTGCTGCGCCGGTGCATCCCGCTGGCCTTCACGGCCAGCTCGCCCAGCAGCCCGAGAAGCGCGAAGTAGACGAACAGGGCGAAGAAGAGCAGGAGGATCGTGCAGATCGCCATCTCCCAGTCGCCGAAGTGGAACTGGTCCGGAGGGCTCCCGCTCGAGGAACGCGCTCCGAAGGTCGGGCCGAAGAGCGCGGCGAAGCCGAAGAGCCCCCCGATCACGAAGGAGCCCAGGGACAGGATTCCAAAGTACTGCAAGGGGCGGCGCGAGAACTGGGCAATCATCTTGACGACCAGGAGGTCGAGGAGCACCCGCGTCGCCCTCCCGAGCCCGTACTTGCTCTTGCCGAACCGGCGCGGGCGGTGGTTCACCTCCATCTCCCGGACCCGCGCGCCCCGGCCCGCGGAGAGGATGGGCAGGAAGCGGTGCTGCTCGGCGTAGATCGACATGCTCTTCACGAGCTCGCGGCGGAAGACCTTCAAGGTGCAGCCCGTGTCGTGGATGGGCACGCCGGTGAACAGAGCGATCAGCCGGTTGGCGACGACGGAGGGGAGGCGGCGCAGGACGAAGGCGTCCCGGCGCTTGCGCCGCCAGCCGGCGACCACGTCGTAGCCCCGATTCAGCTCCTCGAGCATCCGGGGGATCTCGGCCGGGTCGTTCTGCAGGTCTCCGTCCAGAGTGGCCACCACGCGGCCCCGGGCGATATCGAAGCCCGCGGCCAGCGCCGCCGTCTGGCCGAAGTTGCGCCGGAACTTGACGACCCGCACGCGGGGATCCCGCGCCCGCAGCTCCAGCATGATGTGGAGGCTCGCGTCCTGGGACGAGTCGTCCACGAAGATGATCTCCGAGCGCCGCCCGGTGAGCCCCATGCCGTCCAGAACCGCGGCGATCTCCCCGTAGAGCACGGGGAGGCTCTCCTCCTCGTCGTAGATCGGCACGACGACCGACAGCTCGGTGACGTTGGGCATGGGCGCGGCCTCAGCGGCGGCCGGCGCTCCCCCTGCCGGCCCCGGCCTCCGGCGGACCCGCTCGATTGTGGCCTCGGCGGGGCCGGAGGGGAACCCGCCCATTCCGGCGGCCCTTGTGGATGCCCGGGGCGCCGCTACGATGTCCCATTGCCATGGCGAAGAGCGAAGGGGGTGGGAAGGCGAGCCGCCCGCTCCTCCTGGTCGGGAGCGGAGCGCGGTCGCGGGAGATCGGCGCCGTCCTCGGAACCCTGGCCGCGGTACGGGCCGCCACCGGGCGAGCCGTGGAACCCCTGCGCCCCCACGACCTCGCGGACCTGGAGGAGCTTCTCGCGCGGGGACCGGGGGACGGAACGCTCATTCTCGAGGTCGGGCGCGTGCCCGGGGAGGACATCGGCTTCGTGCGCCGATTCCTGGAGCGCCATTCCTCCTGGCGGCTGGTCGTGGTGGGCGACGACCCCCGCCACGCCGTCGCCCGGGGCTTGCTCGCCCTGCCCCGCGCCCAGTGGCTCCCCTGGCCCCCGGACCTCGACGTCCTCGGGGCCCTCCTGCCCGGCCCGGGCGCCGGGGACGGCCACAGCGCCCCCCGGGGACCCGCGCCCGAGCCCGACGACCGGACGGCGGCCGCTCCGGGCGCAGCCGCGGTGAGCGTCGGCGCCCTCTTCGAGGAGCTGCTCGCCGACGCCGCGGTCGCTGGCGAGGGCACGGCCCGCCATCTCTTCCGCTGCGAGGAGCCGGTGCACCTCGCCTGGGAGAAGGGGCTTTTGACCCGCATCTTCCGGGGGCTCTACGCCCTGGCCCGCCGCTGTGCGGGGCCCGACGGGGCGATCGAGACCGAGGTCGAGCACGCCGCCGGCGCCCAGACCGCGGGCGCGGTGGGGGTCCGCATCGATTTCCCCGTCGGCCCCCTCACGGACGCCGACCTCCCCGCCCTCCTCGAGGAGGAGTTCGAGGGGGACCCCGACCTGGCCGAGGACGTCGCGGCGGCGCGGGCGGCGGCCGAGGCCCTCCGGCGGCGCGGGGGCACGCTGGGGCTCGCGCCCCGTTCCCCCGGGCGCCTGCGCCTCTCCATCCTCCTGCCCGCCCGCCCCGGCACCGGGCCCGAGGCGGGGACGGCGGCGCTCCCCGCCCGCGGCAGCCCCGAAGATCCGTTCGCCTAGCGGCCCGGGGCCGGCGCCCCGCGCCGCCCCCGGGCCGCTAGAGGCCGAGAGGAGCGCCAAGGGCGCTGCCCTTCGGCCGGTCCGGGCTCCGCGCCTCCCCTCCCTTCCGCCTTTCGATGGCCCGGGTCGGCGCCTCGCGGCGCCCCCGGGCCATCGAGCTTCACCCGCCGCCGCTCGGGTGTCGAAGGAAGAGGACACGGAGCTTCCCGATGTCCATTCCGCGCATCTTCCTCCTCGATCGCCCCACCTTCTCCACCCGGAGCCTCGAGCGGGCCCTGGAGCGCGCGGGCTATGCCGTCCGGCAGAGCGACGAGGCAGCCCTCGCCTTGCAGGAGGTCCAGGGCGGAGCGGTCCAGGCCCTCTTCCTCGACCCCGCCCTCGCCAGCGCCGAGCTCGCCCAGGCCCTCGCCGCGCGGCCCCCCGCCCCGCCCTTCTTCCTCTTCGACGACTTCGGCTCCGCGGGCGCCACCGCCCCGCTCCTGCGGGAGGCGGCCGCCGGGACGATCCCCCGCCCGGCGGAGGAAGGCGAGACGCTCTCCGCCCTCGCGCGCGCTCTCGATCGCCAGGCGCTCGAGGAGGAGAACCGGAGCCTGCGCGGCGTGGTCCACGAGCGCTTCGCCCTCGGCAACCTGGTGAGCACCGACCCCCGGATGCAGCGCGTCTTCGCCACCGTGGGGGCCGTGGCGGACTCGCGGGCCGGCATCCTGATCCAGGGGGAGAGCGGCACGGGCAAGACCATGCTCGCCCGGGCCGTGCACGAGCACTCCGGGCGTCCCGACGCCCCCTTCGTGGTGGTGAACTGCGGCGCGCTGCCGTCGAGCCTGCTCGAGAGCGAGCTCTTCGGGCACGTGCGCGGCGCCTTCACCGGAGCCGTCCGCGATCGGGCGGGGAAGTTCGAGACCGCCGACGGCGGGACGATCCTCCTCGACGAGATCGCCACCGCCCCCCCCGAGCTCCAGGTGAAGCTCCTGCGGGTCATCGAGGAAGGCCGCTACGAGCGCGTCGGCGAGTCCCGCACGCGGCTGGTCGACGTGCGGGTCATCGCCGCCAGCAACGTTCCCCTGGAGGAGGAAGTGCGCGCCGGCCGCTTCCGCTCCGACCTCTTCTGGCGCCTGGACGTCGTCCGGATCGACGTGCCGCCGCTGCGCGACCGGCCCGGGGACGTGCCCCTGCTCGCCGAGCAGTTCCTCGTCCGTTTCGCCCGCCGCCACGGCCGTGCGGCGCGGGGCTTCACCCCCGACGCCCTCGCCCGCCTCGCCGCCCACCCCTGGCCGGGAAACGTCCGGGAGCTCGAGCATGCCGTCGAGCGGGCCGTGCTGCTCTCCGCCTCCGCCCTCCTGTCCCCCCGCGATCTCTGGCCGGAGGAGGCCGCCCGGGCGGCCGGGGCCGGCGGGGAGCCCTCCCCCGCCTGGGAGGACCTGCCGCTCGGACCGCTCCGCGCCGCCCTGGAGATCCCCGAGCGCTGGCTCATCCTGCGGGCGCTGCGCCACGCCGGCGGCAACCGCCAGACGACCGCCGGGCTCCTCGGAATCAACCGCACGACGCTCTTCAACAAGATGCGCAAGTACCATCTGCTCTCCTTTCCCGCCAAGATGGGGAGCGAGCGGGCGGAGGGGGATCGGGCCCTCGACCGCGCCGGCTGACCGCCCCTCCTCCGCGCGAATCCCATGCCGAAGCTCCGCTGGGTCCTGTTCCTGCTCGCCGTCGCCACCGCGCTCGCGGCCTGGCGCGTCTGGTACCTGAGCGAGCAGGTGACGGCGGCCTCCCTCGCCGCCTCGGCGGCCCGCCGCATCGAGGCTCCGGCGCCGGACTTCGATGCCATCCTGCGCGAGCTCGATCTCGGGCTCGACCTCGCCACGGCGGAAGGCGACGCGGCGAGCGGCGACGAGATCCTCCTCCAGCGCGCCGGGGTCCACCAGCGCCGGCAGAGCTACGCCCTGGCGCTCGCCGACGCCGAGGCGCTCCTCGAGCGTTCCGCCCTCCGGCCCGCCGAGGTCCTCCACCTCGCCAGCCGGGCGGCCCGGGGCGCCGGCGAGCTGGAGCAGGCCCTGTCGCTGGCCCGCGAGCTGGAGGCGGCGGACCCCGAGTTCCCCGGCGCCCACGACCTCGTCGGCGCGATCGAGATGCAGATCGTGGACGAGCGCCTCGAGGCCGTGCGCCGGATCCTCGACGCGTCGCTCTCCTCCACGCGCGCCCGCGCCGGCATGGAGCTCGCCCGGCGGGCCTCGGCCCTGCCCCCGGACGCGGCGCCCCGGCGGCGGGCCCTCGACTCGCTCGCCACGGTTCTCTCCCTTCCCCGCGAGCGCGAGGAGATCCGAGCCCTCGTCGCCGAGGCGAGCGAGCACCTCGTCGCGGCGCGGGCGGCGTACGTCGCCGGCCTGGCGGCCCAGGCGGGGCCGGCCTCGATCGAGGGCTTCCTGGTCGTCCTGGCGCGCGCCGGCCGCGACGAGGAGGCCGCCGAGCTCGGCCGCATCGCCCTCCGGCGGCGCCCTCCCCCGGCCTACTCCGGCGTGCTCGTGCGCGCCGCCCTCGCGCTCGACCGCGTGGAGCGGCCCGGCGCGGCCGCGGCCCTCGTCCGCTCTTGTCTCCAGCGGACGCCGGCCCTCGCCGCCGGCTACGGCGCGCTCGAGCCGCGGCTGCTGCTCGACTGGTGCCTCTTCCTGCGCGGCCGAGGCCTCTGGCCCGAGCTGGTCCGGGCCGCCGACATGCTGGAGCGGCGCCGGGATCAATACCGGGGCATCCTGGACCTCGGCACGGCGCCGCAGCTCCTCGTCGGCCTGGCTCGGAGCCGGATGGGAGACGCCGAGGGCGCCCTGGCCGCCTTGCTCCGCGTCCGCCCGGTCGGGCGCCGAGCGGAGGTCTTCCCCGGCGAGCAGTTCGTCTCCCAGTTGGCGCGCGCGGACGCCTTCCGGACGTTCGAGCAGCGGAATCGCGAGGAGGATGCGCTCCAGGAGATCCGCCACCACCCCGCCCCGCCCCGCGACGGAGGACCCACCGCGACCGCCTACGGCGAGATCCTGCTCCGCCTGGGCCGCCAGCGCCGCGCGGAATCGAACTGGGAGGCGGCGGTCCACCTCCTGGCCCGGGCGCTCTGCCACCTCTCCTCCCGGCGGGCCGAGCTCGAGCCCGAATGGCGGCGCGCCGGGGCGGAGCTCCTCCGCTACCAGCGCACGACGATCGAGGCGATCGCCGCTCGCCTCGCCGAGAACGGGCGGGCCCTGCCGGTGAGCGACGTGGACGTCCACCGCCTCTGCCTCCTCGGCGAGTTCCACCTCGCGCGGGGGAACTTCGCCGCCGCCCACACCGCCGCGCTGCGGGCGCTCGCGGACTACGAGGGCTTCCCCCCCGCCCTCGAGCTCGATGCCGCCGCCCTGCGTGGGCTCCACCGCGAGACCGAGTGCATCGAGCGCCTGCTCGCGCTCGCCGAGGGAGGCGCCGCCGGCCCGACCACCTGGGCCGAGCTGCGCGCCTTGCCGGCCGCGAAGTTCACCCCCGAGGCCCGCTTGCGCTGGTACCGCGTCGATCCGCGGGGGGCCGCTCTGCGCGACGTGGCGCGGCGCCTGGCGGCGGACGGGGACCTCGAGCTGGCGCTCGCCGCCCTGCGCCCCCAGACCGCCGGCGAGCTCGCCGCGAGCGATCGCCTGCTCGCCGCCCGCCTCCTCGCCGATCTGGAGCGCTGGCCGGACTGCCGGAAGACCCTCGAGCAGATCCCCGTCGAGGATCCGGCCTTCGCCGGCGCGGCGGGGCTCGTCCTGGAGGCCGCCGTGCATCCCCGGGGCCCCGAAGAGGAGGGGGACCCGCTGGCCCGCGCCCTCGCGCGCGTGTACCGCGCCCCCGCCCTGGAGGCCGCGGGCTTCGACCGGGCCGCCGATGCCCTCTTCGCCACCGACCACCGGGAGGAGGCGCGGCTCCTCCTCTCCCACCTCGACCTCGATCTCGGCCAGCACGCTCCGGCGCTCCTCCTGCGCCGCGGGATCGCCGAGCTCGCCGCCGGTCGCCTCTCCGCGGGCCTGGAGGCGCTCGACCGCGCCGAGGCCTACCTCCCGGGCGGCGAGACCCGGCTCGGCCCCGTCCTCATGGCTCTCGAGGGGGGCGATGCGGAGGGGCTCCGCGGGGCGGCCCAGGCCCTCCTGGCCAGCGGTTTCGCGACGAACGAGCGGCGCGAGGCCCTCGTCCAAGCGCTCGCCGGCGAGTACGGGGTCGCGGTCCGGCTGGCGCGGCGGGCCGAGGCGGACGCCGGGGGACGGGATCCCCGGACCCTGCTCGCCCGGGCGGCGATCGAGCTCCTGAGCCCTGCCGAAGAGGGGGGCGAGGCCGGCCCGAGCCCCGCGGCGGAGGCGGCAGCTACCTTCGGCGGGGTCGTCGACCCCCGGCAAACCCTCGGCATCCTGCTCGCCCTCGAGAGCGCCCCCTGGTCGGCCTGGGCCCTGGCCCGGCTCCGCGAGCTCCCGCCGCTGGCGGCCGCCACTCCCTGGCCTCTCCTGCTCGAGGCGATCGCCCTCGTGGCGCTCGGAGCCGATGCGGAGGCCGAGGCCGTGCTCGCCGCGCTCTCCGGTCCGGTGGAGAACCTCCGCTTCGCCTGGGACCTGCGCCAGGAGTTCCTCCGCACCCGGCCCGGCGTGACGGCGGACTCCCCCGCCTGGCACGAGTTCCGCCGCGAACGGGCCAAGGCCCTGGGGCCGGAGGGGCTGGGCACGGTCGAGCTGCGTTTCCTGTGGGGCGAAGAGCTCGTGGCGCAGGGGCGCGCCGGGGAGGCGGTCGAGGTCCTGGCGGCCGGTCTCGCCCGTGTTCCCGGCGATCCCACCCTCGGGATCGCCCTGGCCCGCGCGCGGGCCACCGCCGGGGACCTCCTCGGGGCCGCACGCGGCTACGACGAGCTCTTCGCCACGCTCGAGGATCGCGCGATCGACGACCTCGTCCCCGAGTACCTCGCCCTCCTGCGCCAGGCGGCCGCGGCCGGAGCGCTCCACGCGGGCGCCTGGTGGGCCCGCCTCGAAGCCCTCGAGACCCAGCGGCCCCGCGAGCCGGCGGTCGTCCGCGAGCTCGCCCGGCGCATCGTGGAGACGGCGGACGAACGCCGCGATCAGGGGATCGCGCGGGCCCAGGAACGGATGGAGCGGTTGCGCGAGCGAACGGGGCGCGTGCCGATCGAGACCCTGCGGCGGGGCGAGGCGGCCCGCTGGGTGGAGTTCCTCGCCGGGCTCGACGCCCAGGCCGCCCTCGAGCTCGCCGATGCCGAGCTCCTGGCCGATCCCGCCGCCATCGACCTGTGGCGAGCGCGCTCGACCGCCCTCGCCGCGGCGGGCCGGCGCGAGGAAGCGGCCGCCGAGCTCTCCACTCTGCTCCTCATGGTCGCGGATCCCGCCGCGCAGCTCCAGCAGGCGGGGCTCTTCGCCGGGCTCGACCGGGGCCCCGCCCTCGTCCTCCCGACCCTGCAGCGCCTCGAGCGCCGGGGGGAGGTCGAACGGCCGGCCGAGCTCGTCCTGGTGCGGAGCCGGGCGCTCCTGGCCGGCACGGCGCGCGAGCGGGACCAGGGCCTGGCCCTCCTCGGAGCCGCCTGGGACGCGAGCGATCCCGCCGTCGGGGCCCCGCTCCGGACGGCGATCGGGCGCACGCTGGCCGAGGCCCTCCTCCTGCGCGGCGCCGCGGGGGATGACGAGCTCGCCGCCGCGATCCTCGCTGACCTCGTTCCCGCGGCGAGCGACCCCCTGGAGCGCGACTACTTCCAGGCGTTGCTGAACCTGGCCGGAGGTTGACGATCCGCCCCGGCTCCGCCGTCACCCGACGACGAAGTTGACCAGCCGGTCGGGTACGACGACCACCTGGCGCACCACCTTGCCGGCGAGCTGGCCCGCCGCCGCCTCTCTCGCCCGTGCCTCGAGCTCCCCGCGCGCGGCGCCGCGCGGCGCCGCGACGCGGCCCCGCACCTTCCCGTTCACCTGCACCACGAGCTCGAACGTCTCGTCCGCGAGGTACGCCGGGTCCGCGATGGGCCACGGGGCGCGGGCGATCGACTCCCCGTGGCCCAGGCGCGCCCAGATCTCCTCCGCGAAGTGCGGCGCGAAGGGGGCGAGAAGGAGGACGAACCGCTCGGCCTGACCGCGAGTCAGCGCCGTAGGCCGCTTCGTCGCCTCGTTCACGAAGGTCATGAGGGCGGCGATGGCGGTGTTGAAGTTGAACTGGGCGAAGGAGTCGTCGACCTTCTGGATGGCGCGATGGAGCTCCTTCTCGAGCGCCAGGGAGTCGCCGGCGAGCGGCCGGGCGCCGGCGCCGGCGGCGAGGTGCGGCCGCACCGGCTCCTCCCGCGCCGGATCCACGAGGAGGCGCCAGGCGCGATCGAGGAAGCGCCGGGAGCCGGCCACGTCGCGGGGGTTCCAGGGCTTCGACTCGCCGAGCGGCCCCATGAACATCTCGTAGATCCGGAAGGTGTCCACGCCGTACTCGGCGACGACGTCGTCGGGGTTCACGACGTTGCGCAGCGACTTGGACATCTTGGCGACGACCGGCTCGAGCTCCTCTCCCGTCGCCTTCGCCACCCACCGCCCCTCCCGCTCCTCCACCTCGTCGGCGGGGACGAGGCGCCCGGTCGCGTCCCGGTAGGCGAAGGCGGTGAGCAGCCCCTGGTTGAAGAGCCGCCGGAACGGCTCGGGACGGCTCACGAGCCCCAGGCGGTGGAGCACCTTGTGCCAGAAGCGCGCATAGAGGAGGTGGAGCACGGCGTGCTCGACGCCGCCGATGTAGAGGTCCACCTCGCCCCAGTACCGCTCGGCTTCGGGCGCGAACGGAGCCCTCGCGCACCCCGGATCCATGAACCGGAGGTAGTACCAGCACGAACCGGCCCACCCGGGCATCGTGTCGGTATCGCGGCGCGCCGGGGCCCCGGTCGCGGGATCGACCGTCTCGACCCACGCCGTCGCCCGGGCCAGGGGCGCCGCCCCGTCGGCGGACGGCGTGAAATCCTCCATCGCCGGGAGCACGACCGGCAGGTCCTCGTCCCGCACGCGCGTGATGCGGCCGTCGCGGTGGTGGAGCACCGGAAAGGGCTCGCCCCAGTACCGCTGGCGCGAGAAGAGCCAGTCGCGCAGGCGATAGGAGACCATGGCGCGCCCGGCGTCCCGCGCCTCGAGCAGCGCGATCGCCGCCGCCTTCGCCGCCGGCGTCGGGAGCCCGCTGATCGGGCCCGAATCGACCGCCGTGCCCTCGCCCGTGAAACAGGATCCCGCGGCCAGCCCGGGAATGCCGGCGGGAGGCCGCACCACCTCGCGCACGGGCAGGTCGTGACGGTGCGCGAACTCGAAATCGCGCTCGTCGTGCCCGGGCACGGCCATGATCGCCCCGGTGCCGTAGCTCGCGAGCACGTAATCGGCGACGAAGATGGGCAGTTGCCCGGCCTCGTCGCCCGCATCCCGCACCGGATTGCGCGCGTAGCGGCCGGTGAAGACGCCGGTCTTCTCCTTGGCGAGGTCGGTGCGCTCGAGGTCGGACTTCGCCGCTGCCGCGCGCACGTACTCGCGCACCGCGGCCGCGGCCCGCGGAACGCTGATCGCCTCCAGCAGCGGGTGCTCGGGCGCGATCACCATGAACGTCGCGCCCCAGAGCGTGTCGGGGCGCGTGGTGAAGACCTCCAGGCGCGCGTCGAGGCCGTCGATCGGGAAACGGACCTCGGCCCCCTCGCTGCGCCCGATCCACTCGCGCTGCATCGCCTTCACCGACTCCGGCCAGTCGAGGCCGTCCAGCCCGGCCAGGAGCTCCTCGGCGTAGGCCGTGATCCGCAGCATCCACTGCGGGAGGGGCCGCCGTTCGCAGGGGTGGCCGCCGCGCTCGGAGCGGCCGTTGATCACCTCCTCGTTGGCGAGCACCGTCTTCAGCTCCTCGCACCACCAGACCGGCGCCTCGGCGCGATAGGCGAGCCCGGCGTCGAAGAGCCGCGCGAAGATCCACTGCGTCCAGCGATAGTAGGAGGGATCGCAGGTGGCGAGCTCGCGGCTCCAGTCGTAGGAGAGCCCGAGGGCCTGGAGCTGGCGGCGGAAGGTCTCGATGTTCTTCCGCGTGCTCCGCGCGGGATGGGTGCCGCTCGTGATCGCATACTGCTCGGCGGCGAGCCCGAAGGCGTCGTAGCCCATCGGGTGGAGCACGTTGTAGCCCTCCATCCGCTTGCGCCGGGCAACGATGTCGCTGCCGATGTAGCCGATGGGATGGCCCACGTGCAAGCCCGCGCCCGAGGGGTACGGGAACATGTCCAGCACGTAGTACTTGGGCTGCGCCGGGTCGAAGTCGGGATCCCCGGGGTTCTTCGCCCGGAAGATCCCCTGCTCGGCCCAGACCCGCTGCCAGCGGGGTTCGATCGCCCCCGGCTCGTAGGTGTTCTGCACGATCCGCGCTCGCGTGGAAGGGTGACGGGGCGCCAGCATAGGGACGGGCGGCCGGGACGCAGGGGAGAATTCCCTCCCTCGCGGCGCCGGGCTTGACGGCGGGGCGCGGCGCGGGCATCCTTCGCCGCCTCCCGCGACGCCCACGCCGCCGGTCGCGCCGCACCGCACCGGCGGCGGCTGGAACCACGGGGGATTAGCTCAGTTGGTAGAGCGCTACAATGGCATTGTAGAGGTCAGGGGTTCGACCCCCCTATCCTCCACCAGGTCCCCACGAACGGCCGCCCGCCCTGCGCGGGCGGCCGTGGGGGGGGCGCGCGCGGCCGCCCGGCTGGGCCCGCCCCCCCCGGGGGCGGCGGCGTGACCGATCTCATCCACCCGGACCGGCTCGCCAAGCTCGAGTCCGTGCGCGCCGCCGGCCGCGATCCCTACCCCGCCCGCGGCGTCGAGGCCACCCCGATCGCCCAGGTCCTCGCCGGGCTCGGCGACGAGGCCCGCCCCGGCCCGCTCTCCGGCCAGCGGGTCACGGTCGCCGGCCGCCTGCTCGGGCTGCGCGACTTCGGCAAGCTCGTCTTCGCTCCCCTCCAGGACCGCACGGGCCGGATCCAGGCCGGCCTGCAGCGCGACCGCCTCGGCGAGGGATGGGCCGCCCGGAAGCACCTGGACGCGGGCGATCTCGTGGGGATCTCCGGCGAGCTCGGGCGGACCCAGCGGGGCGAGCCGACCGTGTGGGCGGAGGAAGTCCATCTGCTCGCCAAGGCCCTCGCTCCCCCGCCCGAGAAGTGGCACGGGCTCACCGACAAGGAAGAGCGCTACCGCCGCCGCTACGTGGACCTCTGGGCCACCGAGGGGGTGCAGGAGGTCTTCGTGGCTCGCAGCCGGATCTTCTCCCACGCGCGCCGCTTCCTGGAGGAGCGCGGGTTCCTCGAGGTCGAGACCCCGACCCTGCAGCCGATCGCCGGCGGCGCTCTGGCCCGCCCCTTCGTCACCCACCACAACGCCCTGGGGATGGACCTCTACCTGCGGATCGCGCCCGAGCTCTATCTGAAGCGGCTGATCGTCGGCGGGCTCGAACGGGTTTTCGAGATCGCGCGCAATTTCCGCAACGAGGGGCTGTCGGCGCGCCACAATCCCGAGTTCACGATGCTCGAGCTCTACCAGGCCCAGGCCGATTTCCGGCACATGATGGAGCTCACCGAGACGCTCGTGGCGGAGCTGGCTCTCTCGCTCCACGGCGCGACGGAGATCCCCTTTCGCGGCCGGCGCTTCGACCTGCGGGCCCCCCTCCCCCGCGCTCGCTACGAGGACCTCTTCCGCGAGCACTGCGGGGTCCCGATCGCCGACGAGCGTGCGGTCCGGCAGCGGGCCGCGGCGCTGGACCTGCCGCCGGACCCCGCGCTCGGGCACTGGGAGCGCGCCGGCGCGCTCTTCGAGGCCCTCGTCGAGGAGCACCTGGATGGGCCCGTGTTCGTCACCCACTATCCCGCCGCGCTCTGCCCGCTCGCCAAGACCGACCCCGCCGATCCGCGCTGGGCGGAGCGCTTCGAGCTCTTCGTGGGCGGCATGGAGCTCGCCAACGCCTTCACCGAGCTGAACGATCCGGCGGAACAGGAGCGCCGGTTCGCCCTCCAGGTGGCGAGCAAGGACCCCGAAGCCCCCGGCGAGGTGGACCTCGACTACGTCCAGGCCCTCGAGTACGGCATGCCGCCGGCCGGCGGGCTCGGAATCGGCATGGACCGGCTCGTGATGGTCCTCACGAACCAGGACTCGATCCGCGACGTGCTCCTCTTCCCCACCATGCGGTCTCGTCCCGCGGGCGCCCCCGAGGCGCCCGATCCGCCGTGTTCCGCTCCTTCCTGAGCCTGCGCTACCTCCTGCGGCGGCGCACGAACCTGATCGGGATGGTCGGCGTGTTCGTCGCCGTGGCGGCCCTCATCATGATCCTGTCGATCATGACCGGCTTCCTGCGGCAGACGCGGGACGTCCTGCGCGGGAGCCTCTCGGACATCGTCATCCTGCCGGCGCTGCCGCCGGGGCACCCCTCGCGCGGCGATCCCCGGCCCATCCTCGCCGCCGTCCGCGCCCACCCCGGCGCCCGGGCCGCGACCGCTCAGCTCGTCTGGGGGGGCATTCTGACCCAGAGCGGATCGCGCATGGACCCGACGGCCGACTGCCTCGCGGATCCCTTGCGCGGCTCGCTGCTCGCGGTGCGGCTCGTCGGGATCGACGTGCGGAGCGCCGAGCGGCTGGCGTGGCCGGGCGTGGCGGCGGCGATCCTCGCCGCCGGCGGGGCTCCTCCCCCGCCCGCGGTCCAGGACGAGTTCGACGCAACCGCGCTCCTCGCCGCCCTGCTGCGCGCGGAGGAGTCCGGGGAGGATTCCGTGCTCCACGCGCGCCCCCGCCCCGTTCCGGTGGCGAATGCGCTGTTCCCCTTCGCTTCCCCGCCCGGCTACCGCCCGTCGGGACGCCCCCTGCCGGCCGTCGTCCTCGGCGAGCAGCTCTTCCACTATCTCGGGCTCTCCCGGAACGCGGAGATCGAGATCGTCACCGCCGTTCCCGATCCCGCCACCGGCGAGTGGGTCCCCAATAACCGGCGGTTCGTCGTCGCCGGCACCTTCCGCACCCGCGACAACGAGATCGACCTCTCGGGCATGTACCTCGACCGCGGCGAGCTCGCCGACTTCCTCGGCGGGTACCGGCCCTACACGCAGGTCGTCGTGCGCCTGGACGATTACGAGGCCGACGGCGAGCGGGTGGAACAGGAGCTCCTCGCGAACCTCACGGACCGGGGGTTGCTCGGCGGGCGCCAGGACGAGGTCCGGACGTGGGAGCAGTTCCGCGCCAATCTCCTCGCCGCGATCGAGAACGAGCGGGTGCTCATGGGCATCATGCTGAGCCTCGTGCTCGTCGTCGCCGGCTTCTCCATCTTCGCCATCCTGTCGATGATGGTGATCGAGAAGCGACGGGACATCGGGATCCTCTGCGCCCTCGGCGCGACGCCCGCCGGCGTGATGCAGACCTTCCTGATGATCGCCTTCTGGGACGGCCTCGTCGGCTCGATCCTCGGCGCGGGCGCCGGCATCTGGCTCGCGGTGAAGATCGATCCCATCGAGCGGTGGCTGTCCGACACCCTCGGCTATCAGATCTTCGATCGCTCGGTCTACGTCTTCGATCACATCCCGAGCGTGATCGATCCCCTCGCGGTGCTCGCGATCGTCGCCGGGGCCTTCCTCTGCAGCCTGCTCTTCGCCGCCGTTCCGGCCTGGCGCGCCGCTCGCCTCGAGCCGCTGGAGGCCCTGCGTTATGAGTAGCAGGCCGCGCACCGCGGATCCCGGCGGGCGGCCGATCCTCGCCGCCCGGGACGTGCGCAAGGCGTTCGCCATGGGCGAGCGCACGCTCGAGATCCTCCACGGAGTCGACCTCGACCTCTTCCCCGGCGAGCTCGTCGCCCTCGTCGGCGCCTCGGGGGCCGGCAAGTCGACCCTCCTGCACATCCTCGGCCTGCTCGATCGCCCCAGCGCGGGCACCGTTCTCCTCGACGGCGCGGACGTCTGGAACCATTCCACCGTGCGCCGCGCCGCCCTGCGCAACCGGGAGATCGGGTTCGTCTTCCAGTTCTACCACCTGCTGCCGGAGCTCTCGGCCCTGGAGAACGTGCTCCTACCGGCGATGATCGGAGAGTCGCGGCTCGTCTTCCGCTCCCGCCGGCGGGTGCACCGCACGCGCGCGCGGGAGCTCTTGGGCCGCTTCGGAATGGGCGACCGCCTCCACCACCGCCCCTCCCAGCTCTCCGGCGGCGAGCGCCAGCGCGTCGCGATGGCCCGGGCCCTCTTCAACGATCCGGCGATCCTGCTCGCCGACGAGCCCACCGGGAACCTCGACCGGGCGACGGGCGAGAAGGTCCTCGACCTCCTGTTCGAGGAGCAGCGCCACCGCCGCCTCTCCATGATCCTCGTGACCCACGACGAGCGGATCGCGCGCCGCTGCGGCCGGTCGATCGTCATGGAGGACGGGCAGGTCCAGGCGGCCGCCCGGTGAGGCGGGGATCCGCCCGCGGCGGTCAGGCTTCCTCGGCCTTCCAGTCGAGGCCCCAGCCGAGCCGGCTGCGCAGCCGGCGGTAGGGGTCGAGCCCCGGCATCACGTAGATCGGGTAGCGCACCGCGTGGCGGCGCAGGCGGACGACCGTGCCCTCCGGGAGGGGGTGATGCTCCTGGCCGTCGACCGCGAGGTTGATCGGGCCGCCGGTGTCGACCACGGCGAGGCTCAGCTCGCCGTCGGCGTGGAGGACGATCGGGCGGTTGGAGAGCCCCACCGAGCAGATCGGAGTGACCACGAGCGCCTCCACCGCCGGCTCGAGGATCGGGCCGCCGGCGGCCAGGGCGTAGGCCGTCGAGCCGCTGGGCGTCGCCACGATGACGCCGTCGGCGCGGTAGTTCGTCACCCAGTGTTCGTCGACCATCAACCGGGCGGTCACGAGACCCCGGCGCGTTCCCCGCTGCACGACCACGTCGTTCAGCGCGACCCCGGCGCGGGCCTCGCCGTCCGCCTCCCAGCGGGCCTCGATGCGCATGCGCTCTTCCAGCACCCCCCGTCCGGCGAGCACGCCTTCCAGCGTCTCCTCGCAGCGCCGGGCGGTCGTGGACGCGAGGAAGCCGACGCGCCCGAAATGAACGCCCAGGACCGGAACCGGGTCGGCCGCGAAGGCCCGCACCGCCCCCAGCATGGCCCCGTCGCCGCCCAGGACCACGACGAGGTCCGGCCGCGCCCCCGCCTCGGCGCGCTCGCGACAGAACGCGCGCGCGTCGCCGTCGAAGTCCACCGCCACGCCCCGGGCTGCGAGCCAGGGGCAGAGCTCGGCGGCGAACTCCGCCACGCTGGGCTCGGCCGCGATGCTGAGGATCAGGACCCGGCGGATCCGCGCCCCACCCTCCTGCTCCTTCCGCCGCGACGCTCGGGACGCCACGCGCACCTCACACCCGGGCCGTCCGGAGCTGGGCGAGGACGGCCTTCTCGACGCCGAGGGCGTCGAGGCCGCACAGGGCGAGCTGCTCCTCGCGGGTCGTCATGTGGTCGACGAAGCGGTCCGGGATGCCGAGCAGATGGACGCGGGCGCGCGTCTCCGGCAGGCGGCTCGCCGCCTCCAGGAGGGCGGAACCGAATCCCCCCGCCCGCTGGTGCTCCTCGAGGGTGAAGAGGTGGCGGTGCTCGCGCAGGTGCCGCCCGCCGAGCTCCTCGTCCAGCGGCTTGGCGAAACGGGCATCCACGACCCCCACCGCGATCCCCCGCGCCCGCAGCCGCTCCGCCGCCTCCAGGGCCGACTGGACCAGGGCCCCGAGAGCCCAGATCACCACGTCCTCGCCCTCGGCCAGGACCTCGGCCGCCCCGGGGCGCATTTCGCGGCGTTCCTCGACGGGCAGCGTCTCCGCCGGGGGGGCGGCGGCCCGGGGGTAGCGGATGGCGAAGGGCCCCTCGTGCCGGACGCCCCGCTCCAGCATCCGCCGGAGGTCGGAGGCATCCCGCGGCGCGGCGAGCACGAAGCCCGGCAAGGGCCGCAGGTAGGCGAGGTCGAACACCCCGTTGTGGGTCGGCCCGTCCTGCCCCACGAGCCCGGAGCGGTCCAGGCAGAAGACGACGGGCAGCCCCTGCAGCGCGATCTCCTGGAAGACCTGGTCGTAGGCCCGTTGAAGGAAGGTGGAGTAGATCGCCAGCACCGGGCGGAGCCCCGCCCGCGCCATCCCGGCGGCCAGGGCCACCGCGTGCTGCTCGCAGATCCCGACATCGTGGAAGCGGTTGGGGAAGCGCTCGGCGAAGGAGCTGAGCCCGCTCCCGGAGGGCATGCCGGCCGTGATCGCGTGCACGCGCACGTCGCGCTCGCCCACGGCCACCAACGCGGCGGCGAAGGCGTCGGTGTAGATCGGTCCCTCCGGGCGGGTCGCCGCGCCGCCGCGGGCGGGGGCCACGAGCTCGACCTCGATCTTGCCCGGGGGCCGGGCGGCGGCCGGCGCGCGGCGGGGCGGCTTCGCGGCATGGACGCGTTCGGGATGCGTCGAGGCCTGGGGGTGGCCCTTGCCCTTCTCCGTCAGCACGTGCAGCAGGGCGACGCCGGAGAGCTCGCGCACGCGCTCCAGGCTCTCGACGAGGTAGCGCACGTCGTGCCCGTTCACCGGGCCCACGTAGGTAACGCCGAGCTCCTCGAAGACGTGCCCCTGCACGATCGCGTGGCGCAGCACCTCGCGGATCTCCTCGATCGCTCCCTCGACCCGGCCGCCGATCAGGGGGATCGACTGCAGGAGGCCATGGATCTCCTCCTGGGCCCGCTGCACGACACGCGCCGAGCGGATCCGCGAGAGGTAGCGGGCCATGGCCCCCACCGAGCGGGAGATCGACCACTCGTTGTCGTTCAGCACGACGATCATCCGCTCCCCGCTCGCGCCGGCGTGGTTCAGGGCCTCGAAGGCCACGCCCGCCCCGAGGCTCGCGTCGCCGATCACGCTGACGACGTGGGGGCGGGTCGGCTCGTGGGCGGCGGCCATCGCGAGCCCGAGCCCGAGGCTGATGCTCGTCCCGGCGTGCCCGGTGTGGAAGAGGTCGTAGGAGGATTCCCCCGGATGGGTGAAGCCGCAGAGGCCGCCCGTCTGGCGGAGGGTCGAGAAGCGGTCGCGCCGGCCGGTCAGGATCTTGTGGACGTAGGCCTGATGGCTCACGTCCCACACCAGGCGGTCGCGGCGGAAGTCGAACACCCGGTGGAGCGCCACGGTCAGCTCGACCACGCCCAGGTTGCTGCCGAGATGCCCCCCGGTCGCGAGCACCGAGCGCAGGAGGAAGGCGCGGATCTCCTCGCACAGCGCTGGCAGCAGGGTCGCGTCCAGGGCCTGCAGGTCGGCGGGGGACCCGATCCCCGCGAGCAGGGGCCCGGGGGCGGCGGGGAGGGCGGACTCGTCGGTCATCGGGAGCGCAGGGGTCCGAGCGTAGGCCACGGCGGGCCGGAATCCAGGGATTCTAGCCGGACCGCCCCGCGGGCGGTCCCCGGCCGGGGAGTGCGGCGGAGGCCGTCAGGCGCGACGGGAGAGCAGGAAATCGACCAGCGCATGGGCCGGATCGCCGGGGCCGAAGCCCAGGGCGACCCCCTGCTCCCGCGCGGCCTCGCCGAGGCGCCGGGCCTCGGCGCGCGCCCCTTCCACGCCCCGGACGAGGACGAGGTTCGTCCGGGCGAGCGCGGCCTCCGTGCCGGGCGCCTTCCCGCGGCTCGCCGCGTCCCCGTCCGCGTCGAGCAGGTCGTCGGTGGCCTGGAAGCAGGCGCCCAGGGCCTCGGCCCACGCCTGGGCGGCCGCCCTGAAGCGCGCATCGGCCCCCGCCGCCACCGCCCCCATCGCCCCCGCCGCGCCGAAGAGGGCGCCCGTCTTGCGCCGGTGCATGTCCGCCAGGCGCGCGAGCTCCGCCGAAGGGTCCCCTCCCGCCGGCGGCAGCGTGAGGTCGAGGCTCTGCCCCCCCACCATGCCGGCCGCACCGGCCGCCCGCGCCAGCAGGCGGACGAGCGTCGCCGCGGCCGGCTGCCCGGGCTCGCTCAGGACCTCGAAGGCGAGCGTGAGGAGCGCATCGCCGGCGAGCACGGCGGTCGCCTCGTCGAAGGCCACGTGGCAGGTGGGCCGGCCCCGGCGCAGGACGTCGTCGTCCATGCACGGCAGATCGTCGTGGATCAGGCTGTAGGCGTGGACCATCTCGAGGGCCGCCGCCGGGCGCTCGGCGGCCGCGTCCGCGCCTCCCGCGGCCCGGCACACGTGGCGGAGGAGCGCCGGGCGCAGGGCTTTGCCGCCGCCGAAGAGCGCGTAGCGCATCGCGGCGTGGAGGCGCGCGGGGTGCGCCGCGGCCGGCGGCACGAGCCGCTCGAGCACGCCCGCCGTCCAGCGCCGGGCGTCCTCCAGCCAGGCAGCGAGGTCGCCCTCGGGCGGGGGCGCGGGCGGCGCGCTCACCCCTCCTCCGCGTCGGGATCGGGCGCGAACGGGCGCATCGCCTCCTCCGCATCCCGCGTCAGCTCCTCGACCCGGCGGCGGTAGCCGGCGAGGGAGACGTGGCAGTCCTTGAGGAGCGCGATCCCCTCCTGGTAGCGCTCGATCGCGACCTCGAGGCCCGCGCCGCCGGCCTCCAGCTCGGCGACGATCGCCTCCAGGCGCCGCAGGCGATCGTCGAAGCTCGGGGCCGGCTCCCGGGACGGCTCCGGCGCGGGCGCGCGTTCGGCGGGGCTCATGGCGTCCAGAGTGTAGGGCAAGATAGGTTGAGGAGCACGCCGTCCGTTCCCGCCCCCGGCACCGCCACCCGAATGCCCCGCCTTCCCCGCTCTCCGCCGATTCTCCTCCTCGTCGGAGGCGTCCTCCTCGCCTGGGGTCCCACGCTCCTTTCCCGCGGCTTCTCCTACGACGACGCGGAGCTCATCGTGGGAAACCCGCTCGTCGAGGGAAGCCTCCCCGCCGGGGAGGCCTTCGGGCGCGACTACTGGCACCACCGGGGGGTCTCGGGGCACTACCGGCCGCTCTCCACGCTCTCCCTCCGCCTCGATCGGGCGCTCTGGGGCGAGCGGGTAGCGGGCTACCACGCCACGAACCTCGCCCTGTTCCTCCTCCTCGTCCTCCTGGCCGCCCGCCTGCTCGCCCGGGCGGGCGCGCTCCGGGGGGCCCCCCTCGCCGGCCTCGCTCTCTTCGCGGTCCACCCCGCCCTC
>JBFMCU010000193.1:0-8858 GCA_040754415.1 Planctomycetota bacterium
CGGGGCTCCCCGGGCCGGTTCTCGCCCGGCGGGGAGGCCGGCGCCCCGGCCGGCGGCGGCGAGGGGGGAGAGGCCGGCCCCGCAGCGGACCGCCGGGCGGAGCGCTTGTCGGCAGAGACGCGGCCGCGCCGGCGGCCGGAGCGGCGCGATCGGTGGCGTTCGGCGCCGCCCGGATCCCCCCCCTCGCGGGGGGGGGAGGTGGGGGCAGCGGAGCCCGCGGGTCCGAGCCCGGCGCCAAAGCCAGGCAACGGAGCGTCGGTCGCGGTGGGGCTCGGGGGTTCGGAGAGGGCTCGGGTCTCCCGGACGGGCGTCCAGTGGGCCGCCGGGGAGACGGGAATCGCAGGCGGGGGGGAGCTCCCCCCCGGAAGCGGGGATTCACTCATCGGTGGTTTCTCGGGTTTTCACGCTCCGGGCGCCTCCCGGGGGCCGGGGGCCGCGGTCCGGAGCGGGGGTCGTCGCGGCGATCGCTTCGCGCGCGGGCCCCGGAGGGGAACCTGCGCAGCGGGGGCGAGGGGCGCCGACCTCGGTGATCGGAATGGTAGGGCCTCCTCGCCGCGGTCGGTCCGGCCGCGACTGGGCGGCCCGGGAACGACCAAGGCCGCGCGAGCGCCGGCAGCGTTCGCTGCCGGGCCCACTTCGGGAGACCATCGGGACTCCCGCGCCGGCGCCGCGGACCGCGGCGCCGCAAGCGGGGGTGTTCGCTCGTCGTGAACGGGGCCCGCCGCTCGGTACCCGGTTCGGGGGGGAGCGGTCCAGACCCGGGCCCATCGTCCCGGATCGACGCGCACAAGTCGAATGCCGAACAGGATTTCCGGGAAGAAAACGCGTGCCGGCTCCGCCCATCGGGCGGGAGCCGGCACGGCGTTTGGGTGGACCGGTCGTCACTCCGGCGCGGCGCCGGAGGTCCCGCCGCCGGCGGGCGGCGGGGCCGGCTCCTCGACCGGCGCTTCCCCTTCGGGGGCCGCCGGCGCAGGGCCCTCCTGGACGAAGGTCGACCAGCGGTAGTCGACCTCCGGGGCGGGGGCGTCGCCGCCGGGCGCCGGGGAGGAGAGGGCGATCGTCTCCGCCATGCCCTCCTCGCCGAAGAGGATCTCCTCGAGACGGTCCCCGTAGGCGCCGTGGCGCCGGTCGAGCTCGCGGCGGAGCAGGCGCTCCTGATCCACGCCCGAGCGCACGATCGTCGGGGTGATGAAAACGAGGAGGTTGCGCTTGTCGCGCGTGCGCTCCTCGTGGCGGAAGAGGGCGCCGAGGATCGGAATCCGGGAGAGGTAGGGCACCCGGGATTCGCGCTGGATGTCCGACTCGGTGGTGAGCCCGCCGATCACCGCGGTCTGGCCGCTCTCTAGGAGCATGTTGGTGACGAGCGTGGAGGAGCGCTTGCGCGGCAGGGCGATCGTCCCCTCCATCCCCGAGGCGCCGACGGTGAACACGTCGAAACCGGGGGGAGCTACCGTGCCGTCGCCGGTGCCGGAGAGGCTCGTCTCCTTGGGCACGACGTTCATCCGCAGCTTGTTAGTCCCCGGGATGACGTGGGGCTCGATCAGGAGCTGGAAGCCGACCTCCACCGGGGAGTTCCGCGCTTCGGAGACCGAGAGCTGCAGGCCGCCGGCCTGGCCCTGCTCGCTCTTCGCCTCGGCGTAGCGGATCGTCTCGCCGACGAAGATCGTCGCCGGGGTGCCGTCCAGGGCGATGATCTTCGGGGCCTGCACGACCTCCGTGCTGGTATCCCTCTGCAGGAGCCGCAGCGTGGCGTTCACCTGCGTGAACGACAGGGCGCCGAAGATCGTGTCCGGGATGACGCTCTTGCCATAGTTCATGGCATCGTTGGCGAAGGGCCCCTCGCCCTTGGAGTTAGCGATGAACCAGTCCTCGAAGCCGCCGTCCCCCAGGTTGAAGGGGAAGGTGATCGGGATCTGGCCGCCGCTCATCGAGACCTGCGGTCCGAGGGTGCCGTAGTCGACGCCGAGGTTGAAGAGGTCGCCGTTCGATGTGCTCACAAACTTGACGTCGACGAACACCTGCGGCGGCTCCACGTCGAGGCGGTCCAGGATGTCCTTGATGTGGACGTGCACCTGAGCCGTGTCCCGGATGATCAGCACGTTCTGGGAGGCGATATAGTCGAGCTCGCCCCCGGAGGAGAGCGCCTTCTTCAGGGCTTCGATCAGCGGGAAGTCCTTGGTCATGTCGCCCGTCCCGCCCTCGAACGTGCCCTTCAGGAACTCGGACTCGATCACCGGGACGATCTTGCTCTTCGGCGTGACGTACCGGAGCTGATAGCTCCGGGTCTCCATCTGGGCTTGGAGCGTCTGCGGATCGACGACCCGCAGGATGCCGCGGCTCTCGGTGACGATCGTGTAGCCGAGCGTCTTGACCGCCACGTCGAGGGCATCGCGCCACGGAACGTCGGTGAGGTGCAGGCTCAAGGTGCCCGCCACCTCCGGCGCGATCACGATGTTCGCTCCGCTCAGCTTGGCGATCGTGTCGATCACCTGCTTCAGGTCGGAGTCGTCGAAGTCGAAGCTGACCCGTGGCGGCCGGTCGACGACGAGCACGCCCGCGGTGCGTTCCTCGACCACGCAGCCCGCCAGCTCGGCGGCGAGATCCAGGGCTTCGGACCACAGCACGTCGTGCAGGTCGATCGAGATCGGGGTCTCCCCTCCGGCGAGGACGACGATGTTGACCCCCGACTCCTCGCGCAGATACTCGACGATCTCCGAGAGCTGCCGTTCGTCGACGCGCAGCGAAACGCGGGCGTCGGGATCGGCAACCTGGGCCTCGATCGAAGTGAAGACGCCGATTGCAGCCGCAACCGCGCCGATGATTCTCTTGCCTACTTTCATATCCGGATTGTCCAGGCGAGGGAGGATGGGGACCGTGTCACTTGCTGTCGATGGGACGGGCGAGCACGAGCCCGCGGTACGCGAACTCGATCTGGTTCCGCTGGATGTTGCGGACATAGAGCTCGTCTCCGATGAGCTCACCCTCCGAGATGGCCTGCCCGTTGATCAGGGCCACCGGGCGAGCGTTTTCGAGGATCGCGATCCCGGTGATCTGGAGCTGGATGCTCTCGAACTCCAGGACAGTGGCCGCGAGCCGTTTCAGCTCCGCGAGGGCGGTGACGTACGGGCGGCGGATCTCGTCGCGTTCCGAGATGGCCGCCAGGCGGGGCTCGAGGGTCTGGAAGGCCTGCAGCGCGAGCTCGTAGTCCTGGCTGCCGATGAAGCGCTTCATGGTCTTGGCCGACTCCTCGAGCTCGGCGACGCTGGGGCCGAGACCGCCCTGCGTGCTGTCGAGGCGAAGGCGGATGTCCGCGAGGCGATCGACCACCTGCGACTCGAAGCGGTTTCGCGCCGGGACGAAGACGAGCTGGCCTTCCTCCTCGACGCGCCGCACGCGCTCGTCGAGCAGAGCGAGCGATTCCTCGAGCTCCGCCCGTGTCTTCATCTCCCCGATGAGGTTGTCGGCGTCGGTGGACTTCTTCCAGATCGCCTCGGCCTCGTCGGCCTTCAGCACGAGCTCTTCGACCAGCGTGATCTGCTCCTCGATAGTGAGGACCGGGACGCCGTCCTTGCTCGCCGGCATGCGCGGGTCGATCCAGGGGTCGCGCCGGCCCCGGGGACCACGGAACTCGTACCCCGGGATCCGCAAGTCGGCCCCGCGTTTGGCGATTTCGCTGACGAGGAGGTCGCGCTTGTGCTCGTAGTTGTCGATGCGGACCTCCTTGGCGTCCTTGGGCTGGTAGACGTAGGTCTCGAGGTCGAGCTGGACGTGGTGACGAGGGAGGGCATCGCCGGCGAAGGCCTGGCGGCGCGCCGCCGACAGCTTGAACCGCGTCACGCTCATGAACCGCGCGTGGCTCTCCACCAGGTCCAGGAAGGCGAGCAGCTCGAACGCGTCGCTGTCGAACTCGAGGGTGTAGCCGACGCGCTCGAAATCGTCCTTCTTGCGGCTCGACTTCACGCCCTTCTGCTGCTTCAGGGAGACCTTGGTGATCCCCGATTGGTCCCCGAAGGACTGCAGCGTGCGCACCAGGTTGTTGACGTCCTTCTCGTCGGAGAGCATCTCCTTGATCTGGGCGTCGGTCTCGCGCTGGATGATGACCTCCTTCACGAGGTCCGGCGTCTTCTTGATGAGCGCCCGATCCTTCTCGATCTTCGCCCGGAGCTCGCTCCCCTTCGCATGGAGGGTGTCGACCTGCCGGTTCTGCAGGAAGATCATGCCCCCGGCCGCTGCCGCGAGGAGCATGCTCGCGGCGACCGTGACGGTCCATCGCGATCTCTCGCTCATCGCTTGGTCCTCTCCGCCGGGGCCTTGAGGTTTAGCTCGAGCGGGAAGTTGTAGGCGAAGGACGGAATCACTTCCGGGTCCTCCTGTCCCAAGACTCCCTCGGGGGGCGACGGCTTGCTGAAGAAGTCGGAGAGCGCCGAGTTCTCGACGTCCTCCAGGAAGTTCGCCACCTGGGCGAAGACATCGGACCCGGAGTGCCCGTTGGCCTTCATCACGCCGAAGGACCCGTCGCGCTTGTTCTCCTTCATGTCCACGCTGAGGTCGTCGAGCCAGATGAGGTAGTTCTCCGCGCCGTCTCCGCCTTCGTGGATGATGTCCACGAGCTCGTCGACCTGCTGCGTCCAGGAGACGCGGTCGGAGGTGATCGTCCGGAGCATCTCCTCGCGGGACTGGAGGGCGGTGGACTCCTGCTGCAGGGACTCGTGGTGGGCGACCTGGGGATCGAGGCCGTCGCTCTGGTCCTGGAGCACGGCCACCTCGCTCTTCGCCTCGGCAGCCACCCCGAAGGCGGTCCAGCCCCAGTAGGCGGCCAGCGAGGCGTTGACGGCGACCGACCCCGCCACCACGAGCATGTACTTGAGCGGGGTCTTGCGTTTCTGCCGGTACTCCGGCGGCAACAGGTTGATGAGTATCATGCGGCACGCACCCTCGATGCGAGGCCGATGGCGACCGCCAGGGACGGCGCGCAGGCCTCCAGTTCCTCGACATCCACCCGGTCGGACGCCACGCGCAGTCCCTCGAGGGGATTCCAGGTCCGCGTCGGCCGTCCGGTCGCTTGTTCGATGAAGGACACCGCCCCGGGAGCCATCGAGCCTCCCCCGGAGAGGAGGACTTCTTCCACTCGGAGCCCTTCGCGGTTCTCGACATAGTCGAGCGACAGCGAGATCTCGCTCACGAGGTCCTCGAGGACCGGCGCGATGGCGCGGCTGACCTCGGCTTCGCGGCCCTCGGCCTGGCGCTTGATCGCCTCGGCCTCGAAGGCCTCCACTCCCAGGCGGCGCGCGCAGGCCTGGGTCATGTCCGACCCTCCGATCCCGATCTCGCGGCTGAAGCAGGTCTCCCCGTTCGCCAGGACGTTGATCGAGGTGCAGGTCGCCCCGACATCCACGAGAGCGATCGCCTTCTCGGCCCCTCCCTCGTCCTCCAGCCCGGCTTCGGCGAGTCCGCAGAGCTCCCAGGCGTTGGCGAGGGCGAAGACGTCGACGTCGACGGCCACCGGGTGCAGGTGGAGGCGCGTGATCTCCTTCATGCGCTCCTCGACGGCCGAGATGCGGCACGCCGCGAGCACCACCCCCATCTGGTCTCCCTTCTCGCCGCCGCCCTCGGTGCCCGACGGCGGGATCCGCGAGAGCTGCTGGCAGTCCATCACCACTTCGTCGGCGTCGAAGGGCAGGTACTTGTCCGATTCGAAGCGGATCGCCTGCCGCAGCTCGGACTCGGACATCTTGACCATGGTGATGTAGCGCACCACCACGGATTGGCCGGACACCGAGGTCACGACGTCCTTGCCGCGGAACCGGCCCTGCGCGAAGACCTTGGCGATCGCCTCGCCGCGGTCGCCGCCGGGTGCGACCTCCGCCCGGGCAAAGCCGGTGATCACCGGCTCCGGACCGTCCAACGTGATCTCGACGGCCTTCACGACCTGGCTCCCCAGGTCCAGACCGACGATGCTCTTGCTCTTCCGGAACACCGTTACCTCTGCACGCTGCGCTGGGACTCGGCGAGCGGGAATCGCGGCGACGCCCCCGACGTGGAGGCGCCATCCGGCCGTTCTCGCCTGCCCGCATTTCGGTCCCCGCCGCGATCGAGCTGGAGGGTCCTCCGGCGAATCCGGGGGGGGGGGCGGGCGCGGGAAGGGAACGCGCCGCACGAGCCACCGGGAAGATCCTTCCGGCGCGGCCCTACTCGCCGAAACCGGAGGCCACGATCCGCTCCAGCTCGGCCATCATCGCTTCCGCGTCGGCGCCGAGGGCCCAGAACTCGAGCTCGGTGCCCTCGCCGGCGCTCAAGGTCATCAGCTCGATGATGCTCTTGCCGTCGACCTCGCGGGGGCCGGAGCGGATCCGGAGCGCGCTCCGGTATCCGAGGGCTGCGGACACGATCGCGTGGCAGGGTCGCGCGTGCAGACCCTGGCGGTTCACGATTCGAAGGGTTCGCCGGACCTCCATCGCGTTGCGGGCGGTCGAAGAGGAGCGGGCCGGACACTAATGTCCGACCTGCGACATCTCCCGGAGGAGCGCCACCAGCTCCGTGCGGTTGGTCACGCCCATCGCGAAGCGGCGGAAGTCCGCCTCGCGGCCGAGGCTGGAGATCCACCGCATCATCTCGAGATGGCGATCGGGATCGTGGCGATCCCCCGCCCGCTCGGGACGCAGGACGGTGAAGAGGATGCGCACGGGCTCGCCATCGAGGGAGTGCCAGTCCACGCCGGTGGGGTGGATCGACAGGCTGACGACCGCTTCCTCCAGGCCGATGATCTTCACGTGCGGGATGGCCACGTTCTGCCCGATTCCCGTCGAGGCGATGGCCTCCCGCTGGAGGAGCGCGGCCCGGGCCGCCTCTCGGAGCGCGGAGTCGAGGGCCTTGCCCTTCACCAAGTTCTCCACGAGCTCGTCGAACACCTCGGCCTGCGTGGCCCCCTTGAGCCGGATGCTGCAGGCGGCGGGTTTGAAGAGCTTCCAGTAGTCCTTGGCCTCGGATTCCATGGCGCGCGGGCGAGGAGGATGGACGGGAGGGGGTCGGCGGAGTTCGAGCGGGAGAGCATACCAGATCGCCCGGCCCCTCCCAGACTCCCCAAAGGAGGGCGGGCCCGGAGCCGCGGCTCCGGGCCCGCCCATCGCACGGGCTCCGGCCCCTGGCCGGTCGCCGGGGCCGGGATCAATGCCGCTGGCGCGACTTCCGGCGGACTCCCGACTTCAGCTTGCCCTTGTGCCGACTGAGGACCCTCCCCATGCGCTCGATGGCATCGTCCAGAGCGGAGGTGATGCTGTCGCCGCGTGCATCCACGACCAGGACGACGCCGCGACGGACGTTGGCGACGAGCTCGATCCGGTGGTCGTCGCCGTCGCGTTCGAGCACGGCACGCACCGACACGGTTCCCTCGTAGAAACGGACGAGGCCCTGGAGCTTGTCCACCACGTAGTCGCGGACCTGGGCGGGATACTCGTTGCGGAGGATGGCCACTTCAGTCTTCATGCAAACCTCCTGGCGGTCCATGACCGCTGCGCCGCGTTCCGATCCTCTGCGACCGGAACGGATCCTGGGTGCGGATGCGAAGATTGCCCTCGGCCGTACCCCGTCCGGGGACGGGGGCCAAGACGCGAGAAAGCGATGCCGCGCTTTCTCCGCACGGACCGTCCCCTCGAACGGTCCGCGAATCGAGCCCCGATCTCCTCGCGGCTCCCGCCCGGTCCGTCCCGGCGCCGCTGGCGCCCGAGGGGGGGGTGGTGCTCGCCCGGGCGGCTCCGGCGAAGGCGACGCCACGGGGAGCGAAGGACGAGCCGAGATGGAAGCCCATGGGGGACGCCATCTAACTTGAACCGACGCCGCGAAATGGTCAAGGGAGGATCCCCCGCACGCCCCTTCCCGATCTCGGGAAGCGCGAGGGGGCTTTCGGCCCCCGCGCCCTCCTCAGACGAGACGGGTTCCGAAAAAACCCCCGCCGGCCCCGGCGCCGGGAGGTCCCCCCTCCCGCCAGGATCTCCGGCGGCGCCGGAGGAAACAGGGCTCGGGATAGAGGACGGACAGGAGATAGAGCCCCTCCGCCGGGGCAGTCGGACCCGCCTCCCGGCGGTCGCCGGCGGAGAGGATGGCCGGCACGGCGCCGGCCGCCAGCTTCCCCCGCCCCACGTCGAGGAGGGTGCCGACGATCGTGCGCACCATGTTGTAGAGAAAACCGTCGCCCTGGATGAGGACGCCGAGGGCGCGGCGCCGGGCGAACAGGTGCAGGGCCCCGATGCGCCGGACGTTCGATCGCCGGGGCGAGCCGGCGTTCGCCACGGCGCTGAAATCCCGCTCGCCGAGGAAGGCCCGGGCCGCCTGGCGCATCGCCCCGAGGTCCAGCGCGTGGGGCACCCAGTGGGAGTGGGCGCGGCCGAAGGGCGGCCGGACGGGCCCCAGGCGGACGAGGTAGCCGTAGCGCTTGCCCCGGGCCGAGCGCTGGGCGTGGAAGTCGTCCGGGCACGTCTCGAGGTCCTGGACGGCGATGCCCGCGGGAAGGTGGGCGTTCAAGGCGAACAGGAGCTTCCCGTCGTCGAGGCGGGTGTCGGCGTGGAAGCTCGCGACCTGCCCGAGCGCGTGCACCCCGGTATCGGTGCGCCCCGCCCCGTGCACGACCGTCCGCTGGCGGACGAGGGGCTCCAGGGCCTCCTCCATCGCCTGCTGGACGGACTCGAACCCTTCCTGGCGCTGCCACCCGTAGAACTGGGCGCCGTCGTAGGCCAGGAGCACCCGTACGTTGCGCAGCACGGGGGAGAGGATACGGTGCCGGAGCAATCCTTCCACGGCGGATACGGTGCCGGAGCAATCCTTCCACGATTCGCCGCCCCCGGCGGGGGCGGCGAATCGTGGAA
>JBFMCU010000194.1:0-19656 GCA_040754415.1 Planctomycetota bacterium
CGAACGCTGCGGTACTTCGTAGACTTCTTCATGGGGCTCTCCTTCGGGGGACCGAACTCGTGCTAAGTCCAGTCCTACCAACAGGTTGGGCCCCCGATCAAATCTCACAACGGGACGGACATCCTCGCGCTTGACCCCCCCGGGGATTGCCCGCTTCCCCGTGGGGTGGCGCCGCCGATCCGGGCCGCGCATGGCTCCCCGTGTAGGACTCGAACCTACGACAAACCGGTTAACAGCCGGTTGCTCTACCAACTGAGCTAACGGGGAACGCGCGGCGGACGAGAGTAGCGCGCGGGGCGGAGCCGTCAAGTCGCCGGCGGCGGCCCGGCGGGGCGGCTCACGGGCGGGCGGCCCGGAGCTGGGCGAGCGTGGCGGCGGCGAGCGGCACGGGGGAGAGGGGGAGGCGGGCGAGGTCGAACCGCGGGAGGAGCTCGGCCGGGGTCAGGCGGTCGGGGGCGCTCTGGCCCGCGGTGCGCGCGGCCCAGGCGACGACGGCGCGGGGATCGGTCCCTTCCGCGCGCAGGGACGCGAGGGCGACGTCGCCGTGGCGCTTGGCGAGCCGCCGGCCATCCTCGTCGACGACGAGGGGCACGTGGAGCCAGCGGGGATGGGGGAGGCCGAGGGCGCGCTGGAGGAGGAGCTGGCGCGCCGTGCTCGGGGCGAGGTCGTCGCCGCGGAGCACCTCCGTGACGCCCTGGCGCGCATCGTCGACCACGACGGCGAGCTGGTAGGCGTAGGCGCCGTCGCGGCGGGCCACGAGGAAGTCGCCGACCTCGCGGGCGGGATCGTGGCGGGAGAGACCGCGGAGCTCGTCCCGCCAGAGGACCTTCCCGTCCGGGACGCGAAAGCGTACGCCGGCCGGCCGCCCGCTCTCCCGCTCGGCGGCCGCCACGGAGGCGTAGCGGCCGCGGCAGGTGCCCGGGTAGCGCGTCTCGCCGTCCTCGGGGTGCGGCGCGCTCGCGGCGAGCTCGACGTCGCGCCGCGAGCAGGTGCAGGGATAGGCGAGCCCGCGGAGGAGGAGCTCGTCCGCGGCCGCGCGCAAGGCCGCGGTGTCCCGGGACTGCACGAGCGGCTCGCCGTCCCAGTCCAGTCCGAGCCAGGCGAGGTCGGCGAGAAGCTCGCGCGTGAGCCCGGGCCGGACCCTTCCTGCGTCGAGGTCCTCGATCCTGAGGAGGATCCGCCCCCCGCGGGCCCGGGAGTGCCACCAGGCGAGGAGGAAGCTCCGCGCGTGGCCGAGGTGGAGGAGCCCGGTCGGGCTCGGGGCGAGGCGCCCGACGGGGGGCGGCGGGGAAGAGGACATCGGGGGCGCGGGGCCCGCGGAGGCTACCGCAGGAACCTCCGGGAGCCCATGATCCGTCTCGCCGGCACCGCCGGAGCGAACTTCCCCCCGAGGCGAACGATGACGATGGAGCAGATGATCCGCGCCCTGGCCGGCACCCTGGTGGTGGTCTCGCTGGCGCTGGGGCACTGGCACAGCCCGTGGTGGCACCTGGTGACGGCCTTCGTCGGCCTGAACCTCCTGCAGTCGGCCTTCACAGGCTGGTGCCCGGCCGAGAAGATCCTGGCGCGGCTGGGGGTCGAGTAGCACGGCCCGGATCCGCCGCCGGCCGGCGCCGCGATCAGTACCGGTAGTGCCCCGGTTTGTACGGCCCCTCGACGGGAACGCCGATGTACTCGGCCTGCCGGGGCGTGAGGACGGTCAGCCGCGCGCCGAGCTTCTCCAGGTGCAGGCGCGCCACCTTCTCGTCGAGATGCTTCGGCAGCACGTAGACCGCCTTGTCGTAGCGCTCGGGGTGCTGGAAGAGCTCGATCTGGGCGATCACCTGGTTCGAGAAGCTGTTCGACATCACGAAGCTCGGGTGCCCGGTGGCGCAGCCGAGGTTCAGGAGGCGGCCCTCGGCGAGCACGATCACCCCGTGGCCGTCGGCAAACTCCCAGCGGTCGACCTGGGGCTTGATCGTCTGCCGCCGGATGCCCTTGACCTTGGCGAGCCCGGCCATGTCGATCTCGCTGTCGAAGTGGCCGATGTTGCCGACGATCGCGTTGTTCTTCATCCGCGCGAGGTGCTCGACGCGGAGCACGTGGAGGTTGCCGGTGGCGGTGACGAAGAGGTCCGCGGTCTCGACCACGTCCTCGACCCGCTGCACGGCGTAACCCTCCATCGCCGCCTGCAAGGCGCAGATCGGATCGATCTCCGCCACGACCACCCGCGCGCCCTGCCCGCGCAGGGACTGGGCGCAGCCCTTGCCGACGTCGCCGTAGCCGCACACGACCGCCACCTTTCCCGCGAGCATCACGTCGGTCGCCCGCATGATCCCGTCCACGAGCGAGTGGCGGCAGCCGTAGATGTTGTCGAACTTGCTCTTGGTGACCGAATCGTTGACGTTCATCGCCGGGAAGAGGAGCTCGCCGCGCTCCTGCATCTGGTAGAGGCGATGGACGCCGGTGGTGGTCTCCTCGGTCACGCCGCGGATGGCGGCAACAGTGCGCGTCCAGCGGTCCCGATCGGCGGCGAAGAGGCGCCGCAGGGCGAGCAGGAGCTCGCGCCAATCCTCGGGATCGTCGTCCTTCGGCGCGGGCACGGCGCCGGCCTGCTCGAACTCGCGCCCCTTGACGACCATGAGCGTCGCGTCGCCCCCGTCGTCGAGGATCATGTTCGGGAGCTCGCCGTTCTCCCAGGTGAGGGCCCGCTCGGTGCAGCGCCAGTATTCGGCCAGGCTCTCGCCCTTCCAGGCGAAGACCGGCACGCCGCGGGGGTGGGCAGGCGTGCCGTCCGGTCCGACGGCGACGGCGGCGGCGGCGTGGTCCTGGGTCGAGAAGATGTTGCACGAGGCCCAGCGCACCCGGGCCCCGAGCGCGACCAGCGTCTCGATCAGGACCGCGGTCTGGATCGTCATGTGGAGCGAGCCGGTGATCCGCGCCCCCGCGAGGGGCTGGGCGGCGCGGAACTCCGCGCGCAGGGCCATCAGGCCGGGCATCTCGTGCTCGGCGAGCTCGATCTCGCGGCGGCCCCAGAGGGCGAGCGAGAGATCGGCGACCTGGAAGTCGAGGGCGGTGGACGGGGCGGAGGTGGTCATCGGTTCTTGTCTCCTCGGGAGGCGGGCGCGCGGGCCCGCACGACGTACAGGGTGAGACGGGGTTCCTCGTCGCCCGGCGCGGCGTCCGGGCGGCGTGGGCGGTAGGCGTCCTCGACGGGATCGAGGAGGGGACCGGTGAAGCCGGCGCGCTCCAGGGCGGCGAGGACGTCGCCGGGCTCGAGCCCCAAGCGCCGGTCGCCGAGCGCGCGCTTCATCCACGCCTCGCCATGGGGCGCGAGCTCGAGGATGGCGAGCGTGCCGCCGGGCTTCAGGATGCGCGCCATCTCGCGGATCCCGGGATCGAGGGCGGGGAGGTGGTGGAGCACGAGGCCGGCCAGCGCTGCGTCGACCTCGCCATCGGCGATCGGCAGCGCGTCCAGCTCGCCGCGGCGGAGCTCGACGGCCGTCCCGCGGGGCGCGCGCGAGAGCCGGCGGCGGGCCTCCTCGAGCATCCCCGCCGAGCGGTCGACGCCGATCACGCGGCTCGCGACGCCGAGGAGCGCCTCCGCCATGTAGCCGGTCCCGCAGCCGAGGTCGGCGACGACGAGGCCCGGCGGCAGGAGGTGGGTCGCCGCCCGCAGGCGTCCCTGGCCGGTGGCGAAGGCCCCGGCGAGCTTGTCCCAGTCGACCGCGAGCGTATCGAAGAGTTCGCCCTCCGCCGCCCGCCGCGCGGCGAGCACCCGCTCCAGGCGCACGAGGTCCGCGCCGTGCTCGGGCAGGGCCGGGAGCTCCTCCCGCAGGGCGGTCCACAGGCGCCGGGCGACCGCCCCGTTCCTCCCCGGGGGGGCGAGGCGGAGGTGGGTCGTGGTCCCCGCGTGCCGCTCTCCGAGAAGCCCCGCCTCCCGGAGGGGGCGCAGGTGGTTCGAGACCCGGCTCTGGGAGAGGGCGAGGGCCCGGGAGAGCTCCCCGACGGAGAGCTCTTCCCGCTCCAGGAGCCCCAGGATCCGCAGGCGGAGGGGCTCGGCGAAGAGCCGCAGGGCCCCGCCCAGCCCCCCGGGTGTTGCTTCGGAGCGGCGCATGGCATTGAACATATCATCATGATTAGCTGATGGAACGAGAATCTGGCAAAAAAAACCCTCGGCCCGCCGGGGGTCGGAGGGGTGCGAGGGGGGGGGGGCGGGGGAGCCTGCCGGGACCGGCCCCTACAAGTGCAGCACCTCGATCTCGACGATTTCGAGCTCCGCCGCGCCGTCCGGCAGCTCGATCGTCATCCGTTCGCCGGCGCGGCGGCCGAGGAGGCCCTGGGCGAGGGGGGAGCGGTAGGAGATCACGTCGTCCTCGGTCGCGTCCCAGGGCCCGAGGATCCGCAGGCGGCGCTCGGTGCCCCGTGCGAGGTCGCGGAGGCGGACGGCGGTGCCGGGGGCGACGACGTTCGGGGGGATCGCGGCGTTCTCCAGGATCTGTGCGGAGCGGACCTCGACCTCGATCTCCATCGCCCGGGCGGTGAGGTTGCGCTGCTCCTCGAGGGCCGCCGTCCACTCCGCGTTCTCGGAGAGGTCGCCGTAGGAGGCGGCGCGGCCGATCGCCTCGGCGTTGGCGGGGATCTTCACGTCGCGCAAGGTCCGGAGCTCCTCCTCGCGGCGGCGCAGCGCGGCGCGCGTCGTCCAGATCCCTCCCGTCTGCCAGAAGGGCTTCTCCTCGCCGCGGAAGACGTTCGGCGAGACCTCGACTGCGATCTTCGTGAAGAGGCGATCGATCGGGGCGTCCACGCCGGCGTCGACGAGCGTCGAGAGGCCGCGCAGATCGTCCACCGTCGCCCCGGCGAGGAGCCGGCGCAGGAGGGGCCGGTCGCCCTCGGTGAACAGCGCGCTCAACCGCGCGCGCGCGCGCGCGACGATCGGATTGGCGACCGAGCCCCGCTGGAGGTGCACGGCGAGCTGCAAGAGGCACTGCGCGCGCGGCAGGGGCGGCGGCAGGCGATCGTCCCACTCGCCCGTCTCGACCCACTCCGCGAGCCGCACCAAGACCGTGGGGTTGCGCGTCTGGCGGGCGAGGAGCGCCGTGTAGTTCTCGATCAGCTCGGGCCGGCGGCCGGCGGCGGCCAGCGCATCGATGATCCCCCGCGCCATCCCCGGCGCGGCGTGGGAGAGGTAGGGGGCGGCCTGGTCGAGCCAGCGGTCCGCGCCGTAGAGCTCGGCGAGGAGCTCGAGGCAGCGCTCCTGCTCGCGGATCCCCGGCACGTCCTGGAAGAGCACCCACAGGGCCGGGGGCTGGGAGGGATCGGCGGGCGGGGGCTCGGCCGCCGCGGCCCGGAGGGTCTCGGCGAGGACGGGGGGAGTCTCGCCGTGCTGCTCGCGCAGGAAGAGCCAGGCCGCGAGCCGATCCGGCCGCGCGGCGACCTCGACCTGCGCCAGCTCGGCGAGCGTCGCGAGGGCGGCGTCGCGCAGCTCCGCCGGCAGCGCTCCGCCGGCGAGCAGCGCCTTCGTGCGCGCGAGGGCCTGGCCGAGGTCGGGGGAGAGGAGGAGCTGGCGGCGGATGCCCTCGGCGGGGTCCGCGGCGGTCTCGAGTAGGCGCACCAGCGACCGCGTGGCGGGCCCGCTGATCTCGAACCACTCGCTCGTCTCCGCCGCCTTGCGCGCGCGGCGCCACCAGGCGGTGAAGGCTCCCCCCTCGACGCCCAGCATCCCCATGGCGAGCTTGATCGCGGGCTGGGTCGCCTTGCCGTCGCTGCGGCGCAGGATCCAGCGCAGGACCTCGAGCGGCTCCTTCTCGAGGCGCCGGGCGAGCTCGGCGGGGTCGCGGATCACGAGCGCGCGGAGATCGTCGGCGGGGAGGACATCGAAGATGTCGACCGCCGTGGCGAGGGGGAAGCGATCCTGGCGCCCGGAGGCGAAGCGCACGTGCACGGCTTCGGCCGGGAGATCGAGCGTCTCGATCACCCCGAGCCCCCACCCCTTGGCGTGGTGCACGACCCGCCCGGGCTCGAGGTCAGAGAGCCGGCGGAAGGCCTTCCACGCCCGGCGCATGTCGGGGGCGTTCTCCCGCAGATCGGCGATGCGGGTGAAGGGCTCCCACGACTCCGTCTCGCCCCAGGCGACCCGCGCCGCCGTGAAGAGGGGCCGGGCGAGCTCTCCCGGCGAGCCCCCGAGCACCATGGCCGTGCCCAGGAGCTCGGCCGCCTCCTCCGCCCGCCCGGAGCCGACGAGCATCTCGGCGTGCTCGCGCACCAGGGCGAGGCAGCGGGGGATCTCCTTGCGCAGGGAGGCGACGGTGAGGGCCTCGATGGCGGGAGCGAGGTCGGCCGTGTCCAGGATGAGCTCGGTCCAGGCCTCCTCGAGGCCGGACCAGTCCTGGCGGCGAATGAGCGGGACGAGATTCATGGGGCGGCGGGCCGGGCCCGGCGCAGGGCGGCCCGCCATGATGCGAGGCCGGTCCCCGCGCCACAACGCCCGCGCCCGATCCCCGCCCCTCGCGGCGCCGAGATTCCCGTGCGCGGACCGGGGAACGCCGTCAAGCGTCGGCGGCGAGGAGCGCGCCCTTCAGGTAGCGGGAACGGGGCCAGTCGGGGCGCTGGGGGTGGTCGGGGCCGGCCCCCAGGACCTCGAGGAGCTTCACCTCCCGCCCGGCGCGGCGCGCGGCGCCGAAGACGAGCCCGAGGAAGCCGGCGAGGTCGAGGGCCCCCGAGCAGGAGAAGCTCGCCAGCAGCCCGCCCGGCCGGAGGGCCTCCAGGGTCAGGGAGTTCAGGTCCCCGTACTTGGCCCGCGCGGCCTCGAGGTCCCGGCGGCCGGCGGCGATCTTGGGGGGATCGAGGACGACGAGCTCCGGCCGGCGGGCGAGGGGCTCGCGGCGGAGGTCGCGCAGGACGTCGAAGGCGTCGGCGTGGACGAACTCGACCGCGAGGCCGTTCTGCGCCGCGGCGGCTGCGGCGCGCGCGAGGACCTTCTCGTCGAGGTCGACGGCCGTGACGCGGCGGGCGCCGGCGCGGGCGGCCTGCAGGGCGAAGCCGCCCGCGTTGCAGCAGAGGTCGAGGACGACCCGCCCGCGTCCGAGCGCGCCGATCCGGCGGCGGTTGTCGCGCTGGTCGCAGAACCAGCCCGTCTTGTGCTCGCGGCCGGGCAGCACGGGGAAGCGCAGGCCGTGCTCGGTGATCAGGACCTCCGGGGGCGCGCCGTCCTCCTCCGCGGGCGGATCGAAGCCCTCGGTCCGCCGCGCCCCCGGCGGGACGCGATGGACGACGGGGAGCCCGGGGTAGAGCTCGCCGAGAGCCGCAGCGATCTCCGCGCGCAGGGCGTGGAATCCGCGGGAATGGTGCTCGCACACCAGCACGCCGGCGAGGCGATCGATCACGAGGCCCGGGAGGTCGTCGCCCTCGGCGTGGGCGACGCGGTAGGCATCGGTCGTCTCCTCCAGCCGCAAGACCGCTCGGCGCAGGCGATCGGCGGCCCGCAGGCGGGCGAGGAGGAACTCGCGGGGCCGATCGAGGTCGTGGCGTCGCCCGCGCGCGAGCCAGCGCAGCCGGATGTCGGAGGCCCCGTTGTGGAGCGCGTGGCCGAGGAAGCGGTCCGAGGCGTCGCGGACCTCCACGATCGCTCCGTCCGGCGCCGCCGCCCCCCGGGGCGGCCCGACCTGGCGGGCGTAGACCCACGGCCCGCGGTGGAGCTCGTCGGTGGCGAGGTGGACGACCGGGTGGGGGAGGGAGGGAGGACGCGGCACGGGCTCGCAGGGTAGCAGGCCGAGCACGCGGACGCGCGACGGGGGAGCGACGAGCGGAGGGATCCCGGCTCCGCCCAACGCCCCGCTCGCCGGCGCCGTACCATCGCGGGCCCTCCGGCGTCCCCGAACCCCCCCGTCCCATGCTGTCCCTTCCGATCTTCCTGCTTGCCGACGTGGCCCTCGTGGGGGGCACGGTGCATTCCATGGTCCCCGGCGAGGAGCCGCGGATCGCGACCGTCCTCGTGCACGGCGGAGCGATCGCCGCCGTCGGGCCCGATGTCGCGGTCCCGGCGGGCACGGAGCGGATCGACGCCACCGGGCTCCACATCGTGCCGGGGCTGATCGACGCGATGGTGAACTTCGACCCGGAGCACGATGCGCTCTACGTGCTCGCCGGCGTCACGACCGTCCGCGACGTCGGCAGCCGGCGCGTGCAGAACCTGATCGAACGGCGGGCGGAGGCGCGGGAGAGGACGCCGGGGCCCCGGCTGCTCACTGCCGGGGCGCCGCTCGACGGCGATCCGCCCGGAACGCCCGAGGCGGCCGTCGTGCGCGATGCCGCCGCCGCGGACGGGATCCTCTCCGTGGTCCTCCTGGACGACCCCGACTTCCTGCACCTCCTGCGCGGGCTCCCCGCGGACGCGTACCGGCGCATCCTGGAGCGCGCCGGCGAGGAGGAGCTCGCCGTGTGGGGGCCGGTGCCGGCGGCCCTGACTCTGGCGGAGGCCGTCGACGCCGGCCAGCGGGGCTTCTTCTACATCGACCAGCTCCTTCCCCCCGGCGCGAGCTGGCCGCTGGTGCAGCCCCCCGCCTTCGACGCGGCGGTGGCGAAGCTCGCCGGCGGCGGCTGCGCCGTCGTGCCCGTTCTGCGCGCGGCGACGGAGCAGCTCGCGAACCAGAACCAGATCCCCGCCGCCGTCGAGCTCCTCGCCCTCCTCGCGCCCGCCTACGAGGAGTGGTGGGTCGCCGAGGCCCTCCGCCGCTCGGCGCTCCTCACGGAAAGCGTGCTCGCCGACGGGCGGCGCGGGCTGGAGAAGCGGCGCGCGCTCCTCGTACGCCTGCACGAGGCCGGCGTGCCCCTCGTCCCCGGCTCCGGGGCGCCGATGCCATGGCTTTTCCCGGGCCGCTCCCTGCATCTGGAGCTCGCGGAGTGGGTCGCGGCGGGCATCCCGCCGGCCGCGGTGCTCGACCTCGCGACGCGGGGCGCGGCCGCCGCCCTGGGGCGCGCGGGCGAGTGCGGGACGATCGCCCCCGGGCTGGCGGCCGACCTCGTGGCGGTGGGCGCGGACCCGCGGGAGGACCTGCTCGCCCTCCTCGATCCGACGCTCGTCGTGCTGCGCGGTCGGGTCCTGGAGCGGCGGGACCTCGACGACCTCTTCGACGAGCTCGCCGGGAAAGAGCGCGCGGCGCGCGAGCTCCTCGCCCGGCCCCTCGCCGTCGCCGATCCGCCGCGCCCGGAGGGCGCTGTGGTCCTGAGCGGGCAGGTGGAGAGCCATGCCCTGCGCCAGCGCACGAGCGCGGAGCGGTTCCTCGTCGTCCAGCTCCCGGACGACAACGTGGCGATCACCGGGCGCGTCGTCTTCCCCGCCGCGGGCGGACCCGCGACCGAGATGACGGTCGAGCAGGTACTCGCGGGCGGCCAGCTCGAGCGCTTCCGCGTCGTCGCGCGCCAAGGGGAGCAGGAGCTCGCCTGCGAGGGGATCCGCTTCGAGGAGAGCTTCCGCCTGCGGCGCCTCGTGAACGGGCAGGCGGTGCAGGGCACCGAGGTCGCCCGCGGCCGGATCCGAGCCCTCGACGCCGGGAGCGTCACCCTGCTCCTCGTCCTCGGCCAGATCGCGGTCGAGGGCGAGTACGTGGACTTTCCGGTGCTCACTCTGCACGAGATGCTCGCGGGCGAGACCGCGAACTGGCGCCTGGCGATCGGGCCGAAGGGCGATCACCAGGTGCGCACCCACGTCGGCCGGCTCGCCTTCCGATTCGACGAGAAGGGGGCGCCCCTGCTCCAACGCACGCAGGTGGGCCAGGGGGTCACGGAGACCGTGCTCCTGAGCGCGGACGCCTTCGGCGGCGCCGGATTCCCGCTCCCCGCGGCGACGGCGGAGCGGATCGCCGCGGCCCGCGCCCAGCCCGCCGCGGAGGCCGAGGCGCCCGCCGGGGGCGAAGGGGGCGGAACGGAGAGCGGGGGCGGCTAGCCACCGCCCCGGCGGCGCCATGCCCGCGTCCCTCGGCCGCTTCGCCACCCCCGCGAACCTCGCCGTCCCCGTCGCGGCCGCCGGCGAGTTCGCGCCCCTCCGCCTCGGCCCGCTCGCCGTGTGGCCGCCGGTCGTGCTGGCCCCGATGGCCGGGGTGACGAACTACCCCTTCCGCAGCCTCTGCCGGGAGGCCGGCGCGGGGCTTTTCGTCTCGGAGATGATCACCGCCCGCGGCTATCTCGGCGGGAATCGCGTGACTCGCCTGCTCGCGGGCTCGCGGCCCGACGAGAAGCCGCGCTCGGTGCAGATCTACGGCTCCGATCCGGTGGATCTCGGGGAGATGGCGCGGGACCTCGTCGCCCGCGGCGTCGAGCACATCGACCTGAACTTCGGCTGCCCGGTCCCCAAGGTGACGCGCGCCGGCGGCGGCAGCGCCCTGCCGGCCAAGCCGCGCCTTCTCGCCCGCCTCGTGCGGGCGGCGGTGGGAGGCGCGGGTGCCGTGCCGGTGACGATCAAGGTCCGCACGGGCCTCGACGCCACGCTCCTCACCTACCTCGACGCCGGCCGCGTCGCCCAGGAGGAGGGAGCGGCGGCGATCGGCCTGCACGCGCGCACGGCGGCCCAGCTCTACGCCGGGGAGGCGGACTGGACGGCGATCGGCCGCCTCGCCGCGGCCGTCTCGATCCCCGTGCTGGGCAACGGCGACATCTGGGAGGCGTGGGATGCCCTGCGCATGATGCGGGCGACGGGATGCGCCGGGGTGATCGTCGGGCGCGGCTGCCTCGGCCGCCCCTGGCTCTTCGCGGAGCTCGCGGCGGTCTTCGCGGGGCGCGAGCCCGCCCCGCCGCCGGCGCTCGGCCGCGTCGTGGAGATCGCCGTCGAGCACGCCCGGCGGCTCGCCGACTTCTTCGGGGCGGAGGCGGGGATGCGCCAGATGCGCAAGTGGTGCGCGTGGTACACGGTCGGCTTCCGCGGCTCGGCCCGCGTGCGCGCTCGGCTCGTCCGGGTGGCCAGCATCGAGGAGATGCGGGCGATCCTCGGCGAGCTGGATCCCGCCCTTCCCTTCCCCCTGGCCGCCTTGCGCGCGCACCGCGCCAAGGGCGGGCGGACCCAGCGCGTGGCCTTGCCGGCGGGCTACCTCGCCGACCGCGCCGACGACACGCCGCCGCGGAGCCCCCGCCCGCCGGCGGAGATCGCGGCCTGGGAGAAGGCGCTCGCCGGCGGGTGATGGACGCGGCGGTGATCGTGGTCGGCGCCGGGGCCGCCGGGCTCTGGGCGGCGGCGCGGGCGGCGGAGGAGGGGGCGAGCGTGCTCCTCGTGGAGAAGACGGCGCGCGCGGGCACGAAGATCCTTCTCTCCGGCGGCACGCGCTGCAACCTGACGACGACCCTCGCCCCGTACGCGGCGGCCCGCCTCTTCGGCCCCGCCGGCGAGCGATTCCTGCGCCGCGCCTTCCGCGCCCTCCCGCCGGCGGCCGTGCGCGAACGCTTCGCGGCGCTCGGCGTGCCCACGGTGGAGGCGTGCTGGGAGAAGGTCTTCCCGGCGAGCGATCGGGCGCGCGACGTGCGCGACGCGCTCCTCGCCTGGACGGCGGCGGCGGGCGGGCGGCTCGTGACCGGGACGCCGGTCGCGGGGATCGCCCCGCGCGAGGGGGGGTGGACCGTGCGGACGGCCGGCGGCGGGGCGTTCGCCGCCCGCGCGCTCGTCCTCGCCCCCGGGGGGGCGAGCTGGCCGCGAGCGGGCACGACCGGCGACGGCTGGGGCTGGCTCGCCGCCCTCGATCTGCCCGCCGCCCCGCCGGCGCCGGCCCTCGTGCCCCTGACGAGCCCCGCCGGCTGGGTGCGGGAGCTCTCCGGCATCGCCCTCGCGGAGGTGTGCGTGCGGCTCGTGGACGGCGCGGGCCGCGTCCACGGCGAGCGGGAGCGCCCGCTCCTCTTCACCCACACCGGCGTGTCGGGCCCGGGCGCCCTCGACCTCTCCGTCCACGTCGCCCGCGCGCCGGCGCCGGACGGAGGGTGGCGCCTGCAGCTCGACCTCCTGCCGGCTCTGGCGCGCGAAGAGGTGCGGGCGCGGCTCGTCGCGATGGCGGAGGCGCCCGGGCGCCGCTCGCTCGAACGCGGAGTGCGGGACGCCCTCGGCGCCTCCTTCCCGCGCCGCATCGTGCGCGCGGCGCTGGCCCAGGCCGGCCTCGCGGGGCGGGCCGCCGGCCCGGCGGCGCTCGCCCGCGCCGAGCGCCACCGCCTCGTCGAGGCGCTGAAGGGCCTGGCGATCCCGGTCGACGGCACGCTCGGCCTCGAGCGGGCCGAGGTGACGGCGGGGGGGCTCGACCTCCGCGCCGTCGATCCGGGCTCGATGGCGGTCGCCGGCCGGCCGGGGCTCTACGTGGTGGGCGAGCTCCTCGACCTCGCCGGCCCGATCGGCGGGCTCAACTTCCAGGCGGCCTTCGCGACCGCCGAGCTCGCGGCGCGCGCCGCGGCGCGCGCTACGGGCTGATCCCTCCGCCTCCGCCCTCCTTCCCCGGCGGCGCGGGGGGCGGGGGCGGATCGGGGCGGCGCGTGCGGGCGAAGGCGCCGTACTCCTCCAGGACCCGGAGCAGGGTGGCGCGCACGAGCGCGCCGTTGGCGGCGAGGGTGCGCTGGCGCTCGAGGCCGCGCTGCGCGAGCGCCTGATCCGCGGCGACCTCGCGGACGAGGCCCGCGAGGAAGTCCTGCCAGCCCGCGGCATCGGGGAGGGTCTCCGCGAGGGTGGCGGGAGTTGCGGCGGCGCGCTCCCAGAGGGCGTGGAAGCGCGCCGTGCTCGGCCCGTACTCGCCCAGGGGCGGCGCGGCGATCGCGAAGGCGTCGGCGAGGGCTTCGCGCAGGCCCCGGTAGCGCCGGGCGGCGAGGAAGAGCTCGCCGATCCGCCCGTAGAGCGCGCCGTGGGCGCGGGCCGGCACGGGAGCCTTCCAGCGCTGCCACTCGCCGAGCACGTCGTGGACGATCCCCAGGGTGTCGGCGTCGGGCATCTCGATCGTGCGCCCCGAGCTCCAGGCGTCGTAGAGGGTGATCCCGGGGAAGACGCGCCCCCCGCGGTCGGCGTAGGCGTGGGCGAAGGCGGCGAGCGCGGGGCGCTCGGCCCCGCCGTCGAGGGCCCGCAGGACGAGGACCCGCGCGCGATCGAGGTCGGGCGGGTAGCCGAGGAGGGCGTTCGCGAAGATCCGCTCGGGCTCCGCGGGGTCGGCGATCCGCACGATCTCCCCGCTCGCCCAGTCGTAGGCCCAGGCGGAGCGCAGGCGGCGGGGATCCGGCTCGCCGAGGAGCTCGCGCTGCGCGCGCGCGACGGCGGGATCGCCGGCGGGAAGCAGGCGCCGCCCGCCTTTGGCGGCGGGGGCGTGGACGGCGGGATCGAAGACCGGCGGCGGCGCGGCCTCCGGCCAGAATCCGGGATCGGTGGGCTCGAGAGCGAGGGCCCGGCGCACGAGCGAGATCTGGAAGGTGTCGAGCGCGGCGACCTCCTGGCGGAGCCACTCCGCGGCGTCACGCTGCTCGGAGGGAAGCAGGAAGGACCAGGCGGCCTGGATCCGCTCTTCGGAGGGCTCCTGGGCCGGTGCGGGCGCGCCGCGGCCCGCGAGGGCGCCGGCGAGGAGGAGGGCGAGGGCGCGGGGCATCGCCCCATCCTGCCACGCGCCCGCCGGGCGCGGAACGGCGGGAGGAGAGCCCCGGAACCGCGCAGGGGCGCCGGACGCGGCGCACGGCCGCCGGCGCGTCCCCTCGGGGCTCGCTCCCCCGTTCCCTCCACTCTACCCCGCTCCCGCGCCCCGGGAGGCGTCAAGGCGCGCGGCGGGTGCGGCGGTGGCGATGGCCGCGGCGCCGGCCGCGGGAGCGCGCCTCGGCGACCTCCGCCTCGGGGACCTCCAGGGCCCGGCGGTGGCGCTCCGCCCAGCTCTCGACGATGTCCCAGCCCTGCCCCCAGGCCGCGCAGCGCAGGCGGAAGAGATGGAGGGAGTCCGCGAAGTCTTCGCCGCGGAGGAAGAGCAGGGGGCGAAAGCCCTTCGTGGAGGGCTGGGTGAAGCGGCGCTGGTTGGCGATGATCCGCTTCGCGCGCTCGCCGATCCGCCGGGCGAGGCGGGCGCCGCCCGCCACGGCATCGATTTCCCGGGCGGCGAGCGAGGCGAGGTCCGCGCCCGGGTCGGCGGCCGCCCGCGCCTCGATCACCCGGAGGAAGAGGACGGCGACCAGCACCGGGGTGCTCGGGTCGGCCCCGGCGTGCACGTCGGCGTCGAGGGCCTCGAGGAGCCGCCAGTAGGAGTCGGCGCGGTCGTGGGCGGCCGGATCGGGGTCGTTCTTGGCGCCGAGGAAGAGGTCGACGGCGGGGAAGAGGGCGGCCAGCGCCCCGCAGGCGCGCATCATGCGGAAGGCGCCGAGCGCGGTGCCGGAGCGCAGGAGGCGCAGGATCTCCTCCAGGACGCGGGGCGGCGCGGAGCGCACGAGCTCGCCGCCGTGCGCGCGCATCGCCTCCCACGTCGCGTCCTCGATGCGGAAGCCGAGGCGCGTGGCGAACTTGATCGCGCGCAGGATGCGCACCGGATCCTCGGCGAGGCGCACGGGAGGATCGCCGATCGTGCGGAGCACGCCGGCCTCGAGATCGGCGATCCCGCCCACGTAGTCGTGGATGACCCACTCGAGCGGGTCGAGGAAGAGCCCGTTGATCGTGAAATCGCGCCGGCGGGCGTCCTCGGCCGCCGTGCCGTACTCGTTGTCCTCGGTGATGAGGAGGTCCCCATCGTCGCCGTTCGGGACGAGCGGCTCGCTGCGGAACGTCGCCGTCTCGACGACGTGGGAGCCGTAGACGACGTGCACGAGGCGGAAGCGCCGCCCGATCACCCGGCCGTTGCGGAAGAGGCGCTTGATCTGGCGGGGATGGGCGTCGGTGGCGCAGTCGAAGTCCTTCGGCAGCCGGCCGAGGAGCAGGTCGCGGACGCAGCCGCCGACGAGATACGCCTGGAAGCCGCTCCGATGGAGGCGCGAAAGCACCCGGAGGGCATCCTGGTCGATGTCGCCCGGCCCGATGCCCTCGGCGGGGACGACGAGATGGCCCTCCTCCGCCGGACCCGGGGGGGGGGAAGCGGCGACGAAAGGCCCCGGGGGAGAATCGTCGGTCGAACTCGTCATGCGTCCGCGTGCGCGCCCTCACCGGGAGGAGCGGAGAGGGCCGAGGGAGAGACTCTACCCGCATTCTCTCTCCGCCCCAACCGGCGGGCGGAGGGTCCGCGGAGGGTCGCCGCCGCTTGCCCCCTCCCGGTGGCGCGGGTAGGCTTTCCGCCCCCAAGCAGGGCAGTAGCTCCAATCGGTTAGAGCGGCTGATTCCAAATCAGCAGGATCGGGGTTCGAATCCCTGCTGCCCTGCCAGTCTGCCCTCTGTCGCGCCCCTCCTTCCCCCCGCCCCATGCTCTCCGGCGAATCCGCGCCCCCCGATCCGCCCGCCTCGCCGGGGGACGACGCCGAGGAGGCGGAGATCGAGGAAGAGGAGGAGATCCTCGCCGCCGGCCTGCCCGTCCCGAGCCTGGAGGAGCTGCGCGCCGCCCTGGAATGGGCCTTCGCCGCCGAGGTCGTCCCCGCCGGCTACCTCGACCGCTGCGCCGCCCACGCCCAGATCGTGCAGGAGGCGAACCGGCGGATGAACCTCACGCGGATCGTGGAGCCGCGGGAGATCGCCGCCAAGCACTACTTCGACTGCTGGCGGGCGACGCAGCTCCTGCCCCTCGTCGGCCGGTCCGTCCTCGACGTGGGGAGCGGCGGGGGCTATCCGGGGATCCCGATCGCGCTGGCCGAGAAGGAGACCCGGGTCGTGCTCCTGGAGGCGAAGCGCAAGAAGGCCGAGTTCATCGCCGAGAGCATCCAAGCGCTCGGGATCGACAACGCGACCGCCGTGTGCGACCGCGCCGAGGAGCACCTGGCCCGCCACCGCTACGACGTCGTCGTCCTGCGGGCGATCAGCTCGGTGCGCGAGAACGTGCGGCTCCTGCGCAAGGTCCGCCACTCCTTCATGGACTTGCTCATGATGAAGGGGCCGTCGTGGTCGCGCGAGGTGCGCGCCGGCGAGCGCGAGGCGGAGCGGCTGGGCTTCCGCCTGGAGACCGTGTGGGAGCACGAGCTCCCCGGCGGGATGGGGGGGCGGGCGGTGCTCGTCTACCGCGCCCCCGGCGGGCAGGGGCGGTAGCCGGCCGCGCGGGGGAGTTGGTGCCTGAGGGGGGAGTCGAACCCCCATTCCCTTGCGGGAACATGGACCTGAACCATGCGCGTCTACCAGTTCCGCCACCCAGGCCCCGGGCGCGGGAGGATACGCAGGGGGAGCGGGAGCGGTCAATGGGCGCGCGGGAGGCCGGCCGGCCGGGGCGGGGGGTAGGATTCCCGCGCGCCCGGTTTGCGCCGCGGCGCCCCCATGGCCCGCACGACCGACCGCCGGCCCATCGCCACGAACCGCAAGGCCCGCCACCGCTTCCTCGTCCTCGAGGAGGTGGAGTGCGGCATCGCGCTCACCGGCACCGAGGTGAAGAGCCTGCGCGCGGGCCGCTGCTCGATCGCCGAGGCCTACGCGGTGATCAAGAGGGGCGAGCTCTGGCTCGTGGGCGCCACGATCCCCGAGTACAGCCACGGCAACGTGATGAACCACGCCCCCGGCCGGGAGCGAAAGCTCCTCGTCCACGCCCGCGAGCGCCGGGCGTGGGAGAAGCGGGTGCGGGAGAAGGGCTTCACCCTCGTGCCCCTCGAGATCTACTTCCGCGGCCCGCTGGTGAAGGTCCGCCTGGCGCTGGTGCGCGGCAAGCGCCTCGCCGACAAGCGGGAGGCGGAGCGGCGCGACACGGCCCGCCGGGAGATCGACCGCGCCCTCTCGCGCCGGCGGTGAGCCCCGCCGCGGCCCGCCCCGCCGGGGGAGGTCGAATCGGGCCCGCTTCATGCTAGGATCTCCCGCCGTGGGGGCGCACTGGCTTCGACCGGTTTCGCCTCGCACCGAGCTGCGCGCCGGGGGTCTCGGGGTCCCCGCGAATCCACCCGGGAAACGGCATTATTTGCCAACAACTACGCAATCGCTGCCTGATCCAGGCGGCCGCTCTCGCGGGGAGGGCCCGCGGCCCCGCGGGAGCGCCATGAGCGGGCTGGCCGGAGAGCATCGCGCCGCGGCGAACCGGCGAGACACCAGGGGCGCTGGTCCGCCGGGAGCCCGTCCGCGGGCGCCCGGGGGGCGAGAACCAAACCGCGGACTACGCGCGTAGAGGCCCGGCGGCGGGACACTCCGGGACGCGGGTTCGATTCCCGCCGCCTCCACCATCCTCCCCCCGTCGGTGCGCAGACCCCCGCGGCCCCGGGCGTAGACGACCGCGGACGGATGGGAGTCGCCAGGGCCGCGGGCAACGAGTCCCCGCGGCCCTGGACTTCGCCCCTCGCTCGTGGCGGGGGCTCGTTATCGGCTCGGCGTGAAGCGACTAAGCGCCGATCGTGCAGGCGTACGCGCAGTGGAGGTTTATGCCGCCTCCGAAACCGACGGCTTGCACGTAGAACGTCAGGCCCTCCAGGGTGATGAGGACCGGAATGGGAAGCGCGATGATGGCCGGGTTGCCGAAACCGGCGGGGAGGCCGAGGAGCTCGCCGTTCGGGTCCGCGATGTTGATCAGGATCTCGCCCCAGCCCGTGGTGAGCAGAAGCGGCGTCATGTACGCGGCGAGCACGGCGCCGACGTTCCCGCCGAACGCCGTAATCGAGCTCACGAAGGTCCCGCCCAGGGCGGGCGGAGCGACCACGACGTACCCGTTGACGTTGACCCCCGTTCCGCAGTACCAGGCGCAGTCGGCCGGCGGGAAGTCCCCCTTGCGGATGTCGTTCCACCACGAGGAGAAGTTGTTGGGAACGCCACCGAACCAGTACGTGCCGCACGTGCCCGTGGCCACGTCCGGTAGGTACATGTCGAAGACGTCATCCAGGCCGTTTCCGTCGATCCCGCCCAGGACGCTGCCCGCGAAGCAGAGCAGCGGGCCGGTCTGGGTCTCGAACATGCTCATCGAGTAGCCGAAAGCGCCGTCCGGGAGGAGGAACTCCCCACCGCCGGTGGTGGTGACCATGTAGATCCAGGCCGCCGGGGCGGTCCCCGTGGTGCCCGCCAGACCGCTGAAACAGAACTGGGCGTCGGGAAGCTGGCCGGCGCCGGCGCACCAGCCGGTCGCCCCGCCATAGAAGCTCGTGCAGAGCGTGACGCCCGGGCCGCCGACCGTCGTGTCCAGCACGGTCGTGCCATAGGCGAACTCGAAGTAGCCGACGATGTCGGTGTTCGCATCCACCGCGGGCGGGGCGCCGGGCATCGTTCCCCAGGTGAGCCACTCCTGGGCGGGTGCCCACCCGGTGGCATAGAACCCCGAGTAGTCGGTGTTGATCCACACGGACACGAGGTTCTGGGGTGCGGCCTTGTCCCCGGCGTCGCGGATCTGCCGGCCGGTGGCCAGATCGAGGGAGACGGTTCGCGGTTAGTCCGGGATGGCGATGGGCGCGCTCGCCTGTTGTTGGGCAGAGCCGATCGCCGGGGGCAGGACGAGCGTCAGGGTCGAAACGAGAAGTGCCTTCAGCATGAGCAATCCCTCCTAGTGGAACATCCGTTGCGAGAGAGAACCTCCTCCGCTGGAATCCCGGAGGCGGGGTGCCCACGGACGAAGTCGCCGCGCGGAATCGGGCCCGCCCGCTCCCGCCGGCGCGCCGTCCGACCAGGCAGCCACCTTGGGTTCCTGGCGAGCAGGACTTCCCGGAGACGGATCCACTCCGTACCGGGTTCCTTCCAACCGATAAAGATATCTGGTATTGGCCAGAACCGTCCCTGTTCCGGGAGGCCTTCCCGGCGCTTGGACGGCGCCGCATCCCCCAAGGTCGAGCGATTCAGTGGATGTCCGCGCCGACCCGTGCCCCCCTGCCGGAGCGCAGTCGGGCTCAGGACGGCCGCCGGCGCCGCCGGGGCGCGCACGCTCACATCGGCGAGGAGCTCCGCGCCGGAGACCTCCCGCGGCGCGCCGCCGTCGTCGTCCATGAGCTCGTAGGTCGCCTTCGGCTCCAGGCCCCGCAGCCGCACGGTGAGCGATTCCTCGGGACACGCCGGCCGCCGGAAGGCCTGCACGACGCCCTCGCCGGTGTCGGGGCGGTCGAACTGCCAGGCCATTCAGGCATCGGGGCCCGTGCGGTAGGGGGTGAGCGGCCAGTAGTCGCCGAGGTAGCAGGGGCCGACCTCCCGGATCTCGCGGAGGAGCCGGCGCAGGAGGTCCAGATCGAGGTCCGTGCGCCGCAGATCGGTGCCGATGCCGACGATCGTCCCCATCAGGCTGCGGCTGACGTAGGGATCGATCGCGGCGAAGCCGGCGCCGTGGTAGGGGCTCCAGAAGGAGAGGCCGTAGATGTGGTTCTGCTGCGTGTGCGGCGGATAGGTGACGGGATCGCCGGCGAAGTCGCTCCGCAGGATGGGGACGGCGCGCCACAGCGTCTCGAGGTCGTTGCGCCGCCCGCCCGAGGCGCAGGAGTCGATGAGGAGCGCGGGATGGCGGCGCACGAGCTCGTCCCAATAGGCGTAGTAGCCCTCCACGTGACGGATCTCGGTGATTGTCGCGTCTCACGCTGAATGGTGCTCGCGTCTCACCGTGGATGGGACCGTCCGAGGCGGTGTCACGCTTACGGCGCTGGCGTGCTCACGGCTTCACGCTGCTCAGGCGAGTTGAGGTCGAGATT
>JBFMCU010000195.1:0-17817 GCA_040754415.1 Planctomycetota bacterium
TTCCGCCCTCCCGCCGCCCTTCGCCTCCCCCTCGGCCTCGCGCTCCCCCGGTCAGCGCGGCAGTCCTACCGCACCGACCACCCCCTCGTGGTCACCCCGTGGTCACGAACCCGCTAAACAGATACGCTCGAGCTCGACGAGCGTTGCGACAGGATCCTCCGAAGGATCGCCTCTCACCGCTCCCGAAAGGCCCACTGACCCGCTAAACAGTTACCTCGACCGAGGAGCCGGATGGCCAAGGACCGACGATCGTCCCCCGCCGCGAGCTGCCGCTCGAGGAACCGCCAGTAGTCCGGATGCGCCAGGGTCGGATCGCGACCCCGGTCGGTCCCGATCGCATCCTCCAGGCTCCGGCCGATATCGAAGAGGGCCTTCTCGACTTCGCCCACGCGGAGGTGGCGGTAGACCATGGCGGGGCCGGAGTCGGTTTCCGGCTCCAGTTCCGCCACCAGATCGCGCAGCTCGGCGGGCAGGAGTACGGCGGACCACCACTGGCCCGAAAGCTGGAGGAGGGATTCGTAGAAGAGGAGCAGATTCCCCTCCGCCCGGTAGGTGCGCAGCCGGTGCATCGTGCTCCACCAACTGCCGGCCAGGACGGACAAGGCGAGCAGGACGACGAGCAGCCCCCCCGCCGCGCCGCTCGCGCCGGATTCCGCCGGATCGCGCGCCAGGCGCCCTCGATGGGGTGCAGGCGCCGGGCGGCGACGGGCCGGCCCTCCATCCAGGCGCGCAGGTCGTCGCGGAGCTCCCCGACGCCGGCATAGCGCCAGCGCGGATCGGGATCGGCGGCCTTGGCCACGATGGCGGCGAGGTCGCGGTCGATGCCAGGGACCACCTCGCGCAGGGGCTCGAGCCCCGTGGCGGCGGGTTTGCGCTGGTCGGGCGGGCGAGCGGCCAGGAGGTCGTGCAGCGTCGCGCCGAGCGCGAAGACGTCCGATCGGGAGTCCACGGACTCCCCGCGCCGCTGCTCGGGCGAGGCGTAGGCGGGGGTGAGGCCGGCGACGAGGGAATACGTCCGCCAGTCGCCGTTTGTCTCGTGAGCGAGGCCGAAGTCCACGAGCACCGCGGGGCGATTCAGGAGTTCCTCGAGCGTCGATCCCTGGCCGTCGAGCAAAATGTTGCTCGGCTTCACGTCGCGGTGGACGAGGCCGCGCGCGTGGGCGAGGGCCAGGGCATCGGCCACCTCCGCGATGCGTTCGACGACGAGGCGACGGAGCCGAACGGCGTCCGCGGCGCCCTCGCGTACCGCCAGGCGCTCGAGCACCGCGTGCAGGGTCGGCCCCTCGACGAGGCGCATCGCGTAGTAGAGGAGATCGCCCTCCTCGCCGAAGGCGTGCACCGCCGCCAGATGCGGGTGGCTCAGGGACGACGCCGCCCGCGCTTCCTTGCGGAACCGCTCGCGGCGCGCGGCGGTCTGCCCGCCCAAGGGCAGGAGCTTCAAGGCCACGGCGCGGTCGCCGAGCGAGACCTGCCGGGCGCGGTGGACGACGCCCATGCCGCCCTCGCCGAGAACCTCTTCGAGGACGAAATCGCCGATCCGCTCGCCGGGACGCGGGCGGCGCCAGGCGCAGCGCTCGGCGGCGAGCACCTCCCGCATCTCGCAGAGGCGCCGGCCGGCTTCGCAATAGCGAGCCACGGTGCGCTCGTGGCCGGGGAAGAGCGACGCGAGGACGGCCGGATCGGGCTTCCCGCCGCTCTCGAGCGCCGCTTGCACGGCCGCGAGGACCGCCGCCCGGGTCTCTGGCGCCTCGTCCTCCTCGGGCGTGTCGGCTTCCGCGTCCCCCGTCATTCCTCCTCCCCGTAGGACGGCCCGAGCGCCCGCAGGAGACGCGCGGTGATCTTCTGGCCGATCGAGCGCACCGTCGAGGCGGGCATGCCAAGGCGCTGGCCGACGTCCTCCGACGACAGCCCCTCGATCATTTCCAGGCACCAGATGCGCCACTCGCGGTCGGTGAGCACGCGACGGGCGATCTCCTGGATCTCCAGGGTCCGAACCTGCGACGTCGCGGAGGGATCGGGAGCGGGGATCGCGAGGGACTCCTCACGATCCGGCGCGCCAGAGTCGCCCGCGTGTAGGGATTGGGTGTCCTGTCCCGTGCTGCGCTTGCTCGCCTCCATCCGCCGGAGGCGATCCACGAGGCAGCCGTCCAGGATCTTGCGCAGGTACGCTTCCATCGCGCCCCGCCCGCGGTTCACGAAGGCGTCGCGGGAGTGGTGGAGTTTCAAGAGGCAGTCCTGCACGAGGTCCTCCTCCGCGCATCGCTTGCGCAGCCGCCGCATCCGCGGATCCGTGCGGGCGAGACAGAGGAGGAGCGGCCGGAACCGCCGGTCGAAGGCCTCCTGCGCCGCCGCATCGCCGGCCTTGACGAGATCCCAGAGCTCTCCCGTGCGGGGAGCATCGGGAACCGCGGAACCGCCGGCGCCGGAGGGATCGAGGGGCAAGGCGACAGGATCGGACGAAGGGGGGGCGACTGCAGGAGGATAGCGCAGAATCGCCATTCCCGCGACGGGGCGCGCGGGGTGTCGCAGCATCCTCCTCCTCACGGAAAAGTCTCCTCGCCGGCCGGCACCTCCGGTCCGGCGGCTCTAAAGCTCGATCCGCTCCAGCCGGACCGTGCGGTCCGGGCTCACGAGGAGGAGATGGTTCTTGGGCACGACCGCCCAGTCGGGGTCCTCGCTCAGCCGCTCCGAGCTGACCAAGACCGCGGGGCCCGGGGCCTCGGGGGCGCGCATGCGGCAGATCCCGTTCTCGCAGGCGTAGCGCCGGCCGCACGACCAGTGGAGGCTCTCGCCGGCATAGTCGGTGCGGGTGGTGAAGCGCGACACCACGGCCGCCTCGCCGTCGGTCAGGACGGCGTTGAAGTCGGAGGGCTCGCCGGGGGCGAGGCGGCGGGAGAGCGCGAGCGCCTCGGCGAGGGCTTCCCGGAAGGCGAGGGCGAGGACCTCCGCACCTGCTCCGGCGCCGCGCGAGGCGAGCCGGTCGAGCATCAGGGCGAAGACGTGCTCGGAATCGGTCTGCCCCTGGAGGCCGGCGAACCGCTCGTCGCTGAGCCGCTCGATCAGCGCGCGGCGCAGCCGCGGGAAGCCGCCCAGGTCCCCGTTGTGCATGAAGGCGTAGCGAGCGGAGACGAAGGGGTGGCAGTTCACTTCGCCGACGCTCTGGATCTGCGTCGCCGCGCGGACGTGGGCCAGGATGCAGGTCGACTCGACGACGCGGGCCAGGCTCGCGAGGTTCGCGTTGTTCCAGGCCGGCGTCACCGAGCGGAAGAGGCCGGGGACGCCCCGCGGGGAGTACCAGGCCACGCCGAAGCCGTCACCGTTCAGCGGCTCCTCGCGCTCCTGGCTCTCGAAGCTCTGATGGATCAGGGAGTTCTCCGGCTCCGTGATGAGGGAGGAGAGCAGGAGCGGGGGGCCGTGGTAGAAGGTGAATCGGCACATGGCGGAGGGAGTCCGCGCTCGACCGAGCGGGACGCAGGCTACCACTGCGCGCGGCCGGGAGCTACGCGGCTTCGCCGGGCTCATCGTGGACGCCGGAGCGCCATGAGGCGGCTCTCCCTTCGGACGTCGCCGGCGGCGCTCCGCGCCCGACGCCACCTCCCTCGGCGCTGCGCCTACCTACATGACCAGGGCTCGACTAGTGGCCAACGGCGAGGACGCGGATGCCGACGGTGTAGCTGCGGCCCACCGGGTAGCGGTTGTCGCGAGTCGCCGACCGCAGGTACCACGGGTCGTAGGCCCAGCCCCCGCCACGGACCATGCGGGACATGCCCGTCGTCGGACCCGTCGGGTTGTCGTAGGGGCTCGAGCTGTAGTAGGTGTAGGAGTACCAGTCGTTGCTCCACTCCCACACGTTTCCCGCCATGTCGTACAAGCCCCAGCCATTCGCCATGTCCACGCCTGGCGGCACCTGACTCCCGTCGTAGTAGCCCACCGGTGTGGTCCACGGCGTCGAGCCGGTCTCGTAGGGGTCCCCGGAGCTCGAATAGTTCGCCTTCGATCCATCGATGCTGTCGCCCCACGGATAGCGGTAGTAGGGCGTGTACTCCCCGCCCCGTGCCGCCTTCTCCCATTCCGCCTCCGTCGGCAGCCGGTACCCGCCCGCGCCGAAGTCGCAGGCCCAGCTCGTTTCGTCGTAACAGGGAGTCAGGCCACCATCGCGGCTCTTCTGGTTCGCGTACGTGCACGCGCCGTACCACGATACCCTGACCATCGGGTGATCTTCCTTCCCGGCCGTCACTCCGAAGGTCGATCCGTTCCAGGTGATCCGGCTCCAGATCGAGCTCCCCGTCGTGTCGCACAACGCCTGACCCGCGCCTCCCACCTGGTAGACGACACTGCTCGAAACCGTGATTCGGCCCTGCGCAAGTGCCGTGTTCAGGTAGTCCGCGTACTTCTGATTCGTCACCTCGTACACGTCGATCCAGAAGGGATCGATGTACACGGTATGCACCGGCAGCTCGTCGGAGTTTCCTTCCCCATGGTGGTCCCCCATCTCGCACTCGCCGCCGGGGACCAGCGCCATCTCGCCGGGAGCGCCGGGCGCCAAGCCGAGGATGAAGTCCTGCGCGTTCGACAGCGCCCACGGCTGGACGCCGCCCCAGTGCAGCGCCTGCGTCGCCACCTCGAAGCCGGCGAAGGCCGGATCGGCGGGCACGGAGAGGTCGTATGTCGCCACGGGACCGGGCACGAACGCCTGGCCGAGGAGCTCGCCGTTCGGGTCGCCGGCGTTGATAAGGAGGGTCTGACCGCCGCCCAGGGTGAAGGTGAACGGGGTAGCGTACCCGGCGAGCCAGGCAAGGTTGTGTCCGGTCGTGCCCCCGAGATCGATGGTGGCAGTGTAGGTCGCGCCGAGCACCGGAGGCGTCACGGCCGTGTAGCTCGCCGGGTTCGAGCCCGCGTTGCGGAAGTGGGCCCCGGCGAGCTGGGAGGCGGCGGGACTCGCCAGAGCCAGCACCCCAGCAAGGGGCAAGGCGGCCGGCGCTACCGAGCCTGGCCAGCGGTACGAAGCCCCCACGGACGCGACGGAAGCAAGAGCACGACGAAGAGCCAACCGAGCAGGCATGGCAACCTCCAGCAGTGGGCCGGGAGACGGAACGGAGGAAGAACGCCATCAATCTGACGCCGGAGGACCGGGGCGTAACGGCTTCACCAACTCTCCACGTTACGAGAGATCCTCGCTCCGCCGCCTCCGGACCGTGGTAGCGTGGATGGGCTCCCGCATTTCCCCCCATGCGCCCCCCCGCCCGCCGCTGGCGCGTGCGGCTGCTGCTCCTCGCCGCCGCGCTGCTCCCGGCCCTCGGGATCGCCGAGGGGGTCGTGCGCGCCGCCACGCCGGAGGCGGAGCGGTGCGCGGTCTGGTGGCCGAACCTGCGCAAGGTCTTTCGTCCGGCGGCGGGGGTCATGCCGGGGGTCGCGGGGGAGAAACGCTTCGCGGCGAGCTCGCTGAGATTCCGGGGGCGGGAGATCCACGCGGGCGCGCGTTTCCGGATCCTGGCGATCGGCGGCAGCACGACGGAGTGCCTCTTCCTGGACCAGGACGAGGCGTGGCCGGAGCGGGTCGGGGCGATCCTGACGGAGCGCGGCGGGGCGGGCGAGGTGTGGGCCGGCAACGCGGCGCGGAGCGGGCTCTCGACCCGCGACCACGTCGTGCAGCTCCGGCTCTTGGCGCCGCTGCTCGCGGAGATCGGGATCGATCTCGTCGTCGTGCTGGCGGGCGCGAACGACCTCGCGCTGCGGCTGAGCGAGGACGAGGCGTACGATCCGCGAGCCCTGGAGAGGCCGGAGGTCGTCGCGGAGATCGTCCCGCGCGCCTTCCAGCGCGTCCCGCTCGGCGAGGATCGGCACCGGCCGCTTTGGAAGCGCTCCGCCCTCTACTCGATCCTCGGCCGGATCTGGAACCGCCGCTTCGGAGAGGAGGCGGTCGTCGACGAGGCGGGGGCGGTCTATGCGCAGTGGCGGGTCCATCGCGCGGGCGCGGCGCGGATCCGCGAGGAGCTTCCCGACCTCGCGAGCGCGCTCGGCGAGTACCGGCGCAACCTGCACGGGATCGCCGACCTGGCGAAGCGGATCGGGGCGCGCACTCTCTTCCTCACCCAACCGGCGCTCTGGCGCGCCGATCTCGCGCCGGAGGAGCTCGCCATGCTCTGGTTCGGCGGGGTCGGACCGTTCCAGACGCGCGAGGGCTGCGAATACTACTCGGCGGCGGCGCTGCGGGCGGGGCTCGATCGCTACAACGCGGCGACCCTCGCGGTGGCCCGCGCGCGCGGCGTGGAGGCGGTCGATCTCGCGGCGCACGTGCCGCGGGACCTCGCGCACTTCTACGACGACCTCCACTTCAACGAGCAAGGCAGCGCGGCCGTCGCCGAGGTCGTCGCCGCCCACCTCCTCGCCCGACCGCCCTTCGCGGCGGACCCGGCGGCGCCCGCGGCGGATGGGGACCGGGAGGCGCGGCGCTGAAGGGGCCGGGCCGCGCGATGCGGCGGGCGGAGCCGCGGCGCGGAACCGGGGCGCGGAACCGCGGATCGTGCTAGGCTGGGCGAGAGCCCCCGGCGTCGTTCCCCTCATCGACCATGAACCACCGCCTCCTCCCCCCCGCCGCGCTCGCGGCGCTCCTCTCCCTCGGCAGCCTCGCCGCGGCGCAAGACCCGATCCGCGACTACCTCGGCCAGGAGGAGCACACGATCCAGCCGCTCGCCCTGCCCGCCGGCCTCCCGGCGGATTTCCGGCTCGCGATCGAGATCGACGGGCGAGCGGAGACGCTTCTCCTCGAGAAGCGCGCGGCGCGGACCGCGGACTTCCAGGTCCTCGTGGACGAGGGCGGCGGGCGGCTGCGGGCCGTCGCGCCGCCGCCGGTCGCGACCTATCGGGGGACGATCCTCGGGCGGGGCGATGCGCGCGTCGCGCTCTCGCTCCTCGGCGCGAGCGCCCAGGGCGCGATCTTCCTCGACGACGGGACGATGTGGTTCCTCGAGCCCCTCGCCGCCGCCGATCCGCTCGCCGATCCCGCGCTCCACCTCGTTTATCCGCTCGTCGCCTCGCCGTTCGCGCGGGGGGCGTGCGGGGCGGAGGGGTTCCTCTCCGTTGCGGAGGAGGTAGCGCCCGCGGGGCGCGGCGGGAGCGAGCCGGCCCGCAGCGCGATCTGCGCCGCGGTGACCGACCTCGCCTTCGACTGCGACTACGAGTCCTACCTCGAGCACGGCTCGTCGGTGAGCGCGACCGTGCTGGACATCGAGGGAGTCGTGAACGAGGTGAACGTGCCCTACGAGCGCGACGTCGACATCACGCACCTGCTGGGCACGGTGATCGTCCGGACCGCGGAGCCGGATCCGTACACCTCGACCGACCCCGGCACGGTGCTGGGCGAGTTCGGGAACGAGTGGAACACGAACCAGACCGGCGTCGTGCGCGACATCGCTCATTTCGCGACCGGCAAGGAGCTCGACGGCAACATCATCGGGCTCGCGTGGGTCGGCGTCGTCTGCACGGGGCTCGGCTACGGGATCACCCAGTTCCACGGGCTCGGGCACGGCTCGCACGTGATGGTCGTGGCCCACGAGATCGGGCACAACTGGAACGCCCCCCACTGCGCGGATGCCCTCTGCGACATCATGTGCGGGGGCTGCTCGCTCTCCTTCGGGCCGAACAACTGCGCCATCATCCGTGCCCACCGCCGCACGCGGGGCTGCATCGACATCCCGCCGCCGCACATCGACTACACCTTCCCGCCGAACATCGAGGCCTTGTACCCGGGCACGGCGCAGGCGGTGCTGATCGGCGGCGACTGCTTCGAGGCGACCTCGACGGTCAGCGTGAACGGCGTGCCCCTCACCGGCGATCCGCCGCCCTTCACCGTCTTCAACCGCTACGCGATCACCTTCGACATGCCGCAGGTCGATTCCCTCGGCTCGGTGGAGATCGGGGTGAGCGACTGGCACGGCACCGGGACGACGACGGCCCAGGTCGTGTTCCCGCCCTGGCCGCGACTGCAGGCCGGCACGGGCGACAACGAGGACCTCGTCGATCCGCAGGACGGCGTCGATCTGATCCTCGCCGGCGAGCCGGGGCACCTGCACTACGGGATCTACTCCTTCTCCGGCATCCCGAGCAGTCACCCGCTGATCGACCTCGACCTCGGGAACAACTTCACCGACATCGGCACCTTCGGGATCTTCCCGATCGACGCGAAGGGCTGGATCCCGCTCCACGCACCCCTCGATCCCCTGCGCTTCACCTTCGTCTACGTCCAGACCTTCGACCTGACGACGGGCTTCCCGGCCCGGGTGAGCAACCTGCAGCAGTTCTACGTGTACTTCTGAGCGCGGTCGGACTCCGGCGAGAACGGATGCCGCCCGCAACACGCCCTCGGACGAAGAGGAAGCGGATCGGCGCGCGGATCGCCGTGGTCGCGGCGAGCCTCGCGGCGGCGATCGGGGGGGCGGAGATCGCGCTGGCGCTCGCCGGGCGGCCCCGCGCGCCCGGGAACCTCACGACCGTCGGAGGGATCGTCGCCGAGGCGGGCGTGCCGGGCCTGCGCTACGCGCTCATCCCCGGGGCGGACGTGCTTCACGCGTTTCCCGACGACCCGCACGGCGCCTTCGGGCCGGAGGGCGGCGTGCGCTACCGGATCAACTCCCTCGGCGCCCGCGACGTCGAGTACGCGCGCGAGAAGCCGCCGGGCGCCTTCCGGATCCTGCTCCTGGGCGATTCCTTCGCCTTCGGGGTGGGAGTGAGGCTGGAGGACTCCTTTGCCGAGCGCGCCGAGCGCCTGCTGAACGAGGGATCTTCCGGCCGCCGCTACGAGCTCATCAACTTCGGCACACCGGGCTACGACACGGTGGAGGAAGTGCGGCTCCTCGAGACGCGGCTTCTCGACCTCGATCCCGACCTCGTGCTGGTCTGCTTCTTCTTGAACGACGCCCGCGGCGGCGAGATCCACGAGGCATTCAACGCCGGGCTCGGTGAGGACGCGGGCTGGCTCGCGGATCACTCGCGGGTCGTACGCTCCCTCCGCCTCGCCCAGGTTCGGCGCGCGGCGGCTCGATCCCTCGTGGACTCGATCCGCGCGAGCTTCGCCGAGGACAGCCCGGCCTGGTACGACGTCCGCCTCGCCCTCGGCCAGGTCCGTCGCCTCGGCCTCCAGCGCGGATTCCGGACCGGCATCTTCATCTTTCCGGTGCTCGCTTGGCTCGACGAGGACTATCCCTTCCGCGACGTCCACGCCCGCGTGGCGGCCTTCGCGGGGGAGATTGACACGCCCTGCCTCGACCTCCTGCCGGTCTTCGCCGGCCGCGACGGACCCGCGCTCTGGGTCCACCCCGGGAACCAGCACCCCAACGCCGCGGGGCACGCGCTCGCCGCGGCGGCGCTCCACCCCTGGCTCCACGAGAGCGGGCTTCTCGCCGAGTGAGCAGTACGCCGCACCGCCGGCTCACCGCGGCGGCGCGAAGCCCTTCGTCACCTCCGCCAAGAGCGCCGTCGCGAAGCAGCCCGGCGGCAGGGCGAAGCCGAGCTCGAGGGCACCGTTCGCGGGATCGGCGCGAACGCGGAGGTCGGCGGCGCGGAACCGCAGGCTCTTCCGCGTGCCGTGGAGCGGAAGGCCGGGCGGGTCGGGGAGGGCGCGCGGATCGGCGCCGGAGGCGGCGAGCACCTCGCGCTCGATCCGGCCCGCCTCGCCCGCCGCGAGCGGCGCGCGCGTGCCGGCGAGGGGCCCGGTGGGGCTCGCCGCGAAGGCGCGGACGCGCGCCCGGTCCGCCTCCGGATCGCGGCAGGCCGTCCAGCGCTCTCCCTTCCCTTCTTCCGCGAGGAGATCGCCCGCCCACGGCACGTCGATCGCCGGCAGGCGCGCGGCGAGGACGCGGTTGAAGAGGAGCGACTGGTAGGCGGTGAGGTAGAAGCGCGCCTGCGGCCGCGGGAGGGCAGCGATCGCCGTGGCGGCCGTCGCTCCGGCGGCGAGCCGCTCGAGGAGGCGGCGCTCGACGCGCAGCGCGCCGGGGACGAGGCGCAGCGCCTCCGCCAGCTCGCCGCGCTCGAACGCCTCCCGGAAGGCGCGGGCCCGCGGGTCGTCCTCGCCCGGGCCGGGGCGGCCGAGGATCAGGGCGAGGGCTTCCTCCGCGCGCCCGAGGAGGAGCAGCCGGCCGACCTCCGCCGACTCGCCACGCAGCCCGAAGCGCTGGGGGCCGTAGAAGCTCGGCACGCCGCGCGCGGCGAGGACGTCGAGGACGGCTTGCGCGCGCCGGGCCGCCTCCGCCGGATCCGCGAGACCGCGTACGACGATCGCGAAGCGGTTGCGGGCGAGGAGGCGCGGCGCGAGCGGCTCCTCGTCCCGCGCGATCTCGAGCACCGTGGCGTCGGAGAGCCGCGCGGCGAGCGTCTCGATCGCCGCGCTCCCCGGCGCCGACACCCACTGCCGCGCGACCGCCCGGGCGTCCTTCTGGCCCGCGGCGCCGAGGCGCGCGGTCGGCAGGCCGAGGGCGGCCCCGATCCGCCGCAGGAACTCGGGGGTCGAGATGCCGCGCTTCTCGACGAGGATCCAGCGGTGCGCGCCCCGCCCCCGCGGGGGCCGCACGAGCTCCTCCGCGACGACGAAGTCCTCGAGCCGCTCCCGCAGCGCGCCGCCGGTGCCCGGGAGGGAGTCCGTGAGGTAGGCGCTGGGCATCCCGGACCCGTCAGGCCGGGGCCGCGAGAGGCTCGGCGCGGGTCGGGACGGCGGGCAGGGTGAGCCGCACGAGAGCCCCTCCCAGCGGCGAGTCGAGGAATTCGTAGCGGCCGGCGTGCTCCGTCGCGCACGTGACCAGGGACAGGAGGCCGAGACCCGTGCCGCCGGGCTTCGTGCTGAAGAAGGCTCCGGCGATCCGCCCCTTCTCCGCATCCGGAATGCCGGGACCGCTGTCGTGCACCTCGATCACGGCCGCGTCTCCGTCGGTCCGCAGCTCGACCCGGATCGTCCCCGGTTCCTTCATGGCCTCCCCCGCGTTCAGCACGAGGTTCAAGAGCGCGCGCGAGATCAACTGCGGGTTGCCCTCGATTGCGAGGTGGGCCGGCGCGGCGCAGGAGATCGCGTGTTGCCGCAGCGACTCGTGTCCCTTCGCCAGTTCCACCGCGTCCGCGACGAGGGACGGGAGATCGAACGACACGGCGCTTCCGGGGAGGGAGTGATGAGCCAGACCGATCAGGCGCCGGAAGAGGCCGGTCATCCGGTCGCAGCTCTGGGCGGCCTCGCCGCGCAGCTCCGTCTCCCGCCGGGGAAGTCCCGGGCCGCCGCGCACCAGATCGATGATCCCCCGCACCACGGCCAGCACGTTGTTGGCGTCGTGGCAAGTGCTCGCCGCGAAGATCCCGGCCATGGCGCTGCGCTCGGCGGCGATGAGATCGCGGTGCTGCTCGATCAGGGTCCGCTCCTGCGCGGCGATCCGCCGCAGGTGAGCCGTGCACACCAGCAGGAAGACCACGCCCGTGATCAGGACGAAGGCCAGGCCCTTGATGCGCTCGTAGAGCTCCAGCTCTTGAACGCTGCCGGCCACCTTGGCGGCCGCCGCACCCGAGAGCCAGATGTAGATCATGCAGAGGACGACGTAGGCGGCGGCGAACCCCAGCGCGGTGGGAACGGGCTTCAGAACGGGGCGCGGGCGCAATCCAAGCCGAAACGCTCCGGACGGCGCGAGCCCCGCGGGCTCTCGAGTGATCATGGCTTCTCACCCCTCCAAAGAACTCAGGGCCGGGGGGCGATCCTAGCCCCGTCCCCGGGGGTCCGCCAGACGGGAGTGCGGCGTCCGGCGCGCTTTTTCACCCGCGGGGTGCGGCACCCCGCGGGTGAAAAAAGCTGTCTGACGCCGTACTAGAAGCCGAGGAGGAGATCCAGCGCGTTCGTGAGCTGACCCGGCGCGCCGCCGGCCAGGTAGCCCTGGGCGAAGACCTCCAGGCCGTGGAAGGCGAGGTCGCTCGGGACGGCGATCGCGTGGTCCGCGATGCCGCCGCCGCCCGTGCTCGCGTAGCCGGTGGTGAGCCAGCTCGAGCTCGGATCGAGCAGGATCTCCCCGTAGGCGGAGGAGATGCCGGGGGACATCCCGCTGTAAAGGAACAGGACGGTCATCCCGCTGAAGCCGACTGCACCGCCGTCGATCCGGGACTCCCAGCTCGTGCCGAGGATCGGCAGCGTCACGCTCGTGAAGACGCTCGGATTCACCCCCGAGCCGTTCCGCGGCGTCGCGCTCGCGTCGATCACCGCCTCGATCGAGAGGATCTCGACGTCGTCGACGTTCCAGCCGCCGAAGACGACGCTGGAGTCGGAGTCGAGGTTCCACTCGAGCTGGACGGAGGGGTTGCCGTCGGCGATCGCCGCGATGTCGATCTCCATCCCAACCCACGAGGTGTCGAGCAGGTCGGTCGAATAGGGGTTGGTCCAGACCAAGACGCCGTCGACGTAGACGTTTCCCTGGTCCCACTGGCCGCTCTCGATCGTCAGCCAGCGCTGGAAGCGCAGGACGGCCCCGCTCGCGGCGGAGAGATCGAGGATCGGGGAGCGGAGCGCGTTGTCCACGTTGTCCTGGTAGGCGCCGTTCCAGCCGGTCGCGCCGAGGTCGTTCCCCCAGATGTTGGTGCCCGAGTAGGCGTAGGGAGGGTCGCCCGAGAGGCCGTAGGAGCCGTTCGGCGAGCCGACCTGGCTCGAATGCTGCCAGTCGTCCTGGGCGCCGTTGTAGCTCAGGTGCGTCCAGCCGCCGACGCCGCCCTCGAAGTCCTCGAAGAAGTACTGGGTCACGATCCCCACGATGAACTTCAAGAGGCTCGCGGGCGCCAGGTCCGGATACGTGTTCGTGTACCCCTGGCTGTCGCTCCCCTCGACGTAGTACTCCACCTTGGCCGGGCTTTCCTGGCCGGGGATGTCCCCGGTGTAGGTCGAGCCGGCGACGAGGGTCATCGGCACCGGGACGAAGCTCCCCCCGTCGACACGCCAGTAGAGGTTCGCCGCCGAGAGCGGCGGGTTGATCAGCGCCGTCATGTCCGCCTGGACGGTATACGGACCGTTCTCGTCCGTGGTGTTTCCGAGCTCGGTCACGTTGGTGATGGCCACGAACGTGAGGCCGTAGCCGGGGAAACCCTGGTCGCGGAACCCGCCGTCGATGTGGTCGTAGGTCGGCGTGCCGTCCCCGATGTTGCCGTTGTCGTCGTCGAGCGTCAGCCAGTGCGTCTCGATGATGGTCTTGATCTCGGTGTCGTTGTAGGCGTTCATCCAGGAGTTGAACAGCAGGTTGGCGATCGCCCCGCCGGTGCTGGTGCCGTAGGCGGTCTTCATGCGGGCGCGGATCTTCCACATGGCGCCCATGAGGACCTCGCCGTCGGCGTGGACCTCGCCGTAGCAGCCGGGGTTCGCGTCCCCGCAGAACATCCGGGTGTTGTTGCCGTCCCGCACGTGACAGCCGGGGCCGCAGAAGTCGCGGCCGACGATGGGATCGTCGAGGATGTACGTGGAGAAGTTGTCGGCGTTCCCCTCTCCGAACCCGTCCCAGCCGTTCCCGCTCGCGTACCGGTCGTTCAGCCAGTGCCCCATCTCGTGCACGACGACCGAGGAGTAGGCGGTGTTCGGGCACCCGCCGCCGGCGCGATAGAAGTTCACCGACACGCCGTCGTAGTAGGCGTTGCACGTGCTGGCGATGTTGGGGTTAGACCGCGCGTCGAAGTCGCACGTCGCGTCGGACGGGTTGATCGACCGCGTCCAGTCCCGGAGCGCGTTGATCCAGAGGAACGAGTTGGCCTCGGCCGTGTAGTACTCGGTCGCGGACGGGTTCATCAGCACCGAGTTGCCGCTGCCCGAGATCAGGGTCGTGGTCAGCGAGTAGGTGGTGGTCGCCTGGTTGTAGGTCGTCGTGTACGGGCCGTCGAACTTCACGGTGACGTTGAGCGGCGGAGACGCCCCGGCGATCGTGAAGTCGCCGTTCGCGTTCGTCTGGGCGCTCCCGGACGGGCTCGTCACCGTCAGGTGGACCATGTTCTGCGCCACCTCCGGGTTGCCGGCGGTGTCGGGGTACGCGCCGGGGGTCGCCATCGCCTTCACGTTGCCGGAGACGTCGTGATGGACGGCACGGACGCGGCTGGAGAGGGCGCCGGTGCGCGCGTCGATCCGGTAGCGGAAGCCCTCGGGCTCCATGCCCGCCGCGGCGTAATGGACCTCGATCTCCCAGACGAGCCGGGGCCGGACGAACTTGTCCTCGACCACGCGCTCGACCCGGAGCGCCGGCGCCACGAGCCGGGTCGCGGGCAGGCCGGTGTCGGCGGCGAAGAGCTCGCCGGCGATCCGCGCCGCCGCCTCCGCCCCGATCCCGGGCGAGGTCGCGAGCGCGGACACCGCCGGGACGGCCTGGCAGTCGATGGACAGCAACCGGCCCGCCATGTCGAGGAGCACGTCCACCGTGCCGCCGATCACCTCCACGCCGGCGAAGCTCTGCCGGAAGCTCACCGTCATCTTGTCCGTGCTGCCGATGGTCGCCAGCGGGAGGAACAGCACCCGATCCAGCTCCAGGGTCGCGGGATCGACCCCGTGGATGGCGGCCGTGGCGCCCACCATTCCCCGGGCCAGCCCCGCGAACTCCGCGTCCGAGCGGGGCGCCGCCGCGGGTCCGGCGACCCCCCCGTGCAGGAAGCGGCCGAGGCCGCTCTCCGGATCTCGTACGAGCCGCCACTCGTCCCCGTGCGCCGATCTCCAGTCCGCGAAGGCGGAGTGCGATTGCAGCCGGAGGGAGTCCGTGCGGGGGAGGGCGTCCTCCGGCGCGATGGAGCGGTCCGGCGCGTTCGCGGCGGCGAGGAGGGAGAGGCCGAGGAACAGTCCGAGGAGGCGCGTGGGCTTCATGGTGGCACTCCAGGCTCGGGTCCGGACCCGCGCGGCGGGCCCGGCCGTCGGGCCAAGGCGGGGGTGGAGAGAGCGAGGGGCAGGGGAATCGTATGCCGGAGCCGGCGAATCCGCCTCGGAGCGTCCGGTAATCGATTTGTGTGCCCCCGCGGTCGGCGGCCGGCCCTCCCGCCGGGATCGTCCGGCGGGGCCCCGGCCGGGGCGCTCCCCCCCCCTCCCCCGCGATCGGCCCGCCGTGGTAGGATGGGCTTCTTCCCACGGCTCATTGCAAGGAGGACTCATGTCCGCTCGATTCGGTACTCGTCGTGTATTCTTCTGCGTTCTGTTCTTGGGGCTCGCCCCGGGCCTAGCCACTCCGGATTCGAGGGCGATGCCGCCGTCCCTCGCCGCCGCACATCGCCGGGCGGCCGAGGAGGAGGGCTACCGCGTCTCGCCCGGCGACGCAGCCGGCGCCTGGACCGCCGCGAACCCCGCCCAGGGCTTCCGGGCGGCGTTCTCTGGCGCGGGCCTGGAGATCGCCGGGACCGGCGCGGACGGGAGCCCGTGGCGTCTCGGGCTGCGCCTCGCAGCCTGGGGACGCAGCGAGGAGCTGGCGCCGGTGCTCGATGGCACCGTGCACGCGGGGGATCGCCGCGTCGAAATCCGCCGGGGCGACCTCGTCGAGTGGTACGGGAACGACGAACGAGGCGTGGAGCAGGGGTTCACGATCGCCTGCCCGCCGCTCATCGAAACCGGCGCGGACGGTGAACTCCGACTGCGGTTGACGGTTGTCGGATCGTTCTCGTTCGAGGTCCAAGCTGGCGAACGCGACGCCCGGTTCTGGTCGGCGGACGGCGAGATGGACATCCGCTACGCAGGTTTGCGCGCCTGGGACGGTGCCGGCAGCGAGCTGCCGGCTCGGCTCGTTGCGAGCGCAGGTGACCTCTCGCTCCTGATCGAGGACGTGGGCGCTGTGTATCCCGTGACCGTAGATCCGTGGATATGGACGCAGGAGACGAAGCTGACCGCTGGCGATGGGGGCCCGAACGACTACTTTGGATCCGACGTTTCGCTGAACGGCGATACCGCGCTCATTGGTGCTGACAGCGACAACACATCCTCAGGTTCGGCCTACGTGTTCGTCCGCACGGGCTCCACGTGGATCCAGCAAGCGAAGCTCGTGGCTTCGGACGCGACGGCGTACGATTACTTCGGTTCGGGGGTTTCGGTCGAGGGTGACACCGCGCTCATAGGCGCCCCTTGTGATGATGACCTGGGAAGCTACTCGGGCTCGGCCTACGTGTTTCTCCGGTCGGGGACGACATGGAGCCAGCAAGTCAAGCTCACGGCTAGCGATGGGGGAGCCAACGCCAGATTCGGCCAGTCCGTCTCGCTCTCCGGCGACACTGTCCTCATCGGTGCCTGGGGCGATGACCACGCGGGCAGCTACTCGGGGGCCGCATACGTCTTTGTGCGATCGGGTACCGCATGGACCCCAGAGGCGAAGCTCACCGCCAGTGATGCCGGAGCCGATCGACGTTTCGGGATGTGCGTCTCTCTCGAGGGAAATACGGCGCTGGTGGGTGCGTCCCAATGGGGCTATGCTTATGTTTTCGTCCGCTCGGGCACGGTGTGGAGTGAACAGGCCAAGTTCCTGGGAGCTGGTGGCAGCACCGAGGATGCTGTCTCGCTCAGTGGAGATACGGCGCTCGCCGGAAACGCCTGGGAGTCCTCGACGGCCGGAGCCGCGTACGTGTACGTGCGATCGGGATCGAGCTGGAGTCAACAAGCGCGGCTGGTTCCGTCGGATGTGGCCGACGATGATGGTTTCGGTTGGGCGACTTCCCTGGATGGAGACACGGCCCTCATCGCTTCGAAATTCGACGACGATATGGGCAGCGCTTCCGGGGCGGCCTACGTGTTCGTTCGGTCAGGGACGATCTGGAGCCAGCAGGCGAAGATCACCCCGGGCGATGGAGCGACCGAGGACTACTTCGGATGCAGCGTATCGCTGGATGGGCAGACGGCTCTGATCGGATCCTACTTCGACGACGACCGCGGGCTGCAATCAGGTTCGGCATACGCCTTCGTCTACACGCCCTTCGCGCACGCCGCCCCCCGCAACGCCGGCACCAACCCCGCGAGCCATACCGCCGTCACTCTCCCCGTGCTCGGTGCGACCTACACCGCCACCGTGGACCTCGCCGGCACGACCGGCCACAGCCTCGCCTGGCTCGTCGGCTACTGCACGCCGATCACCCTTCCGCTCGGGGGAGGCCAGACCCTCCTCGTGAACATCGCCGATCCGAACGGCGAGCTCCTCGGCCAGGCTTTTCTCCCCGGGCCGCTGGCCACCTACAACCTGCCCGTGCCGGCCGATCCGGCCTTCGCGGGCTTCCCGGCCGCGACCCAGGCCCTACACATCGGCGGCGTCCAGCCGTGGGCGCTGTCGAACGCGCAGGACCTGTTCCTGGGATACTGATACGAGGGCCGGCGGGAATGCCCGGGCGGCATCGTCGTCCCGGAAGAGTCGCGGCGAGCCAGGCCGCACCACCACCTCCGATGAAGGGATCCACGATGAAGAAGTCGCTGCCTCTCCTCCTCCTGCTCCTGGTCGGGTGTGCCGCGGAGCCGCGGACGGAGCCGGCGGACGAGGGGGTCGCCGCCGCCGTGGAAGCGTTCGAGGTCGTTCCGCTCCAGCACACAGCGGCGGCCGAGATCGCCGCGACGCTGGAGCGGGCCTTCGCGGAACGCCCGGCGGCGGCCGGCCCGCGCCCCCAGGTCCTCGTCGACTCCCGCACGAACTCGCTCCTCGTCCAAGCCGCGCCGGAGAAGCTCCCGGCGATCCGCGCGCGGATCGCGGCCCTGGACGTCCCCCGGGCGGCCCGCTGACTCGCAATACGGCGTCAGCAACACGGCGTCAGCAATACGGCGTCAGGCACTTTTTTGCCCCCGCGGGGGGCCGCGCCCCGCGGGGGCCCAACAGGGGCGGGCGCCGG
>JBFMCU010000196.1:0-4543 GCA_040754415.1 Planctomycetota bacterium
GGCCACCTCGCGCTCGTCCCTCCTGCCGCGCCACTCCCGCAACCTAACCAGGGTGGTCGACGAACGCCAGTCCCCACTCGGAATCCCGACCCGGCCAGGGGTTACGGCAACTTGCCGGAGCCCTGAGGAGGTCGCGGAGCGGCTTGTTCTCCCGGCGGTCGATGGGCTTCCCGATCGTCTCGGCCCAGCCGAGGAGGGTCTCGAGGGCGCCGAGCGCGCCGCGCGAGGCGAGCTCGCCGGCCGTGGCGTCGATCGCGTCGATCGCCGCCTCCAGCGCCGCGAGCCGAGCGAGCGCCTCCTGGACGAGCGCGTCCCCCTCGCCTCCGATCTCGCGTGCCTGGAGGAGGAGCGGCGCGGCCTCCGCGAGCCGGCCGGCGGCGAGGGCCGGGCGGCCGGTCTCCGTCCAGGCCGTGCGCCAGGCGGCCCGCTCGCGCATCTTCCGCTGGTGGACGAGCTCCTCGAGCGGCGACTGGAGGAAGCTCTCGAGCGAGGGGTCCCACGGCACGTTCTTCTTGAAGCCGGGGTCTCCCTCCCACACGACCTTCCCGTCGATGTCGAGGAGGAGGAGGCGCGGGAGCTGGAACCGCGCGATCGCGTACGCCTCGTGCGTGGTGCCGATGAGCGACTCCCCGCCGGGCGTGTCGAGGCCGACGGCGCCGGGGAAGGGATGCCCCTTCAGATGGTCCGCGACCCGCTCGAGGTCGTAGAAGGCGCCGATGCTCACGATCTGGAGGCCGCTGTAGGCGTAGGACTCGGCGAGCCACGCGAGCCAGCGGTCGATCCCGATGAGCTCGTTCTGATCGACGCTCCAGAGCACGAGGAGCTGGGGCACCGCGCCGGCCTCCTCCCAGCTCTCGCGCCGCCCCTGCACCCAGCTCGACACCACCGGGAACGGCGGCACCTCCCCGAGCCAGCTCCCGCTGCGGCTCCCGGCCCCGCCGCCGGCCGGGCCTTCGCGGGCGGCGTCGCTCATCTTGATCTCGCGCTCGATCAGCGAGCCGGGATCGCGCGCCGCCCGCGCCAGGTAGCGGACGTTGCGGAAGCGGGCCTTGCCGGTGCCGATCATGAGCCCGAAGCTGCCGCGCAGGACGTCGAGGGTGCCGAACTCCTGGGTCGCCACGTACTCGCCGCCGACCCAGATGTCCACGAGCCGCCCGGTGACATCGACGCGCAGGCTCCGCCAGCGCTCGGAGACCGTGCGGTCCGGATCCTGTTCCTCGCGGACCGTCGAGTGCCGCCAGGTCTTGAAGCTGCCGCCGCCGTAGAAGGTGACGAGGTCGACGTAGCCGGCCTTGGCCTCGCCCGCGGCGTCGATCCCGGGCGGGAAGAGCAGGAGGGCGTGGCAGTCGTTCGCCGACTTGCGGCCGAAGACGAGCCCCGCGAAGCTCACCGCTCCGTGCTCGGCCTGGACCTCGGCCTCCATCGAGAAGTCGCCGGAGGTGATCTCGTCCAGGGTGAGGTAGCGACAGGAGAAGTCGTCTTCGTCGAATTCGCCGTACTCGCCGCGCAGCACCTCGCCGTCGGGGTGGAACTCCTCCACGCCGGCGTCGGCCCAGCCGTCGAGGTTCTCCTCGTTGTAGGCGAGCTTCCAGAGGGCGAGCGACTTCTTGGAGCGGAACGCCGCCGTCTCGAAGCGCTCGAACATCCCGGGCATCTCGAAATCGGTGCCCATCCGCCAGGAGACGTACATCGCCATCAGGTCGAGGCCCTCGGCGAGGTAGCGGTCGACGAGCCCGGCCGCCGCCGCGGCGAGCCGCTCGTGCACGCGTTCCAGAGTCTGCTGATGCGAATCGAGCTTGGCGATCTTGCGCTCGATCCGGCGGATGCGGTCCGCGTCCGGCGCGGCGGCGCGCTCGATCAGCCGCGCGGCGGCGAGCAGGAGCTTGACGGCCCGATCCTCGTTCTGCCAGCGATCGACGAGGAGATCGGCGAAGGCCTCGTGGACCTCCGGATCGTCGGGCGCGGCGACGAGGCCCTTCTCGAAGTGCTCGGCGGCGTCGTCGAAGTCGCCGCGGCGGATCGCGTAGCGGCCCCAGTCGAGGTACGGGCGCTGCACCGCGAGGCGGCCGGACTGCTCGTCGCGGAGCGCGGTGAGCCACTCCTTCCACACCGGGTCGAGCTCCGCGCAGGTCTCCGGCAGCGCGAGCTTCGCGTCCGCGGGGAGCTCCATGCCCTTCGTGGGCGGCTGGGGACGGGCGAGGACGACCTCCTCGAAGTTCTCGACCGCTCCCTCGCCCGTGCGGCCGCCGGACTTGTCGATGAACTCGCGGAAGGCCCGGCGATAGACGAAGCGCCCGTCGAAGGGGTCCTGGTAGTCGTAGAGGAAGTAGACGACGCCCCAGGTGGGCGCGTACCAGGGCGGGCCCCAGGCGTAGCGGTCCTCGAGGACGATCCGGAAGGTGGGGGCCTTCTCCGGCGCGCTGTCGGAGGCGTTCGCGGGGTCGATGCCGTCCGTCTCGTCGGCCATCCACCCCCTCTCCATGCGCTCGACGAGCTCGAACAGCCGGTGGTTCGCCGGCATGTTCATCAGCACCGTGCCGTTGGCGAGGATGCGCGTGCCCTCGAAGAACGAGGCCAGGCCCTCGTTGAGCCACCCGGAGGCGTTCGTGGCGAGCGAGACGAACTGGTGGGCCGCCTCGTGGAAGAGGGTGCCCACCATGGCCTCGAAGCCGCCCTCGCCGATGTACGTCTCCACCGCCCCGCCCGTGAACTGTCCCCCCGACCACTCGACGGGGGGCCCGACGCCGAGCTCGAGGTACTCGTCGCGGTTCCGGAAGATGTGGATCTCGATCGGCGAGACGGCGCGGCCGTCCTCCTTGGTCCCGTACTGGAAGAACACCCGGTAAAAGGCGTTCATCTGCTCCATCGCCTCGGCCGTGCGCACGAGGACCTCGTAGCCGGCGTCCGTGTGCGTGACGTAGTTGTCCCGCTCGAGAACGGCGTGCGTCTTCCACGTGGCGTGCTCGGCGTCGTGCCCGGCGATCCACTCCTCCGAGACGTCGGCGAGCAGGTCGCGGGGCTTCGCGTCGCCGGCGAGGCTCGGATCGGGCGCGGCGGCGATGCGCTCGATCGCCGCCTGGCTCTCCAGGTTCTCGGGGTCGAGGGCCAGGATCTCCTTGTGGACGCGGATCGCGGAGTGCGGGCGATCCTCCTTCTCGTACTTGGCGGCGAGGGGCCGGAGCTCGGCGAGGAAGGTCTTCTCGAGCCCGAGGAGGTCGGCGGCGACGGGATCGATCCCGGCGAGCCGCTCCCGCAGCGCCTTCGTCGCCTCCCGCGGGAGGCGCTGGGCGATCCGGAGCTGGAGCTCGCGGTGCAGGGCGTAGACGAGCTCGTCGCGGTCGGCGGCGGCCTCCGCCCACCTCGCCCGCAGGGCCCAGGCGTCGACCGAGCGCGGATCGCGCTCCTGGGCGCGGCCGATCTCTTCGCGCGCGGCGGCGAGGTCGCCCGCCGCCAGGGCCTCCGTGGCGCGCGCCATCGCCCGCGCGAACCCGCTCGGGCCGCGGGCCGGGGCGGGGGCGAGCGCCACGAGGGAGAGAATGGCGATCCAGGGCAGGAGCCGCATGGCGGGGCAGACGGCGGGTTCCGGGGGTGATACCGGCGGGAGAGGGGAGGGGTCGCAGGCCGGCGCGTTCGAGTTCGGTAATGTCCGCTCTTCCTACCCGGGGGCGGCCAGGGCCGCGGCGACGAGCTCGGCGAGGTGGACGACCGGCGCGGTCTCGCCGGCGCGGCGGAGCTCGGTCTCCCATTGGAGCTGGCAGCCGGGGTTGGCGGTGACCAGGGTCCGGGCGCCCGCGGCGCGGAAGGCGGCGAGCCGGCCCGCGAACACCGCGCGGGAATCGGCGGGGCGCAGGAGGGAGTAGAGCCCGGCCGAGCCGCAGCAGGCCTCGCTGTCGGGGAGCTCCCGGGTCGAGAGGCCGGCGATGGCGGCGAGCACGGCCCGGGGCTCGGCGCGGACCCCCTGGCCATGGCAGAGGTGGCAGGGGTCGTCCCAGGCCGCCGGCAGCGGGAGCGCGCCCGGCGGCAGGCGCGGCCGGTGCGCGGCGAGGCGGGGGGCGACGTAGACCGAGTAGTCGACGACGCGGGCCGCGAAGGCCGCCGCCCGCTCGCGCCACGCCGGCTCGCCCGCGAGGAGCCGCGGGTACTCCTTCATATGGGCCCCGCAGCCGGCGCTGTTCACGACGATCGGGACGTCGCCGGCGGCCGCGAAGGCGGCGATCGTCCGCCGCGCGAGCCGGCGCGCCCCCGCGAGATCGCCGTTGTGGGCGTGCAGGGAGCCGCAGCAGGTCGCCCGGTCCGGGGCGAGGCTCGCCACTCCCAGGGCGGCGAGCGATTCGACGGTCGCGCGATTCACGTGCGGGAAGAGCTCCGGCATCACGCAGCCCTCGAGCACCGCGACGCGATCCACCTCGGGTCCCCGGGCGGGAGTGAGCGGCGAGAGGCGCCGGCGCGCGGCACCGGGCCGCAGGCGCGGGAGATCGGGAAGGCCCGTGCCGAGCCGGCCGAGGAGCCGCCCGGCCCGGCGGGCGGCCCCCGTCACCTGGAC
>JBFMCU010000197.1:0-7316 GCA_040754415.1 Planctomycetota bacterium
CCCATACGAGGCATTCTGCCGAGTCCGCCTGCGTTCGCCGCAAGGCGCGCCGACAACGCGGGTTAGGAACACAACCCTCGGAGGAGGCGCAACGCAGCGGCGGGCGCAGCCGGGCCGGCAGAATGCCCCGTTTGGGTGAATCGGACCACTAGCCTGGGTTTCCACGGACCGGAATTGACCTGAGGTTAGGCCTCATCGGGCCTGGGGCTGGCGTTGGCGGCTACGCCATGAGGCGGAGCGGGCGTTGGTTCCACCAGGGCACCTTGACCGGCACATCGAGCAGGCCCGAGGCGCGGATGATCGGCAAGTGGGCGCGCCGATCGAAGTGGACCAGGATCTCGCGCGGGGAGATGGCGACATGGGCCGGCATGTCGATCAGGTCGCGAAAGACCTGCCGCGCCTGTGCGTCCGCATACCCGCGCATGCGGCGGGCGAGCAGCCGGTAGAGGCCGCTGGCGATCACGAGCAAGGCCATGTCGAAGTCGACCTTGAGGTGCACGGCCGAGGAGAGCGCATCCATGTGGAAGAAGCGCACCGCATCGGAGAGGGCATTCTCGATGAGCATGCGCTGGGCGTAGCGGGTGATGAGTCTGGCGGCGGAGATGTTGGATTCGTTGCTGAGGAGGATGGTGGGCTGGTCGTGTCCGAGGTCGTCGACGAAGAGCTGGCGGAAGCTCGTAGCCGCCAGGCGCACGGGTTGCTCGAACACGCGCGGGGTCTTGAACTTGCGCGCGGGGACGTCGAGCTCTACCACGCGCCAGGCCGAAGCAGGCAGGGCCTCGACTTCTTGCCGCAGCTTGGCGTTCCGCCGGCGCAGCGTGATGAAGCTGATCCCCATCTGGTCGATCCGGGCCAGGTTGGCGTAGGTGGTCAACTTCGAATCGAACACCAGGTGGCCGGGCAGCTTGCCGTGCGTGCGCTTCCAGAAGTCGATGAAGCGCAGGATCTCGTCGGGTTCCTCGCCCTTGCGCAGGTCGGCGTTGGAGTAGCAGAAGGCCCGTCCCCCGGCGTCCTGGGCCAGGAACACGAGCACGCTGGGTTGTGCCCGGCTGCGGGCCGAAACGTAGTGATTCTCGAGCAGCGGATGCACGCCGTAGTAGCGCACCGAGTGGAAGTCGAGGTTGAAGGAATCGCTGTCGAAAAGCCCGTCGCCGGCCATCTGGCCGTACCAGGCTTTCAGCAGGCGCAGCGTGCCGTTGTGGTCGAAGCGCGAGGAGTACTCGGACAGGTAGCTCTTCTTGGGGAAGGCATTCAGCCCGGCGAAAAGCGCCAGGCCCTGATCGGCCACCAGCGACATGACGCGGCTCTTGCGCTCGATGGACCACAGCTTGAGCGCCAGGCAGCAGCGCAGGGCGTGGCCGGCGGGGATCATCTTGGAGCCGGGCAGCTCGGCGGCGGCAGCCAGACGATCAGGGTGGTGAGCGATCAGGTCGGGTAGCAAGAGAAAGAGGCCGCCCACCTTGGTGTGGAAGGAGAACGGCTCGAGCGAGAACTGCCGGGCATCGGCGACCGGCTCGACGCTCGGCCGGGGGCCTGCCGGACGCTCCTCGTCCAACCGTCGCGGCAGGGGCGCGAAGCCCTCTTCCTTGAGCACCTCACGGATGGCGGTGGGGCTGAGCTGGGCGATCTCTTCCTCGCGCAGGGTGTGGGCGATGTCGTAGACGGAGTAGTTCTGCTTGCGCAGGGTCACGATGGCGGTGCGGGCGGCGGACTTCTTCGGCTGCTGGCGCGGACCGGGGCGGGGCGCAGCGAAGAAGTCAGGGGCGCGGCCATGGCGGAACATCGAGCACAGGACGCTGAACGAGCCTGGGGTGTAGCCGAAGGCGCGCGCCACCTGGGCCGAGGGCCGTTGCTCGACGAAGTAGGCCCGCAGGGCCTCGTACTGGCGCTGGCGAGCGTTGCGGGGCTGGAGGAAGAACCGCCGGGCGGAGCTTATGGTAATATGTGCGCTGATAGGCATAGATGCACAGTTATACATCCGCCCCGCCCGCCACCCAACGAAAAAACGTACTTCCTGCCCGTTTTCCCGATCGGAGTGGGAACTCCTCCCTCCCTGGCAGTTCGCCGCCGCCTAAGCGCTGCCCCAGGACCGGCCGTCCTATGGCTGCGCAGACCCGGATCTGGGCGCACCCTGGCCGAAGGCCCGCCCATGGCTGCCCCGCGGCCTTCGCCCGGAAACCGCAGTTTGCCCCACGCCGCGGGGCTCAGACCTTAGGCGAACTCCCCTCCGTGGAAATCCAGGCTAGGATCGGCGGGCGGGCGGGGAGCTCGGGACGGCGCCCGTCCGGGACGCATGGACGAGAGGGTTCGAGGCGGATGGCGGAGCCTCCCCCGGCGATCGCCGATCGTCGGGCGCGCCTTCCGCGCGATGGTTATCCTCCTGCTCGGGGCGGCGAGCGCTCTCGCGGACCGCGACGATCGAGAGATCGCCGAGCTCCTCGCTCCGGATGGCGAGCCGGGAGATGGATTCGGATACGCGGTGGCGATCGACGGGGATGTGGCGCTGGTGGGAGCTCCCTGGGACGACGACCTCGGGCCGGACTCCGGCTCGGTGTACGTCTTCGTGCGCGAGATCCCGAGCACGCCGCAGCCGCCGCAGTCTCGGCCGCGGTGGAGCTTCCGGACGAAGCTGACGGCGGCCGGCGGAATGTACGGCGATCACTTCGGCATCAGCCTGGCCCTCCGCGGGGACATCGCGGCCGTTGGCGCTCCGGGGGCTGACGCGGCCGGCCTCGGGAACCTCGGCTCGGTCCGCATCCTACGGCGGCATGACGGCGGACCGGACCAATGGGGCGAGATCCGCCGCCTTCATCCCCCCCTGCTCGTGGGAGAGAGCTGGTTCGGATTCGCGATCGCCATGGCGGGTAGCCGGTTGGTGGTCGGCGCTCCGACCTGGTACATCACGCGGGGAGCGGCCTTCCTCTTTGCTCAGGACGAAGGGGGTCCCGACCAATGGGGAATGGTCGCCCGGCTCGAGCCGTCGCCGCCGTCGTCGTGCTCCAGTTCGAGCTTCGGGTGGCGGGTCGCGATCGACGGCGAGACGATCGCCGTGGGCGCCACGAAGGGAATGCCGCACGACGAGGATGGGTCGGTCCATATCTTCAACCGCGATTGCGGCGGCGCCGACCGCTGGGGCGAAGTGGGCTTCGTTCTGCCGCCGGGAGGCTGCCAACTCTCGCAGTTCGGCTGGGGAATGGCTCTGGCGGGCGACGTGCTGGCCGTGAGCCAGGTTGTGGCCTCTCCCTTGTCCCTGCACATCTTCGCGCGGGACGAAGGTGGGCCGGACGCGTGGGGGCTCCGGAAGAGCATCAGCATCGAAGAGTGCCTCGCGGTAGCACTGGACGAAGACCTCCTGCTCGGGGGGTCCGTCGAGTATCCCGCCTACGTGCGTGCCTACGTGCAGGATCTCGACGGGGTCGACGCCTGGGGTGTCGCCGCCGACCTGAACCCGTCATCCCCGGCCTACGACTTCGGCGAGTCGATCTCCATCGCGGGTCACGACATCATCATCGGCGGCTCGTTCGAGAGCGAGACGGCATGGGTCTTCGACTTCTCGCCGGCGAACACGGCGCGCGCCGTGCTCCGCAATGATGGCGGAAACAGGAACCCCGTCTCGTACTCCGGCGGCCGCCCCGCGATCGGGGACACCGTTGCGGCGACGGTCGACCTTTCGACGACCGGGCACTCGCTCGCCCTCCTCTTCGGGACGGGCGGACCGGCCGAGATCCCGCTCGCCGGAGGGCAGGTTCTCCTCTGCGCCATGGGCGAGATCCTCCTTCTCACCCCGCCCGCTGCCGGCCCCCAGGCCTTCTTCGAGCTCGCGATCCCCGACGATCCCCGGCTCTTCGGCGTTCGGCTCTCCACGCAGGCCCTCCACTTCGGGGGGATCGCCCCGTTTGCGTTGTCGAACGCGCAGGACCTACGCCTCGGCTACGGTCCGCCGTAAAGCGCGTCGGGACCCGCGGCCCGCGGGTTGGCCCGCGGCCCTCGCCGGCGTAGGATCGCCTCCCGCGCCGTGGGCTGGTCCGAACGTCGAGTGCACCGCTGGCTCCTCCGCTCCCTCGCCGGAGGGCGCGGGGCGCTCGCGGGCTCGTGGGGACACGATGCCGCCGTGCTCCGGCCGAGCGGCGGCCGCGAGGTCGCCTGCACGGATCAGACGATCGAAGGGGTGCACTTCGCGCGCGGCACGAGCGCCGCGGCCGTGGGGCGGAAGGCGGTCGCGCGGGCCCTCTCCGACATCGCGGCGACCGCGGCGCGCCCGCGGGCGGTCCTCGTGGCGCTGCACGCCCCGCGGGCCACGGACGAGCGCTGGATCCGGGACGCCCTGCGCGCGGCGCGCGATACGGCCCGCGCGGCCGGCGCCGAGCTCGTGGGCGGGGATCTCGCCGCCGCCCCCGGGCCGCGGAGCCTCGCGGTGACGGCCCTGGGGGTGCTGGAGGGGCGCCGGCGGCCGCCCGGCCGCGATCGGGCGCGCCCGGGCCAGATCGTCCTCCTCTCGGGGCCCGTCGGCGGCAGCTCGCTCGGCCGGCATCTGGCGATCGTGCCGCGTCTCGCCCTCGGCCGCTTCCTCCACCGCGCCGGCGCGACCGCGCTCATGGACGTGAGCGATGGCCTCGCCCTCGACCTCGCGCGGCTGGCGGAGCGCTCGGGCGTGCGGATCGACCTCGAAGCAATCCCCGTCCATCCCGACGCCCGCCGCCTCGCCCGGCGCACCGGCCGGCTGGCGCAGGACCATGCCCTCTCCGACGGGGAGGACCACGAGCTCCTCGCCACGCTGGCCGCGGCAGCGGTGCCGCGGCTCCTCGCCGCTGCCTGCCGGCGCTTTCCGGGCCTGGCGGTCGTCGGGCGCGTGCGCCGGGGGCGAGGGCTGTGGCTCCGAGCGGCGGAGAGCGGCGCGCTCGCCCCGTGGTCCGGGACGGGGGGCTGGATCCATGGGACCTGAGGGCGGCGAGCGGCGCTTCCGGAGCGAGAGCGTGGAGGCGACCGAGGCCCTCGGCGAGGCCCTGGGAGCCCATCTCGGCCCCGGGGCGGTCGTGGCGCTGATCGGGGAGCTCGGGAGCGGCAAGACCGCCTTCGTGCGCGGCCTGGCGCGCGGGCTCGGCGTGAAGGAGCCGGTTACAAGCCCCACCTTCACCCTCCTCGCCGAGTACCCGGGGGCGCCCGTCCCCCTCCACCACTTCGACGCATGGCGGAGCGGGCCGGAGGTGCGGTTTCTGGCCGAGGGCGGGGCGGAGCTCCTGGGGGGAGAGGGGGTGGCGGCGGTCGAGTGGGCCGACCGGATCGCGGCCTGGCTCCCCCGGCCCCGCCTGGAGGTCCGCCTGGAGCATGCCGGTCCCTCGACCCGGATCCTCTCCCTCCGCCGGGTCCCCGGACCGGGCGAGGCGGAGGGCGGCCCGACCCCCCCGGACGATCCGCTCGGGCGGGCCATGGCTGCCCTGACGGCCCGCCTGGGGCTCGCCGAGCTCCCTCCGGCCGCCCCCCCAGCGGAGGGAAACCGCCCCCCGCCTGAACCCCCCGCGCCACGGCGCGTTCGGGAGGAGCCTTGATGGGGGACTGGGACCTCCCGCGCGATCCGCTGGCCGCCCTGCGCGAAGGCAACCCCGCCCCCTTCGAGGACTTCGTCCGCAGCCACTCCCGGCTCCTCGTAGCCTGGTTCCGCCGGCAGGGGGCCGGGCTGCACCGGGCGGAGGACCTGTGCCAGGAAGTCGTGATCAAGCTCTACCAGCACGCCCCGCGCTACCGCGCCGAAGAGCGCTTCGCGGCCTTCGTCTTCCGGGTGGCCCGCAACGTGTGGATCGACGACCGCCGGCGCCTGGGGCTCCGCCCGGGGGCCGCGACCCTCGACGGTCCGGCGGGGGAGGAACCGCGGGCGGACCGGCTTCGGCCGGACCAGATCCGGCGCGGCCCCGAATCGCCTCCCGAGCCCCTCGAGTGCGCCGCCGCCCGCGAGGGCGCGGCTCGGCTGCGCGCCGCCGTGGCCGCGCTCCCGGCGCCGCAGCGCGCGGTCTTCGAGCTCGGGGCGCTCGACGGGCTCTCCTACGCCGAGATCGGCGCGTTGCTCGAGATCCCCGTGGGCACGGTGAAGTCGCGGATGTTCTGCGCCGTTCGCCGCCTGCGCGAGCTCCTCGGCGGGGAGGAGGAAGCGTGAGCGGCCGGTGGAGCGAAGAGGAGCTCCTCCATCTCCTCCTCGACCGGGGCGAGGGATCCCTGCCCCGGCGCACGGCCGAGCTCCGGGCCGCCCGCGCCGATCCGGAGGCGGCCCGGGTGCTGGCGCGCTACGATGTCCTGCTGGCGAGCCTGCGGGCCGGGACGGATCGCCGCGCCGAGTGGCCGGCGACTCGCGAGCGAGCCCTCGTGCAGCGGATCCTCGGCGCGACGACCCGGACGCGGCCCGGATGGCGGGGTGACCTCGCCCTCGCGGCGGGCTTCGTGGGCGAGCGCCTGCGCGCCTCCGCCGCCCTGCGGGCCCTTGCCGCGGGCATCGTGCTCTCGGCCTCCCTCTCCACGGTGTTCGCTTGGCTCGCCGTGCGCGAGGGGCCGCGCGAGCCGCTGCGGATCGGCATCGAGCCGCCGCCGCCGGGCACCGAGGCGCTCCCCCCCGCCGCGCCTGTCGCCGGCGAGCTCGAGCTTCCCCTGCCGGCATCAGGCGAGCTCACCGACGCCGAGCGGCGGGCCTGGGACGTGGAGAACGTCCTGCGGCGCGACCGCTGGATCCTCGCCCATGCGGCGCCGGTGGAGCCGCTGTCCGCCGCCGCCCCGGACGATCCGCTCCCGGTGCGGCTCCTTCGCGCCCGCGCCACGGGACTCGCGGGGCGCGAATGGCCGGCCTGGGTCGACGCCGAGGCGACCCTCGCCGAGGCGGCGGGGCTCGATCGGGTGCTCCTCGTCGAGGTCCTGCTCGATCGCCTCGTCCTCACCGGGGCCGACTCGCCGCTCGTATCCCGCGCCCTGCACCGCCTCTCGCGCGAGGGAGAGGCGCGGGAGGCCGGCGATCCTGTCGCCGCCCTCGCCCGGCGGGCGCTCGCCCGCGCGAGCGCCTACGGGCGCGGCGCGCCGGACGGCGTTCCCGGCCTCGCGCCCCGCCCGCTCGACGCGGAATGGCGGGAGCTTCTCGCGCGCGCCGTCCCCCCCGCGCTCGCCGGCGATCCCGCCGTGCGCGCCTGGCGATAGAAGGGCGCGCGGCCCGGGTCCCAGGGCTCCGGCAAGTTGCCGTAACCCCTGGCCGGGTCGGGATTCCGAGTGGGGACTGGCGTTCGTCGACCACCCTGGTTAGGTTGCGGGAGTGGCGCGGCAGGAGGGACGAGCGCGAGGTGGCC
>JBFMCU010000198.1:0-20547 GCA_040754415.1 Planctomycetota bacterium
GAGCGCATGGGGCTGGACCGCCTCCGGCCCCGCGCTCCCCGCGGCCTCCTTCCTCGCCGGAAGCCTCGCCCTCGTGGCGGGGCTTGCCCTCTGTCGCCTCCTCCTGATCTACAACTCTCGAGATTCTTCGCGGCCCGCGAAGAATCTCGATGTGGTAGATCAGAGGATGCCGGCCCAACATCTGACGATGTTGGAGCTCGCGCGGGCCAGGTCGACCGGCGCCAGCGTGGGGTGCGGGCGCCAGCCCGCGCTATGCGCGCCCCGGACGAGAGGCGGGCCGGCCTTCCGCTCGCTCGGCGGGCTCGGCTGGAGCAACGCGACGCGGCGGCCGGGGCGCAGTCTGGCGACGATCGCGTTCTTCGCCGCGGGAGCGTTCCTCGTGCTCGTCGTGGGCGCCAACCGCCGCGGCGCGCCCGCCGATCCGACCGCGCGAGCGGCGGGCACCGGGGGCTTCACGTGGATCGGGCGCACCTCGCTCGCGGTCGTGCCCGATCCGCGGATCAATCCCGATCCGCGGCGTTTCCGGCTGACCGCCGATCAGCCGGAGGCCGTGGAGGTGGTGCCGCTGCGCGTGCGCGACGGCGACGACGCGAGCTGCCTCAACCTGAACCGCCCCCAGGAGCCGCGACTGCTCGGCGTGGTCCCTGGAACGCTAGCGGAGCGCGGCGCCTTCACCTTCGCCGCGGCTCCCGACGGCGCGCGCGAACCCTGGCTGGCCCTCGAGGACGGCGACGATCCCGGCGTGATCCCGGCGATCGGCGACGCCTCCAGCGTGACCTGGTCCCTGCACCGCGGCCTCGGCGACACGATCGAGGTCGCCGGCGAGAACGGCCGTCCGTTCCGCGTGCGGATCGTCGCGACGCTCGCCGATTCGATCCTCCAGGGCGATCTCCTCGTCGACGAGGCGCGGCTGCGGGAGAGGTTCCCGTCCCTGACCGGATACCGGATGTTCCTGATCGACGCTCCGGCGGCCTCGGCGCCGGCGATCGCGGCCGGGCTCACCCGCGACCTCGCCGGGGTCGGGCTGGAGCTCGAATCGACCGCGGACCGGCTCGCGGCGCTCCACGCTGTGCAGAACACCTACCTCGCGGTGTTCGAGATGCTGGGCGGGCTCGGGCTCCTGCTCGGCGGCGCGGGGCTCGGCATCGTCGTGGCGCGCAACGTCGCCGAGCGGCGGGGAGAGCTCGCGGTCCTCCGCGCCGTCGGCTTCTCCGCGCGTCGCGTGCGCCGGCTCCTCCTCGCCGAGCACGGGCTCCTGCTGCTCGCCGGCGCCGGGGCGGGGGCGGTCGCCGCGGCGATCGCCATCCTGCCCCTCGCCGCCCATCCGGGCGGGGACGCGTCGTACGTCCCGCTCCTCGTCCTCCTCGTCGGGCTCGGCGGGGCCGGGGCGATCGGGGTCGAGCTCGCCGCCCGTCTCGCCCTGCGCGGCCCGCTGCTCGAGGCGCTCGCCCGCGGGCGATAGCGCGCTCGCAGTTCAATACAGCGGCATCGATTCGTACCGGCAGCCGGGAAAGGCCTGTTCCTCCTCGGCGTAGGTCGAGGGATCGCCGCGGAAGGACTCCCAGTCCGCCATGAGTCGCCGCACGCTTTCCTGCATCGCCGGTGCGAGCTCGACGTCGTAGAAGGAGAACGGGCACCAGGCGCGGCCGGCCGCGGCCTCCACGATCATGATCTCGAACCGGCCGAGGGATTCGTTCCACGGCCCGGGCCGGCCGAGCGCGTCGCCGGGGGCGAGGACATCGCCGATCGCGATCCGCGGCGCCCGCACGTGGTCGTAGCCGACCTCGAAGCGCGGATCGAGGGTCGCGGCGCCGATCTCGTAGTCGCCGGTCTCCGGTTGGAAGTCGAGGCGCACCACCCGGCCCGCGGCGATGGCGCGCACGGTCGCGTCGGGGCGGATCCGGTACTCGAAGGTCGGGAGCTCCTTCGCCGCGCCGTCGGGCGCGCGCACGGTCGCTCCGAACTCGAGGAAGACCTTCTCCTCGCCGGCGACGAAGAGGAAGTCGCCGGCGCGGCCGGTCGACGGATCCCACGGCCCGAACTCGACCCCCAGACCCTGGATCACGAACGTTCCGTCCGCCGGCGGCCCGCCGCCGCAGGCGGCGAGGACGGCGACGGCGAGACCGCACCGGGCGGCAGAGAGGATGCGCATGGTTCGCCCGAACCGGCCGGAGGCTGTCCGGCCGGCCGCGAGGATAGCCGGGGGCGAGGCCAGCGGAACCGGGTTCTTTTCCCGCGTCGCGCGTGCGATCGGCGCGGATTCGGATCTGGGAGAGGGAACGAGCCCGCGGAACGAGGCGCGAGGGCGCGCGGCGACCCGGGCCCCATGGACGACTCAGGAGGATCTCATGCAGCACTCGAAAGCGTGGACGGCGGGTGGCCTCGGCCTGGCGGCGATGACCCTCGCCTCGGTGATGGAGGCCCGGGCCGATTCCCCCGCCGCGGTGGGTTCCCGCCTCGGGCTCCGGTACGGATTCGACGGCCTCCCGGCCGTCCGGAACGACTTCCTGCCCCGGGATCCGGTGCTGATCCACAACCTCGCCGGCGGGACCCTCGTCGGCGAGGTCCACCGCCAGCTCACGGTCTACGACGACGGCCTCGCCGTGCTCTCCCGCCTCGAGCCGTGGGGCGAGCCCGCGGGGACCGTGGCGGTCGAAGGAATCGCGCCGGAGATCCTCGCCCGGCTCTGGGACGACCTCGTCCTCTACGGCGCCGGGACCCAGGAGGACGAGCGGCGCGGCGGGCAGGACGTTCCGCTCGCCACCCTGACCCTGCTCTGGAATGCCCACGACGGCGGCGTCCGCGCCCACACCTTCAGCTACTTCCCTGCCCTCGCCGAGGGCAGCCTCGCGGCGGTCGACGCCGTCGTGGAGGAGTTCATCGCGGCCCACTTCCGCGATGCGGCCGGGACCACCGCGATCGATCCGGCTCCCCGCGCGCGGGGACCGCGGGGAATCGACGCGACCGAGCGCTGACGCGCCCGCGGACCGACCCGGCCGCCAGGGGGGGCGAGACCTCGGGGGGAGGCCTCGCCCCTCCGCCTCGTTCCGGCCGCGGGACGGGATGGCGAACTCAGAGGCCGACGACGAGGTCCTGCGCGTTCGTCAGCTCGATCCCGCCGCCGAAGACGACGCCCTGGGTGGCGACGGGGACGCCGCAGAGGTCGGGATCGGCCGGCAGCGGGACGTCGATGGCGATCAGGCCGGCGCCGAAGCCCGCGACCTGCACGAGCTGGCCGGCGGGGTCCGTGACGTCGACGAGGATCCAGCCCCAACTGGACGGGAACTCCAGCGGCCCGGCGTAGCCGACGATCAAGGCGCCGGCAGCCCCGGCGTGGGAGGAGACGTCGATCGTCGAGCTCCACGGGCCGCCGAGGACCGGCGGATTCACGTTCAGGTACGTGGCGAGGTTCGTGTTGCCGGAATCGTTGCGGAAGGCGGCGCTCGCGCTGGCGCAGACCTGGACGCTGCCCTCCATGCCGAAGGCCACGTGCACGGCGCAGAAATAGGGGTAGAAGTCCCCCGGCATCGGGTTCGCGGTCAGGAAGGCCTGGTCGAAGGTGACGCTGAAGGAGTGGGGAGGCCCCACCGGCGCTCCCGAACTGAAGTTGCCGTCGGAGACGCCTCCGGCGCCGCTCTCGACGCTGTGGATCCCGAGGCCCCAGTCCCACTGCACGGTGTCGCCGACCTCGATCACGATGTCGGCCGGGGAGAAGGCGGTCCCCGAGACGCTGACGAAATGGGTCGTCTGGGCGTTGGCGCTGGCCGCGGCGAGAGCGAGGACGGCCGGCAACGTGGCGGCAAGATGGGTTCGGTGCACGATGCTCCTCCAAAGGGACGTCCAGAGTCTGGACGATCGACGGGGGGGACGATTCGCCGCCGCGGCGGTCGCCGGTCGGCGGCGGGATAGCGGGCGGGGCAGTCGCTCCCGCGCCCGTACTTCATGGGCACCTGCGCCGCAGTTGGGACAGGAAAGGCGGGGATTCCGCCCGGGCCCGACCCGCCGCCGGGACGAGGCTCCTACAGACGGGCCGTGAGCGAGATCCCTACGGTGCGCGGCGCTCCGCTCTCCCCGACGAACAGCGTGGGATCGGCGGGATTGGGCTGGAAGGCCACCGGGACGTAATCCTCGGCGAGGGCGTTCTTCGCCCAGACCTCGAGCCGCCAGCGGCCACGCTCCACGCCGGCGCGGAGGTCGAGCAGGGTGAAGCTCTCCTCCTCGCGGTTGCCCGCGTCGTAGTAGAAGGTGCTGGCTCCGGAGAGCACGCCGTGGGCGAACCACCGCCGCTCCTCGGCCTCGCCGCCGGAGAGGAGCGCGCCGAGGTTCCACGTCGCCTGCGGCGCGAAGGCGAGGGTGTTCCCGCTCACATCCTCGCCGTAGGGATCGACGTACGAGTCGAACTCGGTGTCGGCGGTGCCCAGTCCCGCCCGCAGCTCGAGACCCGCGCACGGCTGGCCGGCGAGCTCGACCTCGACGCCCTGGCTCGTCGCGGCCCCGGCGTTGTCGACGAACCCTCCGGCGGTCGCGTCGAACAGGGAGAGCTGCATGTCGTCCCAGTCGACGTGGTAGAGGGCGAGATCCAGGCGCAGGCGCTCCTCGAGCCACGCCGACTTCGCTCCGAGCTCGTAGGTCCAGCTCGTCTCGGGCCCGAAGACGAAGCGATCCTCGGGGGCGGTGAGATTGAAGCCGCCCGCCTTGAACCCCCGGGCCGCCCGAGCATAGGCGAGGACGTCCTCCGTCATCCGCCGGGCCAGGCTGACGTGGGGCACGACCTCGTCGTAGTCCGCCTCGAGGTGCGTCCGGACGTCGCTCAGGATCACGCCGTCCCTCTGGAAGGTGCGGCGCAGGTCGGCCTCCTTGTCCTCGTGATCGAGGCGCAAGCCGAGGCCGAGGTCCCAGTCGTCCGCCGGAGTGATCGTGGCCTGCCCGAAGACGGCGGCCCCCCAGTCGTCGAATCCGCCGCGGCTCGTGTCGTGACCGACTTGCTCGGGCGGAAAGAGGATGCCCGCCCCGGCGGGACGGTACTCGTTCGCGGCGTAGCGCGTGGAGTCGGCGACAAAGACGGCAGCCCCCGCGAGCCAGCGCGGGCCGTCCGCCGCCGATCGCTCGGCGCCCCCGGGCGACGCGACGCGCACCTCCTGGTGGAAGTACGCCTGCGACTCGGCGGAGATGCGCCGGACGCCGTCGAGAGCGGAGAAGTCGAAGTCGCTCGTCTCGAGCACTTCCCAGTCCTGGAATGCGCTGATCGAGACGACCTCGACATCATCGCCGTAGTAGGTGCAATGAAGCGCCGGAGCGAGGATGTCGCGGTCCGCCTGCCCCTCGAAGTCCTGATCGATGTGGTGGGGGCGGTCGCGCAGGCTTTCGAGCTCGCCGAGGACGAAGCCGCCGTCGCGGGCCCGCTCGCCGTAGACGGTGAATCGCATCTCCCACTCGTCCGCGGGCCCCCAGGCGAGCCCGGCGCGCCCGAAGACCGAATCGCGATCGTCCACGTCGTGGCCGGTGAAATCGTTCGTCGTGAACCCGTCGCGGCGGGAGCGCAGGCCGGCGAGCTCGAAGCGCAGCCCGCCGCCGGTCAGGGGCCCGCGCGCCGCGATGCGTTCCTCGCGCCAGTCGTAGCTCCCGAGGAGGACCGCCGCCTCGGCCTCCAGTGCGGCGGTCGGCGGCCGCGGCACGATGTGGATGAGCCCGCCGAGGGCGTTGCGGCCGTACAGCGTGCTCTGCGGCCCACGCAGGAATTCGATGCGCTCGACGGCGAAGAGCGGCAGGTTCGTGCTGCTCGTCGTGAGCTGCGGAACGCCGCCGATGTACGTCGTCACCGCCGGGTCGCCCTGCCCGGAGCCGATTCCGCGCATCGCCGGGAAGGAGAGCCGCCGCGAGGAGAACTCGGTGACGAAGAGGTTCGGCACGAGCCGGGCCGCCTCGCCCACGCTGTCGATCCCCGCGTCCCGCAGCGTCTGCGCCGAAAGGACCGTCAGGCTCTGGGGAACCTCCGGCGCGGCCTCCTCCCACTTGCGCGCCGTCACCAGGAGCTCGGGCAGGGCGGGCGCCTCCTCCTCCGCTCCTTCTGCCGGGGCCGCCGGGGGGGGATGCGGGCCCTCGCTGGCCGCCAAGAGGAGGAGGAGGCCGGCGAAGGTCGGAGAGCGGTCGGCGGACGGCGGGACCATGGAAGCGAGCGAGTGTAGCTCCTGGCCCGACCGGAGTCGTCCGGGGGAGATCCCGCTCGGCATCTCCGGCGAGGAGCCAGGAGCGGATGGCGAGGCCCTGTACTTTCCCCCCCCCAAGGTCTAGCGTGGCCCCCGTGGGGGCGTCGGTCCACCCGGGGACCATCCGCTCCCGTTCCGACCAGAATCGCTAGGTACCCATCCATGCGCATCCATCCGTTCCTGTCGTGCATTCCCGCTTTGCTCGTCCTGACCGCGTGTGGCGGCGACGAGCCCGTCACCCCGACCACCGAAGTCCCCGCCGAGACGAAAGCCGTCGAGCAGGCCCCCGCGACCGGAGAGCTCCAAGAGCAGGCGGACGAGGCGAAGGACGAGGCCGAGAAGGGCATGGAGGAAGGCGGCTAGCGGCCGCTGGACGACTCGCGTTCGTCGCGCCCCGAGCGCGGGGGCACCGGCTCGGCGAGAGGCTGGACCTGCCTCCCCTCACGCCTTCCCTCCAGGAAGTCGTGGGGCGGAGCGGGTGTGCGGCCTTCGCCGGCCGCGGCTCCCGCGCTCGGTGGTTTTCCGAGGCCGGCCGCCCGGACGCTCACCTCTCGATCGCGAACGGCAGCTCGACGAACGAGGCGCGCGCCGCGCCGGTGTGCAGGGTCACGGTGGGCGCGGGGTCGAGGATCGGAGTCGCGCAGTTGCCGGCGTCGGCGCCGGTGATCGTCACGCGGAGTCGATTGCCGGCGTCGAAGTACCAGGCGGTGGGCTGAAGATCGAGGGAGAGGGCCACGGGCACGCCCGGCGCGACGGGCTCGGCGTCGCCAGCGTGGCTGCGGTGCCACGGCAGGCCGAGACAGTCGTAGGGCGGCTCCTGCACGGCGCGGTGGGAGGCCCGCAGCGCGCCCTCGGTCACGTACCGGGAGAAGCCGTCCGGCTCCACCTCCTCGAGATAGACGAAGAAGTCGCCGTCGGTCGCATTCGAGGCGATCCAGAGGGTGACGAGGGGATGGCCGATCACCTCCCGCGCTTCCGCCTGGGGGGAGGAGGTGAAGGAGATCCCTTTCGCGTCGTTCTGGGCCAGGTCCGCGTAACCCTTCTCGCCGCCGTAGCCGTTGCGCCAGCGATTGCCGGTGCCGCACGTCGTGGAGTAATCGACCTGATAGGGGATCGCTCCGGCGGCCGGGGCCGAGGGGACGAGGGAGCCCTGCGCCGGGATGTCCGCGCCGGGGAGGAAGTACAGGCGCTCGCGCTTCGCGGGCACCGGCCAGGCCGCCGCCGTGCGCCAGCGCTGGCCCTCCGGGGCGCCGACGACGTAGTAGTGCACCGGCGGCTCCTCGTCGATCCCGTTGTCGATCCCCTTGAGCCAACAGTCGTACCACCGCAGGTGCTCCCCCAGGTCATCGAACTCCTGGCGCTCCTGGTGGAACCAGGGACCGATGGCGATCCGCCGCGGATTCTCGAGGTTCGCGTGGAGGAGGAGCGCGTCGCGCGTGAAGCAATCGAGCCAGCCGGCGATCTGATAGATCGCAACCCCGGAGCGAGAGATCGTCGCGTGGTGATCGAGCGTGCTGGTGGCCGGATAGAGGGCGAGCTGCGACTCCTCGTCCACGCTGTCGCGGAAGGGCAGGTCGCTGTATTGCTCCACGGTGTCGCGATTGGCCGCGTGGGCGGCGATGGCGGCCTCGAGCAGCGATCCGTCGGCGTCCGCGGCCACCGGGGCGATGGCGCGCTGCGTGTCGAGCATCTTCGTCAGCGCCGTCCAGTGGGCCAAGAAGTCGTCGCGGTAGATGCCGCCGACCCACGTGAAGGCATAGAGATCGCCGGGAGCCATCTCCGGCACGATCGCCTTCAAGTGCGGCGACCCCGTGGCGGCGGCGAAGAGCTGCACCGCGCCCAGGTACGACCCCCCGTACATGCCGAGGTTGCCGTCGCACCACGGTTGGGCGACGAACCACGCCATGATCTCCGTCGCGTCGCGCATCTCTTGCGGATGGAACGGCCCCTCGTATCTCCCGAACGAGGCGCCGCTCCCGCGAACGTCCACGGCGGCGACCGCGTAACCGCGGCGGACGAGCTCGCGCGGCACCGGCATGCGCATCGAGTCGAACACCTGCCCGTTCTGCCGCACCGCGCGGTTGTAGCGCGTGTACATTCAGACCAAGGGCACCGGCGTCGCGACCGGCGTTTCGTCGTGCGCGGGCCGGAAGAGGTCGGCGGCGAGCTTCGTGCCGTCGGCCATGACGATGAAGAGCGACTGGGCGTGGACGTCGGGATACCGCGGCGGCGAGAGGAGCGAATCGGCGCTGGAGCTCTGGACGGTGAGGGCCGGCCGCGGCTCGACCGCCTCTTGGGCGGCGGAGGGTGCGGCGAGGACGGCGACGAGCGCCGGGAGGGCGATGGGCAGGTTCATGGGAGGGGATCGTGGGGACGGGCGGCGGGGACGTATCATCGCCGGCGCCGAGGAGGTGGCGATGATACGTGACTGATTCCGATCCTCGCACCGCCGTGTCCCTCGAGCTCGTGCGTCGAGCCCAGGCGGGGGAACACGCGGCGCTCGAGCGGCTGTTCGCCCGCTACTACGACCGCGTGCGGCGTATCGTGCGCATCCGGCTCGGCGCGGGCCTGCGGAGGATGCTCGACGCAGAGGACATCCTCCAGGAGACCTTCGTCGAGGCCGTGCGGTCGTTCGACGCCTTCGAGGTGCGCGAGGAGGCGCGGCTGATCGACTGGCTCGGCCGGATCGCCGAGAATCGCATCCGGGCCGCGGCCCGCCAGGCGCGGGCCGCGAAGCGCGATCGGGCGCGCGAAGTGACGCTCGAGCGCCTGCGGAGCTCCGTCGCGAGCGGAGCGCTCGTCCCCGAGCCTGCCGCCAGCATCACCTTACCCGGCGATCGTGCCGCGGCCGCCGAGGAACGGGAGCGCCTCGAGGAGTGCATCGCGGCCCTCAAGGAGGAGTACCGCGAGGTCATCCTCCGGCGCGACTACGAGGGCGGCTCGTGGGCGACGGTGGCGAGCCTGATGGGAAGCCCCGGGCCCAACGCGGCGCGGATGCTGCACGCCCGGGCGCTGATCGAGCTCGCGGCGCTCGTGCGCCGGCGGGCGGGCGAGTAGCTCGCCGGATCAATAGGGGAAGGGCGGGCGGCGGCCGGGGTCGCGGCCGGTCAGGAGGCGGAAGGCCATCCGCCGCCCGAGGCGCAGCCGGATCCGCTGGAGGACCTTGCGCTCGGCGGGGCGGAGGATCGGCGGACCGACGTAGCGGAAGGCGCGCTCGAGGAGCGCGATCAGCTCCTCGTCCGCGGGCGGACGGGTCGCGGGCCGGGCGGCGGGCGCCGCGCGGCCGGTTCCTTCGGTCGGGGCCTCGAGGATCGAGGTCCCTCCGGATTCGGAGTGCTTCTTCATGCCCGGACCAGATCCGAAGGCGGTCGCGGCGCACGGCCCGGGGCGGGTTTTCGGCCGAAAGCCGGCAACCGGGCCGAGCCAGGCCGGGTCGATCGGCCATTCCCCCGGGGGTGGGTGGGGGTTGGGGATGGTCCCCGGGGGGATCGGGGGCACCCGGAGGCGCCCGGCGCCGAACCGGAGCCCACCCGCTCATGGCGCGGGCTGACGCCCGCAACCCACGCTGACGTGGGCCGGCGTGGCCCACGCGAGCTCCAACATCGTCAGATGTTGGGCCAGCATCATCTGATGTACTGCTTCCGAGATTCTTCGCGAACCGCGAGGAATCTCGGAAGCAGTAGATCAGCCGCCGGGCTCGACATCCACCGCCCGCAGGACGGCGCGGTCGCGGCCTGCCGGATGGCCGACGGCGGCCGCGTAGAGGGGGATCTCCTCGTCCTCGTCGAGGCGGAGGATCTCCCCCAGCTCCCGGTCGAGGAACCCGCCGATGTTGCACGTGCCCAGCCCCTGGGCGAGGGCCGCGAGGTCGAGGTTCTGCATGGCGTGCCCGGCCTCGAGCAGGAGGTAGCGGTAGCCGCGGTCGCCGTACTTCTCGAGCAGCCGCTCGACCACGGCGGTGATCACGACGAGAGCCGGGGCGCCGGCGAGCCACGGCTGGCCCCGCAGCACCTCCCCCAGCGCCGCGGGCGAGGGCAGCTCGGCGTGGACGCGCTCGAGGAGGTGCCCGATCACCGCATAGTGATAGACGCCCGGGGGAGCGTCCTCGACGCTCCGGGCCACCAGATAGAGCTCGAGCGGATAGAGCCCCCCCGCCGACGGGACGGGGCGCTCGAGCAGCTCGTGGCCGAGGAGGCTCGAGCGCCCGAGAAGCCCATAGGCGGCGAACAGGATCCGCGAGAGATCGGCGAGGGTGACCGGATCGGCCGCGAAGCGCCGGCACGAGTAGCGCTGGGCGAGGAGCCGTCCGAGGTCCCCGCCCACCGGCTCCGGTGCGGGGAGCGGAAGCGCGGGCGCCGCCAGGATCTCGCGCGGCGGCCGGGCCGCCCCTTTCTCGTGGGCGGCCGGCGGGAGGCCGGCCCCCCCGCCCGTGTTGTGGTGGAAGAGCCAGGCCAACGGAAAGCTCTCGCGAAAGCCGCTCATGCCAGGGGGTGGGGGTCGTCGTTCAGCTCGGCGGGCGTCGCGTCGCGGTCCCGGAGCCCGAGGAGCCGCGGCAAAGCGAAGAGCCGCGTGCCGCCCAGCCGTCGCTCGCCGCGCCCGAAATGGAGCGGCTGGTAGTCGGGGACGAGGACGCGGGCGACGTGGAGGCCGGAGCGCGCGAAATCGGGGGTGGTCAGATCGACGGCGAGGACATCCCGGCCCTGACCCTGCAGGTGGGCCGCCAGGAGCTCGAGGGCCGCCGCCGGATCCGCGCGGTCCGCGCCCGGGCCGGCCGCCCAGTCGATCTCCTCGGCGTCGCGCTCGCGCAGGAAGGCGAAGCTCCCGAGCGCGGGCGGGAGGGCGTAGCGGAGAAGGTGGTCGTCGATGCTCGCGACCGGGCGGAGTCCATCGCGAAGCGCTTCGGCCCGGGCGCGGATCGCGGGATCGCGGAGCCACTGGCGCAGGGCGGGACGCACCTGGCAGGCCTCGAGCAGCGCCGCCCGCGCGGCGCGCGCGGGGTCGAGGTCCGCACCGAGCCCGACGACGACCACCGGCCCCGCCTCCGCCGCGGGCTCGACCGCGAGGCCCAGGAAGGCGGCGATCGGATGGTCGGTGGGCATGCGGTAGAGCTCCAGCGAAACGCCGCGCCGCGCATAGGCGATCCAGAGCTCGCGAACCTCGGCCGCGGGATGGGTCCGCGGATCCACCCGCCGGGCCGGCAGCCGATGGAGCCACAGGTGCAGGAAGGCGTCGCGTTCCGCCACCTCGGCGAGGGCGGACCGGACGGCCGCGGCGAGGCTCGGACCGGCCGCGAGCCCGTTCGAGCTCATCGGAAAGAGGAAGGCCTCTCCGGGCGCGATCCGGTGGGAGAGAAGCACGGCGAGGGCCGGGACGTAGAGCTCCTCCTCCCGCCCCCACGGGCGCGCCTTCATCCAGGCGACCACGCTCCCCTCCGCGTAGGGAGTGTAGGGAAGCGAGTCGTACTGCGCGGGGGCGTAGAGGACGAGGCGGCGCGGATCGAGGGCAGGGCCGTCGAGGTCCCCGCGCGCCGCCCGTACGACGCCGCCGGCCGGGGGAAGGGAGCCTGCGTAGCGCTCCGCCGCCTCGCCGAGCGCGCTCGCGCGGGCCTCCGCCAGGCTCATCCCCTTGCCGGAGCCGGCGAGGAACGATACCGGCTCCGCGGCGAGGAAGCCGTGGTTGGCGAGCTCGGCATGGAAGAGGAACGGGCGCTCGGGCTCGCTCGGGTCCTTGGCGCGGCGCTCGAGACGCCGCACCCACCCGCAGGTCTCGCTCACCTGGACCGCGCGGGCGAGGACGCTCTCCCCGTCCGGAGGGGGGGCGGCATCGACGCGACCCCGGCAGGCTGGGCAGTCGGGCCGCTCGAGGACGCGATGCGTCTCCGTCGTTCCCCGCCGGAAGTCGTGCTCGACCACGCGCCCGACGAGCCCCTCCCCCCCCAGCGCGAGCGCGGCCTGCACGACGTCCGAGGCGAGCATCCCCGCGAGCCACGCGGCGAGCGGCGGCCACGCCGGCGCCGGCGTCGGGGCCGGAGCCGTGCGCGTCAGGCGTCTCTCCTCCTCGCCCCTGGCCAGGGCGAAGTCGCCGGCGCAAGCCAGGCGGCGCAGCCGCCAGCACGCGTAGCACGCGCTCCTCCCCGGCACGACTCGCGGCCCGGCCACGGCCCGATGCTGGCGGATGGCGCCGAAGAGGGCCGGTCGGCCGGTCGCGAGGGCGGCCAGGTTCACCAGGGGATTCGCGCCCGCCAGATCGGGATCGAAGGTGCAGACGAGGAAATCGACGCGCCCCGCGAGATCCCGGGCGAGCCCCGCGTCCACCGCTGGCGCGCCCGACCACCGGACCAGGCCGGGGAGACCGTCGCGGCGGAGCGCGCTGGCGACGAGCACCTCCCGCGGCACTCCCGGCTCCGCTGGGAGAGGCAGCCCGAGCTCGTGGTCCCCGGCGCGGCACGGATAGGGATCGACGAGCTCGATGACGCCCACCCCCGAGCGGCGCAAGATGCCGGCGAGGATCGCTCCCGCCCCCGCCAGGCCGAAGATCGCGACCCGCGTGGCGGCGAGGCGCTCCCGCGCCAGCGCCGCCGACCCGCCGAGGGTGGCGACGAGGTCGCCGAGCGGTCCATCCTCCGGGGTCCACGGCACGTCCGTGCGCGCGAGTACGCCTATCGCCACGAGCTCGTCGAGGCGCCGGCGAAGGCTCTTCTCCGCAATGTTCCCGAGCTCGGCGTGCACCGCGGCGAAGGGGCGCCGTCCGTCGAGCAGGGGCAGGACGCGCGCCGCGAACTCCGCGGTGGACGAGCCGGCCAGGACGAGCTCGATCGCCGGGGAACGCAGCGCGAGGCTATCGCGGTCGGGCGCCCACACCTCGATCCCGGGGAGGAGCCGGTAGAAGGGGCCGCGCTCGCTCACGCGCCGCACCGGTCAGGAGCGCACGGTCTAGGGGCTCCCTTGGCCGTAGAGGCGAGCGAGGATCTCCAGCTCCTCGGGACGCCACGGGAGCTGGGACGACGTCCACTGGCATATGTAGCAGAGCGGTGTGCACGGCAGCGTGATCTTGATGACTTCGCTGACCCCGCCGACCGTCCGCGCGGTCAGCACGTCGCGCACCTTGTGAAAAGCGGCGATCTCGTCCGCTGTCAGCACGGTGTTCGGGTTGGGCAGAACGAGGCGGTCGACGCGATCCACCAGCCTCTTGATCTCGACCTTGAGTTCCTGGATGGGGTCCGGGGGCATGGCGTCCTCCTCTCGAGCATCGTGGTTTCGGGAGCGATCGGCCCGCCAAGCTACCCCGCGTGCCCCGCGAGCGCCACCGCGGTGCCCCCCTGGCGTCGCACCGTGTACCATGGGACCGCGGGAGGCGGACCTGCCTTGGCCTCTCCCTCGCCCGGCCGGAACCGCCGCCCCCGCTCTCGTCATGCCCGCGAGTCATCCGGACCCCGCTCCCGATCCCGCGCGACGGGCTGAAGAGGTTTTCGCCAGCTTCCTCCTGCACCACCAGGAGGAGGAGGAAGGCGCATTCGCGGCGTTGTGCCGCGCACATCCGGACCTGGAGGCGCGCCTGCGCGCTCTGCGCGAAGACTGGCAGCGGCTGGCGTCGCTGCTCAGCCGTCTCGGGGTGGGCGGCTCGCTCTCCACCCGGATCCGCGAGCGCTTCGGCGCCGACGCCGACCCGAACATCACCCTGCCGGAAGAGCGGCAGGAGCTCTCCGGCATGGAGGGTTCGTCCGAGGTGATCAGCCGCCTCTCCGAGCGGGGCCCGGTGTACGGACGGTATCGCCTCCGGGGGGAGCTGGCGCGCGGCGGCATGGGCGCCATCCTGCGCGTCTGGGACGAGGATCTGCGGCGCAGCCTCGCCATGAAGATCATCCTCGGCGAGGAGGAGCCGAAGCACGGGGCGGGCTCGCCGCGCATCGACGCGCGCCGGATGGCTCGCTTCCTCGAGGAAGCCCAGGTGACGAGCCAGCTCGACCATCCCGGCATCGTGCCGGTGCACGAGCTCGGGCTCGATCCCCAGGGGCGCGTGTACTTCACGATGAAGCTCGTCCGCGGTCGCACCCTGCGGGAGATCTTCGAGCTCGTGCACGACGGCCAGCGAGGGTGGACGAAGACGCGCGCCCTGGGCCTGCTGCTGAAGGTCTGCGAGGCGATGTCGTATGCGCACGCCAAGCGCGTCATTCATCGCGACCTGAAGCCCGCCAACGTGATGGTCGGCCGCTATGGCGAGGTCTTCGTGATGGACTGGGGGCTGGCGCGGCTTCTGGACCGCGAGGACGAGAAGGACATCCGCATCCGCCCCGAGCCCCTGACGAGCTCCGTGCACAGCGAGCGGCACGATCGCGCCGTCGATCCCGACTCCCCCCTCGTCACCATGGACGGCGACATCGTCGGCACGCCGGCCTACATGCCGCCGGAGCAGGCGTGCGGCCGGCTCGCCGAGATGGGCCCCCAATCCGACGTGTACGCGGTCGGAGGGATGCTCTACCACCTCCTGGCCGGGCAGATGCCGTACGTGCCTCCGGGCGCGAGGGTGAACAACTACGCCGTGTGGAGCCGGGTGCAGGAGGGCCCGCCCCGCCCGCTCGCGGAGCTCGCTCCCGACGCGCCGGGCGAGCTCGTGGCGATCTGCGCGAAGGCGATGGCCCGCGATCCGCAGGAGCGCTATCGGGACATGGCCGAGCTCGGCCAGGACCTGCGGGCGTACCTCGAGGACCGGGTCGTGCGCGCCTATGCGACGGGCCCCTGGGTGGAGGCGCGCAAGTGGATGCGGCGCAACCCGGGCCTCGCCCGGGCACTGGCGGCGGTCTTCGCGCTGCTCGTGATCGGCCTGTCGGTGAGCCTGATGCTCAAGGCGCGCGCCGAGCACCAGGAGGAGCTCGTCCGCCACGAAAAGGCGAACGTCCTGCGGCTCTCGGCCTTCCAGGACGTGGACGATCTCACGCGGCAGGCCGACGAGGAGCTCTGGCCGCCGCTTCCCGCCCAGGTGCCCGCCTACGAGGGGTGGCTGCGGAACGCGCGGGCGCTCGTCGCCGGTTTGTACCCTGACCCCGCGCACGACGATCCCGGCCATCTCGCCGTGCTCGCCGAGCTCCGGAGCCGCGCCCTCCCCGCCGGGCCGGCGGCGGAGGCGGCCGGCCGCCCCCCGTACCGCTTCGCCCGCGACGACGATCGCTGGTGGCACGCGCAGCTCGAGAAGCTCATCGCCGGCATCGAGGCGTTCTCCGACCCGGAGACCGGCCTCGTCGCCGGGATCTCGCCCGCGCACGGCTGGGGGGTGGAGCAGCGGCTCGCCTTCGCCGGGACGCTCGAGGAACGCAGCGTCTCCGGACCCGAGGCGAGCCGGCGCTGGACGGCCGCGCGGGCCGCGATCGCCGCGAACGAGCGATACCGCGGCCTGGACCTCCCCCCCCAGCTCGGTCTCCTGCCCCTCGGCGAGGACCCCGAGTCTCATCTCTACGAGTTCCTGCACCTCCAGAGCGGCGCGGAGCCGGCCCGGGACCCGGACGGGCGGATCGTCGTGACCCCCGAGATGGGGATCGTGCTCGTCCTGCTCCCCGGCGGGACGTTCCGGCGCGGGGCGCAGAGCGGCGATCCCGGGGCCCCGGCGTACCACTCGCTCGCCGAGTCGAACGAGGGTCCGCTCCACGACGTCTCCGTGTCCCCGTTCTTCCTCTCCAAGTACGAGATGACTCAGGCCCAGTGGACGCGACTCACGGGCCGCAACCCCAGCCTGTACCAGGGGGTTCTCGAGAAGGTGGAGGGGGAGTTCGGCCCGACGCATCCCGTGGAGCACGTCCACTGGTTCGATTGCGACGCGACGATGCGCCGGGCGAACCTGGTCCTTCCGAGCGAGGCGCAGTGGGAGTACGCGGCGCGGGGCGGGACCCTCACCGCCTGGTGGACGGGCGATGACGCTCGCTCGCTCCTCGGCGCCGCCAACGTCGCCGACCGATCCGGGGTCCCGATCGGCGTCCCCGAGTCGAACGCCGTGGACTTCGACGACGGCTACCCGCTCCATGCGCCGGTGGGGACCTTCCGCCCCAATCCCTTCGGTCTCCACGACGTGCACGGCAACGTCTGGGAGTGGTGCCTCGACTGGTTCGACGACAACTTCTACTCGACCCCGGAGTCCCGGCGGCCGGACCCCGTCGGGGAGGAGTCTCCCCGCCAGCGCCGGGCCGCCCGGGGCGCGTGTTTCTACTACGGCGTCTGGCACTCTCGTTCGGCGGCGCGGGGGGAGTTCGATCCCCTCGTCCCCTTCCCGATGCATGGCCTCCGTCCCGCCCGCGCCGTTTCCCGCTGAGAGAGCGAGCAGGAATCGCTCGCGAACGGAGCGCGGAGCCGTCAGGCGATGCGCCAAGGGGCATCGAAGAGGCTGGAGCAGGAATTCCTGCTCAGCCTCTGAGTCGGGCGCGGGGACCGTGGCCGCGGCGGAAGTTTTTTCCTCCCGGGTGGACCCGCCGGCCGTCGATGAACGCCGTTCCCCTTGCCTATGGAGTCTTCGCCGATCCCCCCCCCGGCGTCCTCTAACGCCGATGCTCGCGAGGCGGGTGACCTCCTGACGGCCGTCGCCAGAGTGCTGGCGATCGCCCAGCTCTACCCGGCCGACCACTCGCGGTTCGCCGCCGTCGTCGAGCCCCTCCTCGAGCGGCTGCGTCGCCGTCGCGGCGCTGGCCCGTCCCTGTCCATCGAGGTGGGAAGCGATCACTTGCGGGTCGACTCGACCACGATCGGACTGGATTCCCGCGAGGCCCGGAGCATCCACACCGTCCTCTGGTTCCTGGGGGCGAGCCATCTCGCGATCGAGGCCCGGGCCTCGCCCCGGGACCTCCACTGGCTCGCGTCGAGCCTGGTCGCCTTCGTGCGCCAGAACCGGAGCGCCGCCGGAGGCTCGCCATCCGCGCTGGGCGATCCGCCGGCCGCCATCCATCTCGCCTATCGCGAGTTCGGTCGCCGCGTGTCGGGAGCGGATGCGCGGGTGCTGGCCCGGGATCTGCTTCCGGTTGCCGTCCAGCGGATCGAGACCTGTCTCCGCGGCACCCACCAAAGCCCGGAAATTGTCGACCGCGCCTGCCGGAGCGCCCGCCAGCTCCTGGGGCGGGTCGCCGAGAAGCTCGAGACGGGTGCCGGCGCCCAGAATCTCCGGCGGGCGATCGGCGGGCGCAGCCTGGAGCGCGCGCTGGATCTGTGCGCCTCCGCGATCACCGCGGCGCTGGAGGATGCGGCGGTGGCCGGCACGGACTTCGAGGACCTGTCCGGCTTGTTCCAGGCCACCGAGACCGCCCTCGCCCTCTCCGACGACCGCGAGACGATGCAGCTCATGCTGAACGTCCTCCGGCAGGCGCGCGCGGAAGCGTCGAAGGCCGCCGAGCGCTCCGGCGCCGGGTCGCGGGATCCTTCGCCGGCCGATCTCGAGCACGCTCTGCGAGAGATGGTGGAGCGGGGCGGTCCCCCCGGCGCGCTCCGGCGGGAGGACGCCGGGGCGCCGCTCCCGGCCCTCCTCCATCTCCTTCTGGACAGCCCCTCGCCCCGGCAGCTCGTGGGGATCTCGCACGCCCTCCGCGCGGTGCACGAGGAACGCCGGGATCCCGGGCCCAGCGCCGTCCTGCGCGGCTTCTTCGCGACCGTGATCCAGCGGGCGGACCGGCAGCTCGTCGATCGAGCCCTGCCCCTCGTCGCCGACGCCTTCTGCCCCGCCGATCCCCACCTCGTCGCCGCTCTCCTGATCTCGATCGGCGAGAATCCCGTTTCGCCGGAGACGGTCGCGATCCTCTGGCCGCATCTCTTGAACGAGCTCCTGCGGGGGGCGATCGACGGGCAGAGGGAGCTGGCGCGCCGGTCGATCGAGGTGTTCGGGACCATCGATCCTCAAACGCTGGCGAACGAGGCGGACCGGGTCGCGCGGCTGTCGTCGTTGCGCTCCGGCGAGATCTCCCCCCACGCGTTCGCGACCGCCGATCCGTTCCTGCTCCCCGTTCTGGCGATCGTGCTGGAACGTACGGACCATGCGGTGCTCGGCCAGTGGGTCCGGCGCAGCCTCCGGGAGAACCCGCCGTCCTGGGCGGGGGCGGAGGCGTTGCACGCCCTGCGCGAGCACGATCCGCGCGCGAATCCCTTCCTGGTCCAGGTCCTCCGGGAGGGTCTCCACTGCTCCCCCTCGCCCCGCCTGCAAGCCATGGCGGCGAGCCTGATCGCCGGCGACCTGGCGCATCTCCCCCGGTCGCACCGCGGCGAGCCGTGGGTCCTCGGCGCGATCCAGGCCCTGGCGTCGCTGCCGGAGGAGCACGGACGGGACATCCTGCGATTCATCCGGGGCGAGCGGCGCCTTGTCTTCTGGCCCGCCTGGCCCCGCGCCTGCCGGAAGGCCGCCCGGCGGGCGCTCCAGGGCTTCCGCGCCGCCCGACAGCCATGAGCCAACTGCTGAATCACGACGATCTCATCGGCCTCCTCAGCAGCGGCATCGGCATGCGGAAGCTCTACTTCCGCGATCACGCCAAGGTGCGCGCCTGCGCCGTGAAGTTCGTCGCGCACTTGCAGCGGCTTCTCGACCAATCCAAGAAGGACAGCCTGTTCCTCGGCCTCGCGGAGGGAAGACTCGTGCTCGCCGGGCGCTTCCTCGTTGGCCCCACGATCCTCGGAAAGGGCCTCGTCGAGCTGCTCCAGGCGCTCCGCTGCGGCGGGATCCTCCTCCGGCGAGCGATCGACGAGGAAGAGGTCATGAGCTTCCTCGACCTCGCCGCGACGATGAAGGCGGACAGCGAGAGCCTCGCCGGATCGCGGCAGATGCTGGCCTCGCGAGGGATCCGCAACCTCGAGCTCTCGCCGCCCTACGAGGACGCCGGCTGGTTCGGTCAGTTCCTCTACGACGGCCAGGAAGCCTGGGGGAGCGATTCGACCGTGGAGCCCGATCTCGACGCGTCCGTGCCCGTCTACCAGTCCCTCTTCGACACGGTCGAGAAGGCCCACGGCGGCGCGCGGGGAGGCGAGGCGATCGACGTCGCTGGTGCGCTCACCGCGGGCGAGCTCCTGCTCGATCGCGCGGAGGGGAACTTCATCGACATCCTGCGGCTCGTGCGCTACCCGGACTACGACACGTTCACGGTGGGTCATTCCGTGCGAGTCGCGCTCCTCGCCGCGCTGGTCGGACACCGAGAGGGCTTGGCCCGCGAGAAACTCACCGATCTCGTCACCGCGGGGCTGCTTCACGACGTGGGCAAGGCGTTCGTCCCGGACGAGATCCTCTTCAAGGCCGGCCCCTTGGACGAGGAGGAGCGCCGGGTGATCAACCGGCATCCGTCCCTCGGCGCGCGGATCCTCCTCGAGAATCAGGATTCCTCCGCGCTCGCGATCGGCACCGCGTGGGGCCATCACCTCCGCAGCGACGGAGGAGGGTACCCCGCGCGACAGCCCTGGACCGGTCCGTGCCGGATGACCGAGCTGATCCACGTCTGCGACGTGTTCGAGGCGCTCACCGCCATCCGGCCCTACAAGTCGGGAGTGTCGCCGCTGCGCGCCTACGAGATCATGCTCGCGGACCATGGGGCCTTCGATCCCGCGGCTTTCGCGGCCTTCGTGCGGGCGCTGGGCCTCTATCCGCCGGGTCACTTCGTGCGGCTTTCCAGCGGGGAGACGGGCCTCGTGCTCGCTGCGGGCCCCGAGGTCGCTCTGCCGACGATCCGCATCACGCACGATACGGCGGGAGAGCCCGTGCCCCGGGGAGACCAACCGACGCTGGACCTCGCCTCCCCCGCGGCGCGGGGGCGGCGGGTCGTCGAGCTGCTCGCCGAGGATCAGCGGGCGGCGTAAGGGGCGGGCCGCGTTGACTCCCCGGGGGGCGGGAAGCAGGATCCCGCGCCGCGGACCGGCCCATGCACGCGCTCGACTGGCTGATCGTCGCCGCCTACTTCGTCCTGACCTTCGGCGTGGCCGCGCGGGGCATCCGGCGCCGGCGCGAGACGGCCGACGACTATTTCCTGGCCGGTCGCAACCTCGGCTGGCTGATCGTCGGGGCGTCCATCTTCGCCTCGAACATTCGCTCGTCGCCTACGTGGTGACGAAGGTCGCCGTCGGCGTGTTCGCGGGCGGCGTGGTGTTCGGGACGCTCCTCCCCGAGCTCTCGATCACGATCGGGGAGACGGTCGTCGACAGCTTCTGGATCGGATCCTGCTTGGTGGTCGTGCTGACCGGGATCTACGCCGTGGCCGGCGGGCTGCGGGCCGTCGCCTGTGCCGCTCACAAAACACTTTCCGCTTTCGTTGCCTGGGAAGGGGCGCGGCCTCGGTGTTGAGTGATGAGTTCATGACGTTCCAGCGTGGCCAGGACGGCCTGGCGTTCGGCCAGGCGCCGCT
>JBFMCU010000199.1:0-3466 GCA_040754415.1 Planctomycetota bacterium
TGCGGAGAAAGCGGCCGGGGCGAGGGCGACCTCGATCGTCCCCTCCGCCACGAGGAGCCGCGCCCCGTCCCCGGGCGCGCGCCCCCACAGCGCCGCCGGCACGGTCGCCCCGGGCGCCAGCCGGCCGGGGGGCGCGGCGTAGAGCGCGCGGAGCGGATCGGCGGGGAGGGCGGAGACGGCATCCGGGGCGAAGGGCGGCGCGAGGGCGGGCCCCGCGGTGTCGCACACGGCGAGGCCGGCGAGCGCCACGGCCTCCGGCGCGGATCCCGGGTCCCCCGCCGCGGCGGCGAGGGAGAGCTCGACGCGCCAGAGCTCGCCCGCGGGCAGGCCGAAGCGCGCCTGCAGCGCCTCGCTGCGCTCGACCTCGACGGGACGCTCAGCGTGGAAGGGCGCCAGGCGCACGGCGAGCCGGGCGCCGCCCGCGAGCGCGGCCTCCCCCGTCCAACCCGCGATCTCCGCCGGGGCCGCCGCGTCGAGGAGGGGCACCTCGGCCGGATCGGAAGCGACGAAATCCGCCCACTCGCCCCCGCGGCGGGGCAGGAGCCAGCGCACCGCGAGCGCGCCGAGGAGGACGGGCAGGAGGAGGAGGAGCGGACCGGGCCCTACGCGGCCGGCACGCCGGCTTATCCGCCGGCGCCGCCTCCGCTCGCTTCGCGGCCCGCGTCCCAGTCCTCCTTCTTGTTCTTGTTCCACCAGTGCTGCCACTCCTGCGGATCCCGGATCTCCTGGCCGGTGAGGAGCTTCAGGGTCGTCACGATCGGCCCCACGATCGTGTTGTACCGCTCGGCGGAGATCGTATCGAGCGGGTCCGCATCGACCTTCCCCTTCGCCTGCATCATCGTCTTCAGGAGGTCCTCGAAAACCCCCTTGCGCTCCTTCTGCTCCAGGTGCCCGAACTGGCCGAGGGCCTCCGCCCCCGCCGCCACCATGCGCGGCTCGTGGTGCTTCAGGAGCTCGAGCAGCGTAGGGACGGCGGCGGGGTCCTTCGTCTTCCCGAGCGACAGGACGATCTTCTCCTGGAGGGTGAGATCGTCGCGCAGGTTCTTCTGGCCGACAAGCGCGATCAGGACCTTCACGCTCTCGGGGGCCATCCCGCCGAGGGCGACGGCGGCCGCGATGTGGAGGCGGTTGTCGCGAACGTCCTCCTCGAGCTCCTGGCGGCGGACCTTGAAGCACTTGTCGAGCTCCCGCACGATCGACGCGCGGTCCTTCGGCCCGGATTTCGCGAATTCCCCGTAGAGGGTGTCGATCGTCGAGATCGCCTGCGGGTCCTCCTTGCCCTTCATCTTGACGTGCTGGGCGAGCCTCTCGAGGAGCGCTCCGATCTCCGGGCGCTCGTCCACGATCTCCGGCGGATCCTGCGTCTCCGCCTCGCCCTGGAGGGCGGCGGCGGGCGCCGCGAGGAACGGCGCCGAGCTGGACACGGGAGGAGCGGCGAAGGTCGCGAACAGAAGAGGGAAGAGCTCGATCATGGCGGAATCTCCGCGGGGCCGTGAGGGACCGACGATGCTAGCAGAGCCCCGCGGGGAGCGCGAACCGGGCGGCCTTTACGCGACGCTTGCGCGGTCGGCGGCCTCGACGGCCCGCAGGCGGAGGCGGATCGCCTGGGTCACCGGTCCCGCCGCGCCGGGGAGGCCGCGCGGCGGGTCGGGAAGACCGAGCACCTCGAGCACCGGCACGATCCGGCCCGTCGTGTTCGTGAGGAACACCTCGCTCGCCCGGCGGAGATCGGCGGGCTCGAGACGACCGGCGCGCAGCGGCACCTCGCGGCCCGCCGCCACCAGCGGCGCGCGGGCGAATTCCTCCCGCAACTTCTCGCGGATGATTCCCGCGAGGCAGCCGCGCTCCTCGGAGGGGGTGAGCAGCGCACCGCCGGCGACGCAGAAGATGTTCGCCGTCGTGCATTCCGAGAGATCGCCGTCGTGGTTGGGGAGGAGCGCCTCCCAGGCCCCGGCGGCCACCGCCTCCTCGCGGGCGAGGATGTTGCGCAGGCGATTCGTGGATTTCACGCCCTCGAGCGGATTGCCGCCGAGCTTCCGGTAGGACGAGACGAGGATCTTCACCCCGGGATCCCGCGGCACCTCCAGCGGACGGGTCGTCACCACGAGGGTCGGACCGCGCCCCGGCACGCCGCGCGAGAGGGTGACGCGCACCGCCGCGTCCCGCCCGTCGAGCGCACCGGCGGTGGCGCGCATGGCGGCCGCCACGTCCCAGGGCGGCGGCCAGGGGATCCCGAGCTCCTCCGCCCCGCCCCGCAGGCGCGCCAGGTGCTCGGCGAGGAAGTAGAGGTGCCCCTCCTCCAGGAGGACCGTGTCGAAGACGGAGAGGCCGAGCAGGAATCCCTCGTCCCCGGCGAGGAGCACCGGCTCGCTGGCCGAGGTCAACCGGCCGTTGGCCCAGACCGGCGCCACGGCGGGCCAGGACGCGGAACGGGCGCTCAACGGCGGGTCCGTCCGGCGTTCAGGCCCAGCCGGAAGATGGCCCCTTCGGGCGCCGCGTCCGAGTCGACGTAGAGGACCTCGGCGACGATCCCGAAGGGCCCCGTTTCCGGGTAGTGGTGCAGGGCGAAGCCGTAGCCGCGGGTGCGATCCCCGTCGTCCACCTTCTGGTAGCGCAGGGCCGCCTGCCATTCCTCGCCGTACATCCGGCTCCAGGTGACCGCGTAGGGGCTCGAATCTCCGACGAGCGTGACCGCGGGAGCGCCGTCCCCGAGGACGGGGCCGCCGGCTCCGTCGTCGAGCAGGGCGATCTCGGTGTGCAGGGCGTACGGCCCGTAGGTGAGGGCCAGGTCGAAGCCGAAGGCATCCATGTCGCCGAATCCCGGCGTGTGGGACTCCTTCACGTACGTCGCGCCGAGGAGCGTGCGCAGGTGCTGCGGGGCGCCGCGCGCCCCTTCCTGCGGCTTCCACGCCGCGTCGTACCCCGCCCATTCGCCGCGGACCATGTAGAGGTGGTCGGCCCCCGTCCCGCTCAGGCCGTTCATGATCGCCATCCACCAGTCGAACTGGTCGTAGTGGCGGGAGAGCTCGACGCCGAGGTCCCAGTCGTCGAACCGGGCGCCGAGGAAGGTGCGATCCGGGAAGAGGAGCAACTCGGGATCCACCGTGCTCGAGAAGAGGTAGCGGGGCTTGAAGCTGCCGAGGCGCACGAAGTAGCCGCGGTCGGTCTCCCAGCGGATGTAGCCGTCCTCGAGCCGGTCCGTCTCCGCGGCGAGGTCGAAGCTGATCCGTCCCGCCGTGCTGCCGCGGGCGACGTCGAAGGCGAGATCGGTGTCGGCGAGCTCTACGCCGCTCACGGATTCGTTCGCCGTCGCGCCGCCGACGGTGTCCTCGGAGATCGTGTAGAAGGCGCGCAGGAGCACGCTGGCTTCGACCTCCCCGCCGGCGGGGAGGAGCGAGCCGGCGAGCGTCTCGATTCGCGCGTCCAGGTCGAGCCAGCCGCCGCCCTCCCCGCCGCCGGGGGCGGC
>JBFMCU010000200.1:0-18175 GCA_040754415.1 Planctomycetota bacterium
TCAAGGGTCACGCCGCCATCCCCAAGCTCCTCGTGGCCCTCGAAAACGTGTCCTTGAACGAATCCAAGGACGTGGCATGATCCCCCCGGCCCGCCCGATCAAATCTCACAACGGGACGGACATCCTCCTCGTGGCGGCACTGGCCGAGGTAGAGGAACGCCACGGGGCAGACATGCCGCCCTTCGGTCAAGAGGAGGCTCAGGCGCGTGGTGTAGTCCGCGTAGACGCGATAGAGCGGCCAGCGCGGCTCGCACCCGCCGTTGTAGAAGTACGGCGGGCAATCGCGGTCGAAGGGAGCCCGCGGGTTGAACGAGTGCGGGATGTGGAAGTTGATGCCGGACACCTGCATGTGGTCTGTCCACCACTTCATCTCGCGGTAGGTGAGGTCCTGCCCGCGGGCGCCGAAGATCTCGACCATCGCTCGGTCGTCGCGCTTGCCGTAGGCGTGGGAGATCGAGCTGCCGAGCTTGGGCGTCTGCCAGGTGGGGGCGTCCTGCCCTTCCCGGCTTCCCATCACGAACTGGGCGAAGACCGCGTCGATCCCGCCCAGGCTGCTGTGCTTCTGGAGCTGGACCATGTCGCCGGCGCAGAGCTCCAGCGCGAGGAATCCCTCCGCGTGCTCGAGGAAGTGTCCGATCGACTCGACGCCGCGCTCGCGGCACCAGCGTTCGATCCCCCCGAAGAGGGTGCGGCCCCACGCCTCGGCGAAGGCCCAGCGATACCAATAGCGCGCCGCGGCCTGCTCCTCGCCGGCGAGGGTGAGCTTCCACGCCACCAGGGCCTTCTTCCAGTCGACGCCCTGCTCGACGAGCACGGGGATCACCTCGGTGCCCCAGTCGCCGGGAGTCTCGGGCTCGTCGTAGAAGAAGCCGCGGATCGTGCGCCCGAAGTCGGCGGCGAAGCGCTCGTAATGCGGCTCGTAGACGGTTTGCAGATACCAGTCGACGGCGGCCTGGCTCGCGCCGTCGACGAGCAGCCCGCCCTGGCGCCCCTCGTCGCGCCGCCACGTGAAGGTCAGGAGCTGCCAGTCGCCCGCGGGCGCGCGCCAGGCGAGCCGGCCGTCCGCCACGAGGCCCGTCAAGTCGACGAGGCTCTCCCCGTCGATCCCGTCCGCGCCGCCCCGGCCAGCGAGCACCGCCACGAGGTGGGCCTCGTCCACCGCGCGCTCCACGCGGGCCGATCCCGCCACCGTCTCCGCCGCCGCCTCGAGCCACCGGCTGCCGTGCTCCTCCGGCACGCGGCCCGCCACCTCGCCGCTCGGCCACCAGCGCTCGTCGAAGATCCACATCTCGATATCGAGGCGCTTCGCCGCCGCGAGGCAGACCTCCAGGTCCCGGAACCAGCCGGGGCCGAGCCAGTCGGCGTGGGGCCGCGACTCGGCGGTGAAGCAGCCGTTTCCCCCCTCGGCGACCTTCGCGAGGATCTCCTCGAGGCGCTCTTGGCTCTCGTCGCCGTGCAGCCAGAAGAGCGGCCCGGTGAGCCGCCGGGCGGCGGGCGGCAGCGAGTGGAAGTCCTGTTCGATCGTCGCGAGGTCCTCCCCCGGCGCGACGCAGCCCGCGGCGAGGAGAAGGGCGGCGCCCGCGGAGGCCGGCCCCGGATAACGGCGATTTCGCTCCTGCGGCATCGGACGACCCTCCGCGGTCATTGTCGGGCGCCGCCCTCCCGGGCGCCAGCGAGCAGACGAATCGCGTCCACCCGCCGGAACCGCGCCTCGCCGCGGCAGAGGAGCGTCGAGCCGTCGGCGTTCACCGGGAACGGCGTGTCGCCGTCGGGAGCGAGCACGAGGGACCTCGTCACGGCGAACGGCGCCATCCCCCACCGCTCCGGATCGCGGGCGATCGAGCCGTCGCGGGCGCGAAGGGCCTGGCCGGGCAGGCGGAGGAGACCGCGGTCCCGCAGGGCGAAGAGATGGAAGCGCCCCGAGCCGAGCGCATCGCCGGAGAAGGCCAGGTCCGGGCCGAGGTAGCCGTTCACGACGATCAGGGCGTGGAAGCGATCCTCGGCCACCGGCTCGCCATCGACCTCGATGCGCCAGCGCCGCCGGCGGCGGAACGGCATCCCGAGCACTTTCTCGGCCGTGGCGAGCGTCATCCCGACCGTGAACGGCCCGAGGTCCCCGAAGAGCTGGCCGAGGACGCCTTTGTACCACTTCATGAAGCGGTTCTCGGTGTAGTGCGGGATGCGCCCGAAGATCTCGGCGCCGCCGTAGCCGACGAAGTGGCGGGACGACGAGACGCCGGCGCCGTCCTCGGCGAGGAGCACATCGCACGGCTCGGTGCGGTCGGCGCGCAGCGCGGCGGCGAACACGGCGATGGCGGCCTCGATCTCGTCCGGCATGCCGAGCGTCTTGCCGATCAGGTCCGCGGAGCCCTTGCGCAGGAAGCCGAGGCGGATCTCGGGCAGCGGGACGAGGGAGTCGCAGCATCCCTCGAGGATCGCGTTGAAGGTGCCCGAGCCGCCCGCGGAGATGATCGTGCGCGCACCGGCGGCGAGCACCGCGCACGCCGTCTCCCGCGCCGCGGCGTGGCTCTCCGCCGCGTGGAGCGTCACGCCGGAGAAGCCGTGGGCCGCGAAGAGCGGCACGATGCGCTTCACCTTCCCCCAGTCGCGGATCGACCCGGAGATCGTCGTCGCTATCACCTCGATCCGCTCGCTGCTCGCTTCAGGCATGGATCGTTTCCTTCGCTTGGACGAGGAGCCGCCGGGCCGTGGCGGCCACCTCGTCGCTCGTCTGCCGCCCGTCGAGGGCGAAGGCCGGGCGTCCGATCTCCCGCCCGAACGCCTCCACCGCGAGCCGATACCCTTCCTGCAGCCGGCTCAGCATCTCGACGGATTCGTGCGCCTGCACCCGCTCGCCGCGGGCGCGGATGCGCTCCATCGCGACGGCCGGCTCCACGTCGAGAAACAGCACCGCGTCCGGGAGCGCAAGGCGATCGAGCCCCAGGCGGCGCATCGCCCGCAGGATCGGGAACTCGCGGTGGAGGTCGCGGTCGCCGGCGCACCGCCGCCCGCGTCCGCTCAGGAGGGCGATCGCCCGGGCGGCGCGGTCGGCGTCGAGGACCCCCGGCCGGTACAGGGCCGACCACGCGACCAGGTTCAGAAGGGGCGAGCCGTCCAGGACGACGAGCTCCGGACCGTACCACCGCCGCGCCTCGCCGAGCAGCGCGTCGCGCAGGAGGAGCTCGGTCAGCTTGGGGATGCGATAGCGGGCGAGCGAGCGAGCGTCCTTGGCCCGCGCGTGGAGCCAGCGGCGGAGCCGGTCCTTGACGAGGGGCTGCGCCGCGCGGGGCGCGCCGCCGGTGAAGAGGAGCAGATCGTCGCCGATCAAGCAGGTGCATCCCTCGCCCGCCTCCTCCGCGGCGAGCCGGCGGGAGAGGGTGCTCTTCCCGGACCCGTCGATGCCCAGGACGGCGACGACGAAGGCGCGGGGTCGCTCCGCGCGGCGGCGATGGCGACTGGCGGTCTCCGAGCGGGCGAGCGCCAGGATGCTCTCGTGCAGCGCGCGGGTGATCGTGGCCCCATCGCCGGCGACGCGCTGCGGCGGCCCGATCGTGACGTGGTGCCAGAGGGGCACGAGGAAGGCGGCCCGGCGCGGCAGGGAGCGCTCGGGGCCGAGCAGGAAGGCGGGCAGCAGGGGAACCTCCGCCAGGCCTTCCGCCGCCCGGCCGGCGCCGGCGTGGAAGCGGCCGATCGTCCCCGCCTCCCCGCGCGTGCCCTCGGGGAAGATGACGACGCCGTCCCCCGCCACGAGCCGCGCGCGCATCTCGCCGACCGGATCGCCGCCCCCGCCCGCGCGATCGACCCAGATCGGCCGGAAGAGGTAGTCGACGGCGGCGAACAGCCACCGGCGGCGGGCGAAGTAGTCCCGCGCCGCCACGGCGTGCGTGCGGCACAGGGCTCCGAGGGGCAGGGCCGCGAAGAGCAGGAAGACGTCGAGGTGGCTGTTGTGGTTCGCGGCGAGGAGGAAGGGCCCGCGCTCGGGCAGGTTCCGCCGCCCGCGCACGTTCAGGCCGAGGACGAGGTGGAGGAGCGGGCGGATCACCGCCACGTGCAGGAGCAGCCGGGGCAGGAAGCGCAGGTTCACCGCCGCGATCCCGGCTCACTTCCACCCCAGGTCCCACCGCAGGTAGTGGAACACGATCGGGGCGGCGAAGAGGTAGGCCTGGAGGGAATGGAAGATGCGCCCCCGACCGGGCTCGAGGTCGTCGGTGCGGATGCCGAGATCGCGCTCCAGCACGCCGATCGTGAAGTCCCCCACCTGGACGAGGACCGGGATCAGGACGCCGGCGAAGACGGCGGTGGAGATCGGCATCCCGGTCCACGCGCGCAGGCCGATCGCCAGCGCGAGCGAGGCGGCGAGCCCGAGGAGGAGGCCGATCGCCCGCCCGCGGGCCCGCGTCGCCCCCGCCGCCGCGCCGCACGCCGCCACCGCGAGCACCAGGAAGAGCGCCGTCCAGGCCGAGTAGCGGGCGAGGTAGGCGAGGTGCCCGAGGCAATAGACGAGGAGGAAAAGCCCGAAGTCGATGGCGCCGATCGAGAGCACGCTGCCCCGCCCGGCCGGGTCCCCGAGCGCCACGAGGAAAGGGATCACCAGGAAGACGTAGACGGGGATGGAGACGATGAAGAAGCCGTACCAGTGGATCGCCACGAGATAGAACATGAACGGGATCGCCAGGTACGCCCCGAGCACGCCCCACCGGTCCTCCAGCCGCAAATCGACGAGGGAGAAGTACTCGCGCAGGGCGAGGAAGGACAGGAAGGCGAAGAGCCACACGGCGGCCGGAAAGGACAGCCACTCGGCGACGAGGAGCACGCCGAGGAACGTCCAGAGGTACTCGAGGAAGCCCGGCGCGGCGCCGCGGCCCCGCCGGAGGCGCACCGCGCCGAGAACCACCGAGAGCGCCCCCAGGACCAGGAACGGCACGATCCGCGACCATTCCATGGCTCCATCCTGCCACGGCGAGGGTCAACCCCCTACGAGCAGGATCTCCGTCTGGGGCCGGGAGAGGAACCGCGCCCCGTCCGCGGTGACGGCGACGACCTCCTCCATGGTGGCGACGCCGTGGCCCGGCACCAGCACGCTCGGCTCCAGCGTGTAGCATTGCCCCTCCTCGACGACGGCGAACGGCCGCTCGCCGTAACGCTCCCAGGCCGGCCCGAGGAGGCCGGCGCCGTCGTGGGCCTGGCGGCCGATCTGGTGGCCGAGGGCGTGGGCGTAGTTCGCGTAGCCGCGCGAGGTGATGTGCTCGCGGGCCACCGCGTCGACGTCCACGCCCCGCACGCCCGGCCGCAGGGACTCGAAGGCGCGGCGGATCGCGTCGCGCTCGGTCTCGAAGGCCCGGCGCACGGCCGGCGGAGGATCGTCCTCGCCCGCGCGGAGGCAGTACCACGTGCGCTGCAGATCGGAGCAGTAGCCCTCCCAGCGCATCCCGAAGTCGATGCTGAGGAGGTGGCCCGGCTTCAGCGGCCGGTCGGAGGGCCCGGTGTGTCCGCGCTCGGCTTCGGGGCCGGCGAAGACGGCGGGGCACATCGCCTCTTCCCAGGCGCAGGCGAGGCCGCGGCGCTCCCGCAGCTCGGTGACGATCGCGGCGATGTGGCGCTCCGTCATCCCGATCCGCAGCCGCGCGGAGAGCTCCGCGAAGAGCTCCACCGTCTCCGCGCAGGCCCGCTCGATGCGCGCGCGCTCGGCTTCGACCTTGCGCCCCCGCAGCCGGGCGACGATCTTCTCCGCCGAGACCAGCCGTTCGGCGTACGGAGTGCCCTGGAGGGTTCGCACCAGGAGGAGGTGCTGCCCGTGGGTCAACCCGTCGGCGAGATCGTCGTCGAGCGACCAGTTCACGGCGATCGCGCGCGGATCGAGCCGCCGGAGCGCCTCCCGCAGCGGCTCGCCGATGCCCCGCACGTAGCGCACGATCTCCCCGTAGTGCCCCGCCGCCTCGTGGGGCCCCGCGTCGAGCGACCCCACGATCGCGATGCGCTCTCCCCCGCGCCCGAGGAGGAAGGCCGCCGGCCACACGACATTCGCCCCCACTACGAGATCGAGGCACGGATCGTGCACGATCGACGACTCGCGGGTGAAGAGCATCCACAGGTCGACCTCCAGCTCGTTCAGCACGCCGATGGCCTGCTCGATCTTCGCGCGGATCATGGGTCCTCCTCGCCGGCTCCCCGGCGCGCGAGCATCCTAGCCCGGATCGTCCACTCGCCGGCGGGCTTGGTCCCCGGCCGGGCGCGGGCTAGGCTCTGGCGCATGGCCGAGATCGAGTTCGACGGGAGCTCCGGCCCCGGCGCGGGGAACCGATGGTGGGATCAGTTCCACCTGCGGCCCGGGACGACCGGGCACTGGCGCGTCGGGCCGCTCCGCCTGTGGATCCGCCGCGATCCGCGGGAGCTGTGGGTGGCGCGCGAGACGGCGCCGGAGGGCGAGGAGGATGTCCTCGCCGTCGAGATCCCGGCGCGCGCCCCGGCCGGCAGCCGGGCCAGCGTGACGCGCTACGCGGTGCGGGAGGGGCACGACATCTTCCGGCTCGAGCCCGCCCTGGCCGACCGGCCGGTCGTGGTGGATGCCGAGCACGCCTTCTTCGTGCCGCCCGGGGAGGAGGCGATCCTCTACCTCAGCGCGCCCCTCTGGTATCGGCTCCGCGTCGCGCAGACCGGGGCGATCCTCGAGGATGTCCCGCTCCGGCGGCCGTCCGACACGTGGTTCGGGCCGACGACGCTCACCGGCGAGCTTTGCTACGCGATGACGACCAGCGCCCAGCTCGATCTCGAGAGCCTCCCCCCGCGGCCCCACTGCGCCGTGTCGGCGGTGCAGGTGCACAACGGGGGCACCGAGCGGCTGCTCCTGGAGAAGATGAAGCTCCCGGCGCCGAATCTCTCCCTGTTCGCCACGCCGGCCGGGCTCCTGTGGACGGAAACCCTCCACGTCCGCCACGAGGAGGACGACCAGCCGGCGACCGTCCGGCTGGGCGGCGGGCCGCCCGCGGCGGCCGGGCCCGCCGAGCCGATCGCCGGCCCGCGCCAAGGGCTGCGAAAGGGGATCGTGGTCGAGGCCCTCGGCACCTTGTTCGGGAGGCAACCCGGGTAGGACGATGCGCGAGCTCCTCGAAAGAACGGTGGATCAGCTCCTCGAATCCGAGGGGCTGCGCAGCGCCTTGCGGGCGTTCCTCATCGTCGTCGGCGGCTTCTTCTTCGCCCGGCTCGTCGCCCGGCGGACGGGACGGGCGGTAAAGCGGCGGTTCGCGCCGCAGGAGGCCATGCTGGCGCGGCGGTTCGTGTTCTACGGCCTGCTGGGCCTGGTCCTCGCCACCGCGCTGAACCAACTGGGCTTCGAGCTCACCGTCCTGCTCGGCGCGGCCGGAGTCTTGACGGTGGCGGCCGGCTTCGCCGCCCAGACCTCCGCCTCCAACATCATCAGCGGCCTGTTCCTCATCGCGGAGCGCCCGTTCGTCGTGGGCGACGTCATCCAGGTGGGCGACACGACCGGCGAGGTGCTCTCCATCGATCTGCTCTCGGTCAAGATCCGCACCTTCGACAACCGCTTCGTCCGCGTGCCGAACGAGGAGATCATCCGATCCAAGGTGACCACCCTCACCCGGTTTCCGATCCGCCGCGTGGACGTCCCGATCGGCGTGGCCTACAAGGAGGACGTGGGGCGGGTCGAGGAGATCCTCCGCGGCGTGGCCACCCGCAACCCGATCAGCCTCGAACAGCCGGCCCCGCTCGTCATCTTCCAGGGCTTCGGGGAGTCCTCCCTCGATTTCCAGTTCTCGATCTGGACCAAGCAGGAGAACTTCCTGGGCCTCAAGAACTCGATCCAGCGCGAGATCAAGGCGGCCTTCGACGCCGCGGGCATCGAGATCCCCTTCCCCCAGCGCTCCCTCCACGCCGGGAGCACGACGGAGCCGTTCCCGGTGCGCGTGGTCGGGACCGCGGCGGGAGGCGTCCGGCCGCGCGGGGAAGACGGCGTCTCCGGGGCCGGGGAGAGGTAGGATTGCCGGCGATGGCGCGCATCCGCCGGACCGTGGGACGCTTCCGCGAGCCGGATCCCTTCCGGCGGTGGGCGCGGCTCATGGCCGCCGTGGCGCGACTCTCCCCCCCTGGCTCCCAACCTCCGGATTCCCGTGGCAAGGATGGACCCCGGCCGCCTCGAAAGACTGTTGGCCGACCTCGTGGGCGCTGACGTCCGGTTCCTGGTCGCCGGCGGCATCGCGTGCGCCCTGAATGGCTTCGTTCGTACGACCGAGGACCTGGATCTTCTGGTCGATTCCGAACCGGAGAACGTCCGCGCCTTGCTGCGGGTCCTCGCCACTTTCGGCGATGGCCACGCTCGCGAGCTCTCCGTCGCCGATTTCGGCGACGAGGAGGGAGCCGTGCGACTGATCGAGGACTTCCCGGTGGATCTCTTCACCCGGATGGGAGGGAGGAGATACGCGGATCTCCTTCCCTACCGCGAGATCCACGGCGGCGACGTGCCCATTCCTTTCGTCGGCGCGAAGGGGCTCATCCTCCTCAAGACCGGAAGCCCGCGACTGCAGGACCGGATCGACGTGGAGGCTCTGCGCCAGCTCCTCGCGGAAGCCGGGGACTGATCACCGGCCCGCCCGCAGGGCGTCGGCGACGAGCGACATGTCTCGCCACTGCCCGGCGAGGCCGGCCGCTTCCCGCTCGCGCAGGGGGGCGGTCACCACCGCAGCGGCGGCGAGCTCCGCGCCGTCCTCGCCGGCGAGGAAGCCGGTCAAGCAGAGTTCACCGCCCGCCCGGACGGCAGAAAGCGTCTCGCGGGCGAAGACACGGCTCGCCGCGGCGATCGTGGCGGCGTCCGGCTCCCCGAGGCGGGCCCGCCGGGCGGCCTCCCGGCAGAGAGCCGCCCCCACCTCGACCCTCGTGGCGAGATTGGCCAGCGTGAAGAGCACGATCTGATGGCGGGTGTCCTTCGTGCGATGGCAGCGCTGGACGACGGCGTCGAGGCCGCGCAGGGCCGCGGCTTCGAACTCCGCCCCGATCGCCGGGAACGCGGCGTGCATCTCCTCCATCTCCCGCGCCGCTTCGCCGTAGAACGCCCCCTTGGTGCGCACGCAGTCCTTCCAGCGGTGGATGCCGATGATGCTCTGCTGAATCTCGCTCGTGCCCTCGTAGATGCTCGTGATGCGCACGTCGCGGTGCCACTTCTCCACCATGTACTCGCGCGTGTACCCGTAGCCGCCGAGGGCCTGGATCGCGGCATCCGAGGCGCGGATGCCCGCCTCCGAGGCCCACAGCTTGCCGATCGAGCCCTCGACCTGCAGGTCCTTCTCGCCGGCGTCGATCCGCCGCGCGATCTCGTGCACGTAGGCACGGCCGGCCGCGAGGTCGATCCAATGGGGCACGAGGAGCTTCAGGGCGTAGGCCTGCTTCTCGAGAAGGGGACTGCCGAACTGCACGCGCTCGGCGGCGTACGCGATCGCCCGATCGAGGGCCGCCTGCCCCGCGCCGAGGCCGAAGGCCCCCACCATGAGCCGCGTGTAACCGAAGACGGCGCTCGCCTGCTTCAGGCCGTGGCCCGGCACGCCCCCGAGCAGGTTCTCCGCCGGCACCTCGACGTTCTCGAGGAAGAGGCTGCACGTGTCGGAGGCGCAGATGCCGTGCTTGTCCTCGGGCCGGCCCGGAGTGAGCCCGGGCGTGCCGCGCTCCACGACGAAGAAGCTCGGCCCTTCTGGGGCGCGGGCCATGATCGTGTAGAGATCGGCGACGCTGCCGTTCGTGATGAACTGCTTGACGCCGTTCAGCCGGTAGCGAACGACCTCGCCCTCGGATCCGATCACCGGCTCGGCGGCGGTGCGCAGCGCTCCGAAGTCGCTGCCCGCCTCCGGCTCGGTCACGCCGTAGGCGACGATCAGCCCCTCGGCGGCAATCCGCCCGAGCCACCGCCGCCGCTGCTCGTCCGTGCCGCCGACGAGGATCGGATCCGTGCCGAGGAAGATCGCGAGGAAGGCCGTCGCCACTCCGAGGTCAACCGCCGCCATCGTCTCCGAGAGCCGGCACACGTCCCGCGCTCCGCCGCCCAGCCCGCCGGCGTCCTCGGGCAGGAACAGGAGCTGCAAGCCGACCTCCGGCGAGAGGAGCCGGCGCACGAGGGCCAGCGGGAACTCGTGGCGGGCGTCGAGCTCGCGGCTCCTCGCCTCGGAGAGCTCCTCCGCCAGGATCTCGCGCAGGGTCCCGAAGACGAGATCGCTCGTCTCCGCCGACAATCCGGCCAACTGGGTCATCTTCCTTCCTCCGGGGCCGAGCCCGCGGGGCACCTCTCACCTGGCTACCCTAGCTTCCGCGAGCTGCGAAACCAGGTCCCGGCCCGATTCGTGCCGATCGACGGGCGAGATCGGGTGGGCACAGCGCCGGCAGGGAAGCGCCCCCTCGATCCCGCGACCGCCCGCCGGTATCTCGTCCCCCCGGCCCATCGCTTCTTTTGCCATTCGAGGTGCGCAACATGGAATCAAGGCGACTGCGGTGCGGCTGGACGGTCATCCATCGGAGCTTCTGGGCGGGCATCTGCCTTATCCTGGCCGGTTGTTCCGGCGGTGGCGGGGGTGGAGACGGGACGGATGACGGATCCGGCGTCGGGGTCGGCGCCGACGGCGTGCCGATCTTCTGGCTGTACTTCGGCGATGTGGTGGGCGCCCTCGACGCGGTGCGCGAGACCCCCGGCGGCCAGTTCCTCGCGGCCGGTTACGACGGTGCGGACTTCGCGGCCGAGAATCTCGACATCCGCCTCCTCGCGACCGACCAGCAGGGCACGCTCGTCTGGGAACGCAACTTCGGCGATGCGGGCCGCTGGGAGTTTGCCCGCGCCCTGGAGCTCACCGCGGACGGCGGCTGCGTCGTCGCGGGAGGGCGCGCGGCCGACAACGGCGCCCTCGACGCGCTGGTGATCAAGACCGACGCCGACGGCGTTCCCGAATGGGAGTCGACCTACGGACCCGGCGAGGCCTGCGCCGTCGTGGAACGGCCGGGCGGCGGTTTCGTGCTGGCCGGAGCGACCACCGACCTCGGCGGGAAGGACGACGCCCTGGTCCTCGCCACCGACTCCGGCGGCGGCGAGGACTGGCGGCGGACGTTCGGGGGCGCGGACGACGATCGCGCCGCCGACATCGACCGAACCCTGGACGGTGCGTACGTGGTCGCCGGATTCACGCAATCGTATTCCGCCGGAGCGCCCGATTTCATGCGTTCCGACGTGCACTTCCTGAAGCTGACCGACACCGGGGACCTCGTTTGGCAGAAGGTCAAGGGCAAGGCACCGGACAACTGCGAGGGCGGCGGTGCGGTCATCGCCACGGCCGACGGGGGATACCTGATCGCCGGCGCGGCGCAGGCCCAATGCCTGCTCATGAAGGTGGACAAGAATGGGGACACGATCGACCTGGGCGACCTCGACATCACCCTCGACGTCCCCGACGTGACGCAGGGGACCATCGACTTCTCCAACGCGCGGGAGATCGCCGAGGATGCCGTCTCCGCCCTCTTCCTGCTCCGGGACGTCGGGCCGTTCGCGGGAGCGCTCCTGGTCGCCGCCTCGAGGGTGCGGGATCCGGCGGTTTCTGCACCGAAGGCGGGGCGCTCACCATCGATCCCGATCCGACGACGGTGCCCCTGGTGGGCGAGACGTTCACGTTCCCCTTCACCGATTGTCAGACGGCGGCCCCAGACCCGATCCTCTACGATGGCGCCTTCACCATGACGATCGACGCCTTGACCGGCGATCTGCTCGCGCCACCGTTCGTCGTGGGCGCCACGATCGCCATTCCGGGTCTGAACTTCGTGGACGACGTCGGGCCCGGCTCCATCGCCGGGTCTCTCCTCTATGCGCGGGATGCGGCGTCGGACACCGCGTTCGTGGACGGCGCGCAGGTCGTCGACGCCGGGGGCCTGACCATCCAGAACGAGGGCCGGTCCCGCACCTGGACCGCGACCGACGTGACGAGCGGTGCCGCCGGCGCGACCTTCTCGCTGGGACCGGGCGACGGAACTCTGGCGGTCGACATCGTGGTCGATCCGCTCGCCCTCGAGGTGACGGGCCTCTTCTCCGGCGGCGATCCGTATGCCTTCTCATCGGGGGACATCACGGTGACCGCTCCCGATGGCAGCTCGCTCGTCGTGCGCGCTGTCGACGACGTGTACGTCGACATCGAGATCGACACCGACGGCGACGGGACGGTGGACCTCGTCCTTCCCTCGGACTGGGAATCCCTCTACTGACGCCGGGAACGGGCAGCGACGGGGACCTCCGGTCCAAAGGGAAGGTGCGCTTCCGGCAGGGGCGCGAGGTTCGATCCCTCGGTGCCGGGGCGCACCAGCGCCCGCGCCATCGCGTCCGCGGGCCGTCCGCCCGCGGCCCGCAGCTCGGCGACCGTTCCCTCGGCCGGCGAGGACGAGCTCCCGCTCGCGCTCCTCCCCCGCCGGCGCGGTGGCGCGCTTCCAGGCCCAGACGACCTCCCCGGCGGCGTCGCGCTCGATCGGCGCGCCGGGGCTCCACGCCGCCCCCGCCGCGAGACAGGTGAAGCCCTCGTAGGCGGCCGGATCGCCGATCGCCGCGAGCTCGGCGGGCACGCGGACCTGCGGATGCGGGGCGGGGAACACGAAGGTGCGCCGCTCGCCATCGGCGACGAGCACGGGAAGGCCGGCGGGGTGGAGGTCGGAGTCGAGCGGGAGCTCGCGGAGCTTCGCGAGGACCTCGCCGGCCTCGTCCCAGCGGGCGAGACCGCGCTCGAGGAGCTTGTCGAGCGACTCGACGCGCACGTAGTGGGCGACGAGAACCTCCTTCTCGCCCTCCTCGACCACCATCAGCCCGTCGATCCACGTGGGGCCCGGCTCGTCGAAGGCCACGCGGCCGGCCGAATCGGTGACGTAGAGGATCCCGCCGGTCGTCTCGAGCTCCACGAGCGGGACGCCGCGCCCCGTCGCGCGGTCCACGACCTCGATGCCGTACGGCGCCGCTTCCCCCTGGCCGAGCATCGGCAGGAGGAGGAGGGCGGCCCAGGCCCGGGGGGAGGCGCGATTCATCGGTCCGTCGCCGTCTCCGCGATCTCCGAGTATCTTACGAGGCGTGGACCCGATCTCCGCCCCGCCTTCGCCGGACGCCCCCGCGGGTGGGCCGCGGCCCCACCGGGCCTCCGCACCCCTCGGCAGGCGGCGGAGTCCGGAGATCGCCGGCCGCGGGCTGCGCCTCCAGTCGCTCTTGACCTCGGCGCTTGTCCACGCCGCCGCCGGCGCCGGGCTGGTCTTCGTCTCCTTGGTTCCGGGCCGGCGCGGGGGAGGAGAGGACGCCGCGTCCCTCCTGATCGCACGGGCGGAGGAGGATCCGTTCTTCGAGCAGCCTCTCGAGCCCCCGCCGGAGATCGAGGACCTCGAGGAGCTGGAGGAACCCCCGGAGGAGGTCTGGCCCGAGGAGCTGGCGTTCGCCGACGAGGAGGACCTCCTGCCCGATCCGGTGATCGTCGACGTTCCCCTGGAGCACACCCTCAATCCCCGCGACTTTCCGATCGAGCCGGTCCGGCCCCCCGCTCCGCCCGCCGTCGCCGTGGCGCCGCCCGCTCCGCCCCCCCCGCCGGCCACGGTGCCCGAGCTCACCGATCCCGTCCTGCTCGAATCGCCGCCGCCTCCCTACCCGCCCCTCGCCCATCGCCGCGGATGGGAGGGCACGGTGGTCTGCCGGATCGCGGTCGCTCCCGACGGCACCGCGCTCGCGGTCGAGATCGAGCGTTCGAGCGGGCACCGGATCCTCGACGAGGCGGCGCGCGAGGCGCTCCTCGCGTGGCGCTTCGTGCCGGCCCGGCGCGGCGGCGAGCCCTGCGCCGGCGAGGTGCGCCACCAGATCACCTTCCAGATCCTGGCGGATTGATCCGCCAGCCGGCGGGCGCTCAGAAGCTCGCGAGGAGGTCGACGACGAGCGAGCGCCCGGGGCCGTCGACGCCCGAGCCGTGCACGCGGTAGCGCTCGTCGAGGAGGTTGTGCAGGCCGAGACTCCAGCGCAGGCCGGGCCGGATCGTCCCGCCGAGGTCGAGGTCGAGGACCGACCACGCCGCCGTCCCGTCGGGGTCGATGCGGGGATCGGAGATGTCCTCGGGGTGCAGCTCGTCCTGGCGGGCGGCCCAGATCCAGGCGAGCTCGGCCGTCTCGAGGTGCGCCCCCGCGCCGCGATCGGTCCAGCGCAGGCCGACCCGGCCGTTCAGCGGCGGCGCGCGGCGCAGGTCGACGCCGTTGAGCGGCGCCCGGCCGGTCGTCGGATCGACCGTGCCGTCGTACTGGCGCCCGCGCACCCAGGCGACCGCCCCGTCGACGGACCACGGCGAGCCGGCGGCGCCGAGCTCGCGGGCGCCCGTCACCTCGGTCCCCCACAGCCGCACCTCGCCCGCGTTCTCGCGCTGGTAGAGCTCGTCGCCGGCCACGTCGGGATCGCCGGCGTCGAGGAGGCGCCGGCCGATGTAGTCGCCGATCTTGGTGCCGAAGAGGGCGGCGGTCGCCGACCAGGCCGGCTTCGCCACCTCGATCGCCACCTCCCCCATCACGCTGCGCGCGGGATCGAGGTCGGGATTCGCGATCTCCGTGCCGCCGGCGAAGTCGCCGTCGTTGGCGAGGTCCTCGAGGTTCGGCGCCTGGAAGCCCTGCGCCACGGTGGCCTCCACACGCACGTCGTCGGAGAGGTCGCGGGCCGCCTCGACGCTGGCGGTGAGGGCGTCGAAGTCGCCGTCCACGCGCGCGCCGGTGGCGAAATCGTCGAAGCCGAACTCGAAGTGCGACCAGCGCAGCCCGAGCGTCAAGTAGGTCGGGGCGAACGCGAGCACCTCGTCCTGCACGAACGCCCCGAAGGCCGTGTACCGCGCGCCGGGGGGGAAGGCGCCGTCGCCCGCGCTCGTCCCGCCCGTCGTCGTGTCGGTGTCGGTGCGGAAGGCGTCGACCTCGTCGTGGTCGAGGTCGAAGCCCCACGTCAGGAGCTGGTCCTCCCCCAGCCGCCGGCGCAGGTCGGCGCCCAGCCCGACGGTCTCGACGTCGTGCCGCTCGAAGGTGAGCGTCGGCGAGCCCGTCTTCTGCCGCAGGCGTTCTTCGGTGTACTCGCGGAGCGAGAGCCGGACCTGCAGGTCGTCGGCGAGCCAGGCCGGATCCCGGTCGTCGTAGGTGAGGACGGCGCGCCGGCGATCCTGCACCAGGAAGACGTACTGCGCGTAGCTCGGCTCGGTCTGCCCGTAGCCGGGCACGAGGTTGAAGGTGCGGGGCACGTCGAAGTCCCGGTGCGCCATCCCCGTGAGACGCAGGTTCTTCTCCGCCCCGAGGCTCCAGTCCCACGCGCCGAAGGCGGAGTTGCCGTGGAAGGCGGTCGCGTGCTGCTCGACGCCGTCCCCGGCCTCGAGATTGCCGTAGTCGTAGCCGCTGGCGATCGCGAGGCCCCCGTGGCGCGCGGTCGCCCCCGTCGCGCCCAGCGTGGCGCGCCGGCCGCCCGAGGCGGAGTCCCACAGCGTGTCGAGGAATCCCTCCGCCGCCGGGCGCGTCTCCGCGGACCGTTCGCCGCGCGGCGAGCGGTGCTTGGTCCAGATGGCGATCACGCCCCCGATCGCGTCCGAGCCGTAGAGCACGGACGAAGAACCGTGGATGATCTCCACGCGCTCGACGGTGGCGGGATCGATCTGGTTCAGGGTCTCGTTCGGGCCGAACCGCGTCGTCGAGTCGTTCACCCGCACGCCGTCGACCACGACCAGGATCTGGTTGCCGAGCAATCCACGCACGACCGGCGCGCCGCCGCCCAGGTGCGATTCCTGGATCCAGACCCCGGCCGCCCGGCCGATCGCCCGCGGCAGGGAGCGTTCGCCCGTCGCCTCCAGGTCCTCCTCGCTCACCACGGTGACCTTCGCGGCGGTCGACGTGACGGTGGTCTCCGACCGCGGGGCGACGACGACGGTCTCGGAGACGGGCTCCTCCTGAAGGGGCGCGAGGACGAGCGGTAGGAGGAGGAGGGACGGCATGCGAAGCGGCGTCGGGAGGATAGTACGGGCCCGCGGGATCGCTGCTACTCCTCCTTCCCGAACTCGCGCCGGCCCGCGCGATCGGCGACCGCGCGCCGCCCGTAGCCGGTCGCATGGGCGCGCTCGACGACGTAGAAGAGGCTCGGATCCTCGCGAGTCGCGAGCGCGAGGTTCGCGGCGAGGCGGGAGCGCGGGCAGGTGACGTAGAGCAGGGTCACGGATCCGTTCCGGCCGGCCCCGGCGAACGTGGTCACGGCCTGCCCGGCGTCACGCAGGACCGTCGCCACCCGCTCTCCGGTGGTCTGCGAGATGATCCGGAGCACCGCCGTGCCGAGGGCGAGCCGCCGCTCGAGGACGATCCCTACGCCGTTTCCCGCCGCGAACCCGCCGGCGTAGAAGAGCGGCAGCACCGCGCTCTCGTCCAGCCGCGCGACGACCTGCGAGACGGCGACGATCCAGATCAAGACCTCGAAGAACCCGAGCACCATCGAGCTCGTGATCCGCCCTTCGACGATGGCGAGCGTCCGCACGGTCCCCAGAGACACGTCCCCGATGCGCAAGAGGAAGATCGCGCCCCCCAGGAGCCAGACCGGTAGTTCGGAGAGGAATTCCATAGGACGACCTCGGGCCGGAAACCCCTCGCCCCGCTCCCCTGCCCCGCTCGACTCGAGCGGCGGCGCGCGGCGCGAGCCGGGAAGCGTAGCAGGTCGCCCGCCGCGCTGGCAGCGGGCGGCGGCCGGTCAGCACGAGCGACGCCGCTCGGCCCGGCCCCGGGGTGGGATATCGTAGGTGCAGCGCTTGACGAGCATCGTCGCGTAGGACGCCGGCCCGAGGACGAAGGCGAGCGAGAGCGCCTGGCGGCCGGGATTGAGCTCGTCCGGCGCGGGCGCGCCGACCTCGACCTCCGCCGGCACGACGACCGCCGGGCGGAGCCCGCGCCGGAACGGCAGCCGGGCGAGCGCGGCGCGGTCGAATCCTTCCTCCGCCAGCACCGCGTCGAGGAGCGGATGCGGCTCCGCGCCCGTCTCGGCGAGGGGGATCCGCTCGGCGCGGAGCGCGCCGGGATCGCCGGCCGGGAAGACGTACGGCCCGGCGACCCCCGGGTGGGCCGGCCCGGCGCCGGCGGCGCGCCGCAGCCCTTCGTTGAAGACATGGGCCTGCCACGCCCCGAGGTGGAGCAGGCGCAGGCTCGGATCGAGCATCCGGTACGCCTCGCCGAACGGGGCGCCGCGCGCCAGGCGGGCGCAGATCCTCTGCTCGACCGACGGCTCGAGCGCCGCGGCGAGCTCCGCCCAGCGGCCCCATCGCTCCTGGAGCAGCCGGCGCCGCCCCTTGAGGGCGCCGCGATCCTCGCGGGCGGGGCAGGCGATCGCCAGGCGAAGCGCCTCCTCCTCGTCGCCCCGGAGGAGGGCGGTCGCCACGAAGCGGCCCCCCGTCCCGCGCAGGGAGCCGAACCGCTGGTCGTCGAAGTAGTTTGGGATCCCGTCCCGCGCCGCCTCGCGCGCCCGCGCCGCGACCCGCTCCGCCTCCGCCGGAGCGAGGTCGCGGAGCACGAGGCGGAAGCGATTGCCCCGCAGGGCGCGCCGATCCGCCGGCCGCGCGGCTTGGCCGACGTGGCGGACGCGGAAGCCGCGCCCGGCGAAATCGCGCGCCGGCCCGTGGCGGATCGTCAGCGTCTGGTCCGTCGCCGCGTGCCGATCCTTGAGCCCGGCGACCGCGACGTTCCCGCGCCGCACGCCCCACGCGCGCACGATCTGGCGCACCACCTCGAGCGTGTCGATCCCCGCCTTCTCCAGCCGATACACCGCGAACGGCCCCTCCGGCGCGAGGCCGAGATCGAGGACCTCCTCGACGACGAAGTCGGCCGGGGCCTGCTTGACCTTCACCCCCAGAGTGTACGGGGCGGACGGGCGCTCGGCGGCGCCAGATCGGCGGCCCGGCCGCGTCGCCGGTCAACGCCCGGCGAATCTCCCGGCGCCCGGGAGGCGAGGAGGTCGTGGGCCCGTTTCTCGAGATGAGCGCTCGCGTCGCCGGAGAAGAGCGGGGCGTCCGGCGCGCAATGCCATTAGCCCTCTAGGGCGGCGCTGGTGGCGTACGTGCGGCGCAGTCGAGGCGGCTCGCGGGGTGGATGTTGGTGGGGCTGGGCGAAAGAGGCCGTGGAATGCGCTACGCGACCTGGTGAC
>JBFMCU010000201.1:0-6792 GCA_040754415.1 Planctomycetota bacterium
CTGGTCCTGGATCCCATCGTCCCCTTCCATCGAGAGGCTCCCTCCGGCTCCTGCCGGAGCTGGGAGGCCGCACCCAATCCCCTGCTAGGACATTGCGAACCGGAAGGAGTTTTGTTGAGCGGGACAATCTCCAGATCGTCGACGACCGCCCGCTGGAACTTCTGGAAGGCGACCGCATCCGCCCACAGGACTGCGATCCGCTCGCCCCCCGGCGACTCGGTCCAGACCGGCCGGTAGCGCCGCTCGTGCTTCCACTCCGGATGGTGGCGGCGGGGGTTGTTCCACTCCATGACGAGCGTCTCGTAGCCCGCGTCGAGGTAATGCTCGACGAGCCCCTGGGACCAGGCCATCTCGTTCACGAGCCCCGTGCGCGGGCGGAGGCCGAGGATCTTCTCGTACCCCTCCATCCCCAGCCGCTGGTTCCACCGGTTCACCGCCGCCGGCACCAGCGGCCCGATGAGCTGGGTGTCGCCGGAACCCACGAATTCCACCCGCCCCGCCGCCGCGAGCGCCCGCAGCCGGCCGATCCACTCGGGATCGTGCTCGGCGATGAGCTCGAGGGTGTGCCGGCTCGCCTCGATCGCCAGGGCGCACCCGGGAACCTCCTCGGCGAAGGCGAGCAGCGGCCGGTAGCAGCGCCGCACGACCTCCCCCCGCTCCTCCACTTCGATCGAGGAGTAGCGGAGGTTCAAGTGGAAGAGGAGCGTGCCGTGGAGGTCCATCGGGGTCCGATCGTGCACGGCGATCGGGCGCCGCGCCAGAGCCTTCTGGCGGCGGTCCCTCCGCTCCGGCGGCGAGGGCGGGCCCCGGCGGCCGATGGGCAGCGGCCCGCCCCGCGCGTCAGAAGCCCACGAGGCAGTCGTAGGCGCAGGTGGGCGTGATGCCGCCGCCGAAGCCCACGGCCTGCACGGAGAAGGGGGCGCCGCAGAGGGTCAGGTCGATGGGGACCGGCAGGGCGATCACGGCCGGATCGCCGAAGGTGGAAGGCAGTCCCAGGAGCTCGCCGCCCGGGTCGGCGATGTTCACCAGGATCTCCCCCCAGCTCGTCGTCAGGGTGAGCGGCGTGCTGAACGCGGCGAGGAAGGCCCCGACGTTGGCACCGGTCGCCGCGACCGATCCGGCGAAGGTCCCGCCGAGCACCGGATCGCTCGTGATGGTCAAGGTGCTCGCGTTCACCCCGGACCCGCAGCGGAAGGTGGAAGAGGCCTGCATGCCCCCGCTCCCGTCGGCCTGCGCGAGGGACAACCACCACCCCAACAAGTTAGGGGGCCAGCATCCCCCAGAATGGGATGCACGTACCTGTTGCAACATCGGGCTCATACCAGTCAAACGCGTCCTCTTGGCCGTCCGCATCAGGCCCCCCGAGGATCGTTCCTGCATAGCAACAAAGAGGCCCGGTTTCCGTGGCCGGGACCACCAGCGAGTAACCGAAGGGCCCGAGATCCTGCTCGAATTCGGCACCGCCGATCAGATTGAAGTCGTACACCCACGCAGTGGGCGTCACTCCGTCGGGCGAGCCGCCGAGGCCGCTGAAGCAGTAGGAGGCATCCGGCACGATCCCCTGACCCCATTCGTTGCACCACCCCGTGGCATCGTCGTAGAAGTTGACGCAGGTCGAGACCCCCGGGCCCCCGGCGCTGGTATCCAGCACGGTCGTGGCGTAGGCAAATTGAAACTCGCCAACGATGTCGCTGCCCGAGGATGTGCTGAGCACCCCCCAGTCGAGCCACTCGACGCCGGGTACTCCTGAATCCACGTAGTAACCCGTCCAGTCGGTGTTGGCCCACGTGATCACGAGGGACACCGTCTTGTCGCCAGAACCCTGGGTGATCTGGCCGGTTGCCAGATCGATCCGTCCATGTCGCGGCGGACCAGACACTGGCTGGACCACGGGACCGGAGCCCTGGGCGTGCCCCGCACCGATTCCGACCAGGAACAGGAGCCCACCCCAGAGGAACGCTCGCATCGCCATTACCTCGCGGCCCGCCGCGTTCGTCGCCGCCGGGCGGCCCGACCCGCGGTCGGGGGGCCCGGCCCCCCTGTTCTCGGCGGCGCCCCCTCCCCCGGCAAGCCCCCCGGCGGGGGGCGGGGGCGGGGCGCCCCCGGCCCTCACCCGAAGTACATCCCCCCGTTCAGGTTCAAGGTCTGGCCGGTGACGTAGCCGGCGGCATCCGAGGCGAGGTAGACGGCGGCGGCGCCGACCTCCTCCACCGTCCCGAGCCGCCCGGCGGGGATGCCGGCGAGCTTGGCCCGGCCGGCGGGGGAGGCGAGCTCGGGGGCGCTCATCTCGGTCGCGACAAGGCCGGGGGAGATCGCGTTGCAGGTGATGCCGCGGCCGGAGTAGAGGCGGGCGAGCGAGCGGGTGAGGTTCACCAGCGCCGCCTTGGCGGCGGCGTAGTGGAGCTGGTTCACGCCTCCCCACTGCCCGCCGATCGAGGCCACGTTCACGATGCGCCCGAAGCCGCGGGACAGCATGTCGGGGAGGGCGACCCGGGCGCAGCGGACGGACCCGAGGAGGTTCACCTCGAGCATCGCGCGCCAGTCCTCGTCGGAGAGCTCGAGGAAGGGCTTCTCCTGGGCGATCCCCGCGTTGTTCACGAGGATCTCGACCGGCCCGAGCGCCGCCCGCGTCCGGCGGAAGGCGGCGGCGACCGACCCCGGCTCGCGAACGTCGATCGCCACCGGGACGATGCCCGGATGGAGGGCGGCGAGGTCGGCGGCGAGCTCGCCGTGCTCGCGCCAGCCGGCGGCGACGCGGCAGCCGGCGGCGGCGAGCGCGGCGGCGATCCCCCGCCCGATGCCCCGGCTCGCCCCCGTTACGAGGGCGACCCGGCCGCCGTTCGCCTTCCGCGTCTCCTCCGCCATCCGTCCTCCCCCGGCGGATCCTTGCCCCGCCGGGGCGTGCAGCCTAGGGTGGCGCCCGATCGGGCCGGAATGAAACGATTCCTGGACAAAATCGTCGTCGTCACGGGCTCCAGCCGGGGCTTCGGGGCCACGATCGCCCGCGCCTTCGCCCGCGAGGGGGCGACGGTCGTGATCACCTACCACCGCGAGGCGGAGGGCGAGGAGGAGCGGGCCCGGGCGGTCGCCGCCGAGACAAGGTCCGAGCTCGTGCTCCCCCTCGAGGTGCGCGAGCGCTCGAGCGTGCGGGAGGTCTTCGGCGCCGCTGCCGCGCGCTACGGCCGGATCGACATCCTCGTGAACAACGCCGGCATCAACCGGGTCGGGGACTTCGACCAGATCTCCGAGGAGGACTGGGACGCCGTCCTCGACACCGACCTGAAGGGGGTCTTCCTCTGCTCCCAGGAGGTGCTCCCCCACATGGGCGCGGGGGGGCGGGTGGTGAACATCGGCTCGGTCTCCGGCCAGTACGGGGGCCCCCGCACCCCCTCCTACGCCGCCGCCAAGGCCGGGGTCATGGCCCTCACCCACTGTCTCGCCCGCTTCGTGGGCGAGCGAGGGATCACCGTCAACTGCGTGGCACCGGGCGCGATCGCCTCCGAGATGCTCGACAGCACCATGCCGGCGAGCGTGCGCGACAAGGTCTTTCCGAACATCCTGCTCGGGCGCCAGGGAACGCCGGAGGAGGTGGCGGAGGCGGTCCTCTTCTGCGCCGCGGCGGGCTCGAGCTACATGACCGGGCAGACGATCGCCGTGAACGGAGGGCTCTGGGTCTGACCCCGGAGAGCGCGCCCATGGGACGGCTGGACGGCCGGATCGCCCTCGTCACCGGCTCGAGCCGCGGCATCGGGGCGGCGATCGCCCGCGCCTACGCCCGCGAGGGGGCGACGGTCGTGATCACCTACCGCCGGGCGGCCGCCGAGGCTCACGCGGTCGCCGCGGAGATCGGGGCCGCGCTCGCGCTCCCCCTCGACGTCACCGACCGCTCGAGCATCCGCGACGCCTTCGCCGCCGCCGCCCGCCGCCACGGCCGCCTCGACGTCCTCGTGAACAACGCCGGCATCAACGTCACCGGCGACTTCGACGAGATCAGCGACGAGGACTGGGACATGGTCGTGGACACCGACCTGAAGGGCGTCTTCCTCTGCTGTCAGGAAGCGCTCCCCCTGCTCTCCGACGGCGGGCGGGTGATCAACATCGGCTCGCTCTCCGGCGAGTACGGCGGGCCGCGCACGCCCTCCTACGCCGCCGCCAAGGCCGGGGTGATGGCCCTCACCCACTGCCTCGCCCGCTTCGTCGCCCCCCGCGGGATCACCGTGAACTGCCTCTCGCCGGGCGTCATCGCCTCCGACCTGACGGAGAAGACGATGCCCGCGTTCCTGAAGGAGAAGATCCTCCCCCTGATCCTCGTCGGGCGGCTCGGGCACTACGAGGAGCTGGAGGAGGCGGCGATCTTCCTCGCCTCCGCCGGCTCCGGTTACGTCACCGCCCAGACGATCTCCGTGAACGGCGGGGCGTGGGTCCGCATGTGAGCGCGCGGACGCTGCTCGTCGTCTGCGGGGGCGCGGAGGCGGTCCCCGGCATCGAGGCGGTGAAGCGGCTCGGGGTGCGGGTGGTGGTGAGCGACCGCGACCCCGACGCCCCGGGCTTCGCCGTCGCCGACGACCGGATCCTCGAGAGCACCTACGACGCGGCGGCGACCGCGGCCGCCGCCGCGAGCTACGCCGCCCGCCGCGGGCTCCACGGGGTGCTCTCGATCGCCGCCGACGTGCCGAAGACCGTCGCCGCCGTCGCCGCGCGCCTCGGGCTCCCCGGACCGAGCGCGGAGACGGCCGAGCTCGCCACGGACAAGCTGGCGATGAAGGAACGCTTCGCCGCCGCCGGCGTGCCGGTGCCGTGGTTCGCGCCGCTCGAGTCGGCCGCGCACCTCGCCCTTCTGCGCGCGGAGCGCCGCGCGCCCCTGGTCGTCAAGCCGGTGGACAGCCGCGGGGCGCGGGGGGTGCTCGTCGTCGGCGCGGAGACCGAGGCCGCCTTCGCCTTCGAGTGCGCCCGCGCCCACTCGCCCTCCGGGCGGGTGATGGTCGAGGAGTTCCTGCCCGGCCCGCAGATCAGCACCGAGTCGGCGATCCTCGCCGGGCGCGTCCACACCTGCGGATTCTCGGACCGCAACTACGAGGAGCTCGCGCGCTTCGCGCCCTACGTGATCGAGGACGGCGGCTGTCAGCCCTCGGTGCACCTCGAGACGGCGCGGGCGGCGGCGGACGAGGTGCTCCAGCGCGCCGCGGCGGCGATCGGGCTCGCGCGCGGCACGCTGAAGGGCGACCTCGTCCTCGTGCCCGGCCGCGGGCCGGTGGTGATCGAGGTGGCGCCGCGCCTCTCCGGCGGCTGGCTCGCGACCGACCAGATCCCCCTCTCGACGGACGTGGACCTCGTGCAGGTCGCCGCCCGCCTGGCCCTCGGCGAGGAGGTTCGAGCGGAGGAGGCGACGCCGCGCGCCTGGCGGCCCGTCGCCGTGCGCTACTTCTTCCCGCCCCCGGGGCGGCTCGTCGCCGTGCGGGGCGCCGATGCCGCCGCCCGGGCGCCGGGGGTGCGGCGCCTCGCCCTGTTCGCGCGCCCCGGCGACGTCCTCGGGCGCGTCACCGACCACACGAAGCGAGCGGGGATGGTCCTCACCACGGGCGCCACCCGGGAGGAGGCGGTCGCGCGGGCGCGCTCCGCGGTCCGGGCGGTCGAGTTCGAGGTGGAGGATACCGCCGCCCCTGCCGATAGAGCCTGACCCGGAGAATCCACGATGCAGCTCTTCCTCGACACCGCCTCCCTCGACGCGATCCGCCGCTGGCAGCCGTTCGGCGTGGTGGAGGGCGCCACGACGAATCCGGCGCTCCTCGCCAAGGAGGGCGGCGACCCCCTCGAACAGCTCGTGAACGTCGCCGAGCTCGTCGCCGGCCCGGTCTCCGCCCAGGTGACGGCGAGCGAGGCGGAGGGGATGGTGGCGCAGGGCCGTTCACTCGCCGCCCTCGCCGCGAACATCGTCGTCAAGGTGCCCGCGACCCTCGCGGGCTGCGCCGCCGCCCGCCGGCTCACTGAATCCGGCGTGCGCTGCAACGTCACGCTCACCTTCCATCCCGCCCAGGCGATCGCCTTCGCGCGGATCCCCGTCGCCTACGTCAGCCTGATCGTCGGCCGCACCGAGGACTTCGGCCTCGAGACCCGCGCCGAGATCGCGCGCACGCGCGAGCTCCTCGCGGCGCTGGGCACGGAGACGAAGCTCCTCGTCGCGAGCCTCCGCAATCCCGCGCAGCTCGCTGCGGCCGTCCTCGGCGGCGCCGACGTCGTCACCGTGCCGCCGGCGACCTGGGACCTCGTCTACCAGAACCCCCTCTCCCTCCAGGGCCTCGCCGACTTCCACTCCGCCTGGACGACCCTCCCCGCCGAGCGCCGCGCGCGCTACGAGCGGCTCGGGGAGCGCTGAGAGGCTGAGCAGAAGCCGATGAACCAGCCTCATGGCGCGGGCTGACGCCCGCAACCCACGCTGGCGTGGGCCGGCGCGGCCCGCGCGAGCTCCAACCTCGTCAGATGTTGGGCCAGCAACGACTGATCTACTACCTTCGAGGTTCTTCGCGGGCCGCGAAGAAGCTCGAAGGTAGTAGATCAGATGCCTTCTGGCGCATCGCCTGACGGCACTGCCGCCCGTTCGCGAGCAATCCTCGCTCGCTCTCTGATATGGAGGCCCCCCTGTCAAGGGCCCATTGCTTGTAGGCGCACGTCCTGGTTTTCAGTGGCGTGCGCATGATCGAGTGCAGCGGAGCGGGTCTAGTGCGGTGCGTATGGAGGGGCGGGGAAGTTGAGGGATCAGGGTCGGCCGCGGTCGAGATGGGCGTCGTGGACGTC
>JBFMCU010000202.1:0-10644 GCA_040754415.1 Planctomycetota bacterium
CACGGGACCAGCCCAGCCCTCGCTGCTTCCTTCCCTTCCCAGCCTTAAGCCTCCACGGGAAGGGAAACGGGAAACGCCTCGATCAAAGCGACCGATACGGCCTCATCCAGCGCGCGCCGTAACAACCGGTCCGCGACCGACGGCGGCTCGGCCGGAGGAGCGGGGGCGATGGTCGCCGGGGCCGAGGCGCGGCATGCCGAGCCCCTCCGTTGCTGCCGGGCCATGCCGGGTGCGTGCTCCGGAGATTCTGGCGGCCCGATTCCGGAAGCGCCGGCGGGAAGAGGGTGGCTCGCCGTGCCCCCCGCAGCCTTGGCCGACCCGATTCCCTACTTGCCGAATCGCGCGCCAATCACTACTTCTGGTAGCGATGTCTGCGCAAACCGGCAAGTCGGGCCGCCCGCTCGTCTTCTTCGCGAGCCGTCCAGTCTTCACCCACGCCGAGTTCGTGGCGGCCCACGCCGGGGGGGGGCGCAGCCCGCACACGAGCAACGCCCTGCTGGCCAAGCACCTCGCCAGCGGACGACTCCTGCGCATCCGGCGCGGGCTGTATGCCGCGGTGCCCTCCGGGGTGGATCCCGAGGAGTTCTCGCCCGACCCCTACCTGGTGGCGACCCAGCTTCGAGAGGACGCGGTGGTGGGGTACCACGCCGCGCTCTCCTTCCACGGGAAGGCCTACTCCGTCTGGCGGCGCTTCTCCTACCTCACGGCCGATCGCGCGCGGCCGTTCGCCTTCCGCGGCCAGGAGTTCGTGGCCGTCCAGGTACCCGGGCCGGTCCGCTCTCTCCCGGACTTCGGCGGCGGCGTGGTCACCCGAACTCATGCCAGCGGCCCGGTTAGAGTGACCAGCCTCGAGCGGAGCTTCGTCGATCTGCTCCACGCGCCCCAGCACGGCGGCGGATGGGAGGAGATCTGGCGCTCGCTGGAGATGATCGAGTTCTTCGACCTGGCCGAGGTCGCGAGGTACGCGTTGCTCCTGGGCTCGGCCCTGACCGCGGCACGCGTGGGCTTCTTCCTGGAGCAGCACCGCGACGCGCTGATGGTGGAGGAGAAACACCTCGCACCGTTCCGCGAGCGGGCCCCGGCCCAGCCGCGGTACCTGAGCTCTCGCCGCGAGCCCGGCCGGCTGGTGCCGCGCTGGAATCTGATCGTGCCGGAGGCGGTGCTCGAGCGCCGGTGGGAGGAGCCCGGATGAGGATCTCGGCGGTCGAGATCGACCGTGCCGCAGGCGAAACCGGCTTCCGGCCCGAACCCCTGGAGAAGGCGTTCCACCTGCTCGATCTGCTCGAGGAAATGCGCGGCCATCCGTTCTTGCGCGACCGGCTCGCGTTGAAGGGCGGAACCGCGGCCAACCTCTTCGTTCTCGCTCTGCCCCGGCTCTCTGTCGACGTCGACCTGAACTACATCGGCGCGCTCGACCGGGCGACGATGCTCGCGGAGCGCCCCCTCGTGGAGCGAGCGGTCGAAGCCGTTTGCTCGCGACACGGTCTGACGGTCCGGCGCATGCCGACCGAGCACGCCGGCGGCAAGTGGCGGCTCGCCTACGAGCGCGCGAGGGCGGGGCACTGGAGCGCTCGAGCTCGATTTGAACTTCTTGCACCGCTTGCCGCTCTGGGACGTTGGGGCGCGCGATTCGCTCGCGATCGGACCGAGGATCGCCCGGCAGGTCGTGCTCCTGGACCCGCATGAGCTCGTGGCGGGCAAGCTCGCCGCTCTGTTCGGGCGGCACGCGAGCCGCGATCTGTTCGACGTTCACTCGCTCCTGCAGCTTCCTGGCCTCGAGCGGCGCAAGCTGCGCCTCGCCTTCGTGGTCCATGGTGCCTCCAGCCGGCGGGACTGGCGAACGCTCGTCGTCGGGGACATCGACATGGAACCGCGCGACGCGGAGCGAGAGCTCGTCCCGCTCCTGCGCGCCGACCTCGCTCCGGCGCGGCACGAGCTCGAAGCCTGGTGCGCCCGGCTCGTGGCCGAATGCCACGGGATGCTCTCGGCCCTCTTGCCCCTCGAGGGGGGTGAGGCCGAGTTCCTCGAGCGCATCCACGAGCGCGGGGAGATCGCGCCGGAGTTGCTGACCGACGACGCTCGCCTCCAACAGCGCATCCGCTCGCACCCGGGCCTCTTGTGGAAGACCCTGAACGTCCGGCGTCACCGTGGGCTGGACAATCGTCCCGGGTCGACGACCTCCGGCGGAGAGCAAGGAAGCTGATCCCTGGCGCCAATTCGACCGCCCCCCCCTACCCCCCGAGCCGCCCGCTCGCTTGATCCAGCACCTGGCGCGCCACCTGGTTCGGGCTGTAGCCGCCGGGGAGGCGGACGAAGGGCTTGCCGTGCTTCTGGCAGAGGCCCTTCACGTTCTCGAAGGAGTGGGAGCTCCAGCGGATCGCGAGGAGGACGAGGGCGGTCTCGGGGCGGGCGATCTGCGGCTCGAAGCTCCCGAAGGAGGTGCCGCTCGTGGCGGTGATCCAGCGGAGCTCGGCGAGGCCGAGGCTCTTCACGAGGGCGTCGCGCGACTGCGGGCGCTCGTGGCCGCCGATGAGCACGACCGTGCGGCCCCGCAGGAGCTCGGAGGCCTGCCGCACCTCCGGGGAGGGCTCCCGCGGGCGAGGGGCGAGACCGGCCTCCGCCTCGCGCGAGGCGAGGAAGCGGTCGATCTCCTCCAGGACGCGCTCTGCGTCCGCCGAGAGCGCGACGCCGTCGGGCACGAGCTCGATCACCGGCCTCAGGAGGTCCCGCAGCTCCACGTTGGAGACCGGGAGCCCATCGGAGAGCAGGCCGGCGACCGCCTCGTCGATCTTCTTCCATTCCTCGCGCGGATCGCTCGCCGAACCGCCCTGCTCCACGCGCCGGGCGTGGTAGCGGACCTTGCCGAGGAGGTTCTTGCGCCGCCGCGCGGTCTGGCTCTCCGCCTCCCACCGGCCGCGCAGGGCGTCGATCTCCTCCTGCCGGCCGTGCCAGCGCCGGGGATCGGCCGGATCGTCGAGCTTCATGTGGCGCGGCACGTAGATCTCGTCCCACGCGGTGCGCCGGCGCAGCCAGAGGAACGCCCCCTCCTGCACGTCGTCCTCCTTCTGCCCGGTGAGGGGACGGAGGCCGAAGCGAAGCGCCGACTGCGCCTCCGCCAAGAGCTGGAAGGCCTCGGGGAGGAACGCCCCGCCCATTTCCTCGTCGGCGCGTATCTCCCGGGCGAGCTCCAGGGCCGCTGCGACGTTGTCGTAGCAGGAGGCGAGGTCCTCGAGCCCCTCGTCGGCCGGGAGGGCGGCATAGGGATCGAGCGGCCAGGCGAAGGTCTCGAGCTCGCGGGCGCGCCGCCCGAGCTCCTCGTCGTGCGGCTTGACCGCCGCGTCGAACTCCGCTCCCTCTTGGAGGCGCCGCCGCCGCTGCCCCGCCCAGCGGCAGCACTCCGCCTTGAGCCGGGCCCGGCGCACGAGGCGCGTCTCGTTCACCTCGGGGCCCCGCGTCCAGTGCGGACCCACGACCTCTCCCTCCACCGCCCGCGGCGCGCGCGCGGCCGGCGCCGGCGCGACGCGGGCCGGCCCGCTCACCTCGACCACGGCCCGGGCCGTGCCGAGCGCGAGCTCCATCGGCCGGGCCGGGGGCGGGGCGGGCGGGGGCTCGACCGCCGCGGGCGGCTCGCTAGGCGCGACCTCGACCTCCGCCAGCGCGTCGTGCAGGAAGCCCGCGAGCAGGCCGGCAAGGCGGCGGAGCGCGGCGCTCTCCCGCAGGGCCTGGCGGAGCCCGACGAGGAGGCCGGCGAGACCCCCGGGGCCGGCCGGAGGGCCGGGCGGATTCTCATCCGGCGCGGGGGGCGGCCGATCGGGGTCCGGCGTCATGGGGGGGCTCCTTCGTCAGGGAACGCGGGCCGGGAGCCGGGGACGGAGCTCCCTCACCCGTTCTTGTACCACTCGAGGGCGAGGGCGGCACGCGGCGCGAGGCGCGCGTGGAGGGCGTCGACCTCCACGGGGCTCAGCGGGGCGAAGGCCCGGGCGAGGGCGGCGTTCGTCCGGACCTGCTCCGGGGTCTCCATGCCCACGACCGCCACGCTCACCGGCAGGGTCCAGACGTAGCGCAGGCATTCCTCGACGGTGGCGAGGCCCTCGGCGAGGATCCGGCCGGAGGCGAGCGTCTTCATGGCGATCACGCCGATCTTCCGCTCGACGAGGCCGGGGAGGACGCTCTTCTGGAAGCTCTTCTGGAGGAAGTCGACGGGGTTCAGGGGCATCTGCATGACGTCGAAGCGCATCCCACGGTCGAAGTGCTCGAGGGCCCGCGCGTTCGCCGCCGGATCGTGGTGGCCGGTGACGCCGACGTGTTTCACGACCCCCTTCTCCTTCATCGCCAGGATGTACTCCATCGCCCCGCCGGGGGCGAAGGCGCGATCGACGTCCTCCGGGCTCTGCACGGAGTGGAGCTGCCAGAGGTCGAGGCGATCGGTGCGCAGGCGCTCCAGGCTCCCTTCCAAGTGCCGCCGCGCGCTCTCCGCGCTGCGATCGGCGGGCGAGTGGGTCTTCGTCATGAGGAAGACCTGGTCGCGGATGCCCTCGAGCGCCCCCCCCATCCACCGCTCGGCCTGGCCGTCCTGGTAGCTCTCGGCGTTGTCGAAGAAGCGCACGCCCTCCGCGTAGGCGGTCTCCACGAGCTCGCGCGCCTCCTTCTCGGCGCTCCGGCCCCCGACGTGGAACCCGCCGAGCCCGAGCATCGTCACCGCGGGGCCGCTCGCGCCGAGCGAGCGCGCCGGCAGGGTCTTCGGGGCGGGGAGGGGGGCCGTTTCCCCTTCCTGGAGCGCTCGCCCGCGGGCCAGAACGGCCCGCGGCGCCAGGGCGAGCCCGGCGGCGAGGCCGAGCGCGCTCCGCAGGAGCTCGTGGCGATCCATCGCCTCCCACTGTAGCCGCCGGCGGCGAGGGGCGCGCCGGGGGCGGCCGGGATCCGGGTCGCACCGGATCGGCCCCTCCGTATCCCGCGCCGCAGGAAGGACCACGGCCATGGCTCGGATCAGCATCGTCCTCGGGATCGTCCTCTCCCTCCTCGGCGCGGGGGGCTACCTCGGCACGGGCCGGGAGAGCGTCACGGCGCTCATCCCGGCCTTTTTCGGGATCCCGCTCGTCCTCCTCGGCTGGGCGGGGCTCGCCGAGCGGCGGCTCAAGGCGGCGATGCACCTCGCGACGGTGCTCGCCCTCCTCGGGCTCCTCGGGAGCGCGCGGGGGCTCCCCGGCGCCTGGAGGCTCCTCGCCGGCGGCCAGGTCGCCCGGCCGGCGGCGGCGCTCGCCCAGACGGCGATGGCGCTCCTGTGCGCGCTCTTCCTCGTGCTGGCCGTCCGGTCCTTCGTCGCCGCGCGCCGGGCCCGCGCGGGCTGACGGAGGCCGCCGGACGGGAATCTCACGCGCCGGGGAGTTTCGGGCGGAGGAGCGCGGCGCGCCCCCGAAGTCGGCGAAACGCGATAGGTTGGGTTCGTCGGCTGGCCGTTCTCCCTCGGGAGGTGCCCATGTTCGTTCGGACCCCTGCGCTGCGCGTCCTCGGTTGCCTGGTGCTGGCCGGAATCGTCGCTACGCCCCGCGCGGAGCGGCGGGAGGGGCGACGCGCCGCTCGCCCTCGAGCTCGAATGCGAGGAGGTGCGCCCCGCGGTCCTTCCCGGCGGCCGGGACGTCTTCTTGGCCGCGACGAGAGGGGGCCCGGACCTCCACTACACCGGCCTGCGGGCCTGGGATGCCGCGGGGCGCGAGCTCGACGCCCGCTTCGCGGCCGCCGGTTTTCGGCTCTCGATCCTCGTGGACGATGCGCGAGCGAGCTACCCCCTCACGATCGATCCCTGGCTCTGGATGCAGCTCGCCCGCCTGGAGGCCGGCGACGGGGCGGACGACGACCACTTCGGGTGCGCGGTCTCGCTCCATGGCGAGACGGCGCTCGCCGGCGTGCGGAGGGACGACCCGCGGGGGACGGACTCGGGCTCGGCCCGCGTGTTCGTGCGCCAAGCCGGGTTGTGGACGCCGCAGGCGACCCTCACCCCGAGCGACGGAGCGGCCGGGGATGCCTACGGGTGGTCGGTCGCGCTCGCCAGCGAGACGGCGCTCGTGGGGGCCTACAACGAGGATGGTCTCGGCAGCGACGCCGGCGCCGCCTACGTCCACGAGCGATCGGGCACGGTCTGGACGCAGCAGGCCAAGCTCACCGCGGCCGACGGCTCGGCCGGCGACTGGTTCGGCTGCGCCGTGGCCCTCGACGGGGACACGGCCCTCGTCGGCGCGCTCGCCGACGACGATGCGGGGCCGACCTCCGGCTCCGCCTACGTGTTCGTCCGGGCGGGGACGAGCTGGACGCAGCAGGCGAAGCTCACGGCGGGCGACGCCGCGACCGGGGACGGCTTCGGGGGCGCCGTGGCCCTCCACGGCGACACGGCGGTCGTCGGTGCCGAGTGGGAGGACCACGATGGCTATGCGAACATCGGCGCGGCCTACGTGTTCGTGCGCGCGGGAACCGCGTGGAGCCAGCAGGCGAAGCTCACCGCGAGCGATGGGACGACGTCCGATTACTTCGGGAACGCGGCGGCCGTCGAGGGGGACACCGCCCTCGTCGGCGCGTACAACGACAACCTCGGCGCCGGCGCCTGGATGGGGTCCGTGCACGTGTTCGTCCGCGCGGGTTCCGCCTGGACCGCGCAGGCGAAGCTGACGGCGAGCGACGCCGCCATCGCGGGACAGCTTCGGCAGCGCCGTGGCCCTGAGCGGCGATGTCGCGCTGATCGCCGCCGTCACCGACGATCTCGACACCCTGGTGGATGCCGGATCGGCCTATGCCTTCGTGCGCGCGGGCTCCGCCTGGAGCCAGGAGGCCAAGCTGATCGCGAGCGACGCCGCCGCCGAGGACATGTTCGGCTACGACGTCGATCTCCACGGCGGCCTGGGCCTGATCGGAGCGCCCTACGACAACACCGGAGGTCACACCGACGCCGGCTCGGCCTACGTGTTCACCCGCGTGGCCTAGGCGGATGTCACCTACCGCAACGCCGGCGCCAACCCCTACAGCCACTTCGCCCTGACCATGCCGGTCCTCGGCGGCACGTACCGGGCGATCGTGGATCTCGCGGGGACCACCGGCCACAGCCTGGCGTGGCTCGTCGGCTACGGCACTCCGACCACCCTGACGTTGAGCGGCGGCCAGACGCTCCTCGTGAACGTCGCCGATCCCAACGGCGAGCTCCTCATGCAGCCCTTCCTGGCGGGACCGATCGCCTCCTACACCATCCCCGTTCCGAGCGATCCCGCCTTCGCCGGATTCACGGCGGCGACCCAGGCCTTGCACTGGGGCGGCATCCAGCCCTGGGCGCTGTCGAACGCGCAGGGTCTCTTCTTGGGCTACTGAGCGCCGGGCGGTCCCGCCTACGCCCACACCCCCGCGAGCCGCCGGTGGCACTTCGGGCAGGCGCCCTTGCCGGCGAGGCGGTTCGCGAGGAGCTCGAAGCCCAGGCGCTCGATCGCGCGCGCGCCGCAGCGGGCGCAGTCGGTGTGGTTCCCCTCGTGGGGGGCGACGTTCGAGAGGTACACGTGGGCGAGGCCGGCATCGCGGCCCACCTCGCGCAGGCGCTCCAGGGTCTCGATCGGGGTGCGGGGCACGGAGGCGAGGCGGTACTGGGGCACGAAGCGCGCGAGGTGCCAGGGCGTGTCCGCGCCGAGCGTCGTCGCGATCCAGCGGGCCAGCTCGCCGAGCTTCTTCTCGTCGTCGTTGTAGCCGGGGACGACGAGGGTCGTGATCTCGATCCACACCTTCTCCGCGGCGAGGGCCTCGGTCGCCTCGAGGACGGGCGCGAGCTTGATGCCGCAGACCTTGTCGTAGAAGGTCTCGTCGAAGGCCTTGATCGCCACGCAGGCCGCGTCGAGGTGCCGGCCGAGGTGCTTGGCGGCCGGCGGCGTGGCGAAAAGGGCCGTCGCCGCCACGCACCGGATCTTCTTCGCCCGCGCGTGCGCCGCGACGTCGCAGAGGTACTCGAGGAAGGCGATCGGCTCGGTGTAGGTGAAGGCGATCGTGCGGATGTCGCTTCCGGCGAGCGAGTCCGCGGCGCGCTCCACGGGGAGGTCGTGGTTCTTCAGGTCGAGCGGCTTCTCCTGGGACTGCTCCCAGTTCTGGCAGTAGAGGCAGCGCAGGTTGCAGCCTCCCGTGCCGAGGGCGAGCGTCTTCTCGCCGGGCAGGAAGTGGTTGAGCGGCACCTTCTCGATCGGATCGGCGGCGAGCAGGCAGGGATTCCCGTAGGCGGTCGTGTAGAGCCGCCCGCCGCGGTTCGTGCGCGTCCGGCAGAAGCACGTCTCGCCGTCCTCGAGCACGCAGTCGAGGGGACAGACATGGCAGGAGGTCCGGACGCCGGGGAGGCTCGTCCAGTAGCCCGGCAGGACCTCGTGCGCCTCCTCCGTGTCGCGCCCCGCGAGCGAGAGCAGTGCGCGCCCGGCGCTCGTCGCGCGGAGGGCGGGAATCGCCGCCAGCCCGGCGAGCGAGGCGAGGAACTCGCGCCGCTGCGTGCGCGCCACGGGACCGTCGCCCCGCCCGCGATCCATGCTCAATCGACCGCGCACTTCCCGTCCTTGCAGGAGGGCGCGGGGGCGATCGTCTCCAGGTCCACCGGATCGGGAAGGCCGCGCTGCTCGCGGCGGGCGACGATCTCGCGCGCCAGCTCCGGAACGTACCGATCCAGGAGCAGGTTCGCCGCTCGGCTCGCGAGCTCCGTCTCGCGATCGCCGGCGAGCTCCTCCTTCAGCCGCGTCGCGAGGCCGAGGTTCTCCAGCCGCGCCACGAGCTCGGCCGAGCGCACCGCGAACGCCGCGTCGTCGAGGGCGCGGGCTTCGTCGAAGATCGCGAGGAGCTCCGCGACCACGGCTTCCCGCGCGTCGGGGGAGAAGCTCCCCTCGAGCTTCTCCAGCCGGAAGAGCGCACCCTCCGCGATCTGCGCCCGCCGCGCGCCGTAGCGCTCGGCGGGGACGTCGCGGACGAGCGCCAGCTCGCGCAGCCGGCGCTCGTTGCCCCCCGCCTGGCCGACCCGCACGGGGTCCTTCAGCTCCGGCGGCGGGAGGAGGCAGCGATTGAAGTCGAGGAGCACCTGCTCCTGCGCGGGGGTCAGGACGGCGAGGACCTCGCGCGCTCCCGCGGCGGCGGCTTCCGGCGACAAGCCCGCCGGCCCCGCCGGCCGGCGCCCGGCGATCGCCTCGATCCGCCGCACGCGCTTCGCGACCGGCAGGCGCCCCCGGCCGAGCTCGTCGGACAGGCGTTGCATCTCGCGGCCGAGGCGTTCCCGGCCTTCCGCGCCGTCCGGGGGCTCGCCCGGGCCCGGCGGGAGGCCGATCGAGGCCAGGGCGGACGGCAGGACGCGCGCCTCCTTCGCCCGCGCGGCCGCCGCGCGCTCGCCGCACGAAGCGAGCGCGGCGAGCTGCGCGCGGCTCAGGTGCAGTCCGTTCAGGAGGTTCAAGAGGCTGATCTGGTCGCGCAGCGTCTCGACGTCGGCCTCGAGCTCGCGCACCGCGCGCCGCTCGGGCGTCAGGTCCGCCGCTTCGCCTCCGCGCAGGATGGACGCCGCGCCCTCGGCGAGGAGCAGGCGGAGGAGCGTGCTCGGTGCGAGGACTTTCTCCGCGTGGATCCGCGCGAGCCCCTCGCGCGCGTGCTCGGTCTTCGTCCGCGGCAGGATCTCGCGCGCGAGGGCGCCGCGGCAGCGCTCCGCCGCGCGATCCGAGAGGCATGCCGCGCGCTCGAGGACGCCGGCGATCCGCTCCTCCTCGGCCGCGGGGTCCCAGGCCGGCTGGCCCTCGCGCGCGGCGACGGCGAGGAGCTGGCGAGCCTCGTCGCCCGCCAGCCGCTCGAGGGTGCGCCCCTTCTCCCCCGCCACCGCCTCGAGGGCCCCCCACGCCTGGCGGAGGAGGGGCTCGCCCGGCGCCCGGTCCGCCTCCCCGAGGGCGCAGCGCACGAGTTCCTCCGGCCCCAGGAGGTCGACGAGCAGGAGTTGGCCGGGGTCGAGGACCTCGCGGGCGAGCGCGTCGATCCCCGCGAGCGAGGCGACGAACTCGTTGCGTGTCTTGTCGCCGAGGTGGCTCGCCTCCGCCGTGTTCCGCTCCACGAGCGGGGTTAACTCCCCCCCGTCGAGGTTCTGGTGGCGGAAGGCGGTGAAGGTCGCCTTCTGGATCGCGAGCAAGGAGGCGCGGCGCGCGAGGTAGCGATCCCGCTCGCCCGCCACCCGCTCGGCGAGGCCGGCGAGGGTCTCGGTCTGGGTCAGATCGAGCCCGGCCAGGGCCTGGAAGGAGCGCAGCCGGGCCTCGGCGGCGAGCGCCTCGAGGTCGCGGCCCGCGAGCGCCTCGCCGGCGGCGGCCCGCGGCGGGACGAGGGCCAGGAGGAGAAGCGGGAGAAGGGGCATGGTTTCGAACCTCCGGAGCCGGTGGTCTCTAACCCCCGACGATACACCTTTCGTCCGCCGGGGAGGGGGGGAAGGAGGTCGCCTCCCTCCGCCCCCGCATCCCCCCGAGGAGGGATGCTGCTTTCAACCCGACAAGGAGGAGGAGGTTCCCGGACCAGCCGGCGAAGGGCAGGAGGAGCGCCCCAGCCAGGAAGGCCCCCGGGGCCGCGGCGCCGAGGTCTAGGGCCCAGGCCCAGCGGAGCCCGCGGGTCGCGGCGCCGGTCCCGACC
>JBFMCU010000203.1:0-2589 GCA_040754415.1 Planctomycetota bacterium
CGGCCACCTCGCGCTCGTCCCTCCTGCCGCGCCACTCCCGCAACCTAACCAGGGTGGTCGACGAACGCCAGTCCCCACTCGGAATCCCGACCCGGCCAGGGGTTACGGCAACTTGCCGGAGCCCTGCGCCGCCGCTCAGCCGCTCAGTGCTCGATCCGCTTCAGGAGCTCGGGGTGGAGGGCGGGCCCGGCGGCCACGATGCTCTTGCCCCGGAGCCAGTCGTCGCCGCCGCCGGCATCGGTGACGATCCCGCCCGCCTCGCGGACGAGGAGCGCCCCGGCGGCGACGTCGTGGGGGGAGAGGTGGAGCTCCCAGAAGCCGTCCAGGCGCCCGGCGGCGGTGAAGGCGAGGTCGAGGGCCGCCGAGCCCATGCGCCGCAGCCCGCGCACATCGGGAAAGAAGCGGGCGAAGTTGGCCAGGTTGTCGTGGGCGAGCTCGGTGCGGCGGTACGGGAATCCGGTGCCGAGGATGGCCTGGCCGAGCTCCGCCGTCTCGCTCACGTGGATCGGGACGTCGTCGAGCGTCGCCCCCCCGCCCCGGCGAGCGGCGAACATCTCGCGCAGCATCGGCGAATAGACGACGGCGACCTCGGGAGTTCCCTCGCTCAGGAGGGCGAGGGAGACCGCGAAGATCGGGAGGCCGTGGACGAAGTTGATCGTCCCGTCGAGCGGATCCACGAACCAGCGCGGCTGGCCGTCGTCCTCGTCCTGCACCTCCTCCTCGGCCTCGATGCGGTGGTCGGGGAAGGCGTCGCGCAGCCGCCGGACGAGGTGGCGCTCGCTGGCGAGGTCCGCCTCCGTCACCAGGTCCCGGGGCGAGCTCTTGACCGCGATGCGCTGGCCGCTCAGGCGGCCGAAGAAGCCCTTCAGGATCTCCCCCGCCTCGCGGGCCGCCCGGCGGGCCACCACGAGCGCCCGCTCCTGGTCCTCGGACCAGCCGCTCACGATCCGCCCTCCACGAGGATCTTCGCCATCTCGTCCTGCATCGGCTTGAAGCAGGCGTTGTTCAATCCTCCCACGTCGGGGGGGTACTCGACCAGGATGGAGAAGACGAGCCGGCCGCCGGCGAGGGGGTCCGCCACGCCCGAGAGCGCGCTCACCCCGGCGATCCACCCCGTCTTGCCCCGCACGCGGCCCCGGGCCGGAGAACCGGCGAGGCGATCGGCCAGCGTGCCGCGTTCGCCCGCCACGGCCAGGGAGTCCAGATAGAGGGCGGCGGCGCCCTCGTCCCCGGCCAGGACCCCCCGGAGCAAGGCGGTGATCTGCCGGGCGCTGACCCGGTCATCCCGGGACAGGCCGGAGCCGTCCACCTGGCGGAAGCCGGCGGTGGACACCCCGAGCTCCGCGAGGGCGCGCCGGGTGGCGGCGAAGGCGGCCTCCCGGGTCCCGGCGCCGGCAAGCGTGTGCCCCAGGGCGAGGAAGAGCTGGTCGGCGACGCCGTTGCGCGACTCGGCGTTGATCGGCCGCAGGGTCCCGTCGACGGGCGAGCGCAGCTCGGCGATCCGCGGCCCGCCGCGGGCGCCCCGCTCCAGGCGTGTCCCGCCGCGCACCACGACGCCGGCCGCGGCGAGCTGGGCGCGGAAAACGGACGCGAAGAGCAGGACCGGCCGCGGATGGGAGAACTCGGCCCGGAACTCGGCCTTCGTGTGGGGGAGCTCTCCGCGCACGGTCACCGTGCTCACGGTCGCTCCCACCCGCACGTCGAGCCGCGCGCCCCCCGTCGTGCGCACGTCGTAGTCGGAGGCGAGGCCGTGGGGCGAGGGATGCACCTCGACCCGGGCCCGCGTGCCCACCGCTCCGGGGAAGACGTCGGCGACCAGCACGCCCCCGTTCACCGTGAATCCGCCGGAGAGCGCGCAGTACTCGGCCCAGTGCTGGCTCGGATCCGGCCACCCCGGCCCGGGGGCGGGGACCGCGAAGCTGCCCTCGTCCAGGACGAGGTCCCCGGTCACCACCCCGATGCCGGCCGCCCGGATCGCCCGCGCCACCTCGAGGAGCCGCGGCTCGACGCGGGGATCGCCGTCGGGGGAAGAGAGCGGGTCCCCGGCGGCTCGGACCACGAGGTCTCCCCAGAGCTCGCCGCCGACCACCGGCCCGCCCGCCTCGATCGGCGTCAGGAACTCCATCCCGCCGCCCAGGAGCACGAGGGCGGCGGCGCTCGTCACGAGCTTCATGTTCGAGGCTGGCCGCAGGGGGCGGTCCGCGTCGAGGGCGGCGAGCTCCGCGCCACTCGCGACGTCGCGGACCGAGACCGCGACCCGCACGCTCGCCGCCGGGGCCCGGCCGCGCGAGACGCGGGCCGCCGCGGCGGTCCAACGCTCCGCCACGGCCGCCAGCGCGGCCTCCAGTTCGCCGCGCGCCCCTGTCCGCGCGGTCCCCGGGCCCCCGCCGGGCGCCCGGGCCCCGAGCACGAAGCCGAAGAACGCGAGGAGGGCTAGTGTAGTGGAGCCGCGGCGCGACACTAGTGGTCTGATGCAGCCAGTTGGGGCATTTCGCCGAGTGCGGCTGCGTTCGCCGCAAGGCGCACCGACGACGCGGGTTAGAACGACAACCCTCGGAGGAGGTGCAGCGCAGCGGCGGGCGCAGACGC
>JBFMCU010000204.1:0-6256 GCA_040754415.1 Planctomycetota bacterium
GCGAGGGCCCCGGCGGACACCCCGGCGGCGCCCCCGGCGGGCCCGCGGACGCCGAGGCGCCCGGCGCGGGCCCGTCCGGCGGCGCGGGGGGCCGGCAGTGAACCCCATCCGCGCCATCGTCGCCCGGCCCTACACGGTGGCCGTGGCGGTGATCCTGCTCGTGCTCTTCAGCGTGATCGGGATGCAGCGGATCCCGATCCAGCTCAAGCCGACCGTCGACATCCCCCGCATCACGGTGCGCACGGCCTTCCGCGGCGCGAGCGCCGTCGAGGTGGAGGAACAGGTGACGCGCGAGCTGGAGGAGGTGCTCCAGAACGTGCAGGGGCTCGTGGAGATGACGAGCGACTCGGCCGAGGGGTCGAGCACGGTCACCCTGGAGTTCGAGTACGGCGCCGACACTCAGCTCGCCCTCGTCGACGTGCTCAACAAGCTGAACCAGGTGCCGCGCCTGCCTGCCGAGGCCGATGAGCCGATCGTCTCGATCGCCAGCGCGGGCGATCGCCAGGTCGTGATGTGGATCCGCATCGAATCGCATTACGACGTGAACTACCTGCGCCGCCTCGTCCAGGACGAAGTGGAGCCCCACATCGAGCGGATCCCGGGCGTCGCCTCGCTCTTCGTGGTGGGGGGATCGGAGCGCGAGGTGCAGATCCGCCTCGACGCCGAGCTGATGGTGGCGCGGGGCGTGACCTTCGACGAGGTCTTCGCCGCCGTCCAGGGCGGCAACGTCAACGTACGCGGCGGTACGGTGGAGACCGCCGAGCGCCAGCACGTCGTGCGGACCGTGGGGCGCGCCCGGCAGGCCCGGGAGCTCGGGGATCTCATCGTCAAGGAGCTTTCGGCCGGATCGGTGCGGGTGGGAGACGTCGCGACCGTCGTCGACGGCTACCGCGAGAAGCAGAGCTTCGTGAACATGGACGGCGAGGAGGGCGTCGGGATCGGCGTGCAGCGCCAGGTCGGCACGAACGTCGTCGACCTGATCGCCGACATCGACGGCATGATCGCGCGGCTGAACGCGGGATTCGCCCGCCGTGGCCTCGACATCCGCCTCGACGCCATGTACCGGGAGACCTCCTACATCAACGCCGCGATGGACTTCGTCCGCCAAAACCTCGCTATGGGGGCCGGGCTCGCGGTGATCGTGCTGCTCTTCTTCCTGCGCAGCCCGAAGTCCGTCCTCATCATCGCGCTCTCGATCCCGATCTCGCTCATCGGGGTCTTCCTCGTCCTGCTCGCCACGGGGCGGACGTTGAACGTGATCAGCCTCGCGGGCATCGCCTTTGCGAGCGGGATGGTCGTCGACAACGCGATCGTCATCCTCGAGAACACCTTCCGCCACCTCGAAATGGGGAAGGGGCGGCTCCAGGCGGCGATCGACGGCGGGCGCGAGATGTGGGGCGGCGTGCTCGCGTCGACCCTCACCACGGTGGCGGTCTTCGTGCCGATCGTCCTCCAGCAGGACGAGGCGAGCCAGATCTTCACCGACATCGCTCTCGCCATCTCCGCGGCGGTCCTGCTCTCGCTCCTCGTCGCCCTTTCGGTGGTGCCCGTGCTGTGCTCTCTGGTCTTCCGCGACGGGGGCGAGCGGATACCGCGCCGGCGCCTCGGCCCGGTCGGCCGGTCCTACGCCGCCTTCTGCGGCTGGCTCGCGCATCCCCGCCCGGGGGCGACCGCTCTCAAGCTCGGCCTCGTGCTGCTCGTCGCCGCCGGCTCCCTCGCCACGTTGCGGCTCGCCCCCTCGGCGGAGTACCTGCCCACCGGCAACCGCAACCTCGTCCTGTTTTTCGCCGAGCCGATCCCCGGCACCCGGGTCGAGGCGGTGAAGGAGAACTACAAACCCTTCGAGCGGTTCGTCCTCGCCCAACCGGAGGCGGATCGCATCTTCGCGGTGTCGGGGGGGTTCAACGGCGGCGGCGTGATCCTGAAGGAGGAATACGCCACGGCCGCGGACATCGCCGCCTTCCACTCCCGGCTGTTCGGCCCCGCGATGTCGCTCCCCGGGTTCCGCTTCGTCGTGCCGATCCGGGCCAGCATCTTCGAGAACCCCGGCAAGCAGTTCGAGGTGGAGATCTCCGGGCCGGACATCGCGGGCCTCGAGCGAGGGGCGGCGGAGCTCCAGAGCCGCATCCGGGGGCTTCCGGGCGTCGATTCCGTGCGCAGCTCGCTCGTCACCGGCCGCCCGGAGTACCGGGTGACCGTCGACGAGGACCGCGCGAAGGACATCGGGCTCGACGTGGCCGAGGTCGGCCGCATCGTGGAGACGGTGGTGGCCGGGCGCCGCGTCACGGAGATGATCGACGGCGGCCGAGAGGTCGATCTGAACGTGCTCGCTCCCCAGGCGCGCGTCGCCTCCGACGGAGATCTCGCCGGCATCCGCTTCGTGACCCGGGGCGGCGAGGTGGTCTCGCTCGGGGACGTGGCCCGCGTCGAGCGCACCACCGGCCCGCAGTCGATCCGCCGCCTCGAACGCCAGCGCAACGCGCTCCTCACCGTCGACATCGCGCAGTCGGCGCCCCTCGAGGCGGTCGTCGACGAGGTGGAGGGCGATGCCTTCCCGGCCGTGACCGCCCAGCTCGGCGCGGAGTACGACCTCCGGGTGGGCGGCTCCGCCGATGCCCTGCGGCAGACCCTGCGCGCCCTCACGAGCGGGTTCGGGCTCTCGATCCTGATCGTCTACCTCTTGATGGTGTCGCTCTTCCGCTCGTGGCTGAAGCCGTTCGTGATCCTGGTCACCGTGCCGCTCGCCCTATCCGGCGGCCTGATCGGCATCCGCATCGCGAGCGAGCTCACGAACGGCGAGGCGGCCTTCGACGTGATCGCGATGCTCGGGTTCGTCATCCTTGCCGGCATCGTGGTGAACAACGCGATCCTGATCGTCCACCAGGCGAATAACTTCCGCGAGCAGGGCCTCGACATGCGGACGGCCCTTTCCGAGTCGGCCCGCACGCGCCTGCGCCCGATCCTGATGACGGTGACGACGACGATCTTCGCCATGCTCCCGCTCGCGATCGGCGGCGGCGCCGGGGCCGAGCTCTACCAGGGCCTCGCCGCGGTGATCGTCGGCGGCCTCTCCGTCAGCGCCCTCTTCACCCTCTTCGTCGTCCCCGCCATCCTGAGCCTCGGCCACGACGCCCTCGCCGCCCAGGCCCCGGCGGGGCTCCTCGCCCACGAGGGGCTCGGCGCCGCTCCCGCCGGGTCGTGATCGGACCAGGCGAGTCTTGGCGGATCACGAATCTGATTTTCGATTGGCCGGAGAGCTTCCCGCTGCCATCCCGAGGGTGATGATCCGCCGCCATCTCCGGGAACCCTTGCAGCGGGCGGCCGCCCAGCTCCCGGTGGTCACGCTGACCGGGCCCCGCCAGTCCGGGAAGACCACCCTCGTGCGGGATACCTTCCCCGCCCACGCCTATGTCTCCCTGGAGGATCCCGAGGCCCGGGAGCTTGCTCGGGCCGATCCGCACCGGTTCCTGGGCGGCTTCCCGGCCGGGGTGATCCTGGACGAGGCTCAGCGGGCGCCCGACCTCTTCTCCCATGTCCAGATCCTGGTCGACGAGGATCCGCGCCCAGGGCGCTTCGTCCTGACCGGCTCGGAGAACTTCCTCCTCGCCGCCCGCATCTCGCAGAGCCTCGCCGGCCGCTGCGCGGTCCTCCATCTCCTGCCCTTCAGCCTCGGGGAGCTTCGCGGCCGGCCGGCCGCCGATCCGGCAGAACTCGACGGCCCGGCCGCGGATCGCGCGCCGGGCTCGGTCGTCGCCGAGCCCGGCCCGTCCCTCGACGAAGTCCTGTTCCAGGGTTTCTATCCCCGCGTCCACCATCCGGCAGTGGAGGCCCGCACGTGGCTCGCGGGCTACGTGTCCACGTACGTCGAGCGGGACGTCCGGCAGGTCGCCAACGTCGGCGAGCTCGAGGTCTTCCAGCGCTTCCTGCGGCTCTGCGCCGGCCGGACCGGCCAGCTCCTCAATCTCTCCTCGCTTGCGAACGACACGGGGATCAGCGCGCCCACGGTGCGCGCGTGGCTCTCCATTCTGGGGGCGAGCTTCCTCGTCCATCGCCTCCCGTCCCACTTCGCCAACTTCCAGAAGCGCCTGATCAAGTCCCCGAAGCTCCACTTCCTCGACTCCGGGCTCCTCTGCTACCTCCTCGGCATCCGAAGCGCGGCGGACCTCTCGAACCACCCCCTGCGGGGAGCGATCTTCGAGAGCTTCGTCGTCTCCGAGCTCTTGAAATCCTTCGTCCACCGCGGCGAGAAGGCACCGCTCTATTTCTGGCGCGATCGCACCGGCCACGAGATCGACCTCCTCGTGGATCTCGGCCGCCGGCTCGTGCCCTGGGAGATCAAGTCCGCGGAGACGGTGCCCCCGAGCGCCTTCGCGGGCGTCTCCTGGTGGCGCGACCTTCCGGGGAATCCCCACCGCGGCGGGGGGCTCGTCCACGGCGGCGACCAGAGCCTCCGGTGGGGCGACTTCGCCGTCCGCTCGTGGCGCGATTGCTCGTGAGGCGGTCTCCGGGGCGGGAAAAAGGGGTGAATGGGGCCCCCCCGGGCGGGTAGGGTGCCGGTTCCATCCCCCCTTCCAGGAGGCACCCCGAACATGAGCCCTCTGATCCTGCTCGCGACTCTCGCCGGCCTGGCGCTCCTCCTCATCTTCTGGGTGGTAGCCGCCTTCAACCGGCTCGTGGCGCTCAAGAACCGGTTAAAGAACGCCTTCGCCCAGATCGACGTGCAGCTCAAGCGCCGCTACGACCTGATCCCGAACCTGGTCGAAGTGGCGAAGGGCTACATCAAGCACGAGCGCGAGACGCTCGAGGCGGTGATCGCCGCCCGCAATCAGGCCCAGGCGGCGGAGCGCCGGGCGGCGGCCAATCCCGACGACGCCGGCGCGATGCGCGAGCTCCTGGGGGCCGAGGGGGCGCTGGCGGGCACGATGGGGCGGCTCTTCGCGGTCATGGAGGCCTATCCCGACCTGAAGGCCAACCAGAACATGATGCAGTTGAGCGAGGAGCTCACCTCGACGGAGAACAAGGTCTCCTTCGCCCGCCAGGCGTACAACGACGCCGTGATGAGCTACAACACGGCGCGGGAGAGCTTCCCGAGCAACATCATCGCCGGCACCTTCAACTTCGCCTCCGCGCAGCTCTTCGAGATCGAGGACCGCGCCCAGCGCGAGGCGCCCAAGGTTTCCTTCACGTAGCGGGTCGCTCCGCCGCGGACGCCGCTCGCCCGGCGATGGACTTCTTCGCCCACCAGGATCGCGCGCGCCGCCACACCGGCTGGCTCGTCTTCCTGTTCCTCCTGGCGGTCGCCGGGATCGTCGCCGCCGTCTACGTCGTCGTGCTCTTCGCCCTCGGGGGTCTCGCGGGCTCGTCCGGCCCCCCGCCCGACCTATGGGACGGCGGCGTGCTCCTCCTCACGGCCGTCGGCGTCCTCTCCGTCGTCGGCCTGGGCTCGGCGTACAAGACCGCCCAGCTCCGCGCCGGCGGGCCCGCCGTGGCGGCCCTCGTCGGGGCCCGGCCCGTCCTTCCGGGGACGGCGGACGCGGCGGAGCGGCGGCTCTTGAACGTCGTGGAGGAGATGGCGATCGCCTCCGGCGTCCCCGTGCCCCCGGTCTTCGTGATGGACCGCGAGGAGGGGATCAACGCCTTCGCCGCCGGCCATTCCACCGCCGACGCGGCGATCACCGTGACGCGCGGGACCCTCGAACAGCTCTCCCGGGACGAGCTGCAAGGGGTCGTGGCCCACGAGTTCAGCCACATCCTGAACGGGGACATGCGTTTGAACCTCCGCCTGATGGGGACGATCCACGGGATCCTCGTCATCGGAATGATCGGCTGGCTGATCCTGCGCCACGTCCGCGGCGGGAAGAAGAACCCCCTGCCGCTCATCGGGCTCGCGCTCTTCTTCGTGGGCTACGCCGGGACCTTCCTCGGCAACCTGATCAAGGCCGCCGTCTCGCGCCAGCGCGAGTTCCTCGCCGACGCGGCGGCGGTCCAGTTCACCCGGAACCCGGGCGGGCTCGCCGGCGCGCTGGGCAAGATCGCGGAAACGGCGGAGGGCTCCCGCCTGCACGCCGCGCACGCCCCCGAGGTGAGCCATATGCTCTTCGGGGCCGGGACCCGGAGCGCGCTGGGCGGCCTCCTCGCCACTCACCCGCCCCTCGCCGAGCGCATCCGCCGCCTGGGGGCAGTGGTGGAGCCCGCCCCGCGGGCCCCGCGCGGCGCGCCGCCCGCGGCTCCCGCGCGCGCCGCGGCGCCGCGGGCC